>JAKISG010000025.1 GCA_021648755.1 Flavobacteriaceae bacterium | reverse complement strand
GTTGTCAAACAAAACCTATAGAAATGACAACAGAGACTTTTGATATAGAAAAATTTGAAAAAAATAAAGTAGATGGAGAATATTATTATACTTTAGAAGATAGTACTACTGTCAGACAAATAGAAAGCGAGAATGAATATATTGAATACATAATGCCACCGAAGCCTAATTTATTAGAAATTTATAAACAATATTATAAGTCAGGGGAAATTCAAAGATATATTATTTCCTTTCCTAAAGATTTTTTAGTATTAAAGAAAAATTACGACAAAACAGGTAAACTAATAGAAGAAATAGATTACGATAAACCGTTTAAATTTACTTTTGAGCAATTAGTAGCATTATTAAAAAAAGAAAAAGATACGATTGATTTATATGATAAAAACACAACAATTGGTAGAGGAAGTGATGAAAAAGGAACTGATTGGTATGTTACATATAAAAAAGTACTAATGCGTAGAGAATTTATTATTATAAATGGCATAACAGGAGAAATCTTAGAACGTAATTTTCATCTACATTTAGATAATTAATGATAAAGTATTGTTTATTACTTGTTGTATTTCAAATAAGCAGTTGTCAAACAAAACCTATAGAAATGACAACAGAGACTTTTGATATAGAAAAATTTGAAAAAAATAAAGTAGATGGAGAATATTATTTTACTTTAGAAGATAGTACTACTGTCAGACAAATAGAAAGTGAGAATGAATATATTGAATACATAATGCCATCGAAGCCTAATTTATTAGAAATTTATAAACAATATTATAAGTCAGGGGAAATTCAAAGATATATTATTTCCTTTCCTAAAGATTTTTTAGTATTAAAAAAAAATTATGATAAAACAGGCAAACTAATAGAAGAAATAGATTACGATAAACCGTTTAAATTTACTTTTGAACAATTAGTAGCATTATTAAAAAAAGAAAAAGATACTATTGATTTATATGATAAATTTACTTCAATTACTAGAGGTGTTGTTAAAGAGGGTATTTTTTGGGAAGTTGAATATAAAATTCAAAAAAACCGAGTTGAAGAAATAACAATAGATGGCATAACAGGAGAAATCTTAGAACGTAATTTTCATCTACATTTAGATAATTAATTGATTAGTTGCACACGTTGTTGTTTATTTTTGAATAACTTTAAAATAAACAAAAAATGAAACAAGTTTATCACGCCAACGCAACAACAAATGTACGATTAAGAACAGAAATTTGTAACAGCAATGCCACAAATTTGGAATTATCAAATAAATATAAGTGAGTTAGAAATGCTTATTTCTGTTGAATTGAGAGTTCTTACTTGGAGGTCTTTAGAATGAAATTACAGAAAGCAGTAAACCCTTTAGAACCAGAGACGATAAGAAGTGCTGTTTATCGAACTTTTGTCAAAGAAGGAATTAACAAAGTACCTGAAAAAAGAGAAAGAAAAAGCAAAGAAATTTAAAGAATATAATCCTGGTTATCTTCATATAGATGTTACTTATTTACCTAAAATAAACGGTATAAAATATTGTCTTTTTGTAGCAATAGACGTTTCTGATTTAATTTTTTTTCGTGTTTACTTTAGAATACATTATTGGTATCTCATCAATTTTTGATTCAAAAAATTTTATACTATCTACCTCTGCTTTAATTGATTTTATAAATTCTAGATACTTTGGTTTTACCTCTTTCTTCATCAATTCTACAGATGGTAATTTTTGTCTAAAAGGATCTACTTGTTTTCCGTTTTTCCAAAAACGATAACACACATGTGGTCCAGAGGTACTACCTGTCATTCCAATCCAGCCAATTACATCACCTTGCTTAACATAATCACCTACTTTTACCTTGCGTTTTTTCATATGTAAATACTGTGTGGAGTAGGTATTGCTATGCTTAATTTTCACAAAATTACCATTTCCTCTACGTTTATAAGCAGACTTTACCACTTTACCGTTTGCAGTACTAATAATAGGAGTGCCAATAGGACTTGGAAAATCAGTACCTTTATGTGCCTTTATTTTATTGCCGTAATGTTTAATTCGTCTTTTTAGATTGTATCTCGAAGAAATTCTATTACTAAACTTAAGTGGTGCTTTTAGGAATGTTCGTCGTAAATTATTGGCTTTTTCATCATAATATTCAGGTATATTAGAGACAGAATCAGACATATATTTAAAGGCATAAAATGATTTTTTATTGTGTTCAAAATAGGCCGCTTTTATTTCTCCTATACCTATAGATAGTGTGTCGTTTATAAATTTTTCTTCATAAATCACTTTAAACTTATCTCCTTTTTGAAGGTGAAAAAAATCAATTGTCCATGCATAAATATCAGATAAAGCATAGGTTACATTGTAATTTAAACCCTGTTCATCTATTGCATTAGACAAATTGGTTGTTATTTCTCCTGAAGCAGATTTAAGAATTGTTTTTATTTCTTTTCTACCAATATATGCAGAAATTGAATCCTTAAAATCAAAAACAACATATTCAACCTTGTTGGGTTCATAAATAAAAACTTGTGCTTTTTCTAAAGAATCTTTACTTACTAAAATAGTATATGGCTTACCAACTCTTAATTGTCTAGCAATATCAAAAGTTTTTTTAGTATTTACTACAATTTTATTAATTAATGGATTTTCTACATGATTTTTATCTAATAAAGACCCGAAAGTTTCATTTTTTTTAACCGTATCTTCTATTACTTTATAATTATTAAAAATATAACCGAATTTTTGAATTATTTTTGGTTTTTCTACAATTATTAATTCGGATTTTTTTACTCCTTTTTTACAAGAAAATAATCCTATTAGGAGTATAAGGTAAAGATGTTTTTTCACAATAAATATAAATTACTAAATAACGACAAAAGTAAGATTTATTTTAATGCAAAATAAAGAATTAACATTATTTAAGAAAATCATTTGTCATTATTTTATTAGAATAAAATTACCTACATAATTAATATTTTTGTATTTCAAAGACAAAATACACCTCTATTTAAATGACATTTGCAGATTAAAACATACCTTTTATCACTAATAAATATAAAACCCACTCAATTTCTTGAGTGGGAAAATTGCTATGAAAAAGAAATTATTAGATTGCTCTAATAACTCTAGTACAAAGATAAGTCATTTTTTTAATTAAAAAAGACTTTTTATATATAATTTTGGTATTATTTATAGTGAATTAACGTTTAGTGATATTTCTGTCGAAATGATATTTTGGGCTTAGTTTAAGAAAACATTTCTTTTACTTTTTCAAAAAAAGATTTTTCTGAGGTGTTAGGGTTTGGCTTAAAGTTTTCATTATCAATTATTGATTGAAAATATTTTTTTTGGTCTTTAGATATTTTTTGTGGTGTCCATATATTAATATGCACTAATAAGTCACCATTACCGTAAGTTTCTAAACTAGGTAAGCCTTTTCCGCGTAAGCGTAATATTTTACCTGATTGTGTTCCTGCATCTATTTTAAGTCTAACTTTACCTTTTAAGGTATTTAACTCTTTAGAGATTCCTAAAATTGCTTCTGGAATACTGATATACATATCGTAATGTAGGTTTACACCTTCTCTTTTTAATTTATCATGTACTATTTCTTGAATAAGCACTAATAAATCACCTGGAATCCCGTTTCCTGGAGCATCATTACCTTTACCAGATACTTTTAATTGCACACCATCTGTAACTCCTGCAGGAATATTAATTGAAACCATTTCTTCTGCATAGACCATTCCGTTTGCATCAGATCCTTTTGGCCTATTGTCTATTGATCTTCCTGCACCTTGACAAACAGGGCATGTAGATTGTGTTTGCATTCTACCTAAAACAGTATTGGTAACACGCATTACTTGACCTTGACCATTACAAGTATCACAGGTTTTATAGGTTGCGCCTTTTGCTTTTACCAATCGTTTTACTTTAACTTTTTTATCGACACCATTTAAAATATCTTCTAAAGTTAATTTTAAACGAATACGCATAGTACTACCTTTAACTCTTGCTTGACCTCGGCTTTGTCCACCAAAGCCACCGCCAAAAATATCACCAAACTGACTGAATATATCTTCCATATTCATTCCACCTCCACTAAAACCACCAAAACCTCCATCTTGTGGTCCTTCAAAGGCTGCATGACCGTATTGATCGTATCGTGCTTTTTTGTTTTCGTCGCTTAAAATTTCGTATGCTTCAGCAGCTTCTTTAAATTTTTCCTCGGATCTTTTGTCCCCTTTATTTTTATCAGGGTGATGTTGTATCGCTTTTTTTCGATATGCTTTTTTAATTTCTTTTTTATCTGCCGATTTTGAAATTCCTAATGTTTCGTAATAATCTTGTTTTGACATTTTCTATTTTTGATTATATCGATTTGCAATTAATCTTTATTATTTTAAGCCTTCCTTTTGTTTATGCAAAACTTCTGGTCTAATTTATTTACCTACTACTACTTTTGGATAACGTATTATTTTATCGCCTAATTTATAACCAACTTCAACAATATCAATAATTTTACCTATCATTTTTTTTGAAGGTGCTGGTATTTGAGTTATGGCTTCATGAATTTCTGCGTCAAAAGTATCGCCACTTTTAATCGTGATTTTTTCTAAACCTTTTTGCTTAAGTATGTTTTTTAATTTATTACTAATTAACTCCATACCTTTTAAAACGTCTTTATCTTTTACTTTTTTCACTTCCACAATTCCTCTATCTAAATCATCTAATATTGGCAGTATAACTGTCATTAATTCTTGGTTTGCAGATTTAAATAACTCTATACGTTCTTTTAAGGTTCTTTTTTTATAGTTTTCAAATTCTGCAAATAGGCGTAAAAACTTATCTTTTTCTTGTGCTATTAATTCTTCTGACGTAAAAGTTTCTTCGACATTTTTAGCGGTTTCCTTTACTTCATTATCAACTGATGAAGTTTCTTCAACAATTTTGTTATCTTTTATTTCTTCTTTCTTATTCATTATTATAAATTTGTTCTAATGTATCTCAAAATCTTTAGCAAAAGTACTGCCAATTACTTTTTATATGTCAAAATGACATAATAACTTAGGTAGTAAAGTTTGGTTAATTAGATTTCTGTATGAAACAAATCGTTTTATGAAAAACTTAATTGATTCTCTCAATTTTAGCGCCCAATGCAATTAGTTTTTTATCTATGCTATCATATCCTCTATCTATCTGTTCTATGTTATGGATTATACTCGTTCCTTTTGCTGAAAGTGCTGCGATTAATAGGGATACTCCTGCTCTAATGTCTGGCGAAGTCATTGTGGTTGCTTTTAGTTTTGATTGATGATTAAAACCAATAACATTTGCTCTATGCGGGTCGCATAATATTACTTTTGCTCCCATATCTATTAATTTATCTACAAAAAATAAACGGCTTTCAAACATTTTTTGATGAATTAGAACTGTTCCTTTTGCTTGGGTTGCTGTTACTAAAATAATACTTAATAAATCTGGTGTGAAACCTGGCCATGGAGCATCTGCAATGGTTAATAATGAGCCGTCAATAAAGCCTTCTATTTCATAAGAATTTTGTGCTGGTATGTAAATATCATCATTTATTTTTTCTAATTTAATTCCTAACTTTCTAAAAACTGATGGGATTTGCCCTAGGTTTTTCCAACTTACATTTTTAATAGTTATTTCAGATTGTGTCATAGCGGCAATACCAATCCAACTACCTATTTCAATCATATCTGGTAAGACTGTATGTTCGCAACCTTTTAAGGAAGTTACGCCTTCAATAACTAGTAAGTTAGAACCAACTCCTTTTATATTTGCGCCCATGCTATTTAGCATTTTACTTAATTGTTGGATATATGGTTCACATGCTGCATTATATATTGTTGTTGTTCCTTTTGCTAAAACTGCTGCCATTAAAATATTTGCGGTCCCTGTTACAGACGCTTCATCTAATAACATATAAGTGCCTTTTAATTCTTTTGCTTCAACGCCGTAAAAGTATTCTTCTTTATTGTACCTAAATTTAGCGCCTAGTTTTATAAAACCTTCAAAATGTGTATCTAGTCTTCTTCTTCCAATTTTATCGCCGCCAGGTCTTGGGATATATCCTTTACCAAACCTACCTAGTAATGGTCCAACCAACATAATTGAGCCTCTAAGTGAACTGCCCTCTTTTTTAAATTCTGCAGATTCTAAGTATGGTAAATTTACAGCATCTGCTTGAAAACTATATGTATTTTTTGATAATTGTGCTACCTTAACTCCTAATTCTTTTAATATAAAAATCAGTTTATTTACATCTATTATATTAGGCACATTATTTATAATTACCTTTTCTGAAGTTAGTAAAGTTGCACAAATTATTTGTAGCACTTCATTTTTAGCTCCTTGCGGAATTACTTCTCCTTTTAATTTATGCCCTCCTTCTATTTTAAAAATCCCCATATTTATATCACTTTAATAATTCTTTTAAATCATAATAAACATTAATTGGTTACCATTTTTTACGACCATTATTTTTTTTATGTTTCTTGTTTTTATTTTTAGTAGGGGTTTTCTTTTTAAGTAAGACACTGCTTGGCGATAAAACAACCTCACCCTCATTAAGCAAGTCAATTTTTCCTTTAGACAAATCAATTAAATGTTTAAAAATGACTGCATCTTCAACCGTATCTTTATTCCAGTTTAAAAAACATTTTTTCATATGGTTTGCAATGGTATAATTTAAGGTATCTTTCATTTTCCCTTCTTCCCAAGTTACTGCTTCATTAATCATAATTTGGATATTATTACCATAAAAACGATACTTCGTAGGGTTACTTGGATAAGGCAATTTTTCTGGTTTTGCTTGAATTTCTTCTTTAGTCAAAATTTCATAAGGTGAATCTACATCTAAATCAAAAGCAGCTATTATAAAAAGTTGATCCCAAAGTTTATGTTTAAAGTCTGGCACATCTCTTAAGTGTGGTTGTAAATTACCCATAACTTCAACAATGGCTTTTGCCATTTTGTTACGTTTATCTTTATCTTGTATTTCTTTACAATGATTTACTAATTTTTGAATATGCCTTCCGTATTCTGGGATATGCAAATTTTCTCTTTCTGAATTATTTTCTAGTACGTATTCCATTATTGTTTGTTTCTTATAAAACTACAAAGTCTTGTTTATCTTGTTTTTAAAATTTTAAGTTTTGCAAATTGCAATAATAAATTTTTTATACCATTTTTTTCAAAACTAATTTCAGCTTTTTTATTGGTACCTGTTCCTTCTATTTTATTAACTACTCCTCTACCAAATTTTTGATGTATAATTAATAAACCTTCGGTAATGTTAGTGTCAAAATCTAAAGAGGTTTTTTCTTTGATTTGACTTACTTTTTTAAATCTATTTGGCGTGCTTATTGTAATTGTTTTTTCCAATTTAATGTTTTTTTTAGTTGGTTTTTTAAATCTTATTTTTTGTTCTTGAGAATTATTGGGCTCTCCAAAAATATCATTAGCAACAAATCTATTAATTGCAGGTGTTATTTTGGGTGCAAGATACTCTAAATATTTGTCTTCTATTTCTTCTAAAAATCGACTTGGTTCACAATCTACTAGAGAACCCCAACGATAGCGTGTATGTGCATAGGTTAAATAGGCTTTTTTTTCGGCTCTTGTAATTGCAACATAGAACAAACGTCTCTCTTCTTCTAACTCGCTTCTGGTATTAGAACTCATGCCTGATGGAAATAAATTTTCTTCCATACCAACGATATAAACTATCGGAAATTCTAATCCTTTTGATAGATGAATCGTCATTAGTGAAACTTTTGGTGTCTCGTTGTCTTTATCATTATCAAAATCGGTTGCTAAAGCAACGTCTTCTAAAAAGTGAGATAATGATGTTTTTTTATCTATAACTTCTTTTTGTTCTTCTACAAAATCTTTAATTCCGTTTAATAACTCTTGTATATTTTCTATTCTACTTATTGCCTCTGGTGTAGATTCTATCTGAATATCTTTGATTATTTTAGTTTGTTTGATTACAAAGTCGGCAATTTCAAAAGCGTTTTTGGTTTGTGCCTCAACCTGAAAACTTTTAATCATTGTTACAAAATTTTGTAATTTATTTTTTGTTCCTGCATTTAATTTTAAATCTATTTTATGTAGGTTTTCTAATATTGTAAAAACAGGTTTATTATAATGGTTAGCGGTTATCGTTAATTTTTCTAAAGTGGTCTGACCTATACCTCTTTTTGGGTAATTTATGATTCTTTTAAAAGCCTCTTCATCACTTGGGTTTACAAGTAATCTTAAATAAGAAAGCGTGTCTTTAATCTCTTTTCGTTGGTAGAAAGATAGCCCACCGTAAATTCTATATTTTATATTTTTTTTTCGAAGTGCATCTTCTATAGCTCGTGATTGTGCATTGGTACGATATAAAATTGCAAAATCATTATATTTTAATTGATTTTTAATTGCATTCTCCCAAATACTATTTGCTACAAAACGACCTTCTTCACTATCGGAAAAAGTTCGCATAACTTTAATTTTTTCACCTTCTAAATTTTCAGTCCAAATTTTTTTCTCTAAACGTGTTTTATTTTTAGAAATAATGCTATTAGATGCATTTACAATATTGCCAGAGGAACGGTAATTTTGCTCTAATTTAAAAATTTTTACATCTTCATAGTCTTTTTGAAAATTTAATATGTTTTGTATGTTTGCTCCTCTAAAGGAATAGATGCTTTGTGAATCATCACCAACTACACAAATATTTTGAAAACGATCTGCTAATGCTCTCACAATTAAGTATTGTGAATGATTGGTATCTTGATACTCATCTACTAAAATATAACGAAACCTATCTTGATATTTTGCTAAAGTTTCTGGAAAACGAGATAACAGTTCATTTGTTCTTAACAATAAATCATCAAAATCCATTGCGCCAGCTTTAAAACAACGATCTACATAATGTTTATAAACTTCTCCCATTTTTGGTCTTCCTGCATAGGTGTCTGCCTCTAACAGTTCAGAGTTATTTTGATATGCCCTTACCGTAATTAAACTATTTTTGTATTGCGAAATTCTACCTAAAACTTGTTTGGCTTTATAACGGTCTTTATCTAAAGACATTTCTTTAATTATTGCCGTTAATAATCGTACTGAATCTTGAGTGTCATAAATCGTGAAATTTGATGGAAATCCTAATTTCTCACTTTCAGAACGTAAAATTCTTGCAAAAACAGAATGAAATGTACCCATCCATAAATTTTTTGCCTCTCCATCTTCAACAATTTGGGCAATGCGGGTTTTCATTTCTCGCGCTGCCTTATTAGTAAAAGTTAATGCCAAAATATTAAACGAATCTATTCCTTGACTCATTAAATAAGCAATTCTATAGGTCAATACTCGTGTCTTGCCAGAACCTGCACCTGCAATAATAATCATAGCACCATCTTTTTGTAAGACTGCTTTTTTTTGAGCTTGGTTTAAATTTTGTAAGTAATTAGACAATGTGTTATTTAAGAAGTTCAAAAGTAAGAATATCTAACGATAAATTGTAACTTAATTTTTGTTTTTTATTCACAATAGAATACAATCGTAGACAACAATAAATCTACATTTATAAAAATCAATTAGTATTTATGGCTGTAATATATATATTTTTTGTAATTTTGTGAACCTCAAACAAATAATGTAATGAAAAAACTAATTCCCTTATTATTAATTTTAATTAATTTTCAATATATATCTTCTCAAAATAATCAAGAATATTTTATAAAAAATATAAACCTAAATAATGACTTTTCTGTTTTTGGAACTTCATTTTATGGTGATGATTTTGTGATTTATGCATCGCCAAAAATAAATAAAAGCACAAACCGGAGAAGAGGAACATCTAAAAAAAATAAAGGCCTAGGGTTTTATTTTGGCATAAGTGATGAAAATGGAAATATTACAAATAGCAAAGCATTAAGTAAAGAAATTAACTCTGAACACGATGAACTTGACTTAGTCTTTACAAATGATTTGAAAACAGTTTACTTTACGCGTTCAATTCGTAGTAAAAATAGCAAAAAGAATAGCAGTAAGAAAAAGGAAGCTCACTTAGAATTGTATAAAGCCAACGTACTAACTCCTGGGCTGTGGACTAATATTGTTAAATTACCATTTAACATTAAGGGGTCTTCTGTCGGTCACCCAAGTTTAAGTAAAGACGACAAGACTTTGTATTTTGCTTCAAATATGAATGGCACTTTAGGTTCTTTGGATATTTTTAAAGTTGAAATTTTAGGAGATAACAAATACGGGAAACCTATTAATTTAGGTCCAAAAATTAACACTTCTAAAGAAGAGACCACTCCTTTTATTTCAGATGACACACTCTATTTTTCTTCTAATGGACGAGACGGACTTGGTGGTCTAGATGTTTTTTCAATAAAACTAAACGGTAACTCTAATGCAGAAAATTTGGGAGAACAATTTAATAGTGACAAAAATGATTTTGCATTTACAAAAAAGAAAAATACCAATTTTGGGTATTTTACTTCTAACAGACGAAATGCTAAAGTAAGAAATCGTAAAAGAAATAAAAGTAATATAAATAATGACATCTTCTATTTTAAGATTTTAAATCCAAAAGAAGGTCTTATTAAAAATAAAGAAGAAAATGAAACTTTTTTTGAAAGCGAAGAAGTGGTAATTAAAGGTATTTCTTCTTTTTACAAAAATTCTAATAAAACTATTGGCGAAATAGAAACTAAAAAAATTGACGAAAAATTAGACTTACCATCTAATACTAATAATAGTGTTAGAATTGATAATCCTAAAATCGAGAATACCGTAAATAGTTTAGAAAAAAATAAACAAAAGCAAGTTACTGTTGTTAGTAATCAAACCAATTCTAAAAAAACAGAGGTTATTGATAAAATCACTAGCGTTAGTGATGAAGTTACTAGCGTTAGTGATGAAGTTACTAGTGTTAGTGATGAGGTTACTAGTGTTAGTGATGTTACTAGCGTTAGTGATGAAGTTACTAGTGTCAGTGGTGAGGTTACTAGTGTTAATACTGTTACTAACGAGGTTGTTAGTAACAGTAATGTAGAATTAATTAAACAAAAAGATGATACCAACACTCAAGTTAAAAATTTTAAAAACTTAAGTTCTGACAACGAAATTGTAACTATTAATAAAAAAGAAGATACGCCCAAAAAAGAAAGTAATCCTATTAATCATTTTAAAAATTTAAGTTCTAATAACAAAATTGTTGAACGAAAAAAAGAAAGTACAGTAACTGTTCAAATTACAAATTTCAGAAATTTAAGTTCTAATAATGAAGAGAGTTCTAATAATGAAGAAGAGGGTTCTAATAATGAAGAAGAGAATAACTTTTTAAGTGAATACGATATATGTCAAGAGCAACTAGACCTAATCAATAATATATATTTTGACTTAAACAAACATAGTATTAGAAATGATGCTGCTATAGAACTTAATAAAGTAGTGAATATCTTAAAGCGCTGTCCTAATATTAATGTAGTGATTGCTTCACATACTGATTCTAGATCATCAAATAAATACAATCAAGAATTATCTCAACGTAGAGCAAATAGTTCTGTAAGATATTTAATTAAAAAAGGTGAGTTTTCTTCTTTGAGATTTAGAGCTATTGGCTACGGCGAAGCAATTCTTAAAAACAGATGTGAAGATGGTATAAAATGCACAAGAGCAGAGCATCAAGTAAATAGGCGAACTGAAATTGAGATTACCAACTATTAAAATTTCATACTAATTTTAGTATTTAAAATTCTACCCGAAAGAAAATTAGGTATAGCAAAAGAACGTCTAGAAGAAACATCTCTTACCCAAGTATTCGTTATTGAATTTTGAACATCAAACATATTAAATAGCTCTAAACCAACACTCAATTCTTTAAATTTTTTTAACCAGTTTGCTTTAACTTTCTTTTTAGCATCTACTAAGATATAATTAAAGCCAATATCAGACCTAAAATAATCTTTTAATCTGTTTTGAAATTGATAGGGATCTGCACCACTTGGTGACCCTCCAGGAACACCTGTATTGTAAATCATATTCAAAAACATTTTAAAGTTTTTATTCGTTGGTAAATAATCTTGAAATAAAACTGCAAATTTTAATCTTTGATCTGTAGGTCTAAAAATATAACCTCTATTATCTATATTCTCTTTAGTTTGCAAAAGTCCAAAAGTAAAATACGATTCTGTGCCAGGAACAAATTCACCACTTATACGCATATCTAAACCAGCAGCATAAGCTACTGCATTATTATTTGCAGCATATCGTATTTGCACATTATCAATTGTAAACGGATTTACATCTGTAATATTTTTATAATAAGCTTCTGTTACTAATTTAAAATCACGCTCCCATAATTTAAAATTATAATCAGAGCCTAAAACAAAATGTATAGATTTTTGCGCTTTTACATTTACGTTTACACTACCGTCATTTGCTCTTAACTCTTTATAAAATGGAGGTTGGTAATAAAAACCAGTAGCAAACCTAAACAATATATCTTTTTCCCAATTTTCTGGCTTTATAGCAAATGTTGCTCTTGGGCTTATTACGGTTTGGTTTTTTGTATTTCCTAAAGTATCGTCAACATTCCAATTATGAACTCTTGCTCCTAAATTAAACCAAATTTTAGTATTTTCATTTAAGTATGTTTCTCTGTTCCATTGTGCAAAGGCAGTTAGTCTATCTATTTTTACATTATTAGTTGCTCTAATATTTATAAAAGGAACTATAGGTCCTGTAAAAGGCGTATAAGGCTCATCATTACCTATTAAATCTGGTGGACGAATTGAGAAACCAGCAGAATCTAATATTTCAAATTCTCTAATTCTATCTTTTATGTCTTCATGCTGGTATTTAGCACCAAACTCAAACAAGTCTTTAATATTATCTTTAGTAATTTTATAATCTACTTTGACAGAAACATTATTTATTAATGCATCTAAATCATTTCTTGCATGATCTAATTGTGAGCCTATAGATTGTGTAAATTCTACTTCTCCAAAATTTTCGCCTCCAAAATCAGCGTTTACCTCACCAATACCATAAAAGGCTTCAATATCAAAATACTCTTCTTCTTGTGTATTGTATATAGAGGTGGTTACATTTAATTTTAACTGATCATTAACTTTGTAATTTGCACTTAAAGCAGAAAATAAAGTAAGGTAACGGTCTTCTTCGTTACCCTTATAATTAACTACTAACGCTCTTGCTGTTGCTAATGTGCCAAACCTTGTAACTCTTGAAACGGGTTGATAATCATACTTATTTAAAGCAAAATTACCCAAATAATCAATACTTAATTTAGTAGAGATTTCATAAGACAAATAGGATTGTATATCTGTAAAGCTTGGTCTAAAATTACTTTCAATATCTTTGGAGTTTACAATTAAACTATTGTTAGCATATCTTGCTCCTATTATTGCGGATAGTTTATTGTTAAATAATCTATCTTCAATAGTTAAACTAGCCCCTAGTAAACTAGCGTCTAATGAAATACTAAAATCTTTTGGCTTTCTATAAGTAATATCTAGAACTGAAGCTAATTTATCACCAAATTTTGCCTGAAAACCACCCGAGGAAAATAATACATTTTTAGTTAAATTTATATTTACAAAACTTAAGCCTTCTTGTTGACCAGAACGCACTAAAAATGGTCTATACACCTCAATACCATTTATATAAACTAAATTTTCATCGTAATTACCTCCACGAACATTATAGGTAGAACTCTCTTCGTTAGAAGATACTACGCCTAACCCTTTATTTACAATAACCGCTTTTATCTCATCTCCTACGGTTGTAATATTTTCTATTTCTTTTTTATCTATTTTTTCAATACTTGCAGCTCTTCGTTCTTCTTCTTTCTTTTTTTCGGCATCAATAACAACTTCTTCTATATCCTCAGTTTTGATACTTAATTTAGGTGAAAATGTAACTATTTTCCCTTTTTGAATATTTACTCTTTTAGAATAGGTGTTAAAAGAAACATGCGTAAAAAAAAGTGTTATTCTTTTGCTTTTTGTTGTTTCTATTTTTAAGGTATATGCTCCGTTTTTAGTTGTTGTTGTTCCAAAGGTATTATATTTTACATTTGCACCTTCAACAGGTTGGTTATTAGCATCGGTCACAATGCCTGTAATAGTTGCTGTTGTCTGTCCAAAAATAAAATTGGTAAAAAGTAATATGAAAAATAGTATTAAGTTGGTTTTCATTAACTAAAATGTTACGTTTAATTATTGATAAGTCAAAATTGATTTATTTATTTCTGTAAAACGTTGCAATATACGTTTTAGTATTATTAACTTTATCAGAAACAACAATTTTTAGATTATGTTTTGCTGTAGTAAATTTTTTATCATTAAAATCGTATGTTAATACTCCTGTTTTAGGTTCATATTCCATTAAAATCCACTGGTTATCTATGGTTGCACGATATGTTTTTATACCTGTTAAAGCGTCTTTAATACGTACTTTTAACGTTTTCTTATTAGTTAGCCATTGTTTATCTTTAAAATTTATTGGCGTAATTGTTGGTTTTTTAGAGTCACTTACTAATTTATAATGACCTAATTTTTTGGTGTTTGTGTATAGTTTATGTTCTTTTCTTTTGGTGCTTACATAACTTATATTTCCGCTTTTTTTAATTTTTGCAATAAATAATTTTTTTCTTTCGGTTACTGAATAATTAGAGACATCAAAAGTTAATGTAAAATTTTTATGTAACGGCACAGATGCGTTATGAATTTTTGCGATTCCGTTATGGTATGAAAAATTAAAATTCACATTTTTATAAAAACTATATTTAGGTATTGCTATAGTAACATTATCTTTTGTTAAGGTATTAAAATCTGTTCTTTTAAAATAATGAGTTTTTGAATTTAGTTTACTAGTAGCCAATGCAACAGAATTTTTTATTTCTTTTCTTTTTCCTACAATTGGTATTTTAAGTTTTGTTTTGTTTCCTTTAATATCACTTGCTACAATTTCAATAGTGTAAGTTAATCCGTTTTCAATATCAATAACACCTTTATTAATTAAATCGTCATAAATACTTAGTTTGTTATTTGGCACAACGAAGCATTTTTGAATTCTTTCTCGTTTATAAAAATGATGTGCGTAATCTACTAGTAAGTTTATATATTTACTCTCAGCAAAAGAAAAAGTTTCTAATTTATGTTGGTAATGTTTTTGTTTATTTACAAAAAGTTCTAGTTTATATAATCCATTTTTATTATTTGCTCCGTCTAACCTATCAAAAGATTTTACACCAAGACCTATCTTACCATAAGTATGAATAGTGTTTGTCAATAAATCACCATTTTTTTGTTTTGTAAATTGTAATTTTTGTCTTTTTGAATTTTCATCATCTAAATTGTAAAGAAAAGCACTTTGAATTACAGGGTTGGTATTATCTTTAACGTGTATGCCAAAAAGTAACGGGTTAATAGTTTTTTCGGTTTTAGAGTCTCTAATTTCAAAATGTAAATGTGGTGCTGTTGAACCACCAGTATTACCGCTTAATGCTAATAATTCTCCTTTTTTTAATTGCAATTCATTCTCTTTAGGAAACAATTGAATTTCATATGATTCTTTTCTATATTGCTGTTTTTTTATATAAGCCTCTATGGAGGGAGCAAATTTTTGCAGATGTGCATAAACACTTGTGTAACCATTTGGGTGTGTAACGTAAATTGCTTTTCCATAACCCCAATGTTTAATTTTTATTCTTGAGACATAACCATCTGCAATTGCTAAAATATTTAAACCTTCTTTTTTTTTTGTTTTAATATCGATACCTGCATGAAAATGATTGGTTCGTAATTCGCCAAAAGTACCCGCTAGTATTAATGGAATATCTATCGGATTTTGAAAATAGTTTTGAGGATATTTAGTGTTTAAATCATATGCTTTACTATAACTTTCTTGAGCTAATAGCACACTATTAAACAATATAAAAAATAGCATAGTTACTTTTTTAATCATAGCAAAATTATTTTTATTTTAAAATCATTTAAGGAATAAAATACAGAGCTAAAACTACAAAAACTTTACCAAAAACACTTATTAATTTTTTAAATTTAATAAAACTACACTATTTTTTTGTGTTTATAATAATTAATTCTAACTTTGTGCTAACAAGTTTATTCTTTTTTGATGAATGATAATGTATTAGAAATGGTTGATTTATTAGAAAATAAGTTAACACGGTTAATTATTAAGCAAGAACAATTGCTAGAAGATAACAGATTGCTCAAGCAAACAGAGCAATTGTTGACGCGTAAAATTTCTGAACAAGATAATTTCATAAAAGGGCTCAATAAAAAAAATGATTCCTTAAAAGTTGCTAACGCAATAGTAGGTAGCAAAGAAGATAAACATTTAACAAAGATTAAAATTAATACTCTAATAAGAGAAATTGACAAGTGTATTATTCAATTAAGTGAGTAACTTATGAGTGAAAAATTAAAAATAAAAGTAACCATTGCAGATAGAGTATATCCATTAACTATTAAGTTAAGTGAAGAGGAGGGTGTAAGAAAAGCGGTAAAAAAAATTGAAGAATTATCGAAAAAATTTTCACAAAGTTACGCAGTACAAGATAAACAAGACGTATTAGCAATGTGTGCTTTACAGTTTGCTTCTCGATTAGAGGTAAAAAATGTTTATAACGATGTTAAAACTAAAAATGTTGAAAGTAAATTAAGTGAGATAAATAATATATTAGATTCATATTTAAAATAAGTTCTTTATAAAATATAACAAAATTACTACCTACATTAGTTATTTGTTTAATAAACTCAACACTATTCATTTAAAAAGGATAAGTTTTGATTGCTAAATCGGGCTGATTATTTTATCAAAGTCGATGACTTGTCTCGACTAAAATATATCAGATTTTTGATCAGTCAGTTAGTCCTAAACCTGTTTACCAGGAGTTTAATAAACCTTTCTAATGTAGGTTTTTTGTTTATAAATTTTAATACCATAGACAAAGTAACGTAACTAAAAATAGTTTTAAGACATATTTACTAAAAACCAATCAAAATGAACGGAATGTTAATGCCAATTATTGTGGCAATTATAGGATTAATAATAGGTTTTGTAATTGCTAAAGTATTAGAAAAAAATAAGGCCTCAAGAATATTGATTAATGCAAAAAAGAAATCTTCTGTAATTATAAAAGAAGCTACTTTTACCTCAAAAACGACTTTAAAAGAAGCTAAAATTGAAGCAGAAGGAGTCAAAAAAGATAAAATTTTACAGGCTAAAGAACGATTTATTGAATTAAAATCTGAACATGAAAAACATATTTTAAAACGCGAAGAAAAAATTGTTAATACTGAAAAAAGAATAAGAGAAAAAGAATCTCGTGTTTCTCAAGAGTTAGATAAAAATAATAAACTAAATAAAATTTTAGAAAAAAAGGGAGAAGATTATAATTACAAATTAGACTTTTTAGATAAGCAAAAAGCAGAGGTCGAAAAATTACATAAAAGCTATGTAAAACAACTAGAAGTATTATCTGGTATTTCTGCTGATGAAGCAAAAAAAGAATTGTCAAAATCGCTCAAAGATGAAGCTAAAACAGATGCAATGGCATTTATTCAAGAATCATTAGAAGAGGCAAAATTAACTGCACAGCAAGATGCTAGAAAAATTATACTTTCTACTATTCAACGTGTTGGTGTTGAACAGACCGTTGAAAATTGTATTTCAGTATTTAATATAGAATCTGATGATGTAAAAGGAAGAATTATAGGTAGAGAGGGTAGAAATATTAGAGCCTTAGAAGCAGCAACTGGTGTAGAAATTATTGTTGATGACACACCAGAGGCGGTAATATTATCTTGTTTTGACCCTGTACGTAGAGAGATTGCACGCCTATCTTTGCATAAGTTAGTAACCGATGGTAGAATACACCCTGCAAGGATTGAAGAAATAGTTAAAAAAACAAGAAAAGATATTGATCAGGAAATGATTGATGTTGGTAAACGTACTGTAATAGATTTAGGAATTCATGGTTTACATCCAGAATTAATTAAAGTTATAGGTAGAATGAAATACCGTTCCTCTTATGGTCAAAATTTATTACAACATTCTCGAGAAGTAGCAAATCTTTGTGCATTAATGGCCGCAGAACTAGGTCTAAATGCCAAAATTGCTAAACGCGCAGGTTTATTACATGATATTGGTAAAGTACCAGAGGTAGAAAGCGAATTACCACACGCTATACTTGGAATGGAATGGGCAAAAAAATACGGTGAAAAACCAGATGTTTGCAATGCCATTGGTGCGCATCATGATGAAATTGAAATGACTTCATTAATTGCACCAATTATACAAGTTTGTGATGCAATTTCTGGAGCAAGACCTGGGGCAAGAAGACAAGTTTTAGATTCATACATACAGCGATTAAAAGATTTAGAAGAAATTGCTTTTGCTTTTAACGGAGTGCAAAAAGCCTATGCAATTCAAGCAGGACGAGAATTACGCGTTATTGTAGAAAGTTCAAAAGTAGATGATATCAAAGCAGCAGAATTATCTTTTAATATTTCACAAAAAATACAAAATGATATGACATACCCTGGTCAAGTTAGAATCACCGTAATTAGAGAAACTAGAGTTGTGAATATCGCTAAATAATAAAATTTATCTTTTAGTTAAGAAAGCCTGATACGTGGTAATATATTTTTTAATATTGCTCCTTGTCGTTAGGGAAATTTTTATTTTTTACATCTTTAATATAATTTTGAAACGCTTCTGTCATTTCATCATACAGATTTAAATAACGACGTAAAAAGCGCGGATTAAATTCATACGTCATACCTAACATATCGTGCATTACTAGTACCTGCCCATCAACCTCAGCGCCAGCATCAATACCAATGATTGGAATACTCACAATTTTCGCTACTTTTTCAGCTAGTTTTGCGGGTACTTTTTCTAATACAATAGAAAAACACCCTATTTTTTCTAATAATTTAGCATCAGCAATTAACTTTTTAGCTTCTTCTTCTTCTTTGGCTCGTACGGTATAGGTTCCGAATTTATAAATAGATTGAGGTGTTAATCCTAAATGTCCCATTACTGGGATTCCTGCAGTTAAAATTCGAGAAATAGATTCTGATATTTCTTTCCCCCCTTCTAATTTTACGGCATGACCGCCAGTTTCTTTCATAATTCTAATAGCAGATTCTAATGCTTTACGAGAATTACCTTGATAAGTACCAAAAGGTAAATCTACTACAACTAAACAGCGTTCAATTGCTCTTACTACAGATTGCGCATGATAAATCATCTGATCTAAAGTAATGGGCAATGTAGTTTCATGACCAGCCATTACATTAGAGGCAGAATCGCCTACTAAAATAATATCGATACCTGCATGATCTACAATTTTTGCCATTGTGTAATCATATGCAGTAAGCATCGCTATTTTTTCGTTATTGGCTTTCATCTCAACCAATGTTTTTACGGTAATTCTTTTGTATTGTTTTTTTGCTATAGACATTTTAATTTACAGTTTTTGAATATTGAGAAAGTTACCTATTAATTATAATTTTATTTTCATCAGGAATTTTATCTTTTAATTTTTCAACGGTATCCATAATACTTGGAAAAATAGTTGGTGCAAAGGTTTTTACTGGACTATATAAAAAAGATTTCTCTAAAGTGTCTTTATTAATAAATGCAATTGTATCGTTCAATTTAGCAAACATATTAATTAAAACACTTACAATTAAAGCTATTTTTACCACACCAAATATAGATCCTGCAATTTTATTCAATAAGCCTAAGGCGATAACATTTATTAATTTTGTTACTAATTTACCTACCATAGAAACAGCAAATAATAATACTAAAAATGTTAATGTAAAAGAAGCTACTTGTATGGTATTTCCTTCCCAAGAGACTTTAGTTTTTAACCAATCGCCTATAAAGTATGAGAAATGTATTGCTCCATAAACTCCTAATAATAAAGAAAGTAATGATGTAATCTCGATTACAAACCCTTTCATAAACCCTTTCACTAATCCATAAACTAATATAATGGCTAATGCAATATCGATATAATTCATTTGGTTATTTTTTTACAAAGATAATATTTAGTTTTAATTAGTTGGTTTCCTTTTTTTGGATTTTATATTTTTTTCAGAAAAAACATTCTTTATATTTTATTTTTTTTATTTTTTAAAATTTTTTACACAGAAATAACGCTAATCTGGTCATCAATATAAACCAATAGTTTATGAACTACTTTAAAATTCATTTTCTCTAAAACAGTTCCATATTTATTAATTTGATATTCATGTTTTTTTTCAACTTTTCCTGTTTTGTAATCTATTATGGTTACCTCATTATTTAGGAACATTAGGCGATCTGGAATTAATAAAAGTCGATCATCATTTAAAATTTCCCTTTCATTTATAACAGTAAATTTAGTTGTAAAATATTGTTTTAAATCGTTGTGATTAACTACACTTTTTATCAATACGGTAATTTCGTTTTCTTTTTCTAACGGAATAACTCCGTTATTAATAAAATGAGCAATTGCATTTTTAATATCGTCTTTAGTTGTAATTTTGGCAAATATTTCATGAATGATATTTCCATATTTTCTAGCATTATCAAAATCGTCAAAAGTTGAATTTGCTACTATATTTATATTATGATTTTTCCAATCTGAACTAATGAATGCTGTCTGCGTTGTGTTATGAATATTTCTCTTTTTCTTAATTGAGATTCTCTTTTTATTGCCAAACTTAAATACAGACTCCTGATCATTCCATTTACCAATACGTTTTAAAAAATTAATAAAAAATTGTGCGTACTTTTTTGGCTCATCAAAACTTTTTTGGTGTTCACTAATAATATAAAGTTGTTCTTTGGCTCTAGTTAATGCAACATAGAGTAGGTTAAAATTATCTAATTCTAACTCTTCTCGTTGTTTGTTGTATAAATTTTCTCCAGTTAGACCAATTTCTTTAAGCGAAGTGCTGTAATTTATTAATGACGAATCAAAATTATTATAGTTTTCTTTTTCTAGTTTATACCAAACTTTAGGGTTTATTTGTCTGTAAATATCTAGATCATACGGATAGATAACTACTGTAAATTCTAATCCTTTCGCTTTATGAATAGTCATAATTCTAACGGCATTACTACCTTCTGGCACAACAATACTTAGTGTGTCTTTTTTTTCTTCCCAATAATTTAAAAAGGCTGTTATTCCTTCGTTTTTTTTAGTTGAATATTCTAAAATAATGTCGAGAAAAAATTGAATATATGCGTCAGATGAATTTATTAATTTAAAAACTCTAATTATATGCTCTATACTTTCGTAAAACGGTAAGCTTAAAAATTTAGAGATTTCAAAATAAATAGTATAATCTTGTAATTTTTTAAAAAATAAATCAGTTTTTAAATTTAGGAAATTGGTAATAAATTCATGTTTTTCAGTTATTATTTTTAAATGTTCATAAAGAAATAATAATAATAATAATTTAGCATCTTTATCTTCGGGTTGTATTGTGTATTTTAATAAATTAATAATAAACTGAACTTTTATAGAGTTTTGAATCCATAAAGTTTCTGAACTAATAATTTTAATATTTTTTTCGGTTAAAAAATTTGCAATTGCAATACCTTGTTTACGAGTTCTAGTTAAAATACAAATTTCATCTTTGGTGAAATTTGTATCTAAATTTTGAATAATTTCTAAGATTTTTTCTGGGTAAACAGTATCTTTTTCTTCAGCAGACAAGCTATTTTCTATAAATTGTAATTGTACAAAACCGCCTTTTTTATCAGTGGTTTCTTGTTTGTTTCCATTAAAATATAAACTAGCATAAGTATCCTTTTTTAAATGTTTTGATAAAAATTGAAAAAAGGAATTATTAAAGGTTATAATTTCAGAAAAACTGCGAAAGTTTATGGGTAAATTTTCAACTGTTTTTTTAACTAAAAACGGATTCTCATCTTTAGTTAACCCAATAAATTGTTCGGCTTTTCCTCCACGCCAACGATAAATAGCTTGTTTGGCATCGCCAACTAAAAGTAAGGAGCCTATTTCACCTTTTTCATTTTGGCTAGATAGTGCATTGGAGAGTAACGGAATTAAATTCTGCCATTGCATTGTTGAAGTATCTTGCATTTCATCAATAAAATAATGGTGATATTTTTCGCCTATTTTTTCATAAATAAATGCTGTAGGTTGCTCTTTTAAGTGTTCACTTATTAAGGAGTTAAATTCTGAAATAAGCCGAATGTTAGAGGCTTCTTTTATTTCGTTTAAAACGGAGTTTACAGAGCGTAAAACTGCTAAAGGAATTAAACTATGTAAAATAAGTTTGTTTAATAAATAACTTTGGTAAATTATTTTTGCTTGGCTATATAGGTTTAATAATGATGGAATAACAGTATCTATTATCGCTTTTATTTCTGCAGATTTTCCTTTAGTATAATACAACTCATTTATAATACTTTTACCAAGCCCTTTTTCTGTATTAAATTCAATTTTACTTAATTGATTGCTTAAAATTTGGAAGAATTTTGGGAATTGAATATAATAAAAATTTGTAACGTCAATGTTTAAATCTTCAATAATTTGTAATCCTTTTTTACCTATATCAAAAAATTGTTTTTCAAAATTTACTTGTTGTTTATAGATATTATTTTTTAAATTTATAAAATCTTGAATGGGTCTATCTTTTATTTTATTAACTTGTAGTAAGTCATCTTCATTTAATAATAAAGTAGCTATTTTCTTTAAGTCAATGGCAATATCCCAATTTTTATCTTCAGTTGCTTTTTGTATTGAAAAATCGATTAATGTTTTTGTGAGTTCTTTATCATTACCCATTCTAGAAATTAACACATCTACCGCTTCGTTTAAAAGAGAAATAGCATCCATTTCTACTTCAAAGTTTACAGAAATTCCTAAATCAAAAGCGAAATTTTTTAAGAGTCTATACGTAAAACTATCAATCGTTGTAATGTTAAAGCTTGCATAATTATTTAAGATACTTCTTAAAACATTAGTTGCTCTTTTTTGAAGAATACTTGCTTCTAAATTTAACTCTTTGCAAATAGTTAAAAATAATATATTGTCTTTTTGTAAAATATTTTTATTAGAGAAAGAACGCAAACTTTCAATAACACGTAATTTCATTGCAGCAGTGGCTTTATTGGTAAAAGTGATTGCTAAAATGGTTTGAAATTTAAAAACATCAGTCGTTTTTAAAATAATTTTAAGATACTCTTTTACCAAGGTAAATGTTTTACCAGAACCAGCAGAGGCGTTGTAAACTTGAAAGGCATTTTGATTGTTCATACATGTAATACCTTTCATTAAGGCTTGTTATTTATGGTAATTTAGTTTTCTACCTCTAAAACTAAGGTCAAATTTACTTATTAATTACTTGTATTTAAGGTTTATTTCTATAATAAAAGAATAATATAAAAGTCATTAATCCAGTAAACCACATAATTATAGTAGATGTAATTGCAGCTCCTAAAATACCATACTTTGGAATAAAATAATAATTAGAAGTAATATTAACCCCTATGGCTAAAATTGAAATTATAAAATTTAAATGTGCCTTACCTATAGCTGATAATAAGTTGCCAAATAAGCCTCGTAGTATTAAAATACCTGAAATACCTACAACTAAGGTTAGAAAAGTATTTGTATAAGCAATGTATTCTTCTCCAAAAAAAGCTAAGATAATAGGTGCCCAAAAATAAGCAATACCTAATAGTAAAAGACTAACAATACTAAAAATAAATAGATAACTTTTAATGTAATTGTTAATGTATTGTTTGTTTTTTATATTTTTGGTTAGATAAACAAAGTCAGTAGTTAGTAATATTTGAGGTAAAAATAATAAACTAATTGGAATTAAAGAGGTGTATCTATACAAAGTAACCTCTGTTGCATCTAATAATTCACCTATTAAAATAGTATCAATTTCGACTAATAGCAATGTAGATACATTGGCTAAACCTGCAAAAAATCCATATTTCCAAAAAGAATAATTGGTTATTTTCAAGATTATTTTATTCTTAAAATTAATGTGTAATTGTTTAATAAATAAAAAGAAAACCAATAATGGTGATAAAATAATTGCAATAATATATCCTGTTTCTTTATATAGGTAACTCAGGATAGACGTACTTATTAAAAATAAAAGTGCATAAGTAATTTCAACAAAAGCAAATTTTTTATTTTTATAAAATAATCTAAAATAAATTTTAATTAAAGCAAGTAAAAATTGTGTTAATATGCTAAAAGACAGTAAATTAAAATAAAAAGAGGTGTTTGGAAATTTAAAATTAATCAGATTACTAAATAGTATAATAGTAATAATTAATCCTATAGTAATAATTGTTCCCTTTTTAAAACTATAAATAAATAAGGCTTCTTTTTCTTTATTTGTTTTTAATAAGGCTCCATATCTTATTAGGCTTTGTTGAATTCCTAAACCTGCCATTGGTAGTAAAAATGAAATAAAACTTAGTGTATAAATTACCACCCCTAGTTCTTTGGCAGGAATAAATTTAAGTACCATTATGTGTGCAATAAAGGAAGCTGATTTGGCCATAAAAGTTGCCATAAAAACATAAGAACCTGCTCTTTTAAAAAAACCTTTTATGAGATCAATAATATGCTTCAACTACTAAAATTTAGAAAAATAAAAATACTACTTTTATTACTTGTTTTTTTGAACTAAGATATACTTATTTTATCGATATACTTTTAACTCTATTTTACTTTGTTAATGGCTTTATCTAGTATAAAAGATTTAAAGTAACCCGAGGTCAATTATCTTTGGTTTTATTTTATTTCTTATCTTTTTACAATATGAAATTTTAACATTTTTTTAATTTTAGAAATTTCAAAATTACAAAATTGTACTGAATAAATCTTTCTTTTGGTATTTGGTTATTATAATTTTTGGACGAGGAACTTTTATTTATAGCAGGAAGGGCTTTACCCTTTTTTTTGAATTTCTAATCTTTCTTGTTTTTTTATCTTTACTAGAACACCGTGTAATGATTCAGCAGCTAAGCCGTGTAGAACTAAATTATAACCTGCATCATAAGTTGTTGCAGGCACCATAGGGTGTTTATTATTTACTAAACCGATATGTGCTGGTGTTCCTAAAATTTGTGAGGTATAAATAGCGATAGTTTCATCTAATTGTAAGGAGTTAGATGCTCTAACAAAGTCATTTGCTGTTAAAAAAAATTGAAATAAAGGTGTAAATAGTTCAATGGCAGACCGCAAGTCTAAAATAGTAGTCCATTTATTAGAAAACTCAATATGATCAAATTGATTTTCGGTTATCATATTGGTATTTAAATTACTTTTTGGTACAATATCTATATTTTTATTACGTAGTTCTGTATTTAAATTAATAACAAAGTTGTACAAATTTAAGTCATGATTTAAGAATAAATTTTCTTTTACATCTTCAAAATTTTTAGGTCTTAAAGGTGTTGTTTTAACTTCTACACCTTCAATATTTTGTGCTATAAATTCGACAATTTCTGTACCAACATGAAAATGTCGAAAAATTAAATAATTGGCTTCGGCACTTACAAAATGTTTTAACCCCCAAGCTAAAATTCGATGTAATGTTTTAGGTGAGTTTATTAAATTAGGGAAGAAAAATTTAAATACGTGTACTAAAAGCATAAAAAATTTTGACAAAAACATAATAAGTGGTAGTAAAAATCGAACAGACTTAGAGTTATTGTCGGTCATTAAAACGCGCTTCGTATTTTCATTCATTGGTATGCTAGTGTCTAAATACAATGCAAGCCAAGGGTTTGGGTCTCTACTATCGTGTTTTGAAATATCAAATAAATTTTTTTTCATGATATGGGTTTAATAATTACCTAATTCTTCTAATTGCATTTGATATAGTCGGGCTGTTATTTTGGCCGTTTTAACAATCTGTTTGGCTAAGTCTAAATGCATTAATGGGTGATTAATTGCTTCTTCTAATTTATGAAAATGGTTTTCATCAGCAATACCATGATAGGTAAAGAAAGAAACTTGATTTTCCTGTAAGTCCAGTTGCTCTTTAATCATATTGCCCCAAAAAGCGGCGAGTCTTTTTCCGATACCTTCAATAATAAACATAGACCCTAATAGATTAATAGGGTTTGGTTTACTAGCTTCTTGAAACATATAGGAGGACAAAGCTACACTACCAATATTTTTTTCTCCATTTTGAATATTATCTATAGATTCGCCTAAATTTTCAAAGTTTTTTTCTAACATTTGATAATCTTTATGTTCTACTGCTGAGTGTTTAATAAAAGCTGATCGTAATTCAAAAATATGAATATCAATATTTGATGCTGCTCTTGAAATCCATTGCGACCCGTCAATCACTTGCTGCCTTAAATCTTTGAGAAGTAGTTTGTAATCGTCTAAATGAAGTTTGCCATTATGTATTTTTTTAATAATAGGTACATTTAATAAATTAGATTCAAAATCAATCCAAACGTTTGTTAAATGTCGTATTAACCATTGAGAAACTTCATTTTTAGTAAGATTTAATTTTGGTGATTCGATTTTTCGAATAGAAAATACAGTCTCATTCTCTGGCTTATTTTCAACTACGGTTAATTTCATAAATGAAGTAATAAATCTACCACTTTCGGGAACCATACATAAGATGGTTTCCCCACTTTTTAAAGTATTAGAATTCATCAGTTCTTCTAACATAATGTATATAGAGGCTGCGCCAGTATTCCCTTTAGAAGTTAAATTACTAAACCATTTTTTGTCAGGTATTGTTCCGCCTCCCTTTTTCATCAATTCTTTAATTGGTTCTTTAAAAAATTCGGAGGAATAATGACAACAAAGCCAGTCAATTTCACTAGCTTTAATCATTCCTTTATTTATCAATCTAAAATAATGAGAAACTCCTGTTTGAATAACTTGATTTAATAAACGAATATCTTGTTTTAAATTAATTGCTCCAGCTTTAGAGGCTGCTTCATAATCGGGATAATCTAACCAAGTTTGTTCCTTTTCATTTTTATTGTCATTTTTACCAGTAAACATACAAAGAGGAAATTTATGTGCATGAGATTCTAAGTCAATCCATTCTATTTTTAAAGATAAACCAAATTCCTTTTTTTTATTTTCCAATACCATTGCACCAGCGCCATCAGACAACATCCATCGTAAAAATTCAGTATCAAATGGAACGCTTTTATTTTTTTGAGCTTCAAAACGAGATGCTTTAAATAATCTACTTGCAAATTCGCTTCCTACACAAACTGCATTTTGTTTTTCAGCACTTTTAATTTGTGTATAAGCATTTTTAAGAGCCATCATTCCACTTGCACAAACACTTTGAAAACTTGCAACTTCACAAGTTTTAAAATCTAGACCTGCATGAACCATGCTTGCAAAACCAGGTATTGGTAAATCACCTTGTGTAGTTCCTGTTGCTAATAACTGAATTTCACTTGCTCTAAGTGTAGAATTTTCAATAGCTTTCTCTACAGCTTTAACAGCTAACTGTGCATTAGAATGTGTTGTTTTTTGATTTTTATCTATGGCAAAATAACGGGTTTTAATACCGTTTTGTTTTAATATTCTATTTTTTACAGTACTTTCTTTACCATTAATTTTACCTAAAAAAAATTCAATTTGATCATTAGAAATAGGTTTATTAGGTAAATATGCGCCTATACTAGTAATGTAAACATTTTTCATAATTGTTTTTTAGAGTTTGATTTTTTCGTTCTTCTTTTAACGAATAACTTATCTAAGATATTAGAGGCAAAGCCATAATTTTTTCTTAAAGTATAGTGATGCTCGTTATGTAGTGTTCCAAATAAATACCAATTTTTTCCTTTTCCGTTACCAAAGCGATAATTACAATGCCCCGCATAATTTAATAAAATACTACATAATGGATACAAAAAAATAGCTAAAGGAGAAAATGGAATAAAAATAATAATAGTAATTGGTACTGTGCTCAATAATAAAGCTTCAAACCAATGAAAACTATAAACCGAATAAACGGTTGGTATTTTTGATTTATGATGAATGCGATGTACTTTTTTCATAAAAAAGGGAATATGCATAATACGATGTACTATAAAAAAATGAATTTCATTCCAAATAGTTAAAATTAGTATGCCTATTAGAATATTTATAAAAGTATTAGGTAGTAATATCACGATATCTTTTCTGATGAGATAAATTACAGGAAGAATTGAAAAGCCAAATATAAAAATTGATTTTAAGGAGTGTAGGCGTTCAAACTGAATTTGATTTTTACTTGCAAAAGCAGCAATAATTCTATGTATAATATTTTTATTGGCTAAAACCTTACACAACCATAAAAAAAGAGGTGCTACCATAAAGTATAAGATTATAAAATAAGAAAAAGTAAGTATATATAATAAAAAATAGGAATAGTCAAAAAGAATATTAAATACTATTTCTTCTACAACAAGTAATAAACAATACTTTATCATTAATTGTTAAGTTTCACAAGGTTGTTGTAGTTGTTTGACAACTTGTTTAGGTTTCAAAGATAGGATTTTGTTTTTAAAATCCTGTGGTTTTGTTTTAAATATTTTTTCATTCAGTTCAAACCATTTTTCAACTGCATTAAAAGGTGTTTTAACCTTTAATTCACGTCTTAGACTTCCGTGTTTTTTGTAAAGATTATAAAGTGTCAAAAAGTTCATTAAGTCATATTCATTTCTTCTAAAGAGTTGTAATGTATTCTTTTAATTGTGTATGTTTTAATGATGTCATTCGTTTATATTTGCGCTAATTCGTAAACTCTCTTTCCTTCCAAATTCCGCTGTTAAATCCAATTTTAGCACTAACTTTATATTATTCCAAAAAATTAAGAGTAATACTATTTTTTCATTTATTTAATTTTATTTTATTTTCTACAGGAAAAAGTTTAATTAAATTTTTGCTATTTATTTTTTTTAAACTATCCTTTTTCCTTTTTTTTATTTCTTTTTTTAGTTTCATTTTTTCTTTTTGTTCTTTTGTTCTTTTTAACCCTGTTTTTTCTAAAAATTCGGAGCCTGTATTCCAATTAAATTGATAAGATAAACCAATACCTTGAGTATAGCCTTCGGTATCTAAAACATCAAATTGTACTTCGTTTCTTCTATTATACATTTTAGCTTTAAAATTTTCTGATTTATTTAAAGGTAATTCTGCTTCTATCTCACCAGTCACTCCTGACTGTGAATTTGAATTTATGGGTACACCTACTACGCCATTTAAGGTTATTTTTTTTAAAATTTTAGTTTGTAAAGTAACACCTACTTGATCGTCAGTTCGCAAATTTGTTAAACTATTTTCATCGCCAATTTCTAAATTAACGCCAACCTGAAATTTATCATTTTCACTTTTTAATAGGTTAGAAACGGCACTTGAAATCCTTTCTGATAGGGTTCCTACTAAAAATGAACTTCCGCTATTAGCAAAATCTACATTATCAAAATTAATAAATGTACCAGAACTCAATAAAGATAAAAATTGAGTCATTTTTTTATCTTCATCATTTATTTTAAATGCCAATTCTGACTGTACAATTGAGCCTGCATTTGGTAATTTAATATCAAATTCCATTTGTGGCTCGTATAAGTTACCTGTAATTTTTGTTATTAAATCAACGTCAATATCTCTTGTTCCTTGTACATTCTCTAATAAAATAGATGGGTTTGCTTTTACGTTATTTATTGCTTCTATATCTAAAAAAGCGTCAAATGGGCTACCGTTCCATGTAATTTTACCACCTCGATTTACTTTAAAGGTTTTATTTACGATATTTTTTAATTGATATTCTCCTTGATCAACTATATAAGTACCAAACATTTCAAATTTACCTTTTGTATTAATTTCTATATCTAAATAAGCAAAACCTTTACCTTTTAAGACGCTACCTGTAGCTTTATCAATTACAATTTCTGCCTGTGCTTCTGGTGTTACTTCTAAAGCAATAATTAAGGTTAAACCTTTTTTGTCAAAAATAATTTCGTTGGGTCTTCCTAAATCAGTATTATCTTTTACCATATTAACAAAACGGACTAGTTTGTTTTCTTCAATAGTACTTACATTACTTAAAGGGACAATAAATTCAGTACCTTTATTTGTCTTAGCGGTCATTTTTATGGTTAAAGCATCTGTATATCCTTTTATGGTGGCCTCTCCATTTACAATATCTATTAAAGCAGTACCGTAATATGGTGTTTCTTCATCTTCTTGTGTGTTTAGCACTAAAAAGTTATCTGAATCTATTGCTAGATCTAAATACCATTTTTTAAATTCTAGATAGCTAATTTCACCCGTTAATATAGCTTCAGTTTGTTTTTTAGTATCTATTAGTTTTGTGGTATTAAAATTGAATTCTTGTTTATTCAATGTTATTTTTTGCTTGCCTTTAACTATATAGTCTACGGCTAAATACGGAAAACTAAAACCTGTATTTTCTAAATATAAATCACCTTTCATATTTGGGTTTTTAAGTAAGCCCGTAAATTTTGCATTTCCAGATATATTGCCTCTAATATTACTAATAGCATTCCCTCCTAAAGGGCTATATGGCTTTAAATCTAATTTTGATAGTTTTAGAGTTGCATTAATGATTGATTTTTTCGGTTTGGTATCTATAAAGCCAAATATACTTAATGGTTTTTCGCTTGCTTTAGTTAATACTGCTTCAAACTCATATTTTTTAAATGATTTATCTGTTTGCACCTTAACTAATAGGTCTCCTTGTTTAAAGTTGTTAATTTTAAAATGAGCAATATTTAAATCAATTTTTGGTGTTATTTTATCCTTTTTTTGATTAAAATTAAATTTACCGTTTACGATACCATCTAAAGTGATACTGTCTATTTTTGGAACAATTTTATCTAATAAAATATTATTAAAATTAAGATAAAAATCTTTATTTACGCGGTTAGTTATAGAGCCTATTAAATCTATTTTTTGATTGCCAGAAATTAATTCTATTTTTTTAAAATCAAAATCTTTAAAATCATTATCAAAAATAACTTTACTTTGGTTATCATTAAATTTATTTAAAAACCATTTTTGATTTTTAAATAATAGGTCTGATTTTTTTAGACCTACAACTGATTTGTTCTCATTATTAATCGTGTGATATAGGCTTAAATTATATGTTTCTTTTAGATCTTTACCACCAATAAAATTTGTTTGTATAAATAAAGTGTCATTTAAGGTAATATTTATGAAGTTTAAATCTGCAACATTATAATATTTAGTGTTTATTTTACGTACGCTTAAAATGGTATTATATAGAGGATTCTTATTATCTATTTGCAACCTAATTTTTTCTAATAAATTATCTTTCATTTCTACCATAGGAGATTTAAAAGTAAGTTCAAATTTTTCTTTATCTGAATTTATTTTACCTTTCACAGAAGTGTTCTTACCTAATTTAATCTCTGGATAAAAAACACCAATAATTTTATCATAAATATTAAAATTAAAATCTAAAAATTGACCAACACTAACTGAGTCTGGTTTATAATTTGTGTAAATACTAGCCAATGAATTTTTGGCAAGTGTAGGTAGTTCTCGAAATTTAAATTTACCAATAATTCTACCATTAATAATATCTTTTGAACTTACTTTTAAAGTTCTAACCTCATCTTTAAAATTAGAAGAAATATTAAAATTTTTAAAATTAAAGTTATCTAAATGATTTGTATATGAGGCATTACTAAATTTTATAGTGCCAACCATATTGTCAATATTATTACCTCGTATATCAATATCAATTTCACCTTTTAAAACGGACTTACTATGTTTTCTAAATAGATTTAACCTATTAAAATTGGCATAAGCCACAGTTGCTTTAAATTTAAACGCATAAATTTGAGAAGATAGATCTGCAAGACCTTTAAAGGTCATTTTAATATTTTTGTCGTTAGTAACTAAATCGCCATTAAAATGTTGATCTTTAAACACTCCATTTACATCAATATCACTATATGTATAACCCTTATATTGATGTTTTGTAATATGACCATTTACAGATGTATTAAGAGTTTCTTTAGTAAAACCAATGCCATCTACATCTGCTACCATAGATAATTTACCAACTAAAGTGTCTTTAATTATTTTTCCTAATTCAAAATCTATTAATTCTATTTTACCTTGATAAGGAGCGTTGTAAATATCATCAATATTTTTAATTTTTAAATCCAAAATACTTGTACCTAAGTCTGACTTTATTTCTAACTGAGCATCAATATTCTCTTTAGTTATATGCGATTGCCCTTTTAATTTGAATTTACCAAACATTTTAAAATTTGTTGGCAAAGTTTTGCCTAATACATTTGGTAATAAACTTGTCAATTGCTCATAATCTGATGTTAGATTTAATATATTAGATTGTAATGAAAAACTCCTTTTAGTATTAAAAACATTTACAAAATGAAAACTACCATTTAAAACGGAATTTTTAGCAGATACTAGTTTTACATTTTTTAATTTAAAATTATTTAAAGTTCCATTAAACTTTGTGGTAAAGTAGAACTTATCTGTTTTGCCTAATTCCTTATAAAAACCTTGAATATCTAAAGAAGAAATAGTTGCCTTTTTTATTGTTGCATCAATCTGTACCTTGTTATTAAAGTCAGACAAATCTCCCTTTTTATAATTAAAAATCATATCTAATTTTATAGTTGAACTCTTCGTTTTTAAGAGTGTGTTTTTAAAAAGCATTTGTACTTTTGTATATGTAAAATCACTCGCAAAATCTGTAACATTAATTTGATGGTTATCTAGAAAACTAGTTTTGGATACCTTACCATAAATATTTGGACCATCAATTTTAAAGTTTTTAACCAACCCGTTTAGGTCATTATAAAAAGCAAGTGGTTTTATTTGTTTATTTTCATTATATAGATAAAATTTTGAATTTTTTATTGTTAACTTTGATGCTGTTAATAAAAATGGTTTTTTAATTTTTTTAGTATTAAATTTAGCAATGAATATGTTTGTATTGTCTTGATTTTCATTTTTATATGTTTTTAATACAAAATCTAAACCATTAAGCGTAATTTGACCTAACTCTAATTTGTTATCTAGTATATTTTTGTAGTTTAAAATTGATGTTTCTAAGTTTTTTACTATAATAAACGGATAATCATGATGGTCTTTTATAACAATACCTTTTAGTTTTATTGCAGCTAAATTAGATAAGTCTACCTGATCAATCACAATGCTAGTATTGTATTTTTTACTTAAATATTTAGTTGCTTTTCGCGCTAAATTATTTTGTACAGAAGGTATTTTAAGAATAGTGATTACTATTATAATTATTAAAAATAATAATAGTAATAGCCATTTTAATATTTTTTTTATTCTTTTAATATTACTTGTTTTTAATAAAAATGTAAAGATACAATTTTCGTGCCTGTATTATTTATTTATTTTAGAAAATAGTGTTTTCAGAAAATAAAAATCTACTTATTTTAGTTAAAGATTTACGAATTTTTCATTTCAATTAACTTTGTTTAAACGGAAATGCTTTAAAAATTATTAAATAAACTATTTTCAGTAAAATACGTGGAGTTTTACCAAGTTGGATTCCCTTTTAAAGGAGGCAACCCTTTACTTTTTTTAATGCAATTTTTAATGTTACAGATGCTGTAATTAGTTGCGGTGTTGGATTGTTAATCTTTTTTAATACAAAGAACTTTTCCTTATGATAATTTATAAGAATTAAACAACACTAAAAACATAAAACTCACACTTTACCTAAAAATAACTATATTTGTAATAATTAGTAGAAACTAAAAACCAAAACCAAAGATGATAAAAACCACATTACACATAAACGATAAAAAAATAAACGTTTTATCCTATTACTACGACTTTTACCAACCAACAGACGCTAACAATCGCCCATCAGGCAAACCTATATTTCAAGGAGT
>JAKISG010000024.1 GCA_021648755.1 Flavobacteriaceae bacterium | reverse complement strand
ATCATATATTGCAAGGTTTATGCTACAATATACAAAAAACCTTGCAATTTAAAACAATAAAATAATGTTTTATTTCAACTTATATAACTGATTAATAAAATATTACACTGAAATTAAGGAGCGACTAAATAACGATTTTTTAGAGAATATTTATTCAAGAGAACTAATTAAAAAACTTTTTTAAAGCCTTAAAGGTATCACTATTAGATTCCGTTTTTTTTACACTTTTTAATAAATTAACCATACTTTCTGGCTTAATATCATTTCCTAAAAGCCTACCTAAAACAAAACCTTTAGTATTGTCTGCTGCATAAACAATTACCTCGTTTATAGACTCCTCACTTCCTAGAAACTTCACTGTTAATTTAAAACCCTTATTATTTACTCTTAATAACTCTTGGTAATCGTTATTTTTTAGAATTTCTTTTATTTTTAATTTTTCTTCTGTAAAAGAAGTTACATTATCATCTTTTAACCTAAATGCCAATAAATTTAATTTATCAATAGATTTTAATGCCTGCTTTGCTTCTTCTGAAATATCATCTTTAGCAACTAATATACTTGTTGGTATATCAACCATTAATATTTCATTATTGTTTTCACTTTCAATAAAATACTTTTGCAAAGAAGGTTTGTCTGAGCAAGAAGTTAGTAAAATTAGTAAAATTAGTACTGTTATTTTATATATAATCTTTATCATAATAATGAATTTAAATAATTTAAATTTTAAAAACCTCTTTTTATAAATAGATTTCTAATTATTTATTAGTTGCTTTTTTTAAATGTTCACCTCCAGGGATATCTAACTTACTCGTTAATTCTGAAATTTTATTTAAATCAATATCTCCTTTTAGAAAAATGATTATAGCCTTAGGAGTTTCTATTTCAACCAATTTTAAACCATTTACAAACATAAATAATTCGCTCACATAATTTTCATTTTTACCCTCGCGAATATATATACTAACATTTGCTTCTTTATCTTTAACCCTAACTAGTTCTGACATTTTAGATGATTTCAAAAAAGATTTCACATCACTCACCATACGTAATGCAATTTTACTATCTTCTGTACTATAAACCGTTAAGTTCTCTAAACCCAATATCATTTCTTTATATGCACTAACTTCAGGTGAATCACCACTAACTTTTCCCATTAAAGAAAATAATTTTTTTGTTACTACTACAGTAGAGACATCGTACATATCCTCATATTTTTCAAAGACAGACTGTGAAAAACCAACTATTGGTGCTATTAACATTAATACTATTACTATTGTTTTCATTTTATTATTGTTTTCATTTTATTATTATTTTACTTTTTTGAACAATTAAAAACTCAAGATACCAAGATAATCCTATTTTTTAAATATTTTTTTTGTAGTATTCTCATATTCATTCAAATAAGCAATTGCATTATTTCCCTTATTTAGATTATTAGCAATGAGTTGAAATATTTTTTGAGTTTCATTAAAAGCAATTTGTGCCTCTTTAAGTTCTACATCGGTTGGTGATTTTGGTAAAAATTTATAAATCGCCACAAAAAATAAAAGAGCAGCTACTGCTGTCATTAGCCAGTTAACACGCCAAATATTCTTTTTAATTTTTACCTGTATTGGTTTACTACTAATTTCTTTTTTATTTTGAGTAAAATAAATAAACATTGCTTTGTAATCTTGTAAATGAGACGGAACATCATTTTTAACAAAATATTCTTTAAGCATATCCTCTTCTTTAATAGTAGTATTACTATCAAAGTACTTGTCTAATAAATTTTCTATTCTATGTAATTCCATAACTATGTTGTTTTATTAAATTTTCTCTAATTGTTTTTCTTGCCCTACTTAACGACACTCTAATTGCTGTTTGTCGTATCTCAAGAATCTTGCCAATTTCTTCAAAACTATACTGCTCTATATCCCTTAACTGCATAATTATACGTTGTTTCTCTGGCAGTTCATTTAGTAATTTTTGTACAATACTAATGGTATCCGTCAATTCAATTTGTTTATCTAATGAAATATTTTTATCTTTATAATTGTTATGCACTAACTTTAAATTAGTTGTGTTTTTTGCTTTCAAAATATCCAAACAATAATTTTTTGTCATTGTCATTGCAAAAGCCTCCACATTTTTATAGGTATTTAATTTTTCTTTATTTTTCCATAATTTTAAAACAACTTCTTGAATTGCATCTTCAGCAGCATCTTTTGAAATCAAATAACGCAAAGCCAATCGGTATAGTTTATCTTTAAAAGGCATTATCAAAGCTAAAAACTGCGATTGATTCATTATTTAGGTTTCGTTTTTATTATGACGAATATACTTTAAATATGTTACATTTAATTTTTAAATTTTGTATCCAAATAATAAATACCTATATTGTTACGTTGTATAGACACAAAACCCTATTATGAAAAAAATAATTACGCTTATACTAACCATATTTCTGTTAACAAACCTCATAAATTGTACAGAAAAAGAAGACATCCCCAAAAATACTGAAGTACAAAATTTTATTTGGAAAGCACTTAATTTATATTATTTATGGCAAACTGAAATCCCAGATTTACAAAACGATCGATTTAACGATCAAAACGATTTAACTAACTTCATCGAAAATAAAACTCCAGAAAGTTTATTTGATGAATTACTATTTACAGAAGATAGATTTAGTTGGATTGTTGATGATTATATTGCTTTAGAAAACTTATTTGCTGGCACTACTAAAAATAATGGAATGGAATTTGGGATAGTCGAAATTGCTACCAATGCAGAACAAGTATTTGGCTACATTCGTTATATTATACCTAATTCTGATGCCCAAACAAATGGCTTGCAAAGAGGTCAAATCATCTATGGAATTAACGGCACTCAATTAACTAGAAATAATTTTCGTAGTTTATTATTTACAGAGGACACATATACCATCGATTTTGGCACATTTTCTATAGTCGATGACGTTGCTCAAGTTATTGCGAACGGCCAACATATCACCTTAACTAAAGAAGAATTAACTGAAAACCCAGTGCACACCTTTACTATAAATGAAATAGATGGTCGTAAAATTGGATACCTATTATACAACCAATTTACCAATGAATTTGATGCAGACTTAAACAATGCATTTTTACAATTTAAAAATGAAAATGTAACCGATTTAGTATTAGACTTACGTTATAATGGTGGTGGCTCCGTGAATACCGCCGTTTCTTTAGCAAGTATGATTACTGGGCAATTTACAAATGAATTATTTACAACTTTAACATATAATGAAAAGTTAAGTGAAATTTTTGATATTCAAAACAGAAATTTTAAAAGCAATATAGCAACAGGTCAAGCCATAAATCATTTGAATTTAGACAAACTGTATGTTTTAGTAACAGGTAGTACAGCATCTGCTAGCGAATTAATTATAAATGGATTAAACCCATATATTGAAGTACAATTAATAGGCACACAAACTACGGGAAAATCAGTAGGCTCAATTACCTTATATGACTCTGAAAATTATAACCGAGAAGGCGCAAATTCAAACCACACCTATGCAATACAACCTATTGTAACAGAATTGGTAAATAAACTAGGCGAAAATAACCATATTGGATTCATACCAGATATAATTTTATCCGAAAATTATGCCAATTTAGGTATTTTAGGCACTATTAATGAACCCTTATTTGCAGTAGCAATTGCTGAAATTACTGCAAACCGTTCAGCAGTACCAACTACTATTTCATTGCAAAATATTTCAAATTCAAAAACACATAATGCACAAAACAATATGTTTATTGACTTAAAATAACAACACCTAATTTATACAAGAGAACTTCCAGAAATAGAAACCAAAGAATAGAAATTAAAACTATTGAAAATTAGAACTTATTATGCGAATAGATAAATTTCTTTGGTGTACTCGTTATTTTAAAACTCGAAGTATTGCTACAGAAGCCTGTAAAAAAGGACATGTAAAACTACATAACAAAAATATAAAACCCTCAAAATTAGTTTTTACTGGCGAAAAAATTTTACTGCGAAAAAATCAAATAAATTATGAATTTATCATATTAGATATACCTAAAAATAGAGTTGGCGCAAAATTAGTTGACCTTTACCGAAAAGATATCACATCAAAAGAAGCCTTTGCCAATCAAAACTCATTAAAATTTGCAAAAGATTATTACCGTAAAAAAGGAGAAGGAAGACCAACCAAAAAAGACAGAAGAGAAATGGATACCTATACTATAAATAACAATGAATCTGAATAAAAATTTTTGGACAAAAAAATACAAAACAGATACCATTGATTGGGATGTTGGAGAAATAACAACACCTTTAAAAACATACGTTGACCAACTAAAAGACAAAAACGTAAAAATTCTAATTCCTGGTACTGGCAATAGTTACGAAGCCGCATATTTGTATAAAAACGGATTTAAAAACGTATTTGTAATTGACTTGGTAAAAAAACCTCTTGATAATTTAGCCTCTAGAATCCCTAATTTTCCAAAAGAACACTTACTACAAGGTGATTTTTTTAAATTAAACCAAAAATTTGACTTAATTATTGAACAAACTTTTTTCTGCGCACTGAACCCTAACTTAAGAACAGACTACGTTTCAAAAATGTACGACATTTTGAATACAGAAGGTAAAATTGTTGGTCTATACTTTCAATTTCCGTTAACCAAAGACGGTCCACCATTTGGAGGATCAAAAAAAGAATACCTAAAATTATTTGCAACAAAATTTAAAATAAACACATTAGAAAATTGCCATAACTCAATTAAACCAAGAATACAAAAAGAATTATTTGCTATATTTGAAAAAAATTAACTTAAAATCGTAAACACATTAGCAAATTGCGAAAGAAACGACAAGCAAACAAAAATTTATTTCATACAGATCATTAAGAACAAATTACACACATCGTAATAATAAAAATACGGTAGATGTCGGAATACTAAATGCTTCATTTTACGAATTAAATTTTAATAGTAATGATGAAACTAAAGGTGGTCTTCATCTTTCAACAATACTGTACGACAAAAACAACAAGTGCTGTTTTACATACAAAATTAGCCTTTGTAAGACCACGACCTTTAATAGTAAATATATTCTTTTTCTTTTAAATAATAATAATATTATTCATTTTAAACGTTATAATATAAGATTGAAAAAAATTATATGAACGAAAAAGAAATTAATACAATAAATACATTTACCTCAATTTCATTAAAAGAAATGGACCAAGTAGCCTTAATGAAACGAGTAGATACAAAATTTCTTATCGCAAAAAAACAATTGATTGAAATATTAGAGTTAGTCAAAAAAGACTATGATGTATTAGAAATAGAAGGTAATAGATTGATGAATTATAATTCACTATATTTTGACACAGATTTAAAGAAATTTTATTTTGATCATCATAACAAAAGGGTAAGAAGAACCAAGATAAGAATTAGAAAATACGTAGAATCTGATATTTATTTTTTAGAGGTAAAACAAAAAGATATCAAAGGAAATACCATCAAAAATAGAATAAAAATTGATAACTTTGAAACGAACTTATCAAAAAAATCAACAAATTTTATTACAGAAACAACAAATAAAGATTATTCCTTGACATCTACTTTGTGGAATAGTTTTAAGAGAATTACTCTTGTAAATAAAAACGCTAAAGAAAGGGTTACTATAGATTTAAACTTATCATTTTCATTAGATAAAAATGAAAAAAGATATGATAATTTGGTGATTATAGAATTAAAACAAGAACGCTATGATAGAAATTCTCCGATAGTAAAAATTCTAAAAAAATATAGAACACATCCATATAGTATTAGCAAATATTGCGTTGGAATACTGAATTTATATAAAAATATAAAACACAACAGATTTAAACAAAAATTAATTAAAATAAATAAAATATCTACAACCTTATGGAATTCTTAGACATACCACTTTTTGATGATGATTTTTACAAAATGCTATTTCGTTTTGTAATCAATACTATTTTTTTAGTAGTGATTATACGTTATATCTATTATGTAAAGGCAAGAAATAAAAATTATCTTTTTACCTACTTTATGATTAGTACAATTGTATTTTTCTTGTGCTTTACACTAAAAAAATACGAGTTAGACTTAGGGATGGCTTTAGGTCTTTTCGCTATTTTCGGAATTATCAGATATCGTACAGATCCTATTCCTATTAAAGAAATGACCTATCTTTTTGTTGTTATTGGTGTTTCTGTAGTCAACTCGTTGGCGAATTCTAAAATGAGTTATGCTGAGATAATTGGCTCTAATGTAGTAATTGTTATTTCTTTATTGTTATTGGAAAAACTATGGTTTCAAGAAAAATTATTATCTACTAAAAAGATTGTTTATGAAAAAATAGAAAATATAAAGCCCGAAAATTACCATCTTTTAAATATAGATTTAGAAAAAAGAACAGGGTTAAAAATAGAAAAAACCATTGTGAAGGATGTAGATTTTTTAAAAGATACAGCCAATATAGTAATTTATTACGATGAATATAATCAATAGATAAAAACGAGTATAACCAATTAAAAATAAAAAAATGAATTTAAGAAAAAAATCAGTTTTAATAATAGTAGCAGTTTTATTTATAAATAACATATTTTCGCAAAATAACACAGATTTTTCGGCTTGGTTTGCAGCCGAATTAAATTATAAATTAGATAAAAAATGGACATTTACTGTCCAGGAGCAACTGCGTTTAAAGGAAAATGTTTCTGCTATAGATACCTATTTTACACAAATAGGAGCGACCTACTCTATATCTAAAAACTTTGATATTGCTGCGGCATATAGATACATCAAAGAGAATGATAATAAAGGTGCTATCCAAGGTTATGATGATTTTAATAGAATTCAATTTGATGTAATTTATGGGCACAGAATGGATAGGTTTTCATTAAAATACAGGCTTCGGTATCAAATGAAAAATGAATTAGGGCTGTCCGAAGCAGATGGGGATGACCCTAATAATCAAACACGTTTTAAAGCATCGGTTGGATATAATATTAGAAGGTGGAAGTTAGACCCAAAAATTTCGGCAGAAATATTTAATAGGTCAGGATCAGCAGTTAACTCAAAAAATGATTTTTCAAAATACAGATTAACATTTGGAACTTCTTATAACACAAAAAAAATGGGAAGGTTTGGTTTGTTTTATAGATTCGAAAAACAATTAAATAGAACTATTGCTCAAACAACAAATATAGTTGGTCTAAAATATTCTTACACAATTAAGAATAAAAAGAAGAAGAAATAATTTTAATATATAGACAAGAAATAGTTGTAGAGTTTTCTACAGAAAATTATAAAATAAAAAAGGAGAAGGGTCAACCAAAAAAGACAGAAGAGAAATACTACCATAAATAACAATTAAACCAAGAATACAAAAAGAATTATTTGCTATATTTGAAAAAAATTAACTTAAAATCGTAAACTTGTAACTTATAAAATATTAAATTTTAAAAATGTCAAAATCAATTATCCTTACCAACGAGCAAATTAAACATAAAATAAAAAGAATTGCATACCAAATTTATGAAAATAATGTAACCGAAAAAGAAATCATTATTGCTGGAATTGTAGACAACGGATATATTTTTGCTGAAAAATTAAAAAAAGAACTAAAAAAAATATGCAAAATAAAAATACAACTCTGTCAAGTAACCGTTAACAAAAAACAACCCATAAAAAATAATATTAAAACCTCTCTAAAACCAGAACAATATACTGACTTATCTTTAGTTTTAGTCGATGACGTTTTAAATTCAGGTGCAACATTAATCTATGCCGTAAAACATTTTTTAGATACACCGTTAAAACAATTTAAAACTGCAGTTCTAGTGAATCGAGATCACAAGAAATACCCCATAAAAGCAGATTTTAAAGGCATCTCATTATCCACATCAATACAAGAACATATAACCGTAGTCTTTACTAAAAAAGACGCTATTGCCTATTTAAATTAAATAAAACAAAATTATCTACCTATAATAATGTAATAATTTCTGAAGCAACCTCTTCTATACTTTTACAATTTACATCTATACTATTATTTGCCTTATTGTAAAATAAACTACGCTCAAATAAATGTTTTGAGATAAACTCCCTTAATTTACTATTCGGAATTCTACTCAACAAAGGCCTATCCTCCTTTTCAATAACCAACCTTTTAAATAAAGTTTGAATATCTGCCCTTAAATAAAACGAATTTGCATACTTTAAAATTAAATCCATATTATTTGCATAGCATGGCGTTCCTCCACCAACTGATAATATAAATTGTTCTTTTGAGCACAATAAATTTAATAAATACTTATTTTCAAGTAATCTAAATTTGATTTCTCCCTCATTTTTAAATATTTCTTTAATTTTTAAGCTTTCTTTTTTTTCAATATACGCATCTAAATCTATGTGTTTAATACCTAATTTATTTGCTAATTCTTTAGAAATAAAAGTCTTACCACTTGCCATATAACCTATTAACACTAATTTCATATTACTATAAATTTTAAACAGTAAAAATAAGCTAAAAAAAAATAAAAAAAACTTGTTTAATTAATTTTACATAGTATATTTGCAACCGCTAATGAAAAATACATCTTAAAGTATTTTAAGATTATGACCAGGTAGCTCAGTTGGTAGAGCATCTCCCTTTTAAGGAGAGGGTCCTGGGTTCGAGCCCCAGCCCGGTCACTTTTGATCATCTAAAAAGTCCGAAAAACATTACGTTTTCGGACTTTTTTATTAACGCTAATTTAAAATAATTAATTCTTTTTGAATTTCTGTAAGTAAAACAACCAATTATTGATTTTAAATACACCATTAACTGCAAAAAAAGCAAGACAAGAAAATTGAATAATTATTAATATCATTGATTTTTTTGACATAATTTTGAACACTTTGTTTCTACTTCCCTCCATATGTAGTTTACTTTTCTATTTTTTAATATATGTTATTTTCTCCATAATAATTCATTAACTTTGTAGCCTAAAATTCATTCCTACCAAATGAAAAATATAAGCCTCTTTTTTGTCGTATTATTTTTAACTTCTTGCTACCAAGAGGACAGTATTGTAAAAGTAACTTTTTTACAATTAAATGATGTCTATGAAATTGCAGCTCTAGAAGGCGGTAAAGTTGGTGGAATGGCACGTGTAGAAACACTACATAAAGAATTATTAGCCGAAAACTCAAATACATTTCTTGTAATGGCAGGCGATTTTTTAAACCCATCATTAATTGGCACATTAAAATATAAGGGCAAAAGAATTAGAGGTAAACAAATGATAGAAACTATGAATGCAATGCATTTTGACTTAGTTTGTTTTGGCAATCATGAATTCGATTTAAAATATGACGACTTACAAGAACGCCTAAACGAATCTAATTTTAAATGGATATCTACAAACGTGCTCCACAAAATAGATAGCGTAACTTTAAAACCCTTTTATATCGAAAAAAATAATGTAAAAACCAATATTGAAAGAACCTATATACACGAATTTAAAAATAAAAAAGGCAAAAGTTTAAAAATAGGGTTTATTGCACCAACCATAAATTCAAACCCTAAAAATTATGTAGATTATGGTGATTTTTATCAAGATTCAAAAAATGCTTATAATAGTATAAAAGACAAAACAGATTTAGTGATTGGTTTAACCCATTTAAAACAAAGTCAAGATGAAATGATTGCTAAAATGCTACCTGAAATTCCATTAATTATGGGTGGTCATGAACATACCAATCGCTTAATACCAATTAATAATTGTAAAATAGCAAAAGCAGATGCTAATGCAAAAACCGCTTACGTACATAGATTAGAATACAACCTTAAAACTAAAGAACATACCATAACATCAACATTAGTTGCCATAAATAATAGTATAAAACCCGCTAAAGAAATAGCGCAAATTGTTCAAAAATGGAATGCCCTTTTAGATGAAAAAATAAAAAAAATATTACCAAACCCAAAAGAAATTATTTACGTTGCAAAAACACCCTTAAATGGTCGCGATACACCAATAAGAAGCATTCAAACTAATTTAGGCAAACTCATTACAGAAGGTATGGCATTTGGTTTTGATAATAAAGTAGATTGCGCAATTGTTAATGGAGGCTCAATTAGAGTTGACGATCAGTTAAAAGGAAATATTACAGGAATTGATATTTTTAGAGTTTTACCCTACGGCGGTAGCGTTTTAAAAGTAAAGATTAAAGGCTCATTATTAGAAAAAGTACTTAATTACGGAAATTTAAAAGCAGGAACTGGCGCATATTTACAACGCTTTAAAGCAACATTAGACAAAGACGAAAGAACATGGCTAATTTCAAACAAACCAATAATTAAAAATAATATTTACACAGTCGCATTTAGTGAGTATCTGTTAAAAGGACTTGATATTCCGTTTTTAAAATCAGATAACAAAGACGTTATTAACGTTTACACCCCTAAACCCAAAGAACTAAATAGTGATATTCGTAAAAGTATAATTAGTTATATGAAAAAAAAATATCCAAAAAATAAATAAACCCATTTACTTTTATCAAAAGCCAATTTATGAGAATCGATATCATATCCGTAATACCCGAATTAATGCAGAGCCCATTTGAGCACTCCATTTTAAAACGAGCACAAGAAAAAAAATTAGTAGAAATTCATTTTCATAACCTACGAGACTATGCTTTAAATAATTATGGAAAAATTGACGATTCACCATTTGGTGGTGGCGCAGGTATGGTTTTAATGATTGAACCAATTGATAAATGTATTACCAAATTAAAAACAGAAAGAAACTATGATGAAATTATTTATATGACTCCAGATGCACCAATTTTAAACCAACAAACTTCCAATACCTTATCCCTATCTCAAAACATTCTTATTTTAACAGGACATTATAAAGGAGTTGATCAGCGAGTTCGTGACTTATTTATTACTAAAGAAATTTCGATTGGTAATTATGTTTTATCTGGCGGAGAATTAGCAGCAGTAGTACTTTGTGATGCAATCGTACGACTATTACCCGGTGTCTTAGGTGATGAAACCTCTGCCCTAACCGATTCGTTTCAAGATAATTTATTAGCACCCGAAGTTTATACAAGACCAGCAACATACAAAAATAAAGAGGTGCCAAACGTATTATTATCAGGTAATTTTAAAAAAATTGACGCATGGCGAGAACAAAATGCATTAAAAAGAACAAAACGTATTAGACCTAATTTATTAAATTAAAATTTTACGTTTTTTTTTATTAAAAAAATACTGATTTTCAACATATTAAGTTCAATTTTTTAAAAAAATAAAATTAAATTGAATAATACCAATAAATATTAAATATTTTTTATATGTTTGTGAAAACAAAATTAATTATTTTGAAGACTGCAAGAAAACAAACTATTTAGATTTTTAATTAAACTTTAGATTTTCTTTAGATTTTGTATTTAAGATTGTAGTCTACAAACTAGAACTTATAACTTATGAATCCCCAAACAACAATTCTTACTAAAAAGAATCGACTAGCTCTTATTTGGATTTTTATTCTTTTTATAGCGACCTTAGAAATTACAGCCCAAACTACTGTAAACGCTTCAGGAGCAACGGCTGAGACAAGTAACGGTTCTATCTCTTACTCCGTTGGGCAAACTAATTATATCACTAGCGAAGGCTCTACTGGTTTAGTTGCACAAGGTGTTCAACAAACCTATAAGATAATTTCTTTAAATGCAGACGCTAGTTATACCGCTTACCCAAATCCAACAACCGATTCTATTGACCTTGTTGTAAATAACGAAACCTCTAACGACTTATATTATAGTATTATTGATAATTTAGGAAAAACGCTCTTAACAAACGTTAGAATAACCAGTAGATCTACAACAATATCTTTTAAAGAACTACCTCCCGCAGTTTATTTCGTCAAAGTATATAATGTGATAAAATTATACCAAACACTTAAGATTATTAAATATTAAAACAATTTTTATAATGAAAAAAAATATTACTACACTAATTTTTACAATTGTATTTTCAATAATTTCATTTGCTCAAGTTCCAGAGTTAATGAGTTTTCAAGCTGTAATTAGAGATGCCGATTCAAAATTGGTTTCTGATCAAAATGTTGGAATTAAAGTGTCTATCTTAGAAGCCACCTCTTCTGGAAACCCTATTTATGTCGAAAGACATCAAAGATCAACAAATATAAACGGGCTAGTAAATTTAGAAATTGGTTCTGGTATCGTTGAAGTAGGAGAATTTAGTGCAATTGATTGGTCCGTAGCTAGTTATTATATTAAAACCGAAACAGATATTGAAGGAGGCACTAATTATGATATCGTTGCGGTAAGTCAATTATTAAGCGTACCCTATGCTTTACACGCTAAAACAGTAGCCACTACATCAGCAGAAGGACCTTGGAGAAACGAAGACGGAACACCTGCAACCAACACCTCTACAAATATAAATTACAACGGAGATGTCGAAGTAACTGGAAGTATTCAACTTGGCGTAATTAATGGTATTGCAGCAGGAGCTGAATGTGACTCTGGAGATGTTGGAAAAATTATTTTTAATGGTAGTAATTTTTGTGCTTGTGATGGTGCAGTTTGGATACAAGTAGATTAATTAATTATAGCATAAAAAATATAAAAATATGGCATCATTAGAAAATCGTGGTTCAGCAACACTAGGTATACATTTAGCAAAACATTTATTAAGACGAGCAACTTATAATATCAATGGCGCACGTATTACAGAATTTGCGAATCTAAATGTAGATCAAGCTTTAGATAAATTACTAGATTACGACGACAGCACCCCAACTTCTGCCTTAGGGAGAGAAAAACCTATGGGTTACAATAATGAAGGTTTTTATGTAGATAATGGTTATGTTTTTCCTGGACCCCCTGAACTTGGTCATTCCAATTCTTTTTTAAATTATTTAACTAGATATTGGTATCTTGATGAGGCAAAAAAATCAGAAACATTACAATTTAAATTAGCAACGTTTTTACATTCTATTTTTATTGTAAGTCTTAGTGATTCGGCAGACCCAAAAGATTCTTACGATTATATTTTATACTTACTCTATTACTCTAAAAAAAGTTATAAAGATTTTGCCTATAAAATCATCTTAGGTAATAGGATGTTAGTTTATTTAAATTCTAATAGCAGTAACAAAGAAAATCCTAATGAAGATTTTCCAAGAGAATTTTTAGAATTATTTACGATAACAAGAGGGGCGCAAGAAGGAGATGGGGTATATGCTAATTATACCGAGAGAGATGTACAAGAAGCTGCACGAATTGTAACTGGATTTAGACGAGATTCTGAAAGAACAATTTTTGATAATACTCCTGACGGTACAGATGATACAGGCAGTGGTATTCCTAAAGGAAGACTAGAATTTGAAAGACATGATACAGGTTCTAAAACATTTAGTGACAAATTTAGTGGAACTACCATCGAAGGTGCAACTGATGCTTCTGGTATGTTTACTGAACTACGAAGTTTTGTAGATATGATTTTTGACCAAGAAGAAACCGCCAAAGTTATTTGCCGTAGAATTTATCGGTATTTTGTAAGAAGAAATATAGATACTGAGGTTGAAAACGATATTATAGGTCCATTAGCTGCTATTTTAAGAGATAATAATTATAATCTTGAAATTACAGTTAGAACCTTATTAAGTAGTAAACATTTTTACGATGAAGATGATGCTGTTGCTGGTGATGAAATTATTGGAGCTTTAGTAAAAACACCACTTGATTTATTACTGCAATCTTTTAATCTTTTAGAAACAGAAATTAATCCAAATTTTATCTCTAGTACTCCTGAAGGCAGTACTCCTGAAGACAGGGCTTATGCTTATCGTTATACCGATCTTTTTTTAAATCATTCAGGAATGCATCTATTTAGACCTGATAGTGTAGCTGGTTATAAACCAATATACCAAGAACCAGACTATGATAAACAATGGCATGCTTTTAACACCGTAGGTCGTAGACAAGCTATTGCTAAGTCTATAATTACAAGCAAACGATATCTTGATTCTGGTAATCCTGACCCTTGGGATGGAGCTACATTTGATATCGTTCAATTTGTAAAAAATCAACCAGATATTTTTTCTGAGCCTAGAAATCCAGAAACACTTATTGCTGATATTTATAAATTATTATTAGTTGAACCCCCCCAACCTTTTAGACATACTCATTTTTATGATATCCTTTTACAAAGCTTAGGACTAACTAATTGGGAAATGGTTTACGACGCTAGTGATAGTACTGATTTAATAGTTCATCTTAACGCTATTTTTGAAGCTATTATGACATCTGTCGAATATCAACTTTTATAAAAGTAGGAGTAAATTTACACAAAAAACATAAAATTTACTAACTAAAAATTAATATTAAGAATTTTAATACTTACATTTTCATACAATAAAATAAAAAGGAATTAATATGAAACGAAGAACATTTATAAAAAACACCATACCATTAGCCTTTTCGCCATTATTTGTTGAATCTATGATTCGACAAAAAGTAAGTAAAATGTTTGGTATTAATAATGCTCCCGAAGATTTTGAAAACAGAAAATTACTTATAATCAATTTATTTGGAGGTAACGATGGTCTAAACACAGTTGTACCATTAGATCAATACGACCTTTATCAAAGCCATAGACCTCTCATAAAGTTAGAAAGAAGTGACTTAATTAGATTAAATGGAGAAGCGGGTTTAGGCTTACACCCTAGAATGACAGGATTTAAAAATTTATATGACGAAGGTAAATTAAATGTAATTCAAAGTGTTGGATACCCAAAACCGGATTTTTCTCACTTTAGATCAGATTCTTTAGTGTTTGGAGGTTTAGATGGAAATTATAATAGAACTATAAATCGAGGGTGGATGTCAAATTATTTAGCTAATGTTTATCCCTCTTATAATGACCAGCCAACCACTCAGTACCCACTCCCTTTAGGTGTTCAACTAGGTTTTGGGTATGAGCATAACGGTTTTATTCATGAAGCTTATAATAATCTTGGAATTAATATTAATAACATAAAGAATTGGAGTCTTTCTGGTAGATCCTCAGATTCAGAAAAGAACGATTTAATGCAATATTTAAGATTAATAGAGGAAGGACGACAGGTATATAGGCGAAATCTTAAAGAGGCCTATGATAATGGAAGTAATTCTAATAATGATGATTACCCAGAGGTAAGTATTGGGAAGAACTTAAGAACTATTGCTAGAATGATAAGCGGGGGCTTAGATTCAAAAATATTACTTGCTCGTCAAGCTGGTTATGATACTCATAAAAGCCAAACTACCGATACTGACAGTACTACTGGTAATCATGGGAATCGTCTTGAAGAACTTTCAAATTCAGTTCTTGCATTTCAAAGAGATATGGAAGCTCAGGGTTTTGCTGATAAAATAATTATTATAGTCATATCTGAATTTGGAAGACAAATAATAGGAAACGGCTCTACAGGTACCGATCATGGCTCTCTTGCTCCTTGGTTTGTTATCGGAAGCCCTATTAAAGGAGGTGTAACTGGTAGAAACATAAATATTGGTTTAGATTTCATAGAGCATAATAAAACTATTGATGTACTTCAACATGATTACCGTAGAGTACTATCTACCATTATTCAAGATTGGTTTGGTAATACCGATGAACTTTTAGACCGAGTAGGCTTCGGTGATTTTAAAGGCGATTTTGACCCTGATTTTACTGGTGAAGAGGGCACAAATAATAGTAAATTAGACTTTATTAAAGATAGTGAAGTTGTAGCAGAGGTAGACGCAGTCAATGATTTTAATACCGCTTTTACTGAAAGCGCCACATTAGTTCCAATTAAAACAGAAAATGGATGGACTTATTATGGAAGAACAGTAACAAGTGTAACATATCTATTTGCTATTGAACACAAACCAGAAGAAGGAAATACACAAGATTTTGAACCTCTAATAGTAATTACAGACTTATTAAGTGATAATCAAGGGAGAGATCACTACAAAAAAACAAGCACTAGTAGTAGTAATGCAAATTTTGTTCTTGGAAAAACATGGAATATTGTAATAGGTTCAGGAAGTGTTGATGACTTTGTAAATATGAGATTTTTTATAAGCCCATCGCGATTAGATAGATTAGATAGATTAGCTACTGATTTTAAAAATGAAAATAGTGGTACAAAGAGTAACGCATTATGGATAAGAACTGTGGATTCTCTATTAGACCCTTTAACCGATTTTAATGAACTAGGAGCGACAAAAGGAATAGAAAGTATCGGACTAGTAGCTCAAGGCGCATTTGAAACTCAAAATTATTACCAATTCGAAAATGTAACAGATTTTGATAATACAGGAGGTGCTATATGCCAAGTTGTTACAAATAAACTGTTAGGCTTTGAAGGAAATGAAAACCCTGGAACTATTATTCTTACGGAAAGCGGAAAATTATATGGCTATACTGGTAGTGAATGGCGCATGCTTTTCTCACAATAAATCAATTTTAAATTAAATATTTGTACCTTTGACAAATTAAACTAAAATTTTACACTATGAATGATAATAATAATAATAAAAAAGCAATAATCGCAATACTTATTGTGCTATTACTAGGGCTAAGTACTTTCGGTTATTTAAACTATCAAGAGCAAGTTCAAGTCGAAGAAAAATTAATTGCCGAAAAAAATGAAGTATTATTGGCAAAACAAGAAGTTTTAGAAGAATTATCTTTTTTAGAAGATAGTTACAGTAAAGCACTTGTAGAAAAAACAGAATTATCAGGCGATTTAGAAGAAAGGAAAAATGAAATTATTAGATTTAAAACCTCACTATCTAAATTTAAAGGAGCAGATTTAGGAACGATAAAATTTTTAAAAAACAAAGTCAAAGACTTAACTTTTACTTTAAAAGATTTATTAGTAGCAAATGACTCTTTAGTAAGTATAAATGGTGAATTAGCTCTTGAAAATGAAAAATTAACTATCGAGAATAAATTTTTGCTCTCAGACTTAAGTGATAAATCTAAATTAATTACATTACTTACTAAAAAAAATAAACTCATACAAAATCAACAATCAAAATTTGACGATGAAAATGAACCTCTACTAACTAGTGAAGATTTTGAAAAAATAGGAGGAACAAGTCAAAAAAGTGAATTTGATAGTAAATTAAGTGAAAATACATCTTCAAAAATTAATGTTTCTACCTACAACGAAAGAAGAGGTAAACTTAGAGAAACTAGAAAAGCTAAAATAACAAATGTCTTTAAAGTTTCATTTACAGTAGAAACTGAAGAGGTACCGAAAAATTTCAAAGCAAAAGCCTATCTTGTTATAAAAGATGATAGTGGTAAAGTATTAAGTGTCAAAGATTTTTTTATAGATGCAAACGATAAAAAAATTAAATATTCAAAGGCAGTTACAATTTCTTCTAAAAAAAGAAAAAATTTAGCAGCGCAATTTTCAGTTACAGTACACGATCAAAGATTAGAAAAAGGAACGTATTCTATCGATGTTTACGTAAATAGAAAACTAATTAAACAAGTTACTAAAGTTTTGACATAAGCCACTAACTAGCGGTACTATCCAAATAAAGTATAAAGTTTAAAATCTTGGGGTTGTTAGAACCTCAAGATTTTTTTATTGACTTTATTTAGGTTAGATTAAATATATGATGCTGATTTACGACTTGTTGACTAGACATTTTTTCTAGAATCAAAAAGGTAAGTGTTCTCTTAGCAAATCCCAAGAAAAAAATTATAGTACACTTTTTAAGGACTTCTTTTATTAAAAAAACCTGTTTGAAATTAATCAAACAGGTTTTAAACATCTTTTAAAGAAAAAAAACTACTTTCCCTCTTCTACTTCTTCAAAATCAACATCTTCTACATTATCGCTTTTCTGTTCATCTGCTTGCTCTGCCCCTGCACCACCTGCTTGTGACTCTTGTTCTGCTTTGTACATTTCTTCAGAAGCAACTTTCCAAGCCTCATTAATAACTTTCATAGTACTATCTATTTGAGTAATATCTTTAGACTCATGCGCTTTTTTTAATTCCTCTAAAGCTACTTTTATAGGTTCTTTTTTAGCATCTGATAATTTATCACCAAATTCCTCTAATTGCTTTTCTGTTTGAAAAATCATAGCATCTGCACCGTTGATTTTTTCAGCATTCTCTTTAGCCATTTTATCTGCATCTGCATTTGCCTCAGCATCTGCTTTCATTTTTTTGATTTCTTCTTCAGACAAACCAGAAGATGCTTCAATACGTATATTATGTTCTTTACCAGTCCCTTTATCTTTTGCTAATACACTTATAATACCATTGGCATCAATATCAAAAGTAACCTCAATTTGAGGAGTACCTTTTGGTGCTGGTGGAATTCCATCTAAATGAAAACGACCAATAGTATTATTGTCTGCTGCCATTGCTCTTTCTCCTTGTAAAACATGAATTTCTACCGATGGCTGATTTTGAACAGCAGTTGAAAATACTTGTGATTTTTTTGTTGGTATCGTAGTATTTGCATCAATTAATTTTGTAAACACATTACCCATAGTTTCAATACCTAAAGATAAAGGTGTTACATCTAAAAGCACTATATCATCAATATCTCCTGTTAAAACACCACCTTGAATTGCTGCCCCAATAGATACAACCTCATCAGGATTTACACCTTTGTTCGGGTCTTGCCCAAAGAATTTTTTTACCTCTTCTTGTATTCTCGGCATACGTGTTGAACCACCAACTAAAATAACTTCATCAATTTCGCCTATTTTTAAATCTGCATCTTTTAAAGCTTTAGCAACAGGCTTCATAGAACGCTTAATTAAACTATCTGCTAATTTTTCAAAAGCAGCTCTTGTTAATGTTCTAACCAAGTGCTTTGGTCCAGAAGATGTTGCTGTAACATAAGGTAAATTAATTTCCGTCTGTGTAGAAGATGATAATTCTATTTTTGCTTTCTCTGAAGCTTCCTTTAAACGTTGTAAAGCCATTGGGTCTTTTCTCAAATCAATACCCTCATCTTTATTAAACTCCTCCGCTAACCAATCAATAATTACTTGATCAAAATCATCACCACCTAAATGCGTATCTCCATTAGTTGATAACACTTCAAAAACACCATCACCTATTTCTAAAATAGAAATATCAAATGTTCCTCCTCCTAAATCGTAAACTGCTATTGTTTTATCCTCATTAGCCTTATCAAGACCATATGCTAATGCTGCTGCCGTTGGCTCATTAATAATACGTGCAACTTTTAAACCTGCAATTTGTCCTGCTTCCTTTGTTGCCTGACGTTGTGCATCATTAAAATATGCTGGTACTGTAATTACCGCTTCTTTAACTTCTGTTCCTAAGTAATCTTCAGCCGTTTTCTTCATTTTTTGAAGTATCATTGCCGAAATCTCTTGAGGTGTATATAAACGACCATCAATATCTACTCTAGGCGTATCATTATCTCCTTTTACTACCTTATAAGGAACTCTTCCTATTTCCGTTTTACATTCAGAAAATTTGTTCCCCATAAAACGCTTAATCGAAGAAATTGTTTTTGTAGGGTTAGTAACTGCTTGTCTTTTTGCGGGATCACCAATCTTACGCTCGCCACCTTCTATAAAGGCAACAATAGATGGTGTTGTTCTTTTACCTTCCGCATTAGGTATTACAACGGGCTCTTTACCTTCCATTACAGAAACACAAGAATTAGTTGTGCCTAAATCTATTCCTATTATTTTACTCATAACTTTATATTTTTAATTCTTAAAATTTATTTTAAACTCATCACTACATCGGCAATCATTGTGCCAAGTCAATTATTAAAATATTACATGTCAGTTTTCTGACATTTTGACAGAAAACCATACAGAACTTAAAAAAAACGTGCATAACTTTTTAAAAAATACTATGCGCGCATAGTATTTTTTTTATATATTTGAAAAATGGAAAAAGAACTTTCTATAGACCATCAATTAAGAGCAACTTGGCAATCTGTTGCTAAAATGTATAACGAACAAGCAGAAAAATTTGACAGCACAATGGCCATGGCATTTGTCATTTTAAATATAGATTATGAAAACGGAACGCCATCTACTGCATTAGGACCATTAATGGGCATGGAAGCAACTAGTTTATCTCGTATCTTAAAATCAATGGAAGAAAAAGGCGCTATTTACCGAGAAAAAAACCCAAATGATGGCAGAGGAGTTCTTATTAAACTAACCCATTTAGGTAAACAAAAAAGAGAAGATGCAAAAATAGCCGTCTTAAAATTTAATGAAGTTGTTCGACAACACCTAACTAAAGAAGAATTAAACGCCTTTTTTAAAGTCACAAAAACAATTAATAAATTGATTTCAAAAAACAAAATTTTTATAAAAAAAACAAAAACTCAAAAAATAATAACTAACAATAACAACATAAATTTTATAATTTAAAAAATAAATCAAATATTTAAAATGAAAAATAATATTAAAAAAGTAGCTGTAATAGGATCAGGAATCATGGGTTCTGGTATTGCTTGTCATTTTGCCAATATTGGCGTAGAGGTCTTATTATTCGATATTGTACCTAGAGAGTTAAACGATAAAGAAAAAGCAAAAGGCTTAACACTTAAAGATAAAGTAGTGAGGAATCGTATGGTAAACGATAGTTTAACCGCATCTTTAAAATCAAAACCATCACCTATATATAAGCAAAAATTTGCAAGCCGAATTACTACAGGTAATTTAGAAGACGATTTACATAAAATAAAAGAGGTAGATTGGATTATTGAAGTTGTTGTAGAAAGACTTGACATAAAACAAAAAGTTTTTGAAAGTATAGAAAAATACAGAACTAAAGGAACGTTGATTACATCAAATACATCAGGAATTCCAATTACTTTTATGAATAAAGGAAGAAGTGAAGACTTTCAAAAACATTTTGCAGTCACACACTTTTTTAACCCACCACGATATTTAAAATTATTTGAAGTAGTACCTGGGCCAGATTGCAAACAAGAAGTTATAGACTTTTTAATGCTATATGGTGAAAAATTTTTAGGTAAAACTTCCGTTCTAGCAAAAGACACCCCAGCATTTATTGGCAACCGAATAGGTATATTTAGTATCATGAGTTTATTTCATATTGTAAAAGAAATGAAATTAACTGTTAGCGAAGTAGATAAAATGACAGGACCAGTTATCGGTCGCCCAAAATCAGCAACTTTTAGAACCATTGACGTTGTTGGTTTAGATACCTTAGCACATACTGCAAATGGCGTTAAAGACCATTGTCCAAACGATGAAATGAAAGACCAATTTGTAATCCCCGATTTTGTAAACAAAATGATGGAAAACAAATGGCTAGGGTCTAAAACTAAGCAAGGCTTCTATAAAAAGACAACGAATACAGAAGGTAAAAAAGAAATCCTTTCTTTAGACTTAAATACATTAGCATATAAAACCCAAGAAAAAGTACGCTTTGCAACATTAGGACTAACAAAAACAATAGATAATGTTACCGATAGATTTAAAGTTCTAATTAACGGAAAAGATAAAGCAGGCGAATTCTATCGCAAGTCATTTACAGCACTTTTTGCATATGTACAAAATAGAATTCCTGAAATATCAGATGAATTATACCGAATAGATGATGCTTTAAGAGCAGGTTTTGGCTGGGAACACGGTCCATTTCAAATATGGGATGCCGTAGGCGTAGCAAAAGCCATAGAATTAATGAAAAACGAAGGTTACAAAGTAGCCTCTTGGGTTACAGACATGTTAAAAGATGGTAACAATAGTTTTTATAGCCTAAAAGAAGGCGTAAAATATTATTACGATATCCCCTCAAAAAAATACGTGAAAATTCCAGGTCAAGATGCATTTATTATTTTAGATAATATCCGCGAAGCAAAACAAATTTGGTCTAATGCAGATGCCTCAATCCAACATTTAGGTGATGGCGTTTTAAATATAGAATTTAGATCCAAGATGAACTCACTTGGAGGTGGCGTTTTAGAAGCCATTAATAAAGGTATCGATTTAGCAGAACAAGAATACGAAGCAGTAATTTTAGGAAATCAAGCAGCAAACTTCTCTGTTGGTGCAAATTTAGCAATGGCACTAATGATGGCAGTTGAACAAGATTATGACGCCTTAAATTTTGGCGTAAAACATTTTCAAGATACAGTAATGCGCTTACGCTACTCCTCTATCCCAACACTAATGACGCCAAGAGGAATGACCTTTGGTGGCGCCTGTGAAATGGGAATGCATGTAGATAAAGTTATCGCTGCCGCAGAAACCTATACTGGTTTAGTTGAGTTTGGGGTTGGAATTATTCCTGCAGGCTGTGGCACAAAAGAAGTAACCAAAAGAATTGCAGACCTTTGGGTTAAAGATGATGTAAAACTAAATAGATTACGCGATGCATTTATCCATATTGCTATGGCAAAAGTAGCAACCTCTGCTTACGAGGCTTTTGATATGAATTACTACCTTAACGGAAAAGATTTAGTTGTAGTTAATGAAAATAGACAAATTGCAACAGCAAAACGCTATGCAATACAAATGCTAGAAGATGGTTATACACAACCAGTACCTCAAAAAGTTAACGTTCTTGGACAACAAGCCTTAGGTATGTTTTTAGTAGGTACTGATAGTTTAATGCAAGGAAAATACGCATCAGAACACGATAGAAAAATAGCAAATAAATTAGGCTATATTATGGCAGGTGGTGATTTATCTGAACCCACAGACGTAAGCGAACAATACCTTTTAGATTTAGAACGAGAAGCAATTATGAGTTTATTTACCGAACGTAAAACCTTAGAGAGAATACAACACACTTTGAAAACTGGAAAACCACTTAGAAACTAATAAAAAATATTGAATTTTAAATTTTTAATGTTGAGTTATTGAATTTTAAAGATAAATTTTTCATTTTTCATTTTCAAGATCATTCAAAAATAAAATAAAACAAAAACATGAATACAGCATACATAGTAAAAGGATATAGAACAGCAGTCGGAAAAGCACCAAAAGGAGTATTTCGCTTTAAAAAACCAGACGAATTAGCTGCAGAGACAATAGACTACTTATTAAAACAAGTACCAGAATTAGACAAAACACGTATAGATGACGTTATTGTTGGTAACGCAATGCCAGAAGCCGAACAAGGTCTAAATATAGGAAGACTAATCTCACTTATGGGATTAAAAATTAACGATGTTGCTGGAGTTACAGTAAACCGTTACTGCGCCTCAGGATTAGAAACCATAAGCATTGCAACTGCAAAAATACAAAGTGGCATGGCAGATTGTATCATTGCAGGTGGCGTAGAAAGCATGAGTTACATACCAATGGGTGGATACCGTGCTGTACCAAATTACAAGGCAGCAAAAGAAGGAAATGAAGAATATTATTGGGGAATGGGTTTAACTGCCGAGGCAGTAGCAAACGAATTTAAAATTTCTCGTAAAGATCAAGATGAATTTTCGTATAACTCACACATGAAAGCCTTAAAAGCACAAGCAGAAAATCGCTTTCAAGAAGATATTGCCCCTATTCAAGTAACTCAAGTTTTTCTTGATGAAAATGGGAAAAAACAAACAAAAAATTACACCGTAACTAAAGATGAAGGCCCTAGAAAAGGAACTTCAAAAGAAATTTTAGCAAAATTAAGACCTGTCTTTGCTGCTAACGGAAGTGTAACTGCAGGAAACTCATCACAAATGAGTGATGGAGCATCATTTGTATTAGTAATGAGCGAAAAAATGGTAAAAGAATTAAATCTAGAACCAATCGCTAGAATGGTTTCATTTACAGCAGTTGGCTTAGAACCAAGAATTATGGGAATGGGACCCGTAAAAGCAGTACCAAAAGTATTAGAAAGAGCAGGAATGAAACTAAATGACATTGATTTATTCGAATTAAATGAAGCATTTGCATCACAATCACTAGCCGTAATGCGTGAATTAAATTTAAACCAAGATATAGTGAACGTAAATGGCGGAGCAATCGCAATGGGACACCCACTAGGATGTACAGGTGCTAAATTATCTGTACAATTATTTAACGAAATGAGAAAACGTAAAAATAAATATGGCATTGTAACTATGTGTGTTGGTACAGGTCAAGGCGCAGCTGGGATTTATGAATTTTTAAAGTAATATCAAATTTTTGATGAAAAATGTTGAATTTTTCAGTCTTAATTTAAGAAAGAAAATACAACTATCACTAAAAATTTTGATTTCTCTTTATTAATAATTAAATTATAAAAAATTACAAATTTAAAAAAGAGTTTATTATTTCAAAACACCTAGTCAGAACAAATTTCAAATAACAATAATTATCTCTAAAAAAGACTTGCACGAAAAACCTAAAGAAAAAAACTAAATATTGGTTACTTTTATTAAAAAATCAAATTTAACAACCAAAATTGTTAAAACAATAAATTAATTTTAAATAAATAACCCTAAACTTAAAACGTAACATTCAAAATCTAAAACCATGAATAATAAAGAACTATTAAGAGGAGGTCAATTCCTAGTAAAAGCAATTACAAGTGCTGAAATTTTTACACCCGAAGACTTTAATGAAGACCAACAAATGATGAAAGAATCCTTAATTGAATTCGTAGATCGAGAAATTTGGCCTCATAAAGCACGTTTTGAACAAAAAGACTATGCTTTAACCGAAGAATTAATGAAAAAATCAGGAGAATTAGGTTTCTTAAGCGTATCTGTTCCAGAAGAATATGGCGGCATGGGGATGGGCTTTGTTTCTACAATGCTTACCTGTGATTATATCTCTGGAGCAACAGGCTCATTTAGTACTGCTTTTGGAGCACATACTGGCATCGGAACAATGCCAATTACCTTGTACGGAACAGAAGAACAAAAACAAAAATACGTACCCAAACTAGCCTCTGGAGAATGGATGGGAGCTTATTGTCTAACCGAACCAAGTGCAGGATCTGATGCCAATTCAGGTAAAACAAAAGCAGTCTTATCTAATGATGGAAAACACTATTTAATTACAGGTAATAAAATGTGGATTTCTAACGCTGGGTTTTGTAATGTAATGATTGTATTTGCAAGAATTGAAGACGATAAAAATATTACAGGTTTTATTATTGAATATGATAAAAATAACCCTAACGGAATTACCATGGGTGAAGAAGAACCTAAATTAGGTATTAGAGCTTCCTCTACACGACAAGTATTTTATAATGAAACAAAAGTACCCGTTGAAAACATGCTATCTACAAGAGGTAACGGATTTAAAATTGCGATGAACGCTCTAAATGTTGGACGTATTAAACTTGCTGCTGCCTGTTTAGATGCGCAACGAAGAATTATTACAGAATCTATCAAATATGCCAACGAACGCATTCAGTTTAAAGTACCCATTTCTTCCTTTGGAGCAATTAGACAAAAAATTGCAGAAATGGCTATGAATACTTGGGTTGGTGAAACTGCATGTTATCGGGCTGCAAAAAACATTGAAGACCGTATCGAATTACGTATAAATAATGGTAAAGATTCTCATCAATCTGCCGAACTTAAAGGCGTTGAAGAATATGCAATTGAATGCTCTATCTTAAAAGTTGCCGTTTCCGAACACGCTCAACGCTGTGCAGATGAAGGTATTCAGATTTTTGGAGGTATGGGATTCTCAGAAGAAACCCCCATAGAATCTGCTTGGCGTGATGCTCGTATTGCACGTATTTATGAAGGCACAAACGAAATTAATAGAATGCTAAGTATTGGTATGCTAATTAAAAAAGCAATGAAAGGACATGTAGATTTATTAGGTCCTGCAACTGCAGTTGCTAGCGAACTAACAAGCATTCCGTCTTTTGAAATGCCAGACTATTCTATTTTATTTTCCGAAGAAAAAAATAGTATTGCTAATCTTAAAAAAATATTTTTAATGGTTGCTGGTGCAGCTCTTCAAAAATATGGTGAAAAAATTGAGGAACATCAACAATTAATGTTAGCCTGTTCAGATATATTAATTCAAATTTATATGGCAGAATCTGCCATATTAAGAGCAGAAAAAATGGCTAAAAAACAAGGAGAAGATAAAGTTAAAGAACAAATTGCTATGGCAAAATTAAACTTATTCTATGCTATTGATATCATTGAAACCTCTGGTAAACACTCCATCATCTCTTTTACCGAAGGCGATGAGCAACGTATGATGCTTATGGGGTTAAGACGTTATTTAAAATATACAAATATGCCAAATATTATAGCATTAAGAAATATTATTGCTGACAAAGTAACAAAAGAAAACAAGTACTGTTTTTAATAATTTTAAAACCTTTAAAACAAAAGCTCTAACAAGTCATTTTCTATTTATTTAGAAAGTGACTTAATTTTTTATTTAAAATGAAATTAAAGAATATCCTAAAACGTAAAAATTATATTACCCTAAAACTTAAAAAAACAATTACCGGTCATTATGAAATAAAAGCAAAAATTAACGGTAAAAAAGGACGCTTTATCTTAGATACAGGAGCATCAAATTCATGTGTTGGCTTAGACCAAGCCAAACATTTTAAACTCAATGCAAAAGATTCTAAAACTAAAGCCTCTGGTGCTGGCGCTATTGATATGCCAACACAACAAGCAACTAAAAATAAAATAAAACTAGGTAAGTGGAGTTATAATAACTTTAACCTTATATTATTTGATTTATCACATGTAAACACTGCATTAACCCAACATAATGCTAAAGTAGTTCATGGTGTTATTGGTGCAGATATTTTACAAAAAGGAAATGCTATAATTGATTATCAAAAGGATAAATTATATTTAAAAAAAATAATCTTCAAATTTTAATTGAAAATAAAGTATTATAATCTAGTACCTACTTAATCAAATTTAATTATTATTTTTGCGTGAACTCAATGAACAATTAAATAAAATTAAATGCTAATAATAGGTATAGCGGGAGGAACAGGATCTGGTAAGACAACCGTAGTAAATCAGATATTGAACGAAATTTCTGAAGATGAAGTTTGTGTAATTTCTCAAGATTCATATTATAAAAATACCGACGATTTAACTTACAAACAACGTATTAAAATAAATTTTGATCACCCCAATGCAATTGACTTTGAGTTGTTAATAACACAATTAAAAGAACTAAAAGAAGGAAAATTAATTGAACAACCTATTTACTCATTTGTTGCTCACAATAGAATAAAAGACACACTTAAAACACACCCAAGAAAAGTGGTTATTGTAGAAGGTATTTTGATTTTTAATAAGATAGAATTACGGAGCTTATTTGATATAAAAATATTTGTACATGCAGATACAGATGAACGATTAATAAGAAGATTAAGAAGAGATATTAAAGAAAGAGGTAGAGATTTAGACGAAGTTTTAACAAGATATCAAGATACCCTAAAACCAATGCACCAACAATTTATTGAACCTACAAAAAACTTTGCTGATATTATCATACCAAATGACAAATACAATACTGTTGCAATTGATATAGTGAGAACAGTTATTAACCAAAGATTATCTTAAATGTTTAAAAAGTTAAGTAAAATATCTAAATTAATGTTAGTTATTTCTATTGTCTTTTTAATTTGGATGTCATTTTTTGATGAAAACTCATTTATAAATAAAAATAAATTAAACAACGATATCAAAGAATTAAACAAAGAAACAAAATATTATAAATTAGAAATTAGTAAAGATACAAAAATGATGGAAAATTTAAATAATACAGACTCATTAGAAAAATATGCAAGAGAAAAATATAAAATGAAAAAAGAAAATGAAGAAATATTTTTAATAGAATTTGATTCCGTAAAGTAAAAAAATGAAAGTTAAACGATAAATTAATAACCTAATAGACGTGAACCTATTCAAAGATTTTCAAGCAATTTCTTCCAAACAATGGAAGCAAAAAATCCAAATGGATTTAAACGGTGCTGCTTATAACACGCTTATTACCCAAACAAATGATGGCATTAATATAAAACCCTTTTATCATCAAGACGATTTTAAACAATTAGAAATTCCTGAATTGCACACTACTTTTAAAATTTGTCAAACCGTTTATATTGCAAATGAAAAAATAGCAAGTAAAATAGCAATTAATGCCTTAGAAAAAGGAGCAAACGCAATTCTATTTATAGCAGATAAAACATTTGATCTTAATTTAATATTTAACAACCTCATACAATTTAAAACCGCTGAAATTATTTTTAAACTTAATTTTATAGATAGCAACTTTAGTAAACAACTATCTAAATTTCAAAATATAAACAAGTATAGTTTTGAATTAGATAGTATTAATAACTATGTAAAAACAGGCCATTGGTTTAAGGATAAAAATAAAGATTTCGAAATATCAAAAACAAACTTTAATATTAGTGTAGATGCCAGCCTATATCAAAATGCAGGTGCAAATAAACCACAACAAATAGCCTATGCTCTAGCGCACTTAAACGAATATCTAAACGAAACCCTAAATAAAAGTAGCCGTATTATAAATATAACATTTTCAGTAGGTAGCGACTATTTTTTTGAAATTGCAAAACTACGTGCATTTCGATACTTATACCATCGATTATTAAAAGAATATACTATTAAACCAAAATTAAATATAATCGTAAAACCATCGCTTCGCAACAAAACAATATACGATTACAATATAAATATGTTAAGAACTACAACCGAATGTATGAGTGCAATTCTTGGTGGTGCAAATGTAATTACAAACGTTTCTTACGACTCATTATACCATAAAACCAATGACTTTGGAGAAAGAATTGCTAGAAATCAATTACTAATTTTAAAAGAAGAAAGTTATTTTAAAGAAGTAAATAAAACAACAAAAGGTGCCTATTATATAGAGCAGATAACTTATGAATTAGCACAAAAAGCATTGCAATTATTTAAAGACATAGAAAAAAATAATGGATTTTTAGCACAATTACAAAAAGGTACAATTCAAAAAAAAATAAAAGAATCTGCATTAAAAGAACAACAACAATTTGACAATACTAAAATAACTTTAGTAGGTACCAATAAATTTTTGAATACTGCTGATAAAATGAAAAATGACTTACAATTATATCCGTTTACCAAAAAAAAATCAAGAAAAACAGTCATAGAACCTATTATAGTAAAACGCTTAGCAGAAAGTTTAGAACAAAAACGTTTACAATTAGAAAAAAATTAAAAAAAATGAATTTAAAAAATAATAATATAGATGATGAATTAGGTAATAGTCATATTGCAACAACAGCAAACACACCATTACGAAAAGATGCCTTTAAATTATCAGATGAAAATAAAATAAAAGAAATTGAAAAAAATATTGCAAATATACTACATACTTTAGGTATGGATTTAACAGATGACAGCATAAAAGGAACACCCAAAAGAGTAGCAAAAGCATATGTAAAAGAGCTCTTTAGAGGTTTAAACCCTAAAAACAAACCAGCAGCATCAACATTTAACAACAACTATAAATACGAAGAAATGCTCGTGGAAAAAAATATTACGGTCTATTCTACCTGCGAACACCACCTATTACCAATTGTTGGTAAAGCACATATTGCTTACCTTTCTAATGACAAGGTTATTGGTCTATCAAAAATGAATAGAATAGTAGATTATTATGCAAAAAGACCACAAGTTCAAGAACGATTAACTATGCAAGTAGTAGAAGAATTAAAAAATGTTTTAGGTACAGAAGATGTAGCATGTGTAATAGATGCTAAACATTTATGCGTTAACTCTAGAGGAATTAAAGATATTTCTAGTAGTACAATTACTGCAGCATATGGCGGTAAATTTAAACAAGAGTCCATTAAACAAGAATTTTTAAAATATATTCAAATAGAAACAAACTTTCAATAAAATGAAAAAAATATTCGAAAACATAATAACCGCTTTTTCAATTAAAACAGATACCGAATTAGAACGCGCATACTTCTTATTCAAAATGATTCAATCAGAGCCGTTAGTTAGAATAGGTACTGCAATAACCAAATTTGCACTAAAAGCACATATGCCTGTTGAACGACTAATTAGAGCATCTGTTTTTGATCATTTTTGTGGTGGAGTTACAGAAGAAGACTGTGAAGAAACTATCGTTAAAATGTATCGAAAAAAAGTACATTCCGTTTTAGACTACTCTGTTGAAGGTAAGGAAACTGAAGAACAATTTGATTTAGCAATGCTAAAGACGTTAAAAATTTTAGATTTTGTTAAAGAAAAAGACAGCATTCCTTTTGCTGTATTTAAACCAACAGGATTTGGTAAATTCAGTATCTATCAAAAAATAACCGAAGAAAAAAAATTAACTACAGCCGAAGAATTAGAATGGGATAGCATAGTAGAACGATACGAAAAAGTATGTCAAAAAGCACACGATAATAACGTACCTTTATTAATTGACTCCGAGGAAAGTTGGATGCAAACCGCAGCAGACGATTTAATTGAAAAATTAATGGAAAAATACAATACCAAAAAAGCAATTGTATTTAATACCTTACAAATGTATCGTCATGATAGAATGTCTTATTTAAAAAAAATACATGAAAAAGCAAAAATAAAAGGATATCACATAGGTATGAAAATAGTTCGTGGCGCTTATCTAGAGAAAGAACGCAATAGAGCCATAGAGAAAGGATACGAATCACCAATCTGTAAAGACAAAGCAACAACCGACAAAAATTATAACGATGCAATATATTATATGATGCAACAAGATAAAATGGCTATTTTTGCAGGTACACATAATGAAGAAAGTTCCTTGTTTTTAATGCAACTCCTAGAAAAACAAAATGTTGCAAAAGATGATTTGCGTGTATGGTTTGGTCAATTATATGGCATGAGCGATCATATCAGTTTTAATTTAGCAGCACACGGCTATAATGTTGCTAAATACTTACCTTTTGGACCTGTTAGAGATGTAATGCCCTATTTAATTCGTAGAGCAGAAGAAAACACATCAGTTGCAGGACAAACCTCTAGAGAATTAAAATTATTAAAAAAAGAACGCAAACGTAGAAAGTTGATAAAATAGATAAGACTATACTGTTTTTTTAGTACGTACTATAAACTAAATTAAAAATTAAAAAAACATTTATCCGAAAAAAAGGTTTCGTTTAATTGTTAAAGACTATTTTTGCACTTTTAAAAAAATAAATATGCAATCTATTAGAAATATAGCAATTATAGCACACGTAGATCATGGTAAAACAACTTTGGTAGATAAAATTATTGACCAAGCAAAAATACTAGATGACCGTAAAGAAAGAACCGAGTTATTATTAGATAGTAATGATTTAGAAAGAGAAAGAGGAATTACAATTTTATCAAAAAATGTATCGGTTAATTACAAAGATGTTAAGATAAATGTGATTGACACGCCAGGTCACGCCGATTTTGGTGGCGAAGTAGAACGCGTATTAAAAATGGCTGATGGTGTTTTATTACTAGTAGATGCCTTTGAAGGACCAATGCCGCAAACACGTTTTGTATTAGGTAAAGCTTTAGAATTAGGTTTAACACCTATTGTTGTAATTAATAAAGTCGATAAAGAAAATTGTACACCAGATATTGTACACGAAAAGGTCTTTGATCTAATGTTTGCTTTAGATGCCACAGAAGAACAATTAGACTTTGAATCAGTTTATGGTTCAGCCAAATTTGGTTGGATGAATTATGACTATAAAAAACAAACTGATAATATCATACCTCTTCTAGATACCATATTAAAACATATACCAGAAGCACCTTATAAAGAAGGAACACCACAAATGCAAATTACCTCATTAGACTTCTCTAATTTTACAGGTAGAATTGCTATTGGTCGTTTATTTAGAGGAGATTTACATGAAAATAAAGACTATATGCTATGTAAAGCAGATGGTACAACTAAAAAAGTACGCGTAAAAGAACTGCATATCTTTGAAGGCATGGGTAAAGTAAAGGTTACTACTGTTAGAAGCGGTGATATTTGTGCTTTAACTGGTATAGAAGACTTTGAAATTGGAGATACCATAGCAGATCTAGAAAACCCAGAAGCCTTACCAAGAATTGAAATTGACAAACCAACAATGAGTATGTTATTCACGATTAATAACTCTCCTTTTTTTGGTCGCGAAGGTAAATTTGTAACTTCACGTCATTTGCGAGATCGTTTACAAAGAGAATTAGAAAAAAATCTAGCTTTAAAAGTACAGGCAACAGACTCCGAAGATAAATTCATTGTTTTTGGCAGAGGTGTTCTGCATTTGTCAGTTTTAATAGAAACTATGCGCAGAGAAGGTTACGAGTTACAAGTTGGTAAGCCCAATGTAATTATCAAAGAAATTGATGGAAAAAAATGCGAACCAATGGAAACACTATCTATAGATGTTCCTGAAGATATGGCAAGTAAAGCAATTAATTTAGTCGCTTTACGTAAAGGAGACATGTTAGTAATGGAACCAAAAGGAGATTTACAGCATTTAGAATTCACCATACCATCTAGAGGCTTAATAGGTCTGCGAAATCGAATTCTAACAGCAACCGCAGGTGCTGCAATTATCAATCACCGTTTTAATGAATACGCACCCTATAAAGGTGATTTCTCTGAAGAATTAAAAGGAGCAATAGTGTCCTCAGAAACAGGAAAAGCAACTGCTTACGCCATAGATAGATTACAAGATAGAGGTCGTTTTTTTATAGACCCAAATCAAGAGATTTACAAAGGGCAGGTCGTTGGCGAAAATGCCAAAAATGAAGATATGGTAGTAAACTTAATTAAAGGAAAACAATTAACAAATGTAAGATCTTCTGGTACAGACAACGCCGCAAAAATATTTCCAAAAGTAAATTTTTCATTAGAAGAATGTATGGAGTATATTCGAGATGATGAATATTTAGAAGTTACCCCAAAAAGTTTACGAATGCGTAAAATTAAATATATAAAATAAATTAATTTTAAAGTTAGAGGTCAAATATTAGGCTTTTTTTCACATCACGGTAAATAATTAAAAAATAATCATTTTTCTAACTAAATTATTGATTTAGGAAAAATTATATTTAAAAAATCTCGATTTAATCGGGATTTTTTTTGGAACAAATAATAAAAGGACGAAAAAAAAATAATTGTTTGTGTAATTTATTTAAATTTGTTCTATAAAATTGACGCTTACCTAGAGTCAAAGCATTACTTAAAAATAAAAAAATGGATATCAAAATAAAATTACAAAGTCAAATAATAAATGTGGTCGAAAAACTATATAACAAAACTATAGAAACTGTTGACTTTCAAGAAACAAGAAAAGGTTTTGAAGGTGACATCACAGTAGTTATATTTTCATTATTGCATTTTATAAAAGGAAACCCTCTAGAAATAGGAACAAAAATTGGAGAATATTTAGTTAAAAATGAAGAATTAGTAACTAATTTTAATGTTGTAAAAGGTTTTTTAAATATATCTATTGCCAATGCTTACTATTTAAATTTTTTTTATACCAATTTTAAAGATACTAATTTTGGATTTAAACAACTAAAAACTACAAATGCAACTATGGTAGAATACTCTTCACCAAACACGAATAAACCTTTGCATTTAGGACATATACGTAATAATTTATTAGGATATTCAGTTGCCGAAATTAGCAAAGCTGCAGGGAAAAAAGTATATAAAACACAAATTATAAACGATCGTGGAATACATATTTGTAAATCTATGTTAGCATGGGAACGCTACGGAAAAGGAGAAACACCTAAAAGCACTGCTCTAAAAGGCGATAAATTAGTTGGTAAATACTATGTAAAGTTTGACCAAGAGTATAAAAAAGAAATTGCTGCTTTAGTAGCCAAAGGGATTGATGAAAAGGAAGCAAAAAAACAAGCACCAATCTTGTTAGAGGCACAACAAATGCTCCAAAAATGGGAAACAGGAGATAAAGAAGTTGTAAAACTTTGGAAAACAATGAATCAATGGGTTTACGATGGTTTTGCAGTAACTTATAAAAATTTAGGTGTTGATTTTGATACCTTGTATTACGAAAGTAATACCTATTTATTGGGAAAAGAATTTATTACTCAAGGTTTAAAATCTGGTGTTTTTTATAAAAAAGAAGACGCTTCTGTTTGGTGCAGTTTAACCGAAGAAGGCTTAGATGAAAAAATAGTTTTACGTAGCGATGGAACATCCGTTTATATGACCCAAGATATTGGTACTGCAATTCAACGTTTAAAAGATTACCCAGACATAAACTCTATAGTTTATACCGTTGGTAATGAACAAGATTATCATTTTAAAGTATTATTTTTAATACTTAAAAAATTAGGATTCGATTGGGCAAAAAACTTATATCATTTATCTTACGGAATGGTTGACTTACCAGAAGGAAAGATGAAATCTCGCGAAGGAACTGTTGTAGATGCAGACGATTTAATAGCCGAAATGACTAATTCAGCTAGAGAAATAGCACAAGAATTAGGTAAATTAGAAGGTTACACAGACTCTGAAAAAGAAAATTTATATAAAACTATTGGTCTTGGTGCATTAAAATATTACATCTTAAAAGTAGATCCTAAAAAACGGATTTTATTTAATCCTAAAGAGTCAATTGATTTTAATGGTAATACGGGTCCTTTTATTCAATATACGTATGCTCGAATTCAATCGATCTTACGAAAAGCAGATTTTGATTTTAGTAAATTAATTTCTATAAGTAAAATTCAAAACAAAGAAAAATTAGTGCTAAAACAATTACAACAATTTCCTAACACTGTTCAATTGGCAGCAAAAAATTATAGCCCTGCTGTTATTGCTAATTACACCTATGATTTAGTGAAAGAATATAATTCGTTTTACCAATCAATTCCGATTTTAAATTGTGAAGATTTAAATACCAAAATATTTAGAACTCAATTATCTCAAAAAGTAGCAGATACCATTAAGCTAGCATTTAGTTTGTTAGGAATTTCTGTTCCTGAACGAATGTAATACATTTTAAATTATTTTTCCTTAAGTTCTATTAGTAACTGGAAAAGACTTAGCGGTTCATTAAACAAAAGATAATTTTAATTGACTACATTTGTACATATAATGCGTGTAAATTTAATACACAATTGTGCAAGATTGTTTAATACGTTTATCTGCATGTTCTACGCAATAAAAACTAATGAAAAACCTGTTGAAAATAATTGTTATACTTGTCTTTTTGGTTGGTTGTAAAAATCAAACTAAAAATGGAACGAAACAACCGAAATCAAACTTTAATCTTAAACAGAATTATGCAGAGTTTCAAACAAGATTAAATGAAAATGACACATTGATTATTTATGCAAATGTTGGTGTTTGTACTTCTCAACTATTTGAGAAAATAACAATTATAAAAAAAGGAAAGAATTTGAAAATAATACCTGAATTTAAAGAAGGAAATATTAATAATTCTGAATATGATTTGCAAAACTCAATATTACTATCGGAAAATGATACTTTATGGAAATTTGGAGAATTTCTCAAAAGGAATATAAGCAGACGAATTAGAAAGAATGAAATGAGTAATCCAAGACTTCGCTTAAAATATAAAACACAGAAAATTGATTTATATACTAATGGTCTTTCAGATGCAAATATTTTTTTGACAGATTATTCTGAAACTATGCGAAAAATAAATATTGATATTATCAAATATGTAACCAGAAATATTGACACTGTTGAATGGAATAAGTTAAAACAACTTAATGAAAAACAAATAAAAGAAACGGAATTAGAAATAAATTAATAACGGAATATAAAAAAATGCTAACGCGAACGAATAAAATCGCTGACTGAAATACAATAAACTGCGTAGAACAATTTGTATAGTTAATGGCTACTAAGTGCTAACTCAAAGTTAAGTTCTTTAAATAAAGTTTGGTGCTTATCCGAAAGTTTTATAATTTTATCACGCCACTAACCTGTTTTGACCCCTATAAAACAAGAGTAATCTTTTAAATTTCGATTATTAATTAAGCGGTTAATTTTTTCATTAAAATTAAGTGTTTTTCTTGACTCCATTTTTCCATTGGCGTAATACGTCCTAGAA
>JAKISG010000023.1 GCA_021648755.1 Flavobacteriaceae bacterium | reverse complement strand
TGCTACTATTATTTGCTCTATTGTTTCGGGAACTTAGCGATAGCGATATCACGAACACAAATTTATAAAATAATAAAATGTGAGTAATTAAAATGGCTTGATTTCTGTCAAATCCTTTGATGTAATTCATACATAAAAATACGAAAAATCAAAGAAACTACAAAATTTATTTAATGCTTTTTGAAAAAAGTTTTTAGACAGTCTGACGCTCGGTATAAGAACAGTAATGGTTAAAAATGCTCTTATTTTTGAAGTTATAAAATTAATGAAATTTTTTGAATTTTTTCATAATTTAGAAATAAAAAAGTAAAATTTGAAAAATTTTGCGAACTTCGAGGCACAAAACCAACTTCGATTAAGCAATTAGCCATTATTGTTTTTATACCTTTGTTAGGCACAGGGCTTTGTGTTTTTAGCAATGTCTATTACCTTAATTTCTATTTACTGCTTTTTTTATTTGATAGAAAAAGCGTTCAATTAGTCGTAAATCTTCTGTTATAATTTCTGATGTTCCTCTCATTTCTTGCTTAAATTCGATTTCTTTTTTATAAGAAGTGATTAATTTTTCAGGTAATGAAACATCTATAGTATAAAAGCCTTCTTTGCCTGTTATTTCTGAAATTTTCTCAACTTTACCCTTTAAAACTCCAAATTCATAATCAGGAAAATTTTCTAATCTGACATTTACAATTTGTCCGATTTTAACTTTTCCGATGTTTTGTGCAGGTGTTTTTAGTTTCGCAATAAATTCTGAATTCTCACTTGGAATTATTGTAAAAACTAAGTCTCCTTGATTTACAGTTTGATTTTCGCTCCAATAGTTTAAAAACGAAATTTCTCCGTTTATTCTAGATGATAGTACATACTTTAGTTCCCAATTTTTAACACTTCTTTTAAGTTGATTAAAAGATTGAATCACTTTCTTTAACAAAGATATTTCATTGATTATTTTACTAATTTCAGTTGCTTTTATGGTTTGTTTACTGTTAGAAATCCCCTCTTTTAATGAAGAAATAGAGGAAATCATATTTTTATAATTTCTTTCTGCTTGTAAGTATTCTAACTGTCTATCTTCATAGTCTTTTTCTGCAATTACCCCTTTTTCAAAAAGTAATTTATTTCGTTCTAAATTCTTCTTTTTAAATACTAATTCCTTTCTGTTTAGTTCTTTTTGGTTTTTTAGATTACTCAATCTTCTATGTTGCTCAGAAGAAGAAAATTTACCTGCTTTTAAATCATTATTATAAGGTTGTAATTCTTTATTAAGAATGTATTGAATGTAATTGTTTTCAAACAAAGAATATTCGGTTTCTATTTCGCCTAAAATTAAAATAGGCATTTTTTCTATTGGATAATAAAAAGATTGATTTGTAAATTTTATTGTATCAATTACGGATTTTAAATAAAAAACGTCTTTAAAGTTAGCCGTATTTTCTATAATCGCTAAAGGCTCGTTTTCAGTAACTTCTTGGTTGTCTTTTACAAAAATACTGTCTATTTTCCCTGTAATTTTGGCAAATTCTTTTTGAGGCGGAATTACGGTTGTAATAATCACTTCTGAAGAAATGATATCTGGATATTTTACAAACCAAGAAATTAATAAGAGTAAGATAATTAATGTAAAAAATAACATACTACCCCAGCGTATCATCCAGTGTGGAACTTTTGTAAGTATTTCTTGTACTTCCTCACTTCTTAATTCTATTTTATCAATATGATTTTCTTTTTTTTGCATTAATTATTTTCCTAATTCTAATTGATTCTTTACTAAGTTATAATAGTTTCCTCTTTGTTTTATTAGTTACTGATGATTACCAGTTTCAATTATTTTTCCTTTATCTAAAACAATAATTTGATTTGCATTTTTTACAGTACTAAGACGATGAGCAATGATAAGGACTGTTCTATTTATAAAAAAAGCATTAAGATTTTCCATAATTACTTTTTCATTGTTTGCATCTAATGCACTTGTAGCTTCATCGAAAAATAAAAACTTAGGATTTTTATATACTGCTCTCGCTATTAATATGCGTTGTTTTTGACCAGTACTTAATCCAACACCTTCTAAACCTATCTTGGTATTATAAGATAAAGGTAAAGTTTCAATAAATTCTTTGATATTTGCTACATTAACTGCGTGTACTAATTTTTCTTTATCAATATAATCAACACCAATTGCAATATTATTTGCAATACTGTCATTAAAGATGTAACCCTCTTGCATTACAACACCACAATTATCTCTCCACATCTTTTGGGATATATTCTTTAAATCATAGTTACCTATTTTAATTTCACCAACATTTGGTTGATAAAAATTTAACAGCAATTTCATTAAAGTAGTTTTACCACTTCCACTTACACCAACAATAGCAGTTATTCTATTCGCAGGTATATGTATATTTAAATTTTCTAATACAGTATTATTTGAGTCTATGTATCGGAATGATAAGTTAGTTATTGTAAAGGAAGTGTCTTTTGATAATTCAGTGATTTTCTCTTTATTTTGTTCTTCTTCATCTTCTTTGTTATGTATTTCAGATAAACGTTCTAATGCGATTTTGGCATCTTGAAACTCGCGAATAAAATTAATAAGTTGAGCTATTGGCGAGTTTAATTGTCCAACAATATAAGAAATAGCCAACATCATACCTAAAGTAATATTACCTTCAATTACCAATTTTGCTGAAAGTATGGTAATGAGTATATTTTTTAATTCGTTGATAAAATTAGAACCTACATTTTGATACTGTTCTAAAGCTAATGTTTTAACTGAAATTTTAAATAATCTTACTTGTAAGTATTCCCAAGACCATCTTTTTTGTTTTTCAGCATTGTGTAGTTTTATTTCTTGCATACCATTAATAAACTCTATTACTTTACTTTGTTCTTGACTAACCACAGAGAATTGTTTATAATCCAAATCTCTACGTTTTTTTAAAAAGATAATTATCCACAAGAAATAAAAGAAACTTCCAATAATGAAAATAATAAATAATTGAAAGTTATAATAAGCAAGCACCATACTAAAGACTATTAAGTTAACCAAAGAAAATAAAACATTTAGTGAAGATGTTGTTAAAATACGTTCTATTCTTTTATGGTCATTAATTCTTTGAAGTATATCGCCTGTTAAACTATTATCAAAAAATGCTATCGGTAAATTCATCAATTTTATAAAAAAATCAGAAACTAACGATATATTTATCCTCGTACTAAGATGTAGTAATATCCAACTTCTAATAACTTCAATAGATGTTTTTCCTAAAAATAAAGCAAGTTGAGCAAAAAGGATAAGGTAAATAAAATCTATATCTTGATTTTTAATTCCAACATCAACTACACTTTGAGTTAAAAATGGAAAAATAAGTTGTAATAAACTTGCTGCTAATAAGCCAATAATTAATTGCCATAAAAATCGTTTGTATTTGAATATATATATTTACTCAAAAAACTAAAACCTATTGTGTTTTCTTTACCAAAATCAAATTCTTTAGCATAAAATTTAGGTGTAGTTTCTATCAATAAAGCAATACCATCTTCTGAATTAACAGATACCTTATTGCCCAACCATCTTTTTTGAAAATCCTGTTTTGAGTATTTTAATAAACCGTGAGCAGGGTCAGAAATATAAAAAACATCTTTTTTTATTTTATAGAGTACAACGTAATGATTTTTATTCCAATGTAGAATACAAGGTAGTGGAGCGTCTTTTAGTTGTTCTAATGAAATTTTAACACCTAAACTACGAAAACCTATATTTTCTGACGCATCACTAATTTTCAATAAACTACTTCCTATATACGAGTTGTCTCACTTTTTTTTCTAAGTTCTTGTATAGATATATTCCTTTTATAATGTTTTGCTATAATTTTTAAACATACTGGTCCGCAATCTTTTTGATTCGCTTGTTTATAAAATGGAAAACTCATTTATTTTACATCTATTTTTGTAGATAATATTTTATTATTCTCAATATCTTTTATCGTAAGATGATATTTTCCAATGGGCAGAACAACATTGATGTGATTGTTTTTAATTTGTTTTATTCTATTTAATAAAGGGATGCTATTAGATTTATATTTTTTATATTCTTCTTGAAAATATAAGGATACTAACACTTCTTGTTCATTATATTTAATCAAACTTTCATCTTGAATATAAAAAATAACGGGATTTTTTTTAAAAAATGCATTAGATGAGTTTTTAACATTATTTATAACAAAAAAATCTACATTTGTATTTGCTTTTTTGTCCTTTATTAATAAGTTAGATTTTAATAAAGTTAATTCGTTGTCAGTATTAGCAACTATCTCAACTTGGTCAATTGTAAGGGGATTTATTCCTGTTTTTTCTTTGAAAATTTCAGCCATTCTTCTACTAGAATTAGATTTACTTTTTTCTAAAATATGGTCAATACCTGCATAAACAAAAACTTTAGCATTTGGGTCTTTATCAAGAATAGTTGCAATATTTAACGCCTGTGCTTTTTCTCTATCGTCAGTAGAAAAATCATCATACCCAATAATTTTATAGCCTAAACTAATTGCTTCTCTAATAAATAATCCGAAATTTGGTTCGCTTGTATAATATCCTGTACTTTTAATAGGGTATTTTCTACTGTTTAATAAACTGTCTTGTTCTTTATCTACTGCTTCGATTGCTAGGTATTTATATCCGTTATCTTTAAGAGGTTTTAACAGTTTAAATGCTAAAGACCTGTGTTCTGGTTTCCAGTGCATCTCATTTAACATTATAATTTGTTCATTTTTAGACAGTTTACCAATTTCTTCAATAACATAATTGTCGGTAGGTAATTTTTTTTTTTTTTATTTCATTTATCGTATTTGTGAAATAGATTTTTTTTCCAACTTCAAATTTTTTAATTAATTTTTTATATCTATAGTATTCATTGTCCTTACAAAGTACTGTCGTAAGTAATTGAAATTTCATCCATTCACTCTTTTTAGTCTTCGTTATTGGTGCTTTATCAAACTTATTCATAACAAATAAAATATTACTTTCTTCCTTATATGTGTTAAATATTTTCATATAAGTAAGTTCATCTTTTATTGAATTATCAAATTTCATTGAATTAATTATTGATTTTCCATCTTGAAGAATAGATAAATTAGAATTAGAAGCCCCTATACTTTTAAGTAAAACAAAAATAGCTTTATTATCTAATGTTTTTCTATATAAAACTAAATTATTCACTGTATCATTTAACAACAAAGTGTCATTTATATTATTTTTTCTACTTAAAGTTTCACTAAAATTAGTTTTGTAAAATAAATAAACGTTATATTTAGGAGAGGAAAGTGCCTTACCGTGTATGAGAAGATTTTTATAATTTATAGCTCTAAAATCTTTAATGTTTTTTTTAACCTCGCTTTTTATTGGACTATAATATTTAATGTCGCCAAAAAAACGACCACTGATATTTAATGTGTCATTATAAAATTCACTACCATTAAAATAATTATATTTTCTATATTCTTTTATTGATTTACAAGAAAACAACGACAATATAAATAGTATTATAATTAACTTACTTCCATTGATTTGTTTTAGGGTCATAATTACATTATTGTTTTATGAATATATTTATTATTCTGTTTAAAAGGTATTCTATTGTTTGGACAGATATATCGAAATTCACAATTGTTACATTCTTCAATTTTATCTTTAGTTAGAGACCATAAATTTTGAATTGATTTTAGTGAAATTACTTTTAAAAGTGAGGTTTCGTTAATATTACCGTGATTTCTTTCATCGTTTACATAATTCTTGATGCTTCCTTGATTATCAATATAAATTTTCCTATTAAAAAACAGGTTGAAATTCTTTGCCTCAATAAAAGATTCTAGATTTAAAACAAAATCATATGTACGAATATAGTCAATTTAAATTTAAGTAGTTCTCTTGCAGGAAAGAAAACCCTTTTAAAAACCCTTCACCTCTACAACTAATCATAAATGGTCTTAATAGTTAACTCTCCTAATTTTTAAAGTAAAAACATATTCATTGTAATTAAATTGACGTAATAACTCTCAAAGAAAGTCCTTTTCGGATTAACTCGTAAAATATAAAAAATATTATTAAAAAAAACATTAACTATTTTGACCATTACCTTAATTTAAGGTTTTTCTTTTATAAAAAATGCTTCGATGAAAGTCGAAGCATTTTGTAAAATAAAATATTTATTATTTTTAATTATTAATTGTCCAAGACACAAAATATTGTGAACCAATATTACCAGCACCTGGGGCAGATCTATAATCGATACCTCCTATATTAGTACCGCCAATTTTAAAAGTAGATTTCCATTTAGGCATTGAATAATTAAGCATTGCATCTGCAACAAATCTAGATTCAACTAGGGCATTTGCGATACTTGACTCCCATAAAAATTCATCTTGCCAACGTGTATTAATATTAAAACCAAAGTTATTAAATACGTTATTATTACCTACCGAAAAATTAACTTTCATTTCAGGTGTATTAAAACCTGCTCTAAAATCTGGATCTGAAGCTTGGTCAAAATCAAATTTAGCGTAAGTAAAATTAAGTCCAACTCTATAGCCATCACCGACTCTAGTAGATAAGCCAATTACAGCACCATAAGAAATAACATCTGCATTAGAATTAGTGTAAGTTTGGAAAGGTTGTAAAAAGTTAGTGTCAAAACCGCCCCCTGTAGCAACTAAATGAGGTAAAGCTGCACCGACATCTGCATAACCAGTACCATCTAAAGCACTACCGTTAACAGGTGATATAACATTTTTCAAACTAATAAACCCATCATATATATTATAATATCCGTTTAAGTCAACAGAAATTTTACCTAATTTTCCACGGTAACCAATATCTAAAGCGGTAACTTTTTCTGGTTGCACTAATTCTGTTTTAGTTGCTTCAATACGGCTAAAATTATCTTGTGTAGCTAAAGAAGTTGCCACGGCTTGAGAGTTACCTAATAACATATAAGATGCAACCTCATTAGCAAAATCATCTGTTTGTAAATAATTTATAAAACCAGAAAAAGATGATGCAGAATACGCATTATTATAAGCGTTATCACCTGTTAAATTTGTATTTGGTAAATCACGGTCAAGATTTTCTGGTGAAGAACCAACTAAAATTGCTCTACCAACATTAAAGCCTATAAATAAATCTTGAGTTGTTGGGTTTCTAAATCCTGTTTGAAAAGATGCTCTAAAGTTATGTTTTTTGCCTTCGTCAACAGCATAATTAATAGATGCTCTTGGAGAAATTGCAGCATCAAAAAATTCATTTTTATCCATACGTGCAGAAGCCGTTATTTTTAATCTATCATCTATAAACTTTTTTGAAGCTTGTACGTATGCACCATATTCATTGTATTCTATTGGACCATCATAATCAGTAAAAATAGTTCCGCCAGAATTTAAAGAATATTGTCTGTAAGAACCCCCTACTTGTAAATCTAAGGCATCGTTTAATAAACTTTTAAAGTTATAATTACCTTCACCTACATTCATTGAAGTGTTATCTATAAATTTAGAGCCTTGAGAGACATCTGGATTAGAAATAATTTGATTAAATGCAGTTTCAAATTCTGGAGTTCCAGGTTGTAAAGTAACGTTTTCATCTGCAAATTCTCTTGCTGCAGCATGTGCTAAATCTGCATTGTTGCCATTTGCATTCCAATTTTGTCCAAATACTGCAGCATAAGTACCAAACCAAGTCCCTGCATCGATTTTACTTAAATTAATACCCGTAAAACGCATATCGTAAGAATCACCTGCTGTTTCTACAGTCTTGTAAGCTCTTAAAAAGAAATCATCATTACGGATTTCTAATTTTAATTGACCCATTCTAAAGTCTTTTAATTGATATCTATTTGCTCCTTGGTAAATTGTATTACCAAAGCCTACTCTATAATTACCTACAATTTCTAAATCGTTACCAAATGGTCTATAATTTAAAGAAACATCAGTTTTAACACTTTTTGCTTCGTAATCCGTAAGTTCTGATTCTAAATATCCAGTTCTACTAACTGTACCAATTGTTCCTTCAGGTACAGGAGCGCCACCTGAAGCGGCTAGGTTTTCCATAGTTATACCAAGAGGTCCTAAAGCAGCTGCAGAATTAATTTCATCTCCATATATATTTAACCCGTCATGATTTGCACTAGAATTTAACGGCGTAATTTCATCTGCTTCTCCAGCAACATTTAAATTTGAATAACTGTTTGTGTCATTAGCAACCCAATCTGTACCATCTAGATAAGAGAAAGATGCTTTAACAGCAAATTTTTCACTAAAGGCATGAGCGGCACGAATACCTACATCTGTATAAGCATCATCTCTACCGGCTTCAGAAGATGTAATTCCTTTTTTTACATAAGCACTAATTCCTTGATTGTCAAAAGGATTTTTACTGGTCATAAATAAAATACCATTAAAGGCATTTGCTCCATATAGAGCAGAAGATGCTCCAGGTAATAATTCAACACTTTTAACGTCTAATTCATTAATACCAAGTAAATTACCCATTACAAAGTTTAATGCAGGAGAAGCGTTATCCATACCATCTATTAATTGTACAAAACGAGTATTTGCAAAGGTTGCAAAGCCACGTGTATTAACAGAGTTAAATGTTAAACTACTGGTGTTAACATCTACCCCTTTTAAATTTTCTATGCTGTTATAAAAACTTGCTGATGCTGTATTTGCAATATCTCTTGCATCCATTCTTTCAACAGTAACAGGAGATTCTCTAACGCTTTCAGGTGTTCTAGAAGCAGATACTATAACTTCATCTAATGCAGATGCATTTTCTACTAATAAAACATCTGTAGTTTGTGTTTTAGATGTTACGTTTAAAACTTGTTTAGCATAACCTAATATGGTTATTTCAATATCAAAAGGAGGCTCTTGTTCTACTTTTAAGACATAGTTACCATCAAAGTCTGTGGAAGTACCAAGAGATTTATCAACTACTTTTATATTAACGCCAGGGAGTGGTTCGCCTGTGTTTACGTCTTTTACATTACCAGTAACTACTGTTTGTGCAGAAACTGTTATAGTAAATAAAATTACAATAGCAATAAGTAATAAGTTTTTCATAATTTAAATATTTGATTGTTTATGCCTGCAAAATACAAAAAAAAAGAATTAGTAAAGTTAATTTCGTTAATTATTTTATCTTAAATCTGTAATTTTAATGTAATAAGTAAGTGATTTTATTGATGCTATAATAAATGAATTTATAAGATTAGGATGTTTAACTATTTCTGTTTTAAAATACTAAAAAAAGGGAGTAAAAGTTTAATTTTTCCACGTTGTAGTTTCTATTAAATGTTTTATGTCTTTTTCTAAATACTTAATAGATGGGTAGATGGAATCATAATTTGGTTGTACGTTAAAGTAAACAGCGCCTGTAATAAAATGTTTGATACTATCGGTAATATAAAATTGTAGTGGCGAAGCAGCATTACCAATTACATCACTTACTCTACCAAAAACGAGATCATCATAATTTTCAAATAGCGGAGAGTGACTTATTTTAGCGGCTTTAATAGCGTGTTTTATAGTTAGTTTTTCGGACTCTAATAACAACTCTCGTAAATTATTTTTTATAGGTCTATAAGTAATGTCAATAGTTGCTTTTAGATTTGGGTATTTAATTTTTAACCAGCATTTTTTATTAACTAATATTTTAGCATTTATTGGTATTTCAAATTTGAACGGACAGTCAGTTTTAATATTTTGATAGTTAACTTTTTTATGAATTAATCGTAAGTAACCAGATGGTTTAGGTAGCGTTTCTTTTTTACATGAAAGGAGCGTTAAAAAAAAAATAGGAATAATATATTTCATGATTTTATAAAACTTAATTTATAGTTACCTTAACTTGTTTAATTCGTTTTTTATCTAGAGATTCAATGGTAAAGTTTAGTTTATTGGTTTTTATAATGTCATTTTTTTTAGGAAATTGTTCATAAATTTCTAAAATAAGCCCTGCTAATGTTTCTGCTTCGCCTTCTATATCTTTAAAATTGGCTTCGTTTAGGTTTAGCACTTTGTAAAAATCTTTTAAAGATATTTTTGCATCAAAAATATAATTATTTGCATCTAGTTTAGAGTAAGTTATTTCATCATCATCGTATTCATCATTAATATCGCCTACAATTTCTTCAATAATATCTTCTAATGTAATAAGACCAGAAGTCCCTCCATATTCATCTACAACAATTGCTAAATGGTTTTTTTTATCTTTAAACTCTAATAATAAATCGTCTAGTTTTTTATTTTCGGGTACAAAAAAAGCATCGCGAATTAATGACTGCCATTTAAATGTTTTTTTAGCGTAATGAGGCAATAAATCTTTAGTATATAAAATGCCTTTGATATTATCTATATTCTCTGAATATACAGGTATTCTAGAATACCCTTTTTTAATAATATTTTTGAGTATTATTTCAAATTTTTCATCTTTAGAAATAGCAAAAACATCAATTCTTGGGCACATAACTTGTACTGTTTCTGTATTACCAAAGTTTACAATGCCTTCTAGTATTTTTTTTTCTTCTTTAGAGGTGTCATTTGTTGCAAGTTTTAAAACTTCGGTTAAAGTTTCTACAGATAGATCTGTTTGTTTCTTAGAAAGTCTTTTTTCAACAAGGTTTGTTAATTGCATTAACGGAATACTTAAAAAGAAAAAAAGATAATTTAAAATTTGGATTGGTTTTGACATAAAAAGTGCAAACTTCATAGCATTTCTGTTCGCATATACTTTTGGTAATACTTCGCCAAAAAGGAGTATTAAAAATGTAACCAATACTATTTCTAGTAAAAATTTTAATAGGGTTGATTCTATATTTGCAAAAAAGGAATCACCTACGTAGGTAAAAATAATAATGAATAAAATATTGATAAAATTATTGGCAATTAGAATAGTTGCCAATAGTCTTTTAGGTTTTTTAAGTTGCTCAATAACTGTTTTTATTCCTTTCTTTTTTGAATCAGACGCTTGGTCTATATGGTATTTTGAGAGTGAAAAAAAAGCAATTTCTGTACCAGAGATTAATGCAGAGCAAACCAACAAGATTAATAGAAATAATATTTGTAAAAGCAAATACCAATTAAAAGGTGTTATTAATAAAAAGTGTATGGGTTCTAAATCCAAATTTAAAATTAGTTTAAATTAAAATGGTAAATCTTCTTTTTTATCACTTGTTGAAGTGTTTTTAACTTTAAATTTGGTGGTTTTTAAAAATATAATATCATAAATGTGAATTTCTGTATTGTATTTTTTTATTCCGCTATTGTCTTCCCATTGCCTGGTTTTTAATCTTCCTTCGACAAAAACTTTATCACCTTTGCTGAGATATTTCTCGCAACTTTCAGCAAGTTTGTTACGTACAACAATACTGTGCCATTCTGTACTTATTATTTTTTCACCAGTTATTTTGTTTGTGTAACTTTCGTTTGTAGCGATAGGAAATCTGCCGATACAATTACCACCTTCGAAAAAGTGTACTTTTACTTCATCACCCAAATGCCCGATAAGCATAACTTTATTTAATGTGTTTGCCATAAAATTGTTTTACATATCAAATGTAGTAAATTTTTAGTAAAAATTTTTAAAGATATTAGAAAAATTATGAACAAGTGTTGAAACAGGGTAGTTTTCAATTTCGTTAAACGGAATAGATTTTACTAAATTTACATCTAAATTTACAATCCAAAATTTAGTATAGATATGCTGATGCGATAGTTTATGAATGATTATTTTTTCATTAAAAAGTTGTAAATTAGTTACATTTTTTTTTGAAATTAATTTTTGATAAATAGCCTTTTTTAGAATTCTATTCTTGTCAATTTCGATTTTAGTTTCTAGTAATGGAAATTCATATAAGTTTTGCCAAATATCTTTACCTGTTCTCTTATTTAGTATAATTTTGTTTGCCTTGTCAATTAAAATTAGGTAATTAAAATACCGTTTTTTTATTTTTAGTGTAGTTATTTTAATAGGTAGTTTTAAAACCTTATTTTTTTGGAGCGCTACACAACTATCTTTAAAAATACAAACATCACATTTTGGTTTTTTTGGTGTGCAAACTATTGCACCAAAATCCATTATTGCTTGGTTGTATAATCCGAAATTAGACTTGGGTAGTAATTCTTGTGCTAATAATTTAAATTCCTTTACCCCTTTGGTCGAGTTTATTATTGTTTCAATTCCAAAATAACGAGCTAAAACACGATAAACATTACCATCTACAACGGCCGTTTTTTCATCATAACAAATAGATGCAATTGCTGAGGCTGTATAGTCTCCAACACCCTTTAATTGTAGTAGTTCTGTATAGTTTGCTGGAAATTTTCCTTTTAATTCATGGACAATAAATTTAGCAGAGAAGTGTAAATTTCTAGCTCTAGAGTAATAGCCTAAGCCTTGCCATATTTTTAAAATATTAGTTTCATCTGCTTTTGCTAAGTCAAAAACAGTTGGGTATTTTTTAATAAATGCTAGATAATAAGGTAGCCCTTGAAAAGTTCTGGTTTGTTGTAAAATAATTTCAGAAAGCCAAATAAAATAAGGGTTTTTTGTTTTTCGCCATGGAAAATCTCTTTGATGTAGGTTATACCAATTTATTAATTTTAGTGAGAAGTGCATTTTACAGTTAAATATCAGGTTTATTTACAAATGCAATAATATAATTTTATTGTATTAAAATTTAACCAATTACCTTTTATTTAGATTTAAAAGTTTATATTTGCCGTTCTTAAATTTAGAATAAAAAACATAATAAAAATAATATAATGACAAAAGCAGAAATAGTATCAAATATCGCTGAAAAATCTGGAATGGAAAAGGCAGATGTTTTAAGGGTTATTGAAGATTTAATGACTGAGGTAAAAAAATCTTTAGAAAGTGGAGAGAATGTATATTTAAGAGGCTTTGGTAGTTTTATAATAAAAAAACGAGCAGAAAAAACGGGTAGAAATATTACTAAAAATACGACTATAAAAATACCTGCACACAATATTCCTGCATTTAAACCTGCAAAAATTTTTGTAAATGCAGTTAAAACAAAAGTAAAAGTAAAATAATAATTATTCATTTAAAAAATAGATAAACTATGCCAAGTGGTAAAAAAAGAAAGCGTAAAAAAATATCTACGCACAAGCGTAAAAAAAGAAGCAGAAGAAATAGACATAAGAAAAAATAATTTTAGTGCGTGATATATCACGCATTATTTCCTTAGGCTTAAGTTCATTGACATAGAAAGTTAATTTATTTAATTTTCGATTGTAAAAATTTTATTAACCGTCCAAATAAATTAATACTTAATAATTATTTGGTATAAAAAATTAACAGAGTGAATATAGAATTAATAATTAGATCAAATTCCTCTGATATAGATTTTGCCTTATTAAAAGAAGGCAGACTAATTGAATTACATAAAGATAGTAATGATAATGATTTTGCTGTTGGCGATATATTTGTTGCCAAAGTAAAAAAAACCCTAGGAAGTTTAAATGCTTCATTTGTAAATGTAGGAAGTGAGAAAGATGCTTTTTTACATTACCATGATTTAGGACCACAATTATTATCATTAAATAAATTTGTGAAACAAATAAGATCAGGTAAAAAAACAGATTACACTTTAAAAAACTTTTCATTCGAAAAAGATATTGACAAACATGGTAAGATTGATGATGTAATTAAAGTAAATCAAAATATATTGGTTCAAGTTGTAAAAGAACCAATATCTACAAAAGGACCTAGAATAAGTTCAGAAATATCTATTGCGGGTCGCTATTTAGTTTTAGTGCCTTTTTCTAACAGAGTTTCTGTCTCTCAAAAAATTGAAGATAGAAGAGAGAAAGACAGACTGAAAAGATTGGTAAAAAGTATTAAACCACATGGTTTTGGTGTGATACTTAGAACTGTTGCTAAAGATATTAAAGTAGCAGATTTAGATAAAGATCTTCAATACTCATTAGAACGTTGGAAATCACTTTGCAAGAAAGTTGCTAATCAAAATGCAAATATTCCTGTAAAAGTACTATCCGAAATGAATAGAGGCTCTTCTATATTAAGAGATATATTTAATGACTCTTTCACAAAAATATTATCAGATGATAAAGATTTAGTAAAAGATTTAAAAATTTATATTGAAAGAATAGCACCTAAAAAAGTATCGATAGTCAAACATTACAATGCTACTGAACCTATTTTTGAAAAACTAAATATCGAAAGACAAATAAAAACATCTTTTGGAAAAACAGTTTCAATGAAAAAAGGGGCTTACCTTGTAATTGAACATACTGAGGCATTACATGTTATTGATGTAAATAGCGGTAACCGTTCAAATAAAGCAAACTCACAAGCAAATACGGCACTTGAAGTCAATATGATTTCGGCAGCAGAAATTGCAAGACAATTGCAATTACGAGATATGGGTGGGATTATTGTGATAGATTTTATAGACATGCGTTCAGCAGAACACAGAAACAAACTCTTTGAGTTTATGAAGGCTGAAATGAAATCTAGTAGAACAAAACATAAAATACTACCTTTAAGTAAGTTTGGTTTAATGCAAATTACTAGACAGAGAGTACGTCAAGAACGTGTTATTGTTACAAGAGAGCCAAACCCAAATCAAGATGGTACAGTCGAAGCGCCAATTATTTTATTAGATAAAATTGAGCACGATTTAGATCGTTTTGTCAATCATCCTAAATATAATGGTTTGGTGTTGAATGTACATCCATTCATTGCTGCATATTTACAAAAAGGATTCCTTTCAATACAGCAAAAATGGTTTTTGAAGTATAAAAAATGGATTAAAATTTTACCTAGAGATGCTTACCAATACTTAAACTATCGTTTTTACGATAAAAAAGGTAAAGGTTTGCATTAAATCTATATTATGACAAAAGTCTCACTATTTAGAATAGTGGGGCTTTTTTGTTTATAAAACTTTGTAAAGAGGTTTTGCAAAACCTTTACAGATTAGGTTTTATAAACCGTCTTTATAAATTTTGATTTACAAGAGTAATAACATCTTTAAACTCATATCCTTTTTGTAATAAAAAATTTAATATCTTTTTCTTTTTAATAAAAATATTTTCCTCACTTAGCGTTGCTGCTTTTTTTACAACTAATTTTTTTATAGTTTCAGTATATACTTCATCATCAATTTCATTCATTGCCGTTTTTATATTGTAAGCACTAATTTGTCTAAATTTTAATTCGTTTTTGATTTTATACTTTCCCCATTTCTTGATGTTAAATTTTCCCCTCACAAAACTTTTAGCAAAACGTTCTTCGTTTAGAAAATCATTTTGAATTAAATGGATGATAATTATTTCTTGGGCTTCAGTAATTATATTTAAAGTCTTTAACTTTTTCTCTACTTCAATATGACATCTATCTTGGTAAATACAATAACGTTCTAATAAGAATTGTGCTTGGTCAACAGTATAAGATTTTGTTTTTTGCATAGGCCGTCAAAGTTACAATTTAATCAAAAAACAGATTCAAAATTCATTATTTAAAATTACCTTTGCAAAGATTTTGGTTGACTGTTATTAATTTAACAGTATGAAAAGGGAATCAAGTGCGTTTAATCTTTAAACAATTCTTGAACTGTCTCCGCAACTGTAAGCTAAGTCACGCTAAAGTGTGATGTTTGTTGTTAATCTAAATGTCACTGTTACACTTAAACGAAGTAATGGGAAGACCAACAGCAAAACGCAAGTCAGGATACCTGCCATAAAAAACTTAATAAACAAGTCTTCGGAAGTAAAGACAGTTATTTATGAAACATTGGTATTTTCTTCTTTATGGTTGTGCTTTTTTTGGACAAAATGATTCTATTAATTTATTAGATGAGGTAAAATTATATGGTAATTTTTCATCTAAAATAAATGCAGGATACCAAATCAAAATATTAAATGATTCCATCATAAATAAAAGACGGCAGTCGCTAGGTAATTTACTTCAAAACCAAGCAAACTTATATTTTAAACAGAGTGGGAACGGAATGGTTTCATCTATTTCTTTAAGAGGGTCAGGAGCGTCTAGCACAGGTGTTTATTGGAATGGGATAGCAATAAACTCTACATTAAATGGTCAAACCGACTTTAACACACTTTCTGCAAATGGTTTTAATCAGATTGAAATTAGAAAAGGAGCTGGTAGTGTGCTTTTTGGTAGTGGAGCAATTGGTGGTGCAATAAATTTAAGAGATAAAGTATATTTTGTGCCTAAAAAAAACTTAAATATTAATTTAGGTCTAGCAAGTTTTAATACTCAAAATGCAGTAATAAAAACAAGACTAAGTACCGATAAAATTTATACTAAAATTGTTATTGATGGCGCAAAATCTAATAATGATTACCCTTATTTAGGCACAGATATAGTTAACGAAAATGCCAAATATAAAAACTATCATTTAAAAGGAGTGTTTGCTTATAAAATTAACACAAACAATCAAATTCATTTTTTTACTACTTATAGTAATAATGATAGAGAGTTATCAAGAACATTAGTTGCACCAAGTAACTCAAAATATAAAAATAATGAGAACAGGTTTTTATTGAGTTGGAAAAATTTTGGAAGTAAACATAATTCAACATTAAAATTAGCATATTTAAATGAAGAATATAATTTTTTCTTTAATAAGCAATCTTCAGAATTTTCTTTTGGTAAAAGTCATGAATATATAACGAAATATGATTTTAATTATTTTTTAGTTCATAATTTAAGTTTTCATATAGGTATAGAAAACAGATTTACTAATGGTGTTGGAACAAATATTCAAGATAAAGAACGTAATGTATTAGAATCTTATTTTTTAATCCATCATGAGTTAACACATAAGTTTAATTACAATGTAAGCGTTAGAAAAGGAGTATCTAACATTTATAAAATTCCTTTTATTTATGCCTTTGATACGAAATATGTTATAAACTCTAATTTTAGTATCAAAGCAAATTTTGCTACAAACTATAGATTACCAACATTTAATGACTTGTTTTGGTTTGCCAGTGGCAACGAAGATCTACAGCCAGAAGATAGTAAAACAGTAGAACTAGGTTTAGATTATAAGTTAAAAAACATAACTTTTAATATTACATCTTATTTAACTAAAAGCAAAAATTTAATTCAGTGGCGACCAGTAACTAGTTATTTTTGGCAACCAGTAAATATTCAAAATGTCGATAGTTATGGCTTAGAAATTGAATTTGCAGTAACAAAAAAAATAGGTAAGCATACATTTGATTTTCAAACACAGTATGCATACTCAATTTCTATAGATAAAGAATTAGATAAACAATTAATTTATGTACCCCTTCATAAAGTTAATGCAATTTTAAATTATAACTATAAAAAATGGTCTATAAATTTTAATCAACAGTATAATGGCGAGGTATTTACAACAACATCAAACACGCAAGTTGTCGATGATTTTTGGTTATCTAACCTGTACCTATATAAAACAATATTAAATAGTAAAATAAACATTGGTATTTCAGTTAACAATTTATTTAATTCAAAGTATGAAACTGTAGCTTATAGACCAATGCCAAATAGAAATTATTCAATTCAATTAACATTAAAAATTTAAACAATGAAAACAATCAAAACAATTAAAACAATGAAACCAATGAAAACAATCAGTAAAGTATTTTTATTAATAATAATGAGTGTAATGCTATCTTGTAGTTCTGACTCTGATGATGATCCAATACCTCAAGGTGATTATGTAAATGGTTATTTTATTGTCAATGAAGGTAATTTTGCTACAGGAATAGGAACATTATCTTTTGTTAATAATGATGGTACCGTAGTTCCTGATGTTTATCAAACAGTTAATTCTGAACCAATGGGTAATACATTACAATCTATGTATTTTTATAATGACAATGCATATCTTGTTTTAAATGGTTCACACAAAATTATTGTGACAAATAGATATACTATGGAAAAAATAGCAACTATTGAAGGAACAGAGATAAATAACCCTAGGTTTTTTGTAGCAATTGATAATAAAGGATATGTTTCAAATTGGGGAGATGGAACAGATGCTACCGATGATTTTATTACTGTAATAAACCTAGAAACAAATACAGTAGAAAGCACTATTCCTATTGGCGAAGGTCCAGAAAAGATGCTAATTAATGATGCTAAATTATATGTAAATTTAAAAGGTGGTTTTAATCAAAATAATCAAGTTGTCATTATTGACACTACAAATAATACTGAAATGAGTTCATTAACTGTTGGAGGAGTACCAAATTCTATTGAAATAGATAAAAATAATGATATATGGGTTTTGTGTAGAGGAAATTATGCTGGTACTGATACAGCAGGACGTTTAGTAAGAATTAAAGATGATGCTGTTTTTGTAAACTTTGATTTTGGAATGACTGAACACCCAGAACACTTATCTATTAATACTGCAAAAGATGTATTTTATTATAATTTAAATGGTAAAGTATTTAGTCAATCTATTGTTACATCACCATCCGAAGAAATTTCTGGTTTTGATGGTTCTTATTATGGTATGACTATAAAAGAAGATAAACTATATACTTTAAATGCAGGTAATTTTACTAGTGAAGGTATTTTAAAAATATTTGATTTAAATACAGATGAAACTCAAACGATTACGACAGGTATAATTCCAAATTTTGTTGTTTTTCAATAGCCTAAAAAAAGATTAAATAAAAACCATTTTTAAAAATAAAAATGGTTTTTTTATTCTGTCAAATGAACAAATGATGAACTTTTTATTTACCATTAAGTTCGTAGAATCCAAATTGTTTATAAATAAATCAGTAGTTTTGTCTTACAGTATATGAATTAAAAAAAATAACAAATCTGGCATTTGCTAACTAGGTATTTATTTTAAAAAAATTAAAACACGATAATGATAGAATTAGCAGGTGTCCTTATTCTAGGAATTTTAGCACAATGGTTTGCTTGGAGATTTAAAATTCCTGCTATTTTACCATTATTACTTATCGGTCTTTTGGTTGGACCAATAGCAACCTTACTTACCGAAGATGGTTCTAAATGGATAGAGCCAATTTGGAATGGTACTAAAGGGTTATTTCCTGGTGAGAGTTTATATTATTTTGTATCTTTATCAATAGGTATTATTTTATTTGAGGGTAGCCTTACCTTAAAATTAAAAGAAATTAAAAACGTAGGGTCTGTAATATCTAGACTAATAACTTTAGGATCTTTTATAACTTTTTTCGGTGCAGGTATTGCAGTACATTATATTTTTAAGACTAGTTGGGAAATTTCTTTCCTCTTTGCAGCTTTAATTATTGTAACTGGACCAACAGTAATCTCTCCAATATTAAGAAATGTACCTTTAAAAAGAGATATTTCTGCAGTTTTAAAATGGGAAGGAATACTTATTGATCCAATTGGCGCCTTAGTTGCCGTATTAGTATTTGAGTTTATTAATATACAAGAAGGGTTAGAGTTTACAAAAACAGCATTAATAGAATTTAGCAAAATTGTATTCTTTGGTATCTTTTTAGGGTTCCTTTTTGCACACGCATTAATCTATACTATAAAAAAGAAATTAATACCACATTATTTACTTAATGTATTTGCGCTAGCTGTAGTAATGACTGATTTTGTATTAGCAAATCATTTTGCGCATGAATCAGGATTATTGGCAGTAGTAGTTATGGGAATGGTAATGGGTAATAGTGGTCTGTCTAACCTAAAAGAAATATTATATTTCAAAGAGTCTTTAAGTGTACTATTAATATCTATTTTGTTTATATTATTATCCGCCAATATTAATATGGCCGATTTAGAAGCAATTTATAATTGGAATACCGTATTTTTATTTTTAACAGTTGTATTTTTAATAAGACCAATAGGTGTTTTTTTAAGTACCTATAAATCTTCTTTTAAAACCAATGAAAAGTTGTTTATAAGTTGGGTTGGGCCACGAGGAATTGTCGCTGCAGGTATTGCTTCATTATTTGGACTAAAATTAGTTAAAGATGGGGTGGAAGGGGCAGAGTTAATAACGCCTTTAGTCTTTATGATAGTATTAGGAACTGTATTATTAAATGCTACAACAGCCCGTTTAATGGCAAAAATATTAAAAGTATTTTTAGAAAAATCTGATGGAATATTAATTGTCGGTGCAGGGGAGTTTTCAAGACTTATTGCTACTTATTTAAATCAAAATAATAGACATGTTGTGTTGGTAGATTCTAATTCAAATAATATTAAAAAGGCGATAAAATTAGGAATAGAAGCTATAAATGAAAATATATTTTCAGATGAACTAGAAAACAATATTGAATTAAATGATATAGGGTATTTAATGGCTTTAACGGCTAACACAGATATTAATAGTCATTGTATTGATAAGTTTAGAGAACAATTTGGAGAAAACGGAAGTTTTAGATTACTAACACCCGAAGAAAGCGTTGACCCAGAAAATAGCCCAAAAGAAGGCTTATTTTCGCAAACAGATGATTTTGTAAAATTAGCTACAATTGTTAGAAAACACCCAACTATTCACGAAATAGAAATTCAATCATCTAAACATTTTGAAAAAATAATTACACAAGCAAAAAAGAATGACAATGTAGTCACACTATTCATAAAATTAATTAATGGAGACCTTAAAATAATTCCTGCCTCTGGCTGTATTACTAAAATTGATGAAGGTTTTAAAATAGTATATTTAGGCGAAAAATTAAAAGTTTCATCAATAGAATAGTTAAATTAAAATTGATTTAAAAGAGTTTTTATTACTTTGAAGAGTCAAAAAAATAATAAGATTAGTATAAAAAAACAAAATAATGTATTTGCCATTACTTCAAGATATTATAATTTTACTTGGATTCTCTGCAGTCGTTGTGTTTATTTTACAGCGTTTTAAAATACCATCGATTTTAGGATTTTTAATTACAGGTGTTCTCATTGGTCCATTTGGGTTAGGTCTAATAAATGCAGTTCATGAAATTGAAATTATAGCAGAAGTAGGTGTTATACTTTTACTTTTTGTTATTGGTATGGAGTTATCCTTAAAACAATTAGTATCTATGCGAAAAACTGTACTAATAGGCGGTTTTATTCAAGTAGGTGTTTCCGTTTTATTAGCAACTCTAATATATCATTATTTAGGTTTTTCGTGGGCAGAGTCTGTTTTTGTAGGCTTTCTTTTCTCACTCTCAAGCACTGCTATTGTATTAAAGATATTACAGGATAGAAATGAAATTTCTGAACCACATGGTAGAAATGCATTAGGTATTCTTATTTTTCAAGATATTATTGTAGTGCCTATGATGCTTGTTACACCTATAATAGCAGGGCAAGATAGTAATATTGGTACAGAAGTGTTGATGTTGTTGCTTAAATCTGTATTGGTAATTGTTTTTACTTATGTAAGTGCGCGATATATTGTACCACGAATTTTACTTTTAGTAGTTAGAACTAAAAATAAAGAGTTATTTTTATTAACCACTATAAGCCTGTGTTTTACGGTAACATTTTTAACCTCAGAAGCAGGTTTGTCACTTGCATTAGGCGCTTTTTTAGCAGGCTTAATTATTTCAGAATCTGAATATAGTCACCAAGCAACAGGCACTATCATTCCGTTTAAAGTTTTATTTACAAGTATCTTTTTTATATCTATTGGTATGATGTTAGATCTTGTTTTTTTTGCAAATAATGCAGTAGTTATTTTAGCTTTAGTACTCTTTGTTTTTTTTACAAAGGCAATTATTGCATCTATTGCAGTTGCGGTATTAAAATACCCTCCTAGAACAGTAATACTTACAGGTTTAGCATTATTTCAAATAGGTGAATTTTCTTTTATACTTTCAAAAGTTGGCGTTAAAAACAATTTATTATCTTTTGAAACCAATCAATATTTTCTTTCGGTATCTATTATTACCATGTTTTTAACACCTTTTGTAATACAATATGCTACTAAAATTGCTTCTATGATATTGTATATTATAAATGGTAAAAAAGAAAAAATTTCGCTATCTAAATTAGCTTCAGAAAACAAAGATATAAATAAATTAAAAAACCATTTAGTTATTATAGGCTACGGTGTTAATGGTACTAATTTAGTTAGAGTTGCACATCATGCTAACATTCCTTATGTTATTATTGAATCTAATGTTGATATCGTAAAAAAAGAGAAAAAGCAAGAAAAACCTATTATTTTTGGAGATGCTACCGAAGAACATATACTAAATATGGCTTGCATAGAAAATGCAAGAGTCGTAGTGATTGCTATATCTAATTCAAGAGACACCAAACATATTATTTCGTGTATTAGAACTATATCACAATCAGTTCATCTTATTATTAGAACACAATATGTAGAGAAAATAGATGAATATATTGAAATTGGTGCAGACGAAGTGATATCAGAAAAATTTGAAACTTCTATTGAAATATTTTCACGAGTTTTACATAACTACCTAATACCGATACATCGATTAGACAATATTATTAATATAATTAGAGCAGATAATTACAAATCTTTAGTTTCAGATAAAAAATTAACTACATTAATGAGCAGATCTCAATTGCCTGATTTTAATATTGTCAGTGTACGTATTTTAGCAGACAGTGGTAGCTTAGTTGGTAAAACCATAGTCGAGGCTAATATTAGAAAAAATTTTGGCGTAAGTATTTTAGCCATATTAAGAAATGAAAAAATGATTAATACAATAAACCCGAATGAAAAATTAATTCAAGATGATATTATATATATTAGTGGAGACCAGGAGCATATAGAACGTTTTTATTGCGCTGTACGATAATAAGAAATGATTTATTTTACTAGAAATTTATTTCTACTTTATTTACTTTTTTAGAATTACAAATAGCACTATTTAAAAACTATAGCACATCATAAAATCATAAAAAAATGAAAAACAAACAAATCATCATCATGTTATTAGCCATATTTTTATTTTTCACATCTTGCGAACCTAAGCCTAAACCTAAAGAAAAAACAATAAAAAAAGAGTTAGAATTGCCTAAACATTTAATAAACCGTATAGATGTTCATGAATTAGAAGTTTTAGAAATTGATAATTGTGAGTATATTTTTTATAAAAAAAGCCCAAATAGAAATATGGGATTTGGGTTTATGGCTCATAAAGGAAATTGTAAAAACCCAATACATTATTATGGTAGAACCGAAAAACAAAAATTGTAAATTTGTGCAAGTATGTGTATCAAAAAATTTAGAGATTAAAGTAAAGTGTAGTAAAATGTATAGGTCAATAAGATGAACAAAAGAAGAACAACAAATATTTTACTATTGATAATAGTATTACCCGTAGTATTTTATATACTAAAACTACTATCATTTATTTTTATACCTTTAACATTTGCAATATTTATTTCTATAGTATTTTACCCATTAATACGATGGTTAAGTAAGAAAAAAGTACCTAAACTTATAAGTATTTTAGTGGTTATACTAATTATAGGATTATTTTTTAAACTAACTAGCGAACTAATTCAGATATCAAGTAAAGAAATTATAAATTCAGATAGTAATCTATTTAAAAAAGCAGAATTAAAACTAGAAACATTAATAATTCCGGTAGAAGATTTTTTTGGCATAGAACGAATAGAAGGCAAAAGCATAAGTTTATATTATCTTCAAAAAATAAATTTAAGCAAATCATTTAGTTCTACTTTAGGCTCTTTAGGTAATATAATAACAATGACTTTAATGACTTTTTTCTTTACTATTTTACTTCTTGCAGAATCATTAAACCTACATAAAGTTTTAAATAAAACGTTAATCCGTCAAAAATTTTCATCAATAAAAGTGTTTATACGTATTGAAAAAAATATTATTACGTTTATAAAAGTAAAATTTATTATTAGTTTTTTTACAGGCTTAGGTTTTACATTGGCATGTTACTTTTTTGACGTAAACTTTCCTATTTTTTGGGGGTTATTTGCTTTTGTTATTAATTTTGTACAGATGATAGGTTCGGTAATTTCGGTTGTATTTTTGTCATTATTTGCTTTTGTAGCTATAGATGTTACAAGCACATTTTTATTTTTTATTCTTGTAATAACACTAGTGCAAGTGATAATGGGTGCTGTCTTAGAGCCCATTTTTATGGGTAAATCATTTTCAATTAATGTAATAACTATTTTAGTAACGTTAATGTTTTGGGGATTTCTTTGGGGAATTCCGGGCTTAATATTAGCTATACCAATAACCGTATTTATTAAAATAATATTTGAACAGTTCTCTAAAACTAAAGTAATAGCAGATTTGATGTCTGGTTCAGAGTTAATACCCATAAAAAAATAAAAATTTATAACTTTCTTTATTCTAGTTCTATTTCATTTTTAACTATTTTAAATTATAATATTTCAAATTTAAGGGTAGTTCTAAATTTTTATCATCTAATTTTTTTACATTTGAAATCAATTTAACAGTATGAAAAATTTTCTCAATAAATTATACCAAAATCACGCATTAGTTTATAAACTTTTTTTGTTTATAGCAACTACAGTTTTAATTGTTTATTTATTTCCTAAAGGAGGCTATTTTAAATTTGATTTACAAAAAGGTAAAATATGGCAATTTGAGGATTTATATGCTCCTTTCGATTTTGCAATTCAAAAAACTGAAGATGAAATTAATATTGAAAAGTTAGAAATTCAGAATAATAAAACTAAATATTTTATTTTGGACACTAAAATTACAGAAAATGTTTTACATGCGTATGATGTTAAAATAGACTCGGTATTAAATACTTTTATATCTAATAAATTAGAAAAAAATATAATTAAAAAAAGAGCAAAGCAATTTTTAGTAACTACTTATAAAAAAGGTTTTGCGACAGATAATTTATTAAATGATAAAGTAATAATAATTAGAGGTAATGAAGCCGAAGAGGTCTATTTAGATCATATTTTAAAAGAAAAAAATATACATGTAAATATTGATAATTATTTTAGTACAAATAAGTTACGAACTTATAGTTTAAAAATTAAGACACTATATTTAAACATTATAAAACCTAATATCATCTATAGTGAAGAGTTTACACAAAGTTCATTAAATGAAAAATTAAATAAAATATCTTTTACAAAAGGAAAAATTACTAAAGATGAATTAATCATTGCTAGAGGAAATATTGTTGAAGGTCAAAAATTTAAAATCTTAAACTCATTAAAAAATGAATATGAGACACAACAATTAAGTGGTGATAATTATTACTGGTTAATTATTGGTTACACTATATTAGTTGCACTTGTCTTAATGATGTTATTACTTTTTTTAAGAAAATATAGATTAGAAATTTTTGAAGATAACAACAAAACAACCTTTATTTTCTTTAATATATTACTAATGGTATTTTTAATAACGATTACCATTAAACTTAAGCCTACATTTTTATATGCTGTACCGCTAATAATTTTACCAATAGTTATCAAAGCATTTTTTGATGCTAGGTTAGGATTATTTACACATGTCTTAACAGTTCTGATTTTAGGATTTATTGTACCTAATAATTTTGAGTTTATTTTTTTACAAATAATTGCAGGTATAGTTACTATATTAACTGTTTCTGAATTATATAAGCGTGCAAATTTATTTATATCAATTAGCCAAATAACATTTACTTATATGCTAGCTTATTTTGCATTTTTTATTATTCAAGAAGGTACAGCAAGTAATATTAAAGGGTCTTATTTCGCGCTTTTTGCATTAAATGGAGTATTAGCATTACTTTCACAATATTTAATTTGGATTTATGAAAAAATATTTGGCTTAATATCTGATGTGTCTTTATTAGAACTATCTAATACAAATTCAAAATTATTAAGAGAATTAAATGAAAAAGCGCCAGGTACTTTTCAGCATTCTATGCAAGTTGCTAATATTGCAGAAACCTCGGCAAATGAAATCGGAGCAAATGCTATGTTAGTTAGAACAGGCGCATTATATCATGATATTGGTAAGATGTTAAATCCTATGTATTTTACAGAAAATCAATCTACTAGTTTAAATCCACATCATGAATTAGCACCAAAAGATAGCGCTAAAATTATTATTGATCATGTTATTAAAGGTATTGAGTTAGCAAAAAAACACGGACTTCCAGATCACATAATTGATTTTATAAGAACCCATCATGGCGTAAGTTTGGTATATTATTTTTATAAAAAACAACAAGAATTGACCCCTGAAAATACAAAAATAGAAGATTTTCAATATCCAGGACCAATACCTTTTTCAAAAGAAACCGCTATTTTAATGATGGCTGATGCTTCTGAAGCAGCATCAAAAAGTTTAAAAGAACCAACAGCACAACGAATAGATGACTTAATAGATAAAGTAATAGATGGTCAAATGAATAATGGTCAATTTATGAATTCTGATATTACATTTAGAGAAATTCAATTAATAAAAAAGGTAATTAAAAAGAAATTAAAAAACATTTATCATGTTAGGGTAGAATATCCTGAATAGTTGGGTTAAAAACAATAGGTAATATAATTTGTATAAAATATATCTATTTTAAACTAACTGATATTAGACCAAACCCCTTGAGTTTTCATAATTTTAAAAAAAGTATTTTTTATAATATTATTTTCTGTTAAATTTAAATTTGCATCTTTTTTTAATGTATCAATTGCAAACTCTCTAGCTAATTTTAATATTTCAGTGTCTTTTACAATGTTTGCAATTTTTAAATTTAGTACACCGCTTTGTTGTGTGCCCATTAAATTTCCAGGTCCTCTTAATTGTAAGTCAACTTCAGCAATTTTAAAACCATCATTGGTTTGTGTCATTGTTTTTAATCGTAATTTTGCATCAGCACTTAATTTAAAACTAGACATTAAAATACAATAACTTTGTTCTCCTCCACGACCAACACGACCTCTTAATTGATGTAATTGTGATAAGCCAAAACGCTCTGCACTCTCAATAACCATAACACTTGCATTTGGTATATTGACACCAACTTCAATAACTGTTGTTGCCACCATAATTTGAGTTTTTCTTTTAACAAAACGTTCCATTTCTAATGCTTTGGCTTCGGGTTTCATTTTACCATGCACAATACTAATTTGATAGTCTGGTCTTGGAAAATCTCGAGATATACTTTCGTAACCATCCATTAGGTCCTTATAATCCATTACTTCGGATTCTTGAATTAGTGGATAAACAATATAAACTTGCCTGCCTTTGACAATTTCATCCTTTAAAAATTTAAAAACGGATAGTCTGTTTTTGTCATAACGATGTACGGTTTTAATATCTTTTCTTCCAGGAGGTAATTCATCAATAACAGAAATATCTAAATCGCCGTAAACACTCATCGCTAAAGTCCTTGGTATTGGCGTTGCTGTCATTACTAAAATATGTGGAGGTAATTTGTTTTTTAGCCACATTTTGGATCTTTGTGCTACACCAAAACGGTGCTGTTCATCTATAACAGCTAGCCCTATATTTTTAAATTGTACTTTATCTTGTAGAATAGCATGAGTGCCAATTAAAATATGTAATTCGCCATTTTCTAATGTTTCATGAATTAGCCTACGTGCTTTAGTTTTTGTTGCGCCAGTAAGTAAGGCAACTTTGATGTTTGTATTTAGTAATAAAGCCGAAATAGACTCATAATGTTGAGAAGCCAAAATAGTAGTTGGTGCAATTAGTGCTGTTTGAAAATTATTGTCTAATGCTATTAACATACTCAATAAAGCAACAATAGTTTTACCAGAACCTACATCGCCTTGTAACAAACGATTCATTTGAGCACCAGTATTTAAATCGTTTCTAATTTCTTTTAAAACACGTTTTTGCGCATTTGTTAATTCAAATGTTAAATTGTTTTTATAAAAATAATTAAAATAGGTACCTACTTTGTTAAATTTAAAACTCTTAAATTTAGATTTATGCAGCATATTCTTCCGAATTAATTGTAACTGAATATAAAAAAACTCTTCAAATTTTAGTCTAAATTGTGCTTTACTTAAGTCTTCTTGGTTTTTTGGAAAATGAATATTAAATAAGGCCTCTTTTTTAGACACTAAATTTAATTTATCTATAATTTCTAAAGAGAGAGTTTCTTTTATTTTGCCTTTAGTTTCTAAAAATAAATTTTGCATCATTTTAAAAAGAACTCTATTACTAACTCCTTTTTTACCTAATATTTCGGTTGATGGGTATACGGGTTGCATAGCAGTTCGTAAACTCTTATTGTATTCACTTTGTAATTCTAATTCAGGATGTGTAATAGTAAATTTACCATTAAAAACAGTTACCTTTCCAAAGACGACATAAGTTGTTTTTAATTTTAATTTAGTTGCAATCCATTTTGCGCCTTGAAACCAAACTAATTCGATGTTGCCAAACTCATCAGAAAATTTTGCAACTAAACGGCTTCCTCTTTTTTGTTTAACAGTATTAATACTTGTTATTTGACCTATAATTTGAACTTCACTATTATTTGTATGTAATTCATTAGTTTTAAAAAATAACGTTCTATCTATATATCGAAACGGAAAAAAATGAATAAGATCTGCATAAGTTTTTAAGCCAAGTTCTTTTTTTAGGAGTGTAGCTCGCGTTGGACCAGCGCCTTTTAAATATGTAATTGGTGTATGCATTTAGGTTACGAAGGTAAACATAATTGTTTTTTGTACAAAGTTTCATATAAAAATTTCATACAAAGTTTACAAGGTTCTAACTAACGCTTATCTTCTTGCCTAAGTCAACTATTTGTATTTCTATTTATAAATATTTTTATATTTTAATTGTTCTATTTTACAGTCTTGTTTATCCATATCGGTTCTTACACTTATGAATGTAGGCTGGTATAAACTTCCTGCTTTGTAGGCATACAAATATCGCACTTCAATAATAGTGTCTTTTTTTGGTATTTTTTTATTTGAAGGAATCGTTACATTGCCTACAAAAATTTCTTTTTCATTATCTAAAACGGAAAGACCCACGCTACGTTTATCGTTTACTTTAGATACAATGACTGATGCGGTATCATAAAATTTAAATTTAACTTGGTCTCCTTTACTGTTTGGTCTTCCTGCTTTGTAAAGTGAATCAATTTTTTTAAAGACAAGCCCTTCGGTATTTTCGCTTTTTAACTGATCGAACAATTTTTGTTTTTTTATTGCTGACTTAGCTGATTTAAGAACTTTAATATTGTTTGTGAAATTAATAGAAAGTAATAATTCATATCGATTTTGGTAGGTTTCTGTTTTTAAATCTTTACCATTATAATATAATAGATCAAAGACGTATAATTCTTCACCAATGGCTTCACCATCTATAATAAAGGTGTGCTCAGTAAGTGCTGCGCTTGTTTCTATGCTTTTTGGCATACCAACGGAAAGCCCTTTACGATTAATCGCTATAATGGCGGTTTCTGTTTTTTGAATAAGCATTCGTTTACCATCTTTCTTCTCTTGTAGCCACCAATTATTGTCATAGATGTATGGTGCAATTTCGTCTTCTTTTATAGGGTTTAGTAGTTGGCAATGAATACCTGTTTTACGTTGCTCTGTATCTACCGTATATGTAGTGTTATCTTCTTCTTTGCTAGGAACATAGCCTTTTTGTGCTTTTGATAACACTAATTTGTCGTATATTTTTTTTGCTTTATCATATACTACAGGGTTTTGAGTTTTAGTGCCAGTTTTTAAAGTACTTCCTCTACGCCCGTAAGCAAAAGTTACTATAAAACCTCCTTCTTTTTCTTCTAAAGAAACCTTATAGACTTTATCACTTCTCTCTTGACGATAATACAATGTTATATTTTCTGTATTCATAATTCTTTAGTTTATTTTGTAGCATCTTGATCCGCTGTTTTTACAGTATTTTTTTAGGGTCTGCCCGTTTTATTAAGTTACTAGCTAGTAATATGTCTTGTCATTTTTCGCAAACATTAGACTTCTGCTATCAATTATGTTCAAATTTATTTTTTTGCCTGATGTAATTTGAAATATAAATTCAAACCCTTTTCCAAACCCGTCATAAATTCCAATTCCTGATTGACAATATGAAGGAAAACCTTCAAATTTATGTTCGTTTTTTGTTGCTTTTTGATTTTCTTCTGTCATAATATTTTTTTAATATTCAAAATCTAAGCCATATTCATAACTTCTACTGACCAAATTTGTAATTAATTTGTCAAATTTTTTTTCAAACCCACCCTTAATGACTCCTTTTGTTGCACTATAAAACATATTTGTAACTGCATTATAATAAGGTTCATCCCAATAACCAAAATCTTCAATGATGTCTAAACAACAATAGACATAATGCAATTCAAGAGTGACTGTTAATTCTGGAACTTTCATTTTACGAATTGTTCTTATCAATTTACGTGCTTCTTTTTCTCGTAAAAGCATTTCTCTACCTTTCGGGTATACATAATCTTCAATTTCAAACTTATATTTTTCTATTAATTGCTTAATGTTGCCTGTTGCAAAAACATCTAAATACTCTTTTGCCATTGGTACGCTTTTATAGAGTTCTGAAACCATTTTTATGATTTCAGTTTTCTCCATTTGTTTTAGTTCTTTATTTAATTCTCTTAAGCCCATTTTATTTTAAAAAACCATTATTTTTTAATTCTCTGTATATTTTAACTAAGTTTTTAGGTATTTCAGAATGTATTAACCAATTTACATCTAAACCATTTTCTATAGCCGTTTTCATTACCTTATCATTATCGCCAATTAATTGTCCTAAAGTTTTTAAATCATCTTTAAAATCGAGCAATAAATCATCATCCATTTTATTGATTAGTAATAGTACTTTAAATACTCTTGCAATTATAGCTGTAGAAAATTTACGTAATTTTACGGATGGTTTTGCTGTTAAAATATTATCCTTATTTAGCCTAAGTACTTCAATTAAAAGCAATAAGTTTAAACTGGCATCACCATATTTGTCTTTGGTTATTTTTACGTGTTCGGTAATATCACCACTTAGATACCGTACATCCATATTTAAATAACTTATGCTGTAAAAATGTTCTGTCATACGTGCTACTCTAGTAACAATATGTTTTTCTATTACGGTTCTACGCTCTTCTATATTGCTATTATCTACTAATTCAAATTGTAACCTATTGGCTAATATTAAATCTTTTTTCAGTAAACGTAAGATTAGTTTGTCTTTTTCGGTTGCTGGTAAATGACTTATTGCTTCTGCAAATTTTTTAGAAAATATGGGCATAACTATTTAGTTTCTTTATTAATGATGCTGTTTTCTAACCTTTCTATATAATTTTTTTCTTTCTTTTCAAATTGTGATAACTTATAGTTACTATATTTCGGTTAGTTTCATTTTCTGTTGGTTGTGATTCAATCCGCTAAGTTAATTCAAATTTAATTTTTTTGGATTGTTTCCAAGTATTTTTTTTGGTTTGTTGAGAGCGTTAGCAAAAAATTGCTTTTAAGTGTTGGGATTTAGAATTTGCTCAAATGGTGTCAATCCATTCAGCGTGTTCGTGATAATGTTTTCTGTTCGAGAATGGATTTTTGTATTCAGCCATTTGTTATTTTTTAGGCTGTCTGTCTTGCTTGTTGACTGTATGGTTAGTGGCGTATTAAAAATACTAAATCTTTCAGTTTATCACAGAACTTTATTAAAAGAACTGAATTTTAAATTTGGCACTTTGTAGCCATTAATTATACAGATTGTTGGCAACTTTTACCAACCGAAATTTTCATTATCTTTTATATCATGGTCACTTAAACTAATCCATTCAGTTGCACTAAAATCTCTTGATGCCACCTCCTAGATTGTAAGGTGTAGGTCTAGAATATCCATATCTTGCAGGATTATAATTGTATTTAAGACCATTAATAAGTAATTCATACGCAGGGAAATCATCGTGTGAACTTTTAATGTTTACTGTAATTTTCTTTTAAATTCATCATAATTAATCATGTCTTTAGGATTGAAATGTTTGTGATTTTTAAAATATTCAATCAATGGTTTTCCTAATGATTTTGGAATATATGCTTGAAATGTAATTCTTAATGATATCATATTTGTTTGTATAATTAATTTAATTAATAATATTTATGATATTTTTTTCTTAGTTTTCGTACGTCTTCAAAAGTATAGTCTTGGCTCTTCATTGTGTTTTTTACGATACTCTTCTATCATTTCCTTTTCGGTCATAAAATACGTAGTTGCGGACTTTTAAGCACTTAATTTTCGGTTTAGCACTAAACTTTTTTCAAAGGTACTAACTTTGAGTTTAGCACAAAAACCGCAATTACGTATATTTTTTGTTGGCAACTGTTTACCATCTAGTTTTTTTTTCTTTCAAATCTCTAACTTCCCAATCGTTTAAACTAATGGTATGCGTTTTGTAAAAATCTCTGCTTTTAGTAAGGTTGCCAAAACCTGGTCCAGTATATCCATAATCAGATGGGTTATGTGTATAAACAACGTTGTCATCAATGATTAGTTCGTAAGCAGGAAAATCATTATGCCATCCTTTTATTTGTACATCAATTGATTTGTTTGATAAGTTTTTGAAAAGTTCAATTTCTAACTCGAAATCAATATTAGGAGAGAAGGGCTCAGCAAAAGGGTAACCCGCAGAAGCAGAAACTTTAATTGTTGTGGTGTCATTTTCTCCATTAGAAAAAAAATGTCTTTTTGAATTACTAATTGATATATCTAAAGGTTTTTCATCTGAACGGTCAGAATGCAATTCTCTACAAACACCAACATACACATCTTTATCTGATGCACGAGGCATATCATCATAAAAAGGAATTCGTTTTATATATGCTTTTACTTGATGGCTTAAACCTGAATGTTGGCTATTTGCTCCTCCGTACTTAAAATTGTGCTTGTCGTGTCTAAAAATTTCGCTTTCAAAACTATAATTTCCAATTTTAGTTAAATCAATTTCCGCATTTATTGCTAAACGAGTAGTGTGCTCACTGTGATGGTTAAACATTTCTACATCATCAGTTGCATAATAATTAGATAAAGAACCTGGTTCTGGAAGCCAAGTATGTTTTTGAATATTAAAGCCTCTTAATTTTCTTATAAATTCTTCTTTATTGTCAAGTAGTCTGAAACGAGTTGTATTTTCAAAGTAACTTAAAAGAGGTTTGCCAAGTGACTTGGGAATAAATGCTTGAAATTTTACGGAGAGTGGAAACATAGTTTATTTTTTACGGTAGTATTCTTGTAATTTATAATACTGATTATATTTATTATTTAGTATGCGTACATTGAAAAATCTTCCAGGACTTGGTTCTTGATTGTGTTTAATTATATATTCGTTAATCATTTCTTCTTTACTCAGGAAGTAATTATTATAGTTTTCAGATTTTGTAACTACAAAAATCATTAAAGGATAATAAAAATCTGTTCCTTCAAAATATAGGCTTGGAAGTTCCTTTACTTTATTTTCATATGTACTATATTTACCATCGGCACCTTTAATAATTTCATTATTCAAATCATTTTTATAATAGATTTTTAGTCCACCTTTGTTATGATGAGTTTGTTTTACTCCTAGAAAAGGAATAGCAATTCTCGTTGAGGCACCAACACTTCGAACTGTGGCAATATTTTTTAATTGTTTGAGACTTTGTTTTTCTTTTTTTTCTATAGACGTCCAAGAAGCATCAAATCGGTCTATCTTACTGACAATTTTCAGCAAATTCCAATCTAAATTGAGTGTGAAGTCAAATACTTTATTTTCCATAATGCAAATATATTAAAAATATCATTATGATACGAAATGATACGAAATGATACGAAAATATTCGATTATGATACGTAATTTTTTATTCTGCCCAACGACAGTCTATCTGTCTAAAAACCTCATTAAATTTATGTATATTTTCAAAAATAGCAATAATTTTTCTTAAAAGTCAAAAAATGTAATTTTTTTATAATTTCATTTTTCAGAGAATTTAAGTTTAGAATAATAATTTTAAGGCGTTTTATTATGATTTTAGGGTTGAATATGGAGTTAAGAATGTAGGCGATGAAGATAAACCCAACATCTGCCGAGGCTCTTTTTATAGATTTCTCTGTCATAATGTGGTCAAACCCCACTGTCTTTTCATTGTGCTGAGATAAGTTTTTATTAGTAGATTTATACAAAATGATTATATAAATACTGAATAATATTCCTAAAATAAAGAAAAAATCATATAGTAAATTCATTCACCTATTTTATTTGTATTTATAAACAGTTATATAACTAATGACAATTATTTTTCACGAATATTACAGTTGGTCTTTAGTGTCTAGCCCTAAAATATGGCTACAGATTAATATTGTTTTATACTACTTTTTTGTACACCGAATTTGGAGTAGCGAATTGCAAATGTGTATGGCTTATGCGTTGGCTTTTATAATGATTTAGAATATGGCAAAGATTTAATATATTTTTCCATTAAACTAAAATTTGGTTTTCCGTTTTTTTCTGGTAATTTTATTGATATTGTTTTCATTCTTGTTTGACTTGCTTTCCGACCATAATTATATCGATATTTTTCTAAATTCATAATTGTTACGAAAAACATTGCGATATAATTATTCATTTCAAATTTTGGTATTAATTTTTCTACGTGGTCACTTGCCGAAAATTTTAAAGGTTGAAATGAACAATAACCTAAAACAGCACTATCAACCGTTAATACATTTCCATCTTCAGTATGAACATCATAAAAATTATCAACTCCATTATTTGTCGCTTGAGTAGTTACATTTGGAAACATTCCACTTCCAATTTCTTCAAGTTCTTGTTTTGGTGTAGTTTTACTTCCTGTAATTGTGAATAAGTCTAATAAGGGAAAGAGTTTCCAATTATCAATATCAAGTTTTAGTTTTTTATCAAGAACAGGTTTTTGTTTTAAGTTTAGTTCTAAATCAGTTTTAAAGTTAGAAAGTTTTTTAATTATCTGATTAGGAACATTTTTAGGAATTAGCAAATCCTTCATTGTTTTATTTGCTTGTCTTCCATAACTGTATTTATATTTATTACTTGAAATACATTTAGTATAAAACAACATTTCCACAACTGATAATTCTTTTTTTGGAATTAGGACATACAAATCTCTACCACTATAATATGGTTTGGGTTGATAAAAAGTCGATAAAACAGAACCACCACCTGCAACAGAAAGTGTATGCTTTGGATTTGGTTCAACATCAATCATTTCATACACGTATGCAGAAACTCCATTATTTTTTTCAGTTCTTGAAACAAAAGGAATAGCATTTTCTGTTGTAGAAGTACACTGTTCAATATGGACTAATTCTAAATTAACACCATAAATAACATCAAATATTTCAGATAATTTTACTAAATCATTCATAGTCTTCAAGGTTAACTTTGTTGCTAAATAAAAAGGTTACATAATCTAAAATAGTATCTGTAAAATCTTCATTTGTTAGATTTGAATAGTTAGTTTTCATATACGCTTCTGCTACCCATTCATCACTCGCTGAAACAACTCTATTTACACTAAAACCTGCTTCTTGCTTTCTATTCATATAATTTGAAATCCATTTTTCCTTAATACCTTCCCATTTTCCAAAAGCATCATATCTTCCTTGTATTTTTCTTTTAACAAAACCATCATCTTTATAATAACCAAAATATGTTTCTTTACTTTTTGGATGTGGTTTATGTGCTTTAAAAATCATTATACAAGAAACAACACCAACTTTAGAATTGAAAAACAATTCATCAGGCATTGACAAAACTGCATCAAGAGTATGCTTTTTTAATAGTTGTTTTTTAAATTCGTAAACTTTACCTTTTGTTGCTAAAGCACTTTGCATTGGCACAATTGCAATACAAGTTCCGCCATCTACCAAACAGTCTAAATTATTTAAAATAAATTCAAATTCGTCTGTATCCGTTTTTTTATTCGATTTATAAGGTGGATTTAAAAAACCAACAGTTGGTTTTCTTGCCTTTACATCTTTTATAATAATTGGTTCAAAACAACTACCATTCATTATGTTAGTTTTACCATCTTGATGAATGTACATATTGGAAACTGCTAAAGCAAAAATATGAGATTGATATTCAGTTCCAATTAGGTGTTTTGCTTTTATTTCTTTTATTTTTTCTGCATCTCCTTTAGCATCTTCAATCATTTTTTTCATTGCTGAAATTAAAAAACCACCTGTTCCAGTACAGTTATCATAAGCAATAGAATTTTTATTAACTTCTGCTAATTCTGCAAATAATTCGGTTATATGAGGTGGTGTTAAAACAATTCCTAAACCTTTATCACTATTTGCATATCTTAAGAACTCAATATATAATTGACCTAAAACATCAAAATATTCGTGTGTTTTGATAAATTGATTAATGTTTTCGTCTATTTCATCTATCAATTTTTTCAATACTTTATCTTTTCTTGATAAAGAAGTGTCTGTTTTTATAAAACTAAATTGAACATTTAGATTATTTAATTTATCTCCTGAAATGTTAGCACTTTCTAATTCATTTGAAACCGTTTGT
>JAKISG010000022.1 GCA_021648755.1 Flavobacteriaceae bacterium | reverse complement strand
AACAAATAAACACTTGTAAAGAACTTAAAAATTTGGAATTTACCTCATTTTAAAAATTGAGTTTATCCTAAAAATCGCTTAAATCAATTATTCTTGACCGATTTTATGTCTCTTGCGCAACGATTACTTTTGTTAGCAACTGGGCTATTCATAATTCAAGATTTCAATTGTTTTTTTAATCCATTCGTAAGGTTTGATTGTTTTGTCAAAATAAAAATCGGGTTGTATTCCTTTGTCATCTATTGTCATTTCGGGTATTCTTAAACTTTTTGATGTTCCATAAATCAATTCAAAATCGTTGCAGGGTGATTTAACGATATTTAAATTTGAAATATCAAGTGCACCCGCTGTTGTTGTTCCGAATAATTTTACCTTCTTACTTTGTTTTGCGGCTAATAAAAATTGCTCGGTGGTACTTCCACAATTTTCATTAATAAGTATTGCTACATTTTGAGGAAAAGGATAGACAGTATCTTTTATATTAATATTTATTCTTGCTCCTAATGTAACAAATCCATTAATATTTTTTTCCAATTTTTCAAGACTTTCCGTGCCCCATTTTCTGTCTTTTTCGGAAGTTTTCGGATTATTAACTCCATCTTTTATTCTTTGATTATTTAAATCAGTTGATAGCCTTTCTACACCTATAACTCTATAAGGATTTGTATATAAATATGGTATTAAATTGCTATAACTACGATCAGCACCACCACCATTATTTCTTAAATCTATAATTAGATTTTTAGTATTTCTTATTAAACTATCATTCTCGTTAAGTACCGCATCAATTATTTTTTTATTTTCATACATAAAAGAAGGTATTCTTAACAAGATTGTATTATTGGAAATTTTCTCAACAAAAGGATATTCTGAAATGATTGATTTATAATAGAGTTCTTTGTTTACATCTTTAATTTTGATTTCAGGTTTTGTCTTAATGAATGTAATAAAACTTGATACAAGATATTTACCTTCTTTGAGTTCAATTTCATTAATCTTTTTCAATGAATGATCTCCCATATAATAATTCATTGTGAATTTTGTACTGTCTTTTTTATTGAGTTCAAATTTTATTTGATTTATTTTCCAACTATTATTCCCTGATTTTATGATAAACCCAACATAATCTCTGTCGGGATTTATGCTGTCTCTTACTATTCCTATTGTGTAAGATGAAGAAACCCAAATTCCTTCAATGTCTGTTTTATCTTTTAAGTTCTCTAAATTTTTATTAAAATCTACAAGGTCTATAGTTAATGTTTCATTGCCTAAATCTTTTTCGTTTTTTGAAGAAATTAAACGAACACCTATATGTCCTTTTCTGAAAAATTCTGTCCACTCATTTAATAAATTTAAACATTCTTTTTTATCTTTAATTTTTAGTGCTTTTTCTTTTATAGTTTTATTGTGATAATTATAAGCATTTTCGCCTTTCTGGTCAATAACATATTGAAACCCTGCATCATTTTTTTCGAAAGTTTCAATTAACCATTTAAGATTTGAAAAACAATCACAATTCTGTGCGTAGTTTAATGATGAAACAAAAATCATCAATATTATTAAACTTATTTTTTTCATTATTTTCTCGTTTTATTTAAAGACGTTCTTTTTAAAGTTTTGTTACAATTCTGTTTATTCGTCAGCGCTTGTTGCTAACACACAGATAAACGTATTAAACAATCTTGCACAATTGTGTATTAAATTTACACGCATTATATGTGCAAATGGGTTATTTATCAATTAATTGTTCTATAGTCTTTTTTTTCTTGCTTTTTAATTGTTTGTAATAACTCTTTTTATAACTTTTTTTTAAATCGTTTTAAAACAGCGATGTTTTAAAGAGTACCTAAAGCGTACTTTATTTTTAACTCAGATTCTTGCCTTTTAGTGATTAGTTCAATAAATTTTAATTGAGTTTTAATAAAATTAAGTTCTCTATAATTTACTAAAAATAAAGAACTTTCTCCTGAGCTAAATAGTTTTTGTTCGCCTTGAACTAATAACGTATAGTTTTTAATAGTTTTCTTGTATAGTTCTACTTGTTTTTGCGCAGTTTCCCATTGATTTTTTGCTGCAATTACTTTGTATTTTAGCAATTCTTTTTTGTTGTCTAATAGGTAATTAGACTCTTCTAATTTTAAGGAGGCAAGTTTTAAGGCACCTCTTTCTTTTCTTAAAAATAAAGGCATTTGAAAGGATAATCCCCAAGCATAATTATTAATAGAAAAATTATTGATTGCTTGATTGCCAATGTTTTCGGTAATAGGGTTGTATTTTAAATCGATAATAGGTAATAACTTATTTCGTTTAAATTTTTGGTCAATATGTAGTTGGCTAATTTTTAATTCCGATTTTTTTAACTCTGGGTGAAAGTTAAGTAAAGAGTCTATTTTTTGAATTTGATGTTCTTCAATAGTTGTTTGTAGGTTGTCTAATGCGCTAGGTATTGTGTTTTCTTTTAGTTCTAAAGGAATATTACCGTTTTTCCAAAGATAGGTGGCAAGAAAAGCAGCGGTATTTAAATAGTTAAGTTCTGCTTGTTGTAGGTCAAGTAATCTGTTTTGCACTTGTATTTCAGCTTCGGTGTTATTAATAGTTGGTTTGTCACCATATTGTACTGCCATTTTCACACCATCATGTCTTAATTTTGCAAGTTGATATGCTTCTTTGTATATTCGTAATGTTTGGTGCGCTTTAAACCATTTCCAGTACGTTAAGCCAGCTTCTAGGGTCAATTCATTTAATAATAGTTGTTTTTCGGCTGCTGATATTTGTAAAAAAAGTTTTGCTTTTTTAAGTTCCGCTCTACGTTTATCAATAAATAAACCTTGCCCAATAGGCATAGAAATTCCAGCATATAATAACCCATTATTGGTGGTGGTGTTTTCGGGGTTTAAATAAATTCCTTCATTTTGTTCAAAGCCTCCATTTAGTTCAATGCCAAACCAAGTTGGTATTTTTAATCCTGCATTTATACGGTTATAGTATTCTGTATTTTGAAAGTTTTTTTGATCAATAGTAGTATTAATTTTAGGGTCAAAAGCACCTCTAGATTGTAGTAAATTTGCCTTTCCTTTTTCAGGTTGTATGTTTGCTTGTTTTGCGTATGGGTGTTCGTTTTTTACAATAGTTAAAAAATCGGAATAACTTAAAATAGATTCTGTGTTATTTTGAGCTATTGCATAAAAACTAAAGAAATAAAAAACGAATATTTTAACATTTCTAGAAAATATAAACAGTTGTATTTTCATCATTATTTTTTATTTTCTTTGACATAATAATCAGGTGGAAACCCATTTGCGCTACGCCATAATTCATACCATACAGAAACTTTATTAAGTAATAATAAGTTTCTTGTGCCGCCTCCAACTCTCAGTGCATCTGGCCAATCGTGATCATCTTTGTCGGTAGCTACTAAAACACGATACATTCCGTTATCGCTTATAAATTGATCAATAGCATATACTGTGCCTCCGTAGGTTCCGTGGCAAATAGTTGGCCATCCAGAAAAAACAATTGCAGGCCAACCATCAAACTGAATACGAACATTTTCATCTATCTGAACTAAAGGAAGATCGATTGGTTTGATGTACATTTCTATTGCCAATTCATAATTTTCGGGCATTATACTTACAATTTGACTCCCTTGTTTTATAGTTTCGCCAATTCCAGATTGAATAGTTTTTGTAACGTAACCATTTTGAGGACTAGTAATGTAATACATATTAGAACGAATGTTATAATTAGAGAACTTATTCTTTAATCTTGAAACACTTACTTCAGCATCATACATGCTAGAAAAAGCGGTGAACTTATCAGATTTCGATTTTGCAATTTTCTCTCGATATTGTGCTGCAGTAGCATTATTAGAAACAACTACATTAATCGCTTTGTTTTTACTAGCAAGAAATTTATTTTCTTTAAACACTAAATCGGCTTGTGCTTTCTGCATTTCTTTATTGCGTTTTTCTAAGTCTGTTAATGGTTTTAAACCTTCTTTTTGTAATTCCTCCATACGTTTAAACTGCGCTTTAGCAATATCGTAATTAATAATAGCTGCTTGATGCGCCATACTATCACTAATAATCAGTAATTTAGTTTGTTTAAGTTTGTTAGCGTATTCTTCTTCTTTTAATTTAGCAGTTTTAATTAGTGCGCTAGCTTGATTGTTTAATGCATTTACCTTTTCTTGATAAGCTTTTACAGCACTAGATTTTGAATTTATTTGATTTTTTGTATTGTTTAACAGGTTAGGGTCTAGGTATTCATTTTTTATTTCAGATATAAAAAGAATAGTATCTCCTTTTTTTACATAATCTCCTTCTTGAACATACCATTTTTCTACTCTTCCAGAAATCATAGATTGAATAGTTTGTGGGCGTTGTCCAGGTTTTAATGTAGTTATAGTTCCGTTAGTATGTATATTTTGTGTCCATGGTAAAAACATACTAATTAAAAATACTAAAAAAGTAAGACCTATAATTTGTAGTAAAGTACGGTTTGTTTTTTTGCTCTCTACATAAGCATATGATTTGTATTTTTTTAAGTCTATATCTTTTTCTGTAATGTCTTTTTCTGAAATGTTAAGCATAATTAATTAGATTTGAATTTCATTGTAGTCTTAATTTTATCATAAGTCCCAGAGTTTATAATCATTCCTTTTTCTAAAACAATTATTTTTTCTACTTTTTGAGCAATGTAATTAATGTGGGAAACTAGAATAATAGTCCATTTATTTTCTTTACTTAAAAGGAAATTAATAATTTTTTTACAAGTTTGATGATCTAAATGTTCAAATGTGTTTTCTAATAAAAGTAATTTAGGTTTAGAAACAATGCTTCTTGCCAAAAGTAATTTAATTACCGTTCTTTCAGGCAACCCTATTCCTTGGGCATTTAATGGAGTGCCATAACCTTTAGGTTGCGTTTTAATAAAATCGTAAAGTCCTAAATTATCTATTGCCCATTGTACGTCTTTAAAACTTACTTTTTCTCTTCCTAAAGTAATGTTTTCTAAAATTGTACCCTCAAAGAGGTGTTCTAATTTTAAATGCTCACCAATATGTCCTCTAAGTGAAGTTAAAGATAAATTTCCTATAGGTAATTTGTTGTATGCAATTGTTCCGTTTAATGGTTTGTATAAGCCAAATAAAAGTTGCAGTAAAGTGCTTTTTCCTGAACTGTAATCACCTGTTATTAATAGAGTTTCTCCTTCGTTAATTTGAAAGGAAATATTAGTTAATGTGTTTTTAGTAGCTTCGGGGTGGCGAAAAGATAAATTAGATACCTCTATATTAACACCATTACTATCATTAGGTATTTCTAAATTCATGCCTGTATCTCGATCTAATTCAAGATCGGTAACTTGCCCTATTTTTTCTAAAGCAGTTAAAATATCGTAGATAGACTCAATGCTAAGTATTAATTTTTCTACAGAACTCATTACAATAATAATAATAATTTCTGCAGCAATAAATTGCCCAATATTCATTTGTTGTTTCATTACTAAAATACCACCAATTGCTAATAAGCCTATGGTTACAATTGTTTTAAAAATAATTAAGTAGGAGTATTGTTTAATAAGTACTTTAAAATGATTTTCGCGTGCAACTAAATAGCCTTGTACATAATGATCTGTTCTTTCAAACGGATAATTGGTTTTTCCATTTAATTTAAAAGTTAATGCTGATCTAGATAATTCTTGTAGCCAATGCACAACTTTGTATTTAAATTTAGATTCTTGTAAGCTACTTTCCATTCCTTTATATGCCGTAAAAATAAATATAAAATAGATTAAAATTAACAGAATTACACTAAATAGAATGAAAAAAGGATGATAAAAAGAAAGTAATAATAGACTAAAAATAACAATAAAAAATGCCGAAGAAAAATCGATAAGGATTTTGGAAAGTGATTTTTGAACAGAAATAACATCAAAAAAACGATTCATTAATTCAGGAGTATATCGTTTACTTAGTTCTTTCATTCGAATTCTGGGTACTCGATATGCAAATTCAAAAGCAGCTTTTGTAAAAATTTTTTGTTGTAAATTTTCTGTAATTCGTAATTGAAAAACCTTAAAAACACCAGCAATAATAGTTCCTAAGGTTACAAATGTAATTAAAATAACCCAAGAACTATTTACTCTTCCGCCTTGTATTAAATTTACAATAGACTGTATTCCAAGTGGAAGCGACAAACTAATTAAACCACTAAAAATAGAATATAAATGAATATTTCTGATTTCCTTTACATCAGGTTTTAATAACTTCCAAAATCGCTGAATAGGTGTAATATTCTTTGTTTCCATATGTTTTAAAGTAAATTATTATAGCGCAAATATAATATTACTTGTTGTATATAATTGAATACTTTTTAGCTAATATTTTATTATTTTTAAAGTTTTTAAAATGTGTTATTACTGTCAATTTATTTTAATAATTTCTGTTTTTTTTAAATGGATATAACAAAGAAATTAAACCTTAAAATATAAAAATATAGATACTACTTTTTAGAAATTAAGCCTATTTTAACCATACATTTACGCATTAACTTATAGGTTCGTACAATATCGTAATCTAACCCCATAGAAAACCGAATTAACCCATCACTTAACCCTATTTCTTCTTGTTCATCTAGAGGTATTTCACTAGAAGTCCCTGTTCCTGGAGCGTTAAAAAGTGTTTTGTAAAACCCTAGACTTACTGCTAAAAACCCAATACCTTTTTCTTGCATTAATTCCATTAATTTATTGGCTTTTTCTAAATTACCAGCATCAATAGTTAAGATACCTCCATAACCAAATTCCTTATTATACAATGAATTTATAAGTTCGTAATCTCTATGACTTTTAAGGCCTGGATATACAACGCTTACTCCATCATATTCTAATTGTTCTGATATATATAGGGCATTTTCACTATGTTTTTTTATTCTAATCGCTAAAGTTCTCATGTTTTTTAAAATACTTGCAGATCTAAAACTATCCATTACAGGTCCAAGTAACATAGCAGCACCATCGATAACTGACTTTGTACTATTAATAAAGTGATTATCTGCACAAACTGCCCCTCCAACGGTGTCATTTGTTCCGTTAATAAATTTTGTTAAACTATGGCATACAATAGTTGCTCCTAGTTTTTTTGCTGAGATAATTAAAGGCATAAATGTATTGTCAACAATCAAAGGTATGTTATGTCTTTTAGCTATTTTAGACAATTCAGGTATATTTGCAATTTCTAGTAACGGATTGCTAACCGATTCGCAATAAATCATCTTAGTATCTTTTGTTATTGCCGCTTCAATTTTTGCTAATGTAGTAATATCTACAAAAGAGGTTTTGATATTTAGTTTTGGTAAAAAATTCTTTAAAAAAGCCCAAGTTCCTCCATAAATAGTTCTACTAGCAACGATATGGTCTCCTGCGCTACAAATTTGTAGAATGGTAGAAGTGATTGCTCCCATACCAGAACTTGTAACATTTGCAGTTTCTGTGCCTTCGAGTTGTGCCAAAGCTTCTGCTAAGTTTAAATTACTAGGGCTAGAGTGTCTTGAATATAAATAACAACCCTCTGTATTGCCTTCAAAAGTATCACCCATTGTTTTCGCGGCTAGAAAAGTGTATGTAGCAGAATCGGATATAGAGGCATTTACACCACCAAATTCTCCAAAAAAATGAGTATCTTGTACCTTGTTTACTAGTTTATTTGACATTTTTAAATTTTTTTAATTTAAAACAAAAATAAGAAAATTAAATGTTGTACCGTTTTTTAGGAGTATCTATATTTTTAATGTTAGATGTTGAACCTAATTTTTTGCCTTACATTTTATAATTCATTAGATTTTAAGGTGTTTATTTTTAAAAAAATTAAAAAATATTTTTTTAAGTAACCCGAACTTTAATGTAAATAAATATTGTACATTTGCAGACTTAAAATTTATAATTAAAAAATATAACATATGAATCATTACGAAACTGTTTTCATTTTAAATCCCGTTTTATCTGATGTTCAGGTAAAGGAAACAGTAAAAAAGTTTGAAGATTACCTTACTTCTAAAGGGGGAGAGATATTGTACAAAGAAGACTGGGGGCTTAAAAAATTAGCCTACAATATTCAAAAGAAAAAAACAGGTTTTTACCACTTGTTTGAATTCAATATTCCAGGAGAAGAAATTGCTACTTTTGAATTAGAATTTAGAAGAGACGATAGTGTTATGCGTTACTTAACTGTAAAGTTAGATAAACACGCTGCTATTTGGGCTGAAAAAAGAAAGATAAGAGTTAAAGAAAAGGCTGCTGTAAAAGTTGCTAAAAAAGAAAAAAAATAATATAATATGGCTGAAAATACAAGTATAGAGCAACAGGCTAAAAGTGTAAATAAAAGCGAGATTAGATATCTAACTCCCTTAGAAATTGACACTAAAGAAAGGAAAAAATATTGTCGTTTTAAGAAAAATGACATTAAATATATTGATTATAAGGACGCAGATTTTTTAATGTATTTAGTTAACGAACAAGGTAAAATATTGCCAAGACGTTTAACCGGAACATCATTAAAATACCAACGTAAAGTATCACAAGCAATTAAAAGAGCACGTCATTTGGCGTTAATGCCATTTATTGGCGATTTGCTTAAATAATAATAAAATTTATTTATGGAACTTATACTAATAAAAGACGTAGAAAACTTAGGTTTTTCTGATGATTTAGTAACTGTAAAAAACGGTTATGGTCGTAATTTTTTAATACCTCAAGGTTTTGCTAAACTGGCAACACTGTCAGCAAAAAAAGTTTTAACAGAAAACTTAAAACAAAGAGCGTTTAAAGAGCAAAAAACTATTGAAGATGCCAATAGAAAGGCAAAAGCAATTACTGCATTAGAGATTAAAATTAAAGCAAAAGTTGGTACTGGTACTAAACTATTTGGTTCAATTAATAATACAGATGTTTCTAAAGCAATTGATACTGCTGGATTTGAAATTGATAAAAAATTCATTAGTTTACCCGGAAGTCTAATTAAAAGAACGGGTAAATATAATGCAAAAATAAGATTACATAGAAATGTGATTTTTGATTTTCCGTTTGAAGTAATTGAAGACGAATCTCAAAAGAAAAAAACAAAAGCAAAACCAGCACCTAAAAAAGTGGTAGCAGTTTCTAAAGAAGAAGAGTAAAGTTTTTGTTTATTCCGTTTTTTATCTGCTTAGTACTGCTTTTTAAAAATTTCAGAAAAGTAACTTTGTCAAAATTTTTTTTTGACAAAGTTTTTATTTAAAGTAACTAAAAATAGAAAATTATGAAGTACTTATTTATAATGACATTAATTGTATTTATATCTTGTAAAGATGAAAATAAAATTACAAGCATAAAAAAAGAGGTTAAAACTGAAGTTAATACTACAGAAAATTCTATAACTGAAAACACAAAAAAACTTTCACCAAAATTTATTAATTACGAAAATTATGATGGTACAAAAACATCTTTAGACGATTTAAGAGGCAAATATGTCTATATAGATGTTTGGGCAACATGGTGTCCTCCTTGTGTAAAAGAAATACCATATTTACAAAAAATTGAAAAAAAGTATCATACTAAAAATATTGCTTTTGTAAGTATTTCTTTAGATAAAGATAAAGATAAAGCAAAGTGGAAAAAAATGATTGCTACTAAAAATATGGTTGGTATTCAATTATTTGCAGGTAAAGATACCACTTTTACTAAAAGTTATAATATTAGAGGAATTCCAAGATTTATATTAATAGACACCGAAGGGAATATAGTAAATGCAAATGCACCAAGACCATCAGATGCTAATGGTATAGCAAACTTATTTTCTAAAATCTAATTTACTTAACGTTGCTATAGTATCACAAACTGTAACATGTAAAGTTACCTTTTTTTCTAAAGCAAAACCATCAATCCAATATTTTTGACAAGGTTTTTGACGTTGTTTACTTTTAGAAAAATTAATATTTCCTTTTAACAAAATTTGATTAATAGTAGAACTGTCTATCCGTTTTATTGTTAATTGTGTTCTTAAACTTGGTGCATATTCTATATTCTTATTTCGAATATATGCAAGAGCTTTTTCATTAGGAAACCAAGTGCATTTTGATTTTTTACCATTAAAAAAGAATAGTAATAATAAAATTCCTAAAAACATACCTGAGCCAAAAAGTTTAAATCGTTTTAATAAATCGCGGTCAATCTTCATTAAATAGTGTATTAATATTGGTTTATAAAATCAATTTAAGGGTTAAAAAAGCAATAAATTAATATCTCTAAATGGTAAATTAAACCAATCTGCAACAGATTTGTTAGTTAAAATGCCGTGGTAAAAGTACATTCCTTTTTGTAAACTTTTATCAAATCGAACAGCATTTTCTATACCTCCTTCTTCGCCAATATTTAAAAGGTATGGTGTTAGAATGTTACTAATAGATAGCGTTGCTGTTCTAGAATATCGCGATGGAATATTTGGTACACAATAATGAATTATATCGTGTTTTAAAAAAGTTGGTTTGCTATGTGTTGTAATTTCTGATGTTTCAAAACAACCGCCTCTATCAATACTTACATCAACAATTATAGCACCTGATTTCATTTGCGCTACCATTGCTTCGGTTACAACTATTGGCGACCTATTTTTACCTCTAATTGCACCAATAACCACATCGCAACGCATTAATGCTTTTTGAATATATTTTGGTTGTATGGTTGAGGTATAAATTGGTTGCCCTAAACTGTGTTGCAACTTTCTTAACTTGGTTAGTGAGTTGTCGAAAACCTTTATAGACGCACCAAGACCTAAAGCAGTTCGTGCCGCAAATTCACCAACAGTTCCTGCCCCTAAAATAACGACTTCACTTGGAGGGACACCTGTGATATTACCTAAAATTAAACCATTACCGTTATTGCTATTACTCATTAATTCAGCTGCAATTAAAACGGAAGCCATACCTGCAATTTCGCTCAAGGACTTTACGATTGGGTATAAGTCATGTTCGTCTTTAATAAAATCAAAAGCTAGTGCAGTTATTTTCTCTTTTGCAAGTGTCTCAAAATACTCTTTTTTTTGAGTTTTTAGTTGTAAAGCAGAAATAAGAACACTTTTTGGATTCATCATTTCAATTTCAGATAAAGATGGCGGTTCTATTTTAAGTACTATATTACTTGCAAAAACTTCCGCTGTATTGTACGATATTTTTGCTCCAGCATTAGCATATGCTACATCATCAAAATTAGATAATTTACCTGCTTCACTTTCTATAACAACACGGTGTCCGTGAATTGTTAGTGCTGCAATAGCATCTGGTGTTAGACACACGCGTTTTTCTTCTAAACAAGTTTCTTTCGGTATGCCAATAAATAACTCATCTTTCTGCTTTTTAATTTCAAGCATTTCGGGGTTTGGTATTAATTCTTCTTTACTAAATGGACTAAAATGTTCATTCATTTTTAGTTGTTTTATGTTCTAGTTTATTTTAGAAATTTTTACTTAGACTATTCTATTGTTAAAGTATTACCGCACTTCTAATTTTCTAATTCCATCATCAATGATTAAAATATTAATTTCAATAGCGTCTAAAGGTAGTAAATTTTTTGCATTTTTAGGCCATTCAATAAAACACCAAGCATTTTTGTTAAAATAATCTTCAATTCCTATTGCTAGTGCCTCTTCTTGGTCTTCAATTCTATAAAAATCAAAGTGATAAATAAGTTCATTTTGTTTAGAAAGATATTCATTTACCAATGAGAAAGTGGGTGAACTTATATTGTCATTAACTCCAAACTGTTTAATAATTTCTTTAATTAAAGTCGTTTTTCCACTACCCATTTCGCCATTAAATAATAGTATTTTACTTTTTGCTTGTTGTATTATTTTTTTTGCAACAACAGATAAGTCGTTTAAAGTATAAGTAATTATCATAGGTTAAGCGTTGTAAAAATTTATAGCTTCCTCAATTAGAGTCTTGTCAACAGTGCAGTTAATTTTATATTTTGCAATATCTTCCATTAAGGTAAAAAATACGATACCGTTATTATTTTTTTTATCTTGTTTCATTAATTCAAAAAAGGCAGGATAATAAGACTTTAAAAGACTTTCTTTATCAAAAATTACATGTATTAATTCTCTAAGAGCTTTTAATTCTTTTTCAGGAAAATGAAGTTGCTTAAATGAAATATAAGTTTCTATAATTAAACCAATAGCAATTGCTTCACCGTGAGTTAGTGTTTTTAGATGGGTTGCATTTAAAAAATAGGATTCAATAGCATGCCCTATAGTATGCCCGTAATTTAGTATTTTTCGTAAACTTTGTTCTGTTGGGTCTTTTTTTACAATTTCAGTTTTAATTTCAATAGATTTATAAATCCAAATTTTAAGATTTTTAATTGTTAATTCTCGATTGTTAATTATAGAAATCCAAAGTGATTTGTCATAAGTTAAGGCGTATTTAATAATTTCAGCCATTCCAGAGTTTAATTCTCTTTTAGGCAAAGTTTTTAAGTATGAATAATCAATAATTATTAATTCAGGGTTAGAAAAAAGCCCTATTTGATTTTTTAAATAGTTAAAGTCTATCCCTGTTTTCCCTCCAATCGATGCATCAACCATACCAAGTAGCGTAGTAGGTACATTAATAAATCGAATACCTCTTTTAAAAGTAGCCGCTGTAAACCCGCCAAGGTCGGTTAACATTCCTCCACCTAAATTTATTAAAATACTTTTTCTGTCTGCATTAAAATTGGTTAGTTTTTGCCAAACATAAGTGCAGGTTTCTAAAGTTTTATTTTTTTCTCCAGATGTAATACTAATAATTCTATAGTCTGTTTTTGCTTGTATTTTACTTAAAAAAACAGGTAAACATTGTGATTTTGTGTGTTCATCTACTAAAATAAATATAGAAGAATATACTGTTTTATTTAAATATTCTTTTAATGAAGTATATTTTTTTTCTTCAAAATATACATTATATGTACTTGCCATATCGTCCAGTTTTAACAATTATTTCAATAACATTTTTTTTGTAAGTGCTTTTTTAGAAGTAAAATGATACCAAATATACCTCTTTTTTTATGATCTTCATTATTTATTTTTTTAAAGAAGGCTTTTCTATTTCTACTCCCCGTTTCTCCATTTGTATTAATACATTTTTAAGGCTTTTACCAAATTCGGTAACACAAATTCAACTCTTGGTGGAGTTTCATTAATTTTCTTCTATTTAATAGACCATCTCCTGGCTCAACAGGTATAAAGCCACTTTACTTAGAGGTCATATGCCGAAATTGAAGTAAACACTTTTACCTATACGACTAACGACTACGAATTGCTTTATTGGCTATAATCATAATTTTTTAATTTTTTAAATTTTTAATAAACTCTTTTTCTCTTCTTTCTAAAGAAAAATTATGCATAATTTGATTGCGAACTTTTTTAGTAGTGATTTTATTTTTAGAAAGATTATGAATTAATTTAATTAAATCATTTTTATTTTTATTTTTTAAAATATAGCCCGAATCATCAATAATATCAGGTATTCCAGCAACATTACTTCCTATCGGAATACAACCACAAAGCATCGCTTCACACAATGCATTCGGAAAACCCTCAAACATAGATAATTGCAAATAATATTGATGTTGATTGTAAATTTTTAATAGTTCTGTTTGTGGTACATTTTTAATTAAATTTAAATTATCAGGGCATTTTTTTGGCAATAAAACTTTACCTACAATGGTAAAATTATAAGTTGGGAATTGTTTTGCCATTGCAACAATTAAATCAATTCCTTTACGATAATAACCCACTTTATCTAATGCAAAAGAAACCGTTAAAAAAGAATTATCGTTACGTTTTAAATCTAATAATTGCCATTTTTGGATATCGTAACCATTAACCATTTCTACAATTGGTGTTTTTATATTTGGTATAAAATTACGTATTCCTTGTTTTGGAAACTTGGTATCTAAATAAGTGTAAGTACTTTTTTCTAAACTTTTATGTACGGGTAAAATTAAACTAGCGTGTTTGAACGAAAAGTTAGTAAACCAAGATAAAATAGGTTTGATATGAGCACCGTAATTAATTTCTGGTAATTTTGCACAATCAGTCCCAATAGCAATAATAGTCGTTTTTTTGTTAAATAATTTGGCAAAAATTACAGGTAAAAAAGAAACATATCCAGAGGATTGAATAATCATATTTTTAAATTTAAAAGCATTAAATAACAGATAAAAAAACTGTTTTAAAAAAGCAAAAGGCAATAAAAATTTATTGGCAGTGTTAAAATGATATTTAGTAACCTGAAACTCTTTTTCTAATATTAAAATATCTCTTTTTACAAAAGTTGCAAGAACAACATAAGTTACTAAAATATTTTCTTTTTTTAAATTGGCTGGTTTCAAGTTAGAGTTTCTTATTTTTGTGGCAATAATTTATACAAAAGTAAGATATTAGTTTTAATTGCTATATCTACAAAGGCAAAAATATAATTAAGAACAGACTTCCGTTTTTACGGGAATTGACAACAAATAAAAAGATGTTTTCATTTTTTGGAATTTCTACAAAAATCAACTTAAAAAACTCACCTTATAAAGCTATTTTATTAGATGAATTGTTAGTTTACAAAACAGAAATAAGAGATACTAAAATAGAAATCACAGACAATTGGTCTTCTTTTAATTCTAAATTAATTGCCAATAACCCTTCACAGTATTATTATTATAAAGATGCAATTCGTTTTAAAGATAAATTGACTGAAGTTGCTTTTGTTTTTGATAAAAATAATCAATTAAAAAAAATCTATTTTAGGTTACATATTGCTCCAAATTACTTTAGAAAAGTAATTAGAAAGTGGTTAAATATGCAGTTTACTAATAGAGTCGAGAATATTGGTCAAATATTTCATGAAAATATATTGATCCCGATGACATTCTTTTTTGATGATTTAGTGCCAATTCACGCTTCTGGGTTTTCGTTAAACGGAAAATCTATTTTATTAGGAGGGACTGGCGGAACTGGAAAAACAACTTTAGAATTAGAGTTTTGTTTACATAAAAATGCTGGATTCATTACCGATGATATTGCAATAATAAATCAAAACAATGAAGTATATCCAAACTATAATCATCCTAAAATATATGGATATAACTTAGTTGGTAATAATAAATTAAAAAATAGAATCTTTAAAAAAGAATCTTTTTTTAGTAAGATACATTGGTTTTTACATCGTAAAATATTTGGAATAAGCAAAGTGAGAAGAAAAGTTTCTCCATTTGATTTATTTGAAAATGTAAAGACAGAAAAAACGAAATTGAAAAATTATTACATACTTTCTAAAAACGATTGTATAGAAGTTTCTAAGGAAAAATTGAACTTAGAAACAATTTGTAAAATGACGGTTGAAATTGTTTTTACAGAATATAACTACTTCTTTAATCAACTAAAATGGCATGAGTTTAATGCACTCTCTAAAAAAAATAAGCCAATAATTACAACAAACGATTTAGAGAAAAAATGGATAACTATTCTAAATAAATCATTAACCAAAACAGAAAATTATTTGGTAAATATTCCACTAAGCATAACACATAAAGAATTTAAAAAACAAATAAATTCCCTTCCTTTCGGGAAGGGTTAGGAAAATGAAAGTACTAATTCTAACATATTATTTTCCACCTTCTGGAGGTTCTGGTGTACAACGTTGGTTGAAATTTGTAAAATATTTACCAAAATTTGATATTGAGCCAATAGTTTATACCGTTAAAAATCCAAAGTACCCGATAATAGACAGTTCTTTAGAAAAAGAAATTCCCGAGGGAATAACGCTACTAAAACAATCCATTTTTGAACCTAATCATTTTTTTAAACAAAAAAAACAAAGTGCAGGTTTTTTAAACCCTAATCCAAATTTTATAGGTAGCATATTACAGTATATTAGAGCCAATTACTTTATACCAGATGCTCGTAAATATTGGGTTAAGCCATCAGTAAAATATTTAAAAAAATATCTAGAGAAAAATAAGGTTGATGCAATTATTACAACAGGACCACCACACTCTGTACATTTAATTGGCTTACATTTAAAAAAACAATTTCCAAAAATAAAATGGGTTGCCGATTTTAGAGACCCATGGACAACTATTGATTATTTCCATAATTTACCTTTAACAAAAAAAGCAAAAGCAAAACATTTTAAATTAGAAAAACAAGTCTTAAAAAACGCAGATAAAATTATTGTAGTAGGCAAAACGATGCAAGAAAATTTTTTAAAATTTAATAAAAACACACATGTAATCACCAATAGTTTTGATACATTTAAAAAAACGGAAGAGGTCAGGTTAGATAAAAAATTTAGTTTATTGCATATTGGCATGTTAAATAATGATAGAAATCATCAAATTTTATGGCAAGCTTTAGCTGAATTAATACAAGAAAATAAGGGCTTTAAAAACGTTTTAGAAATTAAATTAATTGGTAAGGTTTGTCAAGAAGCAATAGGTGACATTTCTAATTTCGGATTAAAAAATTATGTTACCTCTCTAAATTATATAAAACATCAAGAAGTAATAAAACACCAAAAATCGGCACAAGTATTGTTGCTTTTAATTAATAATGTACCAAGTGCAAAAGGCATTATTACTGGTAAAATATTTGAATATTTGCAAGCAAAAAGACCAATTTTAGCAATTGCACCTATAAATGGTGATTTGGAAGAAATTATAAAAAACACAAGATCTGGTTTTGTAATTGATTTTAAAGACCTAAAAAATCTTAAAAAAACGATTTTAAGATTATATCAAGATTATAAAAATAATAGTTTAATAATAGACTCTAAAAACTTAGAACAATACCATCAAAAAGTAACGACTAAAAAATTATCAATTTTATTAAATAAATGAAAAAAATACTAACAATTCTAGGAGCAAGGCCACAATTTGTTAAAGCAGCAGTTTTAAGCAGAGTAATTTCAGAACACCATGAAATTGAAGAAATTATTGTACATACAGGACAGCACTATGACAATAATATGAGTGAAGTGTTTTTTAAAGAAATGGAAATACCAAAACCAAAATATAACCTTGCCATAAACGGTCTAGGTCACGGTGCAATGACTGGGCAAATGCTCGAAAAAATAGAACCTATTTTACTAGAAGAAAAACCAAATGCAGTAGTTGTTTTTGGAGATACAAATTCTACCATTGCAGGTGCTTTAGCTGCAAAAAAATTAGGTATTAAAGTTATTCATATAGAAGCAGGTTTACGTTCTTTTAATCTAAAAATGCCCGAAGAAATCAATCGAATTTTAACCGATAGAATTTCAGACCTATTACTCTGCCCAACAGATACTGCTTTAGAAAATTTAGCAACCGAAGGCTATAAAAATTTACCAATTAAAATCGTAAAATCTGGTGATATTATGAAAGATGCCGTTTTATATTATGGTAAAACTGTAGAAAAAAAAGCAAGTTATTACAAATCGTTATATTTAAAAGAAAATGATTTTGTGTTAGCAACCATACATCGACAAGAAAACACAGACGATATCAAAAAACTAAAATCAATTTTTGAAGGTTTGTCAGCAATTTCAGAAATAAAAGAAGTCATTTTACCTTTGCACCCAAGAACAAAAAGTATTTTAAAAAAGCATCATATTAAACCTAAAATGAGATTGATTGAACCTGTTGGCTATTTTGATATGTTAGCACTCTTAAAAAATTGTAACTTAGTAGTTACAGATAGTGGTGGTTTACAAAAAGAAGCTTTTTTTAATAAAAAACATTGCATTATTGCCCGTGAAGAAACAGAGTGGGTCGAGTTAGTTAAAAACGGATTTGCAACAGTAATTGGTAGCAACAAAACAAAAATGATAGATGCTTTTGAAAAATATCAAAATAGTAATACTAATTTTTCTAAAAACCTCTACGGAAATAATATTGGAGAAAATATGTATCAAGAAATATTAAAATTAATAAATTAAAAAAATATTCAACCTTTAAACTTAAAAAAATGAACTTACCAAGATTTCTTACAGCAGACAATACTGATAATCCAGAAGATAATTTTGTAATACATACAGAATACCCAAGGTTTATCATTAATTTAATAGATGATGAGATTGAATTCTTAGAAGATATAAAAGTACAAGATCAAGAAGATTTTACATTACAAGTAGCCGAGTTAATAGATGAAGCATCTACTTTTTATGATAGAGAGGTTATGTTTTATAAAGAAGATTAACTTGACGGTTTACTAAATCATAAAACTTTAGATTAGAACTAAATTTATAATTCTAAATTTATTACTTTAAGATAAATTTCTTCAATTTTAGTTTGTGATACTTTTGCTATCGTAAACTCTAAATTACGTATGGTTATAATCTCGTTTAATTTTGGTATTGATTCGGTATGATTTACAATATATCCACCAAGAGTTTCGTAAGAATCCTCTTTTTGTAAATCTAAATCATAGGTTTCATTTAAATAATCAATTTCTAATCTCGCTGAAAATAAAAATTCTCTATTATTTACTTTTTTCTCAGTATTTTTTATTTTATCATGTTCATCTTCAATTTCTCCAAATAATTCTTCGATAATATCTTCTTGCGTTATTAATCCTGACGTACCACTATATTCATCTAAAACTATTGCTATACTTTTTCTTTTCTTACTTAAGATGTCTAATACATTTTTTATTAAAATTGTTTCAGGTACATATTCTACGGGCAATAGTATTGATCGTATATTTTTTGGATTTTTAAATAACTCAAATGCATTTACATAACCAATTATATCATCTAAAGAATTAGTAAAAACTAAAATTTTTGAGAGACCTGTTGTAATAAATAACTCTTTTAAATTCTTAATAGATTCATGAACTTCAATTGCAATAATTTCTGTTCTTGGAATCATAACTTCTCGCGCTTTAACATTGTGAAACTCTAATGCGTTTTGAAAAATTTGAATTTCAGAATCTATATTTTCATCGTTTGCCTCTAATTGTTCAGAGATATAATTACCTAACTCTTCTTTACTAAATTCTGTCTGTTCAATCTTATTTTTTGAGTTGAAAAAAATGCGTAAAATAGTATCCGAAATTTTGCTAATAAATTTTGAAATAAAATAAAATAAGATATAAAAAAAGTAAGCAAATATAGAAAAGTACTTTAATAACTCATTTGCAAAGATTCTAAAAATTGCTTTAGGTAAAAACTCTGCGGTTACTAAAATAATTACTGTCGAAATAAAAGTTTGGGTTATTAATATTAAAAATGCGTTAGGCAATAGTGGTGAGAGAAACTGCATTAATAATTCCCCCATAAAATATCCGTAAATAACTAATGAAATATTATTGCCAACAAGCATTGTGGTAATAAATTTTGATGGATTTTTTGTTAGAATAGTTAAAATTTTAGATAAAAAAGTATCTTTATTTTTTTCAATTTCTATCTGAAGTTTATTTGCTGAAACAAAAGCAATTTCCATACCCGAAAAAAAGGCAGATAAAATAACAGATAAAACAATAATTAAAATTTCCATTTTTTTATTAAATTAAAATTAGACAGTCAAAAATTTATTTTTTCTTTTCAAATCTATTTTTTCTAAACCATTTTTTAAAAAAATACATAAAAATTGAGATTATAGCAAAGAGTAAAAAGAAGCCTGCTTTTTTAGGGTTTGTAGCAAATTTCAAAACGGCTTGTATTATAAAAAATACAGCAATTACTAGGTAACCTAATTCAAAAAATTTATAAACGTTTATCATTTTAGTTTTCTTTAATATTTAATTTTGCACTATTATCCATCATATTTGCATTGGTTAAATCAGATCTTGCATCAAAACCATCTTTGCCAATTAAGGTATCTGTAGTAGATGTTAATATTGATCTTTTATTTGAAAAATAATAATTTTCTTTTTGGTCCCAAAATAACTGTTCAGTTTTTAGTTGTAACTTTTTTATATGATTCAATACAATAACATTGCCCTTTATTTCGGTTATTTGTGTTTTCTTGTAGGTAATTGCATACTTTGCTGTTATGGTTGTAGAATCTTTATTGTCAAAGGTAACTATTTTTATTCCGTTAGGAAACTCGTGGTAAGGATGATTTTTTCTATTTGTAAAATCATGTAGTAAAGTAGCACTCATTTTACTTTTAACATAACCAGAGTCTGTATGTATTAAGTAAATGTCTTTAGTTACTGAAATAGGTAAGTTTTTATCTGCTATAAAATCATTTATTTCATCCATATTATTTTCACAAGAAAAAAGCATTATTACTATAACTATAGTAATAATGCTTTTTGTAATATGTGAATAATTATATTTAGCCATTTAGCAAAATTACGGAATTCTTACCGTTTCACCAATCCAACAACCAATGCTATAAGAGTCTCCTGTATTTTTACCTTGATTAAAGATTAAAGTTTTACCTGGGTAATTAGCTCTATAGTTTTTTAAATATTTTTTTCCATGCGATTTTAAACTTGGATCGACTTTAATTGCTTGGTTTATTTTAGTCGCTGCTGCAACATAAGTCATTCTTTTTTCAAATTCGTTAGACCCACAATTGTTAGCACTTTTTGCATACATTCTAGCAATTAAAATATAAGCCCTACCATAACTAGATTCATATTTTAAAGCCTCTCTTGCTTTTGTTCTAGCCTGTCCGTACTTACCTGATTTCATTAAATCTTGCGCTTGACTGTAAACAAATTTTGCTTTATCTAAAGAAGAGCCCATATCAAATATTTTTTGACCTAAAGCTTCTGCTTCGTTAACTCTTCCTTGGCTTCTGTAAACACTTTCTAAATACTTAAATACGTCTACAGATGGTTCGGTATTTGACCAATTTTCAATTAAACTTACATAAAAAGGATCACTTTTACACCCTTTTTTATTTAGCCTGTTTGCTGTTCTCTTTAACCATACGATATTACTTTTATTAGCATCATACGTTTTTTTATAAAGAGGTATTAACCTTTCGCAAGTAGCAATAGATTCTACCATACCGTCAAGACCACCTTGAATTCTTCCTAAACCACTTAAGTTTTTTTCAAAATATTCTTTATCAACTCTCCACTGGTCTTTTTTAGATAGCGTTTCTCCTTTTTCAACTTTTTGCTGTAAAATAGTATATTCACTAGTCATTTTACTAATTTTTTTATTTACAGCTTCTAACACCTCATCATAAGTATTAAATACTTTTTGAGTATCTGTATCTTTATACTTGTCAACTATATTTTGAAAGAATTTATAGATGTTATTAGTACTCATTCCTGCAGGATCTGCTTTAAAAGCTTCATTTAATTTTTCAAAAACTACATCTTCCGTAGCGCCAGTTTTAATTAAAAATTTTGCCCAATCGCTATAAACCTTTCCTAAATTAGATGGAAAATGCGTTATTCTTTTAGCATAAATTTCATTAATTAAAGCCTCTGCATTAGTGTCGCCATTTTCAAGTTGGTATGTGGCTATTTTTAAACCATCAGAATAAGTGTGTTTTGATGCTTTAGGGCAATTTTTATAAACCCATTGCCATGGAACAAGTGCATCAGCATAATTTTTAGATTTTACACTTTCATGAAATAAAGAAATATTCATTTTGCATTTTTCGGGGTCTGAACCATATTTATCTTGTGCTATAATTTTAGTACTTAAAAACAGCAATAATACAATTGTAAAACTTGTAATTTTTTTTTTCTTAATTATCATTTTCATATGTTGTTAGTTAATTTAATTTTCGTTTTTTGAACCACTTGTCTGTAAAAGATAAATTGAGGCGAAAGTTAATGTAATTTTCTTTAATTAAGTTATTTCTTTTTTCCCCTCTTTGCCCTATATCAATTCCTAAATTAATATTTGAAAATTTACGTTTACTTGGTAATGTTAATCCAAAAGACATGCCAAAGTCTTTAATTTCAGTATTATTTATTTTTAAACCTAACTGTTTTGAGTAAAAACCAGCTCTATATGTAATTCGTTGAAAGTAGTTTGTTAATGATTCTATCCTAGGTGTGTAGAAGCCACCTAGAGACATTCTACTAGATGCTGTAAATTCAACATTTGGGCTTTGTAATACCTCATTTTTAAATAAAATGGGATTTTGAAAACTATATTCAAAACCAGTAAACCATCGATTAGTACCAATACCAGCACTTATAATTGTTTTTAATGGCGAGTTAATTTCACTATTAAAACTTTCATTTAAAACTACATCTCTTTCAATAATTAAATTAGGATCTATAACATTTAAAAGGGAGTATAGCCTTCTACTGCCTCTAGTTTTTAAATCATTCTCTATATGTAATGTTATACCTGTTTTTACATTTAGTTTATCGTTAACTTTAATATCATTTTGAATCCCTGCTTTTAAAGAAAAACCAGAAATATTTGAAATAGTTTCATACATTGATGCGAGATAAACATTAGCTCTTCTATTTAAGATTCTTCTTTGAATATTACCAAATTCATAAGACCCTTCGATACCTAAGTTAATATTAAATGGTAACTGATAACCATAACCTAAAAAAACTCTATTTGTCCCGCCGTTACCAGAAAATAAATTAGTCTCTGTATCATCTAAAGTATTTAAAATAGAATAACCAACTTTTGTACTAGGCTGAGCGCCAAAAACAACGCCTGCTTTTTTACCAACAGGAAAGCCTAACGCTAGATAAGATAGATTAAAGGAGGAACTACCTTGACTCTCATTACCATCATCTATAATTAAATATTTATTATTTCCAGCAAAAGCGTATGTAGTTAAACGTAATGAAGCATATGATGCGGGGTTGGTAAAGTAAAGCATGTAAGGGCTGTTTAGAGACCCTCCAATACCACCCATATTGGCTTCTGAGACAGATTGTGTTTCGTTAGATTCGCCAATACCAAAAAAAGAATAAGGTGAAATATTATTTTTTTGTGCAATGCTATTTATAGTAAAAAAAAGTATGGTTAAAAAAGTTAATTTTTTTATCATTCTTGTAAATTGTAATTTAAAATATAATTTAACCCTACTAGTAAAAAATTAGGATTGGCAAATATGCTACTTTTTAACAAACCAACCAAAAATTTTGTGTCTCCACCTGTTAAAACAATTGTTAAATTTTTATTTTTTTTTTGATACTGTTTAATTACACCCTCAATCTCTAGATAAAGGCTATTAATCACGCCTTTATGTATGGCTTTTTTTGTGGTATTTCCTTTTTCAGGAATAGTTTTTGGTTTTAGTAAAGGTAAATTTGCTGTAAATTTATGTAATGCTTCATACCGCATGTTAATCCCTAATGAGATTGCTCCGCCAAAATATTCGTTTTTAGCGTTTATAAAATCGTAAGTTATACATGTTCCTGCATCAATAACTAAGGTGTTTTTATTTTTATATAGTTGTACTGCGCCTGCAATTAGTGCAATACGATCTACTCCTAAAGTTTTTGGAGTTTTATATAAATTTTTAAAAGGAATTTTAGTTTCATTACTTAAGTCAATACAATTGGAGTTTTTAGTTAAAAAAGCGACTATTTTAATAGGAGTTTTTACAACTGAGGAAATAATGGAGTGCTCAATACGATACTTTTCAAAAATAATTTTTATTTCGTTAAGTAATTTTTTGGTCTTGATAATCCTTGCTTTTTTAAGTTTATCCTTATTAAATAAAGCTATTTTTGTTCTAGTATTACCGATGTCAACTATTAAATTCATAACTTGTTATTAAAGTTTGCAAATTTACAAATACATTTTTTACAAAAATGTTTTGAAGATAATAAAATTTAGATATATTTGCCGTCTCAAATAAATGGTGCCTTAGCTCAGTTGGTAGAGCAATGGACTGAAAATCCATGTGTCCCTAGTTCGATTCTTGGAGGCACCACAAAATCCTAGCTTATAAAGTTAGGATTTTTTTTATAATATTTTTTCTTTAGACCCTTAAAATTCGTAGCAAATTGCAAAGCACAACAAAAAGTAATGAATTTTACTCATTTATTAAATCAAAATTGTATTTTTGAAAACAGTTATAGAAAACACAAATGAGAAAAATATTAGTTATTGGTGCAGGGCGTTCTGCATCTTCTTTAATCAAATATTTATTAGATAAATCGGATAAAGAAAACTTGCAAATTATTGTTGCAGATAAAAAAATTCAGGTTGCTAGAAACCGTATTAAAAATCATAAAAATGCCAAAGCAATTGCTTTAGATATTTTTAATGAAGTACTTAGGAAGGAAGCAATTAAAAATGCCACTATTGTAATTTCTATGTTGCCCGCAAGGTTTCATTTAGAAGTAGCAAAAGATTGTGTTGCCTTTTCTAAAAGTATGGTTACAGCATCTTACATTTCTAAAGAAATGCAAGAGTTAGATGCCGAAGTTGTAAAAAAAGGGCTTGTTTTTATGAATGAAGTAGGTTTAGACCCTGGTATTGACCATATGAGTGCTATGCAGATTATCGATAAAATTCGTAATAATGGTGCCAAATTATTATTATTTGAATCGTTTACAGGTGGCTTAATTGCTCCAGAGTCTGATGATAATTTATGGAACTATAAATTTACTTGGAACCCTAGAAATGTTGTACTTGCAGGTCAAGGGAGTGCTGCAAAATTTATTCAAGAAGGTAAATATAAGTATGTACCATATCACAAATTATTTAGACGTACCGAGATATTAGATTTAAGAGAGTATGGTAAATTTGAGGCACTTGCAAATCGCGATTCTTTAAAATACAGAACAGTTTATGGTTTAGAAGATGTTTTGACATTATATAGAGGTACTATTCGTAAAATAGGATTTTCAAGAGCATGGAATGTTTTTGTGCAATTAGGTATGACTGATGATAGTTATGTTATTGAAGATTCAGAAAATATGACATATCGTGATTTTACAAATTCATTTTTGGCTTATGCTCCTTACGATTCTGTAGAATTAAAAATGCGTCATTATTTAAAAATTGATCAAGATGATATTGTTTGGGAAAAATTAATAGAACTAAATATTTTTGATGCTACTAAAAAAGTAGCACTAAAAAGAGCAACACCAGCACAAATTTTACAAAAAATTTTAATGGATCAATGGACTTTAAAAGCAGAAGATAAGGATATGATAGTAATGATGCATAAGTTTGGTTATGAATATAAAGGAGAAAAGCATCAAATAAACTCTTATATGCAAGTTATTGGCGATGATCAAACATATACAGCAATGGCAAAAACAGTAGGCTTGCCAGTTGCAATTGCAACTTTAAAAATTCTAAATGGCGAAATTAAAACCTCAGGTGTGCAATTACCAATTACCAAAGAAATTTATGAGCCTATTTTAAAAGAGTTAGAAGATTATGGTATTACTTTTAAAGAAGAAAAGGTTACATATTTAGGTTATAACCCCGAAAATATAATGGATTAAAAATTTAATTAAACTTAAAAATACGGTTAATCAATTATAGTAGTTTTGCTTTTATAGTAGTTTTGTTTTTAAAATTTTTGAAATAAAGATTTTTTTGGTTAGGCGGTGGTTAGGTTTTTAGTGTTTTTGTATTATTTTTAGTTCCATAAAAATAAAGGGAATGTTTAGAAATCGTAATATCAAATACTTCTTCTATTGTTTTTTTTATAGCTTGAATCCTTGGGTCGCAAAACTCAATAACTTCACCTGTATCAGTTAAAATAATATGATCGTGTTGTTTGTCAAAATATGATTTTTCGTAATGTGATTGGTTTTGACCAAATTGGTGTTTTCTAACTAAACCGCTTTCTAAAAGTAATTCAATAGTATTGTATAGTGTTGCTCTACTTACACGGTAATTTTTATTTTTCATATACATGTAAAGCGATTCAATATCAAAATGCTCTTTATTATCGTAAATTTCTTGTAGTATAGCAAATCGCTCAGGTGTTTTACGATGCCCTTTAGTTTCTAAAAATTTAGTAAAAACATTTTTAACAATATCTTGATTGTTATCTTTTTTCATTTTTTAAAATAAAATTAAAGAAACAAATTTAAGTGTATTTATTATTATTAATTTATTTTTAAATTAAAATAATAAATAAGTTTTGAACAATTTATTTAGTTCAATCAAAAACTAATTTTTATGGTGAGTGACAAGCATTAGAATTTTTTCGTTCTAGTTTCTTATATCCTTAAATATTTCTAACTTTTTACTTAGCATCATAAATAACACAAGGTATAATCATTTCTTCTAAAGAAATTCCACCATGTTGGTAGGTATTTTTAAAGTACTTTACATAGTGATTAAAATTATTTGGATAGGCAAAAAACAAGTCTTCTTTGGCAAAAACAAATATACTAGTCATAGAGTTAGATGGTAAACCAACTGCTACAGGGTTATCAATGGCAAGAACATCTTTTTCTTCGTAACTTAAACTTCTACCCGTTTTATACCTTAAGTTTGTGGTAATATTTTTTTTACCAATTATTTGGGTTGGTTTAGTAACGTTTATTGTACCATGATCTGTTGTAATGATTAGTTTAAGTCCCATTTGTTGAGCTTTTTGAATTATTTCTAATAGCGGTGAATTGTTAAACCAACTTACAGTTAGAGAGCGATATGCTTTATCATTGCTTGCCAACTCTTTAATCATATCCATTTCGGTGCGTGAGTGCGAAAGCATATCTACAAAATTATAAACTACAATAGTAAGATCGTTTTCTTTAATACCATTAAAATTTGCCGCTAAATCTTTTCCTTTTTGCAAGGTAGTTATTTTATAATATTCACTTTTAATAGCTAAGCCTAAACGATTTAATTGTGCGTCTAAAAACTCTTTTTCAAATAAGTTTTTACCGCCTTCGTCTTCATCATTTTTCCAATAATTTGGATGTTGTTTTTCCATTTCTGCAGGAGTTAGTCCTGAAAATATAGCATTTCTAGCATATTGTGTGGCTGTGGGTAAAATACTATAAAAAGCGACTTCTTTTCTCTTTTTATAATAGGTGTCTATAATAGGTTCTAAAACTCGTAATTGGTCGTATCTTAAATTATCAATAACAATTAAAAGTGTTTTTTCTTTAATTTCAGGAGCAATTACTTTTCTAAATAATTCATGAGAGAGTAAGGGTTTGTTTTTAGCGTCATTTAGAAACCAGTCTTCGTAATTTCTTTTAATAAATTTAAAAAACTGCGTATTGGCCTCTATTTTTTGAGACTCTAGAATTTCAATCATACCAGTATCTGCAATAGATTCTAGTTCAATTTCCCAGTGCACTAATTTTTTGTATAAATTAACCCACTCTTCATAACTATTTACCATAGTTAAATCCATTGTAATTTTTCGAAATTCTTGTTGGTAATTAGAAGTAGTTTTTTCAGAAATCAAACGCGAATGATCTAAATTTTTTTTTAAACTTAATAATATTTGATTTGGGTTTACAGGTTTAATTAAATAATCGGCTATTTTAGAACCTATAGCTTCTTCCATAATATATTCTTCTTCACTTTTGGTAATCATAACCACAGGTAAATTAGGTCTTATCGTTTTAATTTGTGCAAGTGTTTCAATACCTGTAAGACCAGGCATGTTTTCGTCTAAAAAAACAATATCAATTTGTTTTTTATTTGTTATTTCATCAATAGCATCTGTACCGTTAGTAAAAGTAACTACTTTATACCCTTTTTTCTCTAAAAATAAAATATGTGGTTTTAGTAAATCTATCTCATCATCTGCCCAAAGAATATTTATCATAAGTTATTTATTTAATTTTGCTTTATATTTATTACCCATCTAAATCCAACAAACTAACATTCAACATTTATTAGTATTTTTGTAAAATGAATAAGCTCAAAATTATAAACGACCCAATTTACGGTTTTATTACAATACCAAGCGAATTAATTTTTGATATTATTGAGCATCGTTATTTTCAAAGGCTTCGTAGGATTTCTCAAATGGGATTGTCGTATTTGGTTTATCCAGGTGCAAAACATACTAGATTTCAACACGCAATAGGTTGTATTTTTTTAATGCAAAAAGCAATTAATGTATTAAAATTTAAAGGCATTAAAATTTCGGATAAAGAAGAACAGGCTTTATTAATTGCCATTTTATTACATGATATTGGTCATGGAGCATTCTCTCATGCGTTAGAACATAGTATTGTTAATACAGTTTCGCATGAAGAGATTTCTTTAAAATTTATGGAGGCACTTAATAAAGAGTTTAATGGTAAATTAACCTTAGCAATTCATATATTTAAAGGTACACATAAAAGAAATTTTTTGAATCAGTTAATAGCTAGTCAGTTAGATATAGATCGATTAGATTATTTAAAAAGAGATAGTTTTTATACTGGTGTAGCCGAAGGTAATGTAAATTCAGAGCGTTTAATAACGATGCTTAATGTCGTAGCAGATGAATTAGTAATTGAAGAAAAAGGGATTTACTCTGTAGAAAAATTTATCTTGGCAAGGCGCTTAATGTACTGGCAAGTTTATTTACATAAAACGGGTTTGGTTGCTGAAAACATGTTAGTAGAGGTGTTAAAAAGAGCCAAAGAATTAACTAAAAAAGGAGTGTCTTTAAATGTTAGTAAAGCATTACAGTTTTTTTTAGAGAAAAAAATTAATAATTCAAATTTTGACAGTACAGTTTTAGAAAATTTTTCTGAACTAGATGATTACGATATAATTACAGCGATAAAATCTTGGCAAAATCATAAAGATTTTGTGTTATCTTATTTGAGTAAAGCGATTATTCAAAGAAAATTGCCAAAAATTATTTTAAAAAGTGAGAAGATTGATAAGGAGAAAATAAGGAGTATTAGTAAAAAAGTATTGCAAAAATATAAAGTTTCTAAAACCGAATTGCCTTATTTAATAATGCAAGGAAAGGTTACTAATCAAGCCTATGATTTAAAAAGCCCAATAAAAATAGTACTTAAAAATGGTGAATTAAAAGATATAGTTTCGGTTTCTGACCATTTTAATTTAAAAACATTATCTAAACCAGTCGTAAAGTATTTTATATCTTTTCCGAAGTATTCCTAAAATAAATTTTAAGCATTAGGTTTTGAGGTAAAAACGCCTAATAAAAGTTTATTAAGTTATATATGTGAAATACCAATTAGAAGGTCTTACATATTTCTACGATATTGACCGCCAACACTAAATAAAGCATTAGTAATTTGTCCTAAAGAGCAAATTTTAGTTGCTTCCATTAATTGTTCAAAAATATTTTCGTTATTAATAGATTTTTCTTGTAATAAGCGCAATTCTTTTTCTACTTTATTAGTATTTCCTTTATTTAGATTTTCTACAACTTCTATTTGGTATTGTTTTTCTTCTTTGGTTGCTCTAACTACTTCTTTAGGTATTTCGGTTGGCGACCCTTTAGAACTCAAGAAGGTATTTACACCAATAATTGGAAATTCTCCAGTATGTTTTAATGTTTCGTAATACAGGCTTTCTTCTTGTATTTTACTACGTTGATACATAGTTTCCATAGCGCCTAAAACGCCTCCTCGTTCTGTGATTCTGTCAAATTCTATATAGATTGCTTCTTCAACTAAATCGGTTAGTTCTTCAATGATAAATGCTCCTTGTATTGGATTTTCATTTTTTGCCAATCCTAATTCTTTATTAATTATTAATTGAATTGCCATAGCTCTACGTACTGATTCTTCGGTTGGTGTGGTAATTGCTTCATCATAAGCGTTTGTATGTAGTGAATTGCAGTTGTCATAAATTGCATAAAGTGCCTGTAGTGAGGTACGTATATCATTAAAATCAATTTCTTGAGCGTGTAATGAGCGTCCAGAGGTTTGAATATGGTATTTTAACATTTGTGCTCTTTCATTTGCGCCATATTTTAATTGCAATGCTTTTGCCCAAATTTTTCTAGCAACTCTACCAATTACTGAATATTCGGGGTCAATTCCATTAGAGAAAAAGAAGGATAAATTTGGTCCAAATTTATTGATATCCATTCCTCGAGATAAATAATATTCTACATAGGTAAATCCGTTAGAAAGCGTAAATGCTAATTGCGAAATCGGATTTGCACCAGCCTCAGCAATATGGTATCCAGAAATAGAAACGGAATAAAAATTACGGATTCCGTTTTCGATAAAATATTCTTGTACATCACCCATTAACCGCAAAGCAAATTCTGTAGAAAAAATACAGGTATTTTGCGCTTGATCTTCTTTTAAAATATCTGCTTGTACGGTACCTCTAACTTTTGCAATGGTTTCGTATTTTATTTTTTTATAAACTTTACTGGGTAAAATTTCATCTCCTGTAACTCCTAAAAGTAGTAGCCCTAAACCATTATTTCCTTTAGGTAAAATCTGTTTATTTTTTGTATTTTTAAAGGGTAGAAATGCTTCGCCATTTTTACCAATATATTTTGGTTTTTCTACACCTTTTTTCTTGTAAATGGCATTTATTTTATCTTCTGTTTCTTTTTCTAATTTATTTATAATAATATATTTTTCACATTCTTGATCAATGGCTGCATTCATAAAAAAGCCAAGTAACATTGCAGCAGGACCATTTATAGTCATAGATACCGAAGTCATTACATTAGTTAATTCAAAGCCAGAATATAATTTTTTAAGATCATCTAAACAACAAATAGAAACTCCTGCATTACCAATTTTTCCGTAAATATCTGGTCGCAAATTTGGATCATTTCCGTAGAGTGTAACAGAATCAAAAGCAGTTGAAAGACGTTTTGCAGGCATACCTAAACTTACATAATGAAAACGTTTATTGGTTCGTTCTGGTCCGCCTTCGCCAGCAAACATTCTGGTTGGGTCTTCGCCAGTTCTTTTAAATGGATAAATTCCTGCTGTAAACGGAAATTCACCAGGAACATTTTCTTGCATAGTCCAATATAAAATATCGCCCCAAGCCTCGTATTTTGGTAAGGATATTTTTGGAATTTCTATTTGTGATAAAGAAGTTGTATGTGTTTCTATATTAATTTCTTTAGCCCTAACTTTAAAAGTATAAATTTTGTTTTTATAACGTTTTTTTTTGGCTTTCCAGTTTAGAATAGTAAGCCAATTGTGAGGGTTTAAGTCCATTTTTACGCTAGCAAATTCTTTGCATAAAAGGGATAGAAATTCTTTGTTTTTGTCATCTGAAAGGCCGTAAATTTCATGCTCATTTAAGCCGTTTTCATTTAAAAGAGATTCGTGTTTATCAGTTAGCTCTGCCAAAACGATATTAGATACTGAGCAAATAGTTTGGTAAATACCAAATAATTTTTGAGCAATCACCTTTTGTTCTAATGCTATTTTATCATAATTACGATTAGTTTCCGAAATTTCGGATAAATAACGTATTCTGCTTGGTGGAATGATAAATTTTTTTTCGCTCATTTCTAAAGTTATTTTGTATGAGGAATTCATTTCGACAGAAGTTGATAAGTCATTTATTTTATTAATAATAGCACGATATAAATTATTCATGCCTGGGTCATTAAATTGTGAAGCAATAGTGCCGTAAACGGGCATTTTTTCCATTGGTGTATCCCACAAATTATGGTTACGCATGTACTGTTTTTTTACGTCACGCAAGGCATCTAAAGCGCCTCTTTTGTCAAATTTATTTAATGCGATTAAATCTGCAAAGTCAAGCATATCAATTTTTTCTAATTGCGTTGCTGCTCCATATTCTGGTGTCATTACATAAAGTGAAACATCAGAGTGTTCGATAATTTCAGTATCACTTTGACCAATACCAGAAGTTTCTAAAATTATTAAATCATAATTGGCTACTTGTAAAATTTCTACGGCTTGATTTACGTGTTTAGACATTGCTAAATTAGACTGTCTAGTTGCTAGTGAGCGCATATAGACACGGTCATTTTTAATCGCATTCATTCTAATTCTATCGCCAAGTAATGCACCGCCAGTTTTTCTTTTTGAAGGATCTACAGAGACAATTGCTAAAGTTTTTTTAGGAAAATCGATTAAAAATCGACGTACTAATTCATCTACTAAAGATGATTTTCCAGACCCACCTGTACCTGTAATTCCTAAGACAGGAACTTTAGAATTTAATGTTGGTTCAAAAATTTTTTTAAAATCTTTGGGCTTATTTTCAGCAATAGAAATTAAACGAGCAATTACATTTACATCTTTGGCTACTAAACTTTTAGTTATATTTTTTCCTTTAGGGAGTTTTAGCGGTAATACTTCAAAATCACATGCTGAAATCATATCATTAATCATACCTTGCAATCCCATTTTACGACCATCATCTGGTGAGTAAATACGGGTTATTCCATAAGCCATTAAGTCTTTAATTTCTGACGGAAGAATAACACCGCCACCGCCACCAAAAATTTTGATTTGTGTTGCTCCTTTTTCCTGTAACAAATCGTACATATACTTAAAATACTCGTTATGCCCACCTTGATAAGATGTCATTGCAATGGCATTTACATCTTCTTGAATTGCAGTGTTTACTACTTCTTCTACACTTCTATCATGACCTAAATGTATTACTTCAACTCCTGTTGCTTGTATGATACGACGCATAATATTTATGGCAGCATCGTGACCATCAAAAAGAGAAGCAGCAGTTACAATTCGTACTTTATTTTTAGGCTTGTAAGGTGTGATTTGTTCCATAAATAAGATTTAGAAATAATTGTTTGCAATTTACGATATTACTTTGTATTTGAGACTTGTCTTAAAGTAATTTTGACTTATTTGTTTTCTTTTTTACCTTGAAACCTATAATCTTAAATTTGCAAGAATTTCTATTCAAAAGAAAGTTAAGAAATTTTTTACTTTTTATTTTCCATTGCAAACTCCGAAAATATAATTTAAAAAAATTCTTTTGGTGTTATTTTATTTTCAAATATAAAAATACTATTTTTACTTAGTACTTAGCCTAAATATTAATATTTTTAAATAATTCTTTTACCTCACTTAGAATCATTGCGGTAGCTCCCCAAACAATATGTTCCCCAAATTTAAAGCAAGGAACTTCTACTTTTTTTAGATAAGAGGTTTCAATAATTATAGCAGATTGGTTTTTATTTGCTAATAATTCACTAAGTTTAACTTCAATTAATTCTTCTACTTCATAGTTTTTGGTAAATATAGGGAGTTTGTGCATAAAACCTAAAAACGGATAAACCCAAAAATTACTTGGTGGTATATATGTTTTTGTAAGTTCTTTTAAAAAAATTACATCATTAATACAGATGTTTACTTCTTCAAAAGTTTCTCTTAAAGCTGTTTGTAATAGAGAGTTGTCTTCTTTTGCTGTTTTTCCACCAGGAAAACTAATTTGTGCAGAGTGTGTACCATTATAACTGGCACGTTTAGTTAACAAAAAACAAGTTTCTTGATTTTTATTTGCATAAAATAGTATTAAAACTGCTGCTTCTTTAGGGTTCTTAGCAACTATTTTATCTAAATTTAATTGTTTTCTTTCTACAGAAATCATTTTTAGTTGTGCATTTAAGCCACCAAGTATTGCGCTTTTTATTTTATAAATATTTGTTAAAAAGTGGTTAAATTTCATTAAAATAATTAATTTTACTATCTGTTTTTCTAATAGATGAATATTTTACGTAGTGTCTGTATTTACTGAGTATGAAAATAATTAATTTTTTTAAGATTGCTATATTTTCATACACTTATATTATTACAAAAATAAGATTTTTAGAAAGAAATAACAAATATTTGTAATTTATGAATTTTAATTATTATATATGAAAATAGGAATTGTTTTATACCCAACCTTTGGAGGGAGTGGTGTTGTAGCAACAGAATTGGGCTTAGCATTAGCAAACAAAGGAAATGAAGTTCATTTTATAACATATAACCAGCCTGTAAGGTTAAATTTACTCACTAAAAATGTCTTTTTTCATGAGGTATATGTAGAAGAATATCCTTTATTTCACTACCAACCTTATGAGTTGGCGCTTTCTACAAAATTAGTTAGTATTGTTGAACAATATAAATTAGATTTATTACATGTTCATTATGCTATACCTCATGCTTATGCAGCATATATGGCTCAAAAAATGTTAGCTGAAAAAAACATCATTATACCGTTTGTAACAACATTACATGGTACAGATATTACATTAGTAGGCAGTCACCCTTCATATAAAAGAGCTGTTGAATTTAGTATTAATAACTCTAATGCAGTAACAGCCGTTTCTAATAGTCTGCGTAATGATACTTTACGTTTATTTAATATTAAAAAAGAAATTGATGTCATTTATAATTTTATAGATGTAAATAAATATCCAATACTTAATAATAAGATATGTAATCGCAGTTCATTAGCATTAAAAAATGAAAGAATCATCACTCACATTAGTAATTTTAGACCCGTAAAACGTATTCATGATGTTATAAAAATATTTAATAAACTACAGAAAAAAATTCCGTCTCGCTTATTATTAGTAGGTGATGGACCAGAACGAGAAAGTGTAGATAGGTTATGTACAGAACTGCAGATAAAAGATAAAATTTTATTTTTAGGAAATTCTAACGATGTAAATCGAATTTTATGCCATTCAGACTTGTTTATTTTACCAAGCCAAACGGAAAGTTTTGGGCTTGTAGCATTAGAAGCAATGGCTGCAAAAACACCTGTTATTTCTTCTAATTCTGGCGGTTTACCAGAGGTAAATTTAAATGGGATTACTGGTTTTTTAAGTAATGTAGGCGCTATTAATGAAATGTCAAAGAACGCAATTACTATTTTAAAAAATGACGAAACTCTTGAGGAGTTTAAATTAAATGCTTTTAAACATTCTAAAAATTTTACTTTAGAGAAAATTTTACCAAAATATTTAAGGGTCTATGAAAGGGTTTTAAATTAGAGTTATCTAGGTTATTTAATACAATTTCAACAATTTTTCGTTCGTTTTATTTTAGTAGTTTGCTTTGCTATCGTTTTATTTTATTACTTTTACCTATATTATGTCTATTAAAAAAAATAAGTCTGCGTTAAGTGAAGTTGAAGGAATTAAGCAACCCTCAATAATAAACCCGTTATTAAAAAATAAAAAATGGGTTAGTTCTAAAAACTCTTCCGTTATCAAAATAGTTAAAGAAATTAAAAAAACAAATATTGCTTTTTTAAGTAAGGCAATTACCTTAATTGAAAGTACCAACGTAAAACATCAAAAAAAAGCAACTAAAATTATTAATGCCTGTTTGCCTTATGCAAATAAGTCGATTAGAATAGGAATTACAGGTGTTCCAGGTGTTGGTAAAAGTACTTTTATTGAAGTATTTGGCAAGTTGCTAACTAATAACGGTAATAAAGTTGCTGTTTTGGCAATTGACCCAAGTAGTTCTATTAATAAAGGAAGTATTTTAGGTGATAAGACTAGAATGGAAAAACTGGTAACCGATCAAAATGCTTTTATTAGACCTTCGCCTTCTGGAGAATCTCTTGGTGGGGTTGCTCGTAAAACAAGAGAAACTATTATTCTTTGTGAGGCAGCAGGTTTTAATATTATTTTAATCGAAACTGTTGGCGTTGGTCAAAGTGAGACTGCTGTGCATAAAATGGTTGATTTTTTTTTACTTTTAAAATTAGCGGGCGCAGGTGATGAGTTACAAGGTATAAAAAGAGGAATTATAGAAATGGCAGATGCTATTGTAATTAATAAGGCAGATAATGAAAATGAAAAAGCGACTAAATTAGCAAAGTCAGAATTTACTAGAGCCCTACATTTATACCCGCTAAAAGATAATAATTGGCAACCAAAGGTAATGACTTGTAGCGCTTTTTACAATAAAGGAATTAATGCGGTTTGGAAAATAATTGAACAGTATATCAAGCATACAAAATCAAATCATTTTTTTAATAAAAAGCGAAATGAGCAAAATCAATTTTGGCTTTTGGAAACTATAAACGAACGATTGAAGACTGAATTTTATTCGAATACTAAAATTAAAATTATTTTAAAAAAAGAAATAAATAAAGTGAATACTCAAAAAATTTCACCATTTAATGTAGCCGAAAAATTATTAAGCATATATTTTAATCAATAAAAAAATTTTCATTTAATTGTAAAACTACTCACCAATCTTACCTAACTCAACACCTTCAGAATAGGCAACTTGAATTTCATTTTCGCTAAATGCCTTTTTAATATTTTCATAACAAGCAAAAGTTACTCTCCAATAATTATCTGGTTGTACATAAGGTCTTACGACAATTTGAACTGAATGTGAATCGTAACCTTCAATACCAATTTCAGTTTTTGGCTCTTCTAAAATTTGTGCAATAGGAGCAATTGCCTTAAGGATAATATCTTTTACTTTTGGGTAACTTTCTGAATATGGCATGGTAATATTTATTTCTAAACGGATAATATTTTTTTCTGAATAATTGGTTATAACATCGCTTGTGGCTTTTGAGTTAGGTATAATTAATGTTTTATTACCTGGAGTAATAACTGTTGTACTAAAAATACCGATTTCAGAAACTTTACCAAACTTACCATCAATATCAATCCAATCATTAACTTTATACGGTTTTAAAGATAGTACTAAAAGACCAGATGCTAAATTACCCAAACTACCTTGAAGCGATAAACCAATGGCTAAAACCGAAGCGCCAATAATGGTTGCAAAAATACTTAAATCAACACCTGCAATTCCTGCGGCAGCTAAAATTACAGCTACTTTTAAGATAACAGCTAAAATAGATATAATAAAAGGACGAATAGTGTCTGATAAATTACTTTTGTTAAATAAATTTTCTACCAAGTCCATTACTTTTTTGATGACTTTAAAGCCAATCCATAAAACTAATATTGCACCAATAATGTTTGGTGCAAATTTGATGATACTGTCTAGTGCAAGATCTGAGTACTCGGTTACTTTATCCATTTTATTTAGTGTGAATTATTTGCAAAAATATTATTAATATTTTTTTTAAATTTTAATTAAAAATTAATTTACCTGTATATAGTTCTTCTACATTTATAATTGGAGGTTGGCTATAACTAATAATATCTCCCAGATTAAAAATAGTTCCTTCAATTTTATTTTGAGGGTTTATTAGTATATCATTGGTAGATTTGTGCGTAATAAATACATCATTAGCAATTAAATTTTCACCTTCAAACCTTGAACTACCAGCAGAAAAAATAACATTTAATTTATCAGTAGTTCCATTGATTTTAAATATAGAACTACCATTAGCAACAATTATTAGAGATTCATTATTAAATGTTAAATCAAAATCGGCAATTACTAAAGTTTCTTCAAAAAAATCTTCTGAAAAAATAGTTAAGTTTGGGTATTCTAAAGCGCCAACAGAACTAATATTTCTAGAGGTGTCACTTCTTATCTCTGTAATATTTGGCGAAGTAACAATTACTTTTGTTATCGCGTAATCTCTAGTTAAGTTGCAAGAATTAGTGTCTTCCATTAACAAACGGCCATCAATTACTTTTACTTTAACAGCGTCAATTAGATTCTCTCCTGTTTCAATAATTACTTTTTGAGTAACACCTTGTTTTAATATTAAAGATACCTCATTGCCAACTTTTATTTTTGTGAAACTGGCAACTTCAATTTCTTGCTGTATAATATTGCCCGTAGATTCAAAACAATCTTTAGGATTACAACTTATTAGCGTAATTGTTATTAAGAACAACATCCATTTTTTAAGCATACGTTTTCTATTATAAAAAAATAATAAATTATTCGGTAAATATACAAACTAAATAGTTTTTTGAAAATTTTGATGAATTTAATTTTGACTTTATGTCGTTATAGTGATAACATTTTATCAAGAATTAAATTAATTTTAAAAATAGCGTAATTCATTATTTATAATCTAAAATAAAATTATATTTGCCAAACTTAAAATAAGTTCTTTTTAATGTTAAACAGAAGACATATCAGAATTAAAGTAATGCAGAGTGTTTATGCATTACTACTGTCAAAAGATAATGATTTAGATAAAGAAGTGAAATTTCTATATTTAAATATTAATAAATTATATGAATTGTACGTATTACAATTAAACTTATTAATTGAAATACAAAAATTAGTTAAGATTAGATTTAAAATTTCTAAAAAAAATAGAGTCACTACTATTGATAATGAAGCGGGATATATAAACCTTATTGAGAACAAGTTGATAATTGTCTTGGCAAGAAACTCCGCTTTAACTGAAATTACGGCAAATAAGAATTGGAATAATTGGACAAACGCTATAGCATATGTGCAATTAATTTGGACTGAAATTCTAGAAAGTGAAATTTTTAAAAATTATTCTGCAATAGATAAACCAACTTTTAATCAAGATAAATTATTTACTTTAGATATTTACAAACAAATAATAGCACCAAATAACAAACTCTTTGATTATTTTGAAAGTGAAAATATAGGCTGGATAGATGATATACCTTTTGTAAATACTATAATTAGTAAAGAACTGTCAAAGTTACAAGAAGGAAAAGGGTTTATCTTGGAAGATTTATATAAAAATGAGGAAGATAGATTTTTTGTAAAAGAATTATTTCAAAAAATAGTATTAAACCATACAGATTATGATACAATAATTGATGAACAAACGCCAAATTGGGAATTTGATAGAATTGCGTCTATAGATTTAATATTGATAAAAATGGCAATTACAGAATTTTTAAAATTCCCATCTATACCTACTAAAGTTACAATTAATGAGTATTTAGAATTGGCAAAAGACTATTCTTCTGACAAAAGTAGTTTCTTTATTAATGGCGTTTTAGATAAATTATTGAAAAAGTATAAAAAAGAAGAAAAAATTAATAAAATAGGTAGAGGTTTATTATAAAATTATTAATTTTGCAATCTTAAGAATATTAACACCATAAAATAAATAGAATGAAAAAATTATCAATATTAGTATTTGCTTTCATAGCATTTACGATGCTGTCTTGTAAAGAAGATGCTACTGCTAAAATTAAAGAAGAAAATTTAAAAAATGCTAAAACACGTAACATTGCTAATAATGTTGATGCGCCTGTAATGACTTTTGAAAAAACAGAGCATGATTGGGGTAATGTTGTCGAAGGTGATAAATTAGAAACTATTTTTAAATTTAAAAACACGGGGCAATCAGAATTAATAATTACAAATATTAAAGCTAGTTGTGGTTGTACAGTGCCAAAAGATTGGAAAAAAGAACCAATTATGCCAGGTGAAGAAAGTGAATTTACAGTGCAATTTGACACAAAAAACAGACCAAACAAACAAAGTAAAACGATAACAATTAGTAGTAATACTAATACTGGTAAAGAAACGGTTAAAATTAAAGCAACCGTTGAACCTGACCCAGAACAAGAAAAAATTAGAGCAGAAAAGAAAAAGAAAAATGCAGATAGAGCTGCAAAAAGAAAAATAGAGCAAGCAAAAGAAACTAATAAACAATAGATGGTATTAATTATATTTTTACAAGCCGCTAGTGCTGGTAGTATGCTACCTTATTTGTTGGCAATGTTTGCTATCATGTATTTTTTTATGATACGCCCACAAATGCAACGTCAAAAAAAAGAAAAAGCATATAGAATAGCATTAAAAAAAGGCGATAAAGTAATTACCACAAGTGGCATTCATGGTAAAATTATTGATTTTATAGAAAAAGATAATACTTGTATTATCGAAACTACAGCAGGAAGAATAAAATTTGAACGTTCAGCAATTTCAATGGAGTTAAGTAAAAAGTTTGCAAAACCAGTTGTAAAAAAATAATTTTAGATATTTAAACAATAGAAATCTCGAAAAATAATTTTCGAGATTTTTAAGTTAAAATATTTAATTAAAAAGATAAAAAATCTTTTGCAGAACCAAAAAGGAGTTTATATTTGCAACCGCTTAGATGAGCAACGACTATTGGAGAAATGGCAGAGTGGTCGAATGCACCAGTCTTGAAAACTGGCGAGGGTCACACCTCCGGGGGTTCGAATCCCTCTTTCTCCGCAAAAACCCTTGTAATCGTTTGATTGTAAGGGTTTTGTACTTTTAATTGGCTCTAGTTTAAAATAGGTATTAATTTTGTATATTTGTTTATGGAGTTATCAAAAATTAAAACATACTTGCTTGACTTACCTGTGATAGAGCGTAATTTTATAATATCAGAGATTGTTAAGTTAAGTGACATTAAAACAGATATTGTTTGTGATTTTCAAAAAATACGTAGAG
>JAKISG010000021.1 GCA_021648755.1 Flavobacteriaceae bacterium | reverse complement strand
TTTGGCACCTCGATGTCGGCTCGTCACATCCTGGGGCTGGAGAAGGTCCCAAGGGTTGGGCTGTTCGCCCATTAAAGTGGCACGCGAGCTGGGTTCAGAACGTCGTGAGACAGTTCGGTCTCTATCTACAGTGGGCGTTAGAAATTTGAGTGGATTTGATTCTAGTACGAGAGGACCGAATTGAACTGACCTCTGGTGTACCAGTTGTTCCGCCAGGAGCATTGCTGGGTAGCTACGTCGGGAAGGGATAAGCGCTGAAAGCATATAAGCGCGAAACCCACCACAAGATGAGATTTCTTTAAAGGGTCGTGGGAGACTACCACGTTGATAGGTTATAGGTGTAAAGGCAGTAATGTCATAGCCAAGTAGTACTAATAACCCATAGGCTTATGTAAAAGTCCCACGCCGCAAGGCGTGGGCAAAACTCTTTTATATTTTTAATGTATTATTTTTTCAGTTTGTCAATTTTATACAGTTACTATCGTAACTGAAACTACTTAAGGTGGTTATAGCGATAGGGCTCACCTCTTCCCATACCGAACAGAGAAGTTAAGCCTATCAGCGCAGATGGTACTGCCATTATGGTGGGAGAGTATGTCATCGCCTTTCTTTTAAAATCCTCAATCTTTTGATTGAGGATTTTTTTTGATTTTAGAAACTTTTAAATTATAATTGATTAATTAGTTACAATAAATTACATTTTAAATCCAATTAATGCTGATATTTGCATATACATAATTAATTGAATTTATTAATGGCTCAAAAACCATCCATACCTAAAGGAACAAGAGATTTTTCTCCAACAGAAATTACTAAACGTAATTATATTTTTAATATAATAAAAAAATCTTTTGAATTATATGGTTTTCAACCTATTGAAACACCAAGTTTTGAAAAGTCAGAAACTTTAATGGGTAAATATGGTGAAGAAGGTGATCGATTGATTTTTAAAATTTTAGAATCGGGACAGTATTTTGAAAAAGCACAACAAAAAATATTTTTTATTGATGATAAAACATTAACACTTATTAGTGATTTATTGACTTCAATTTTTCAAAGAATAAGAAAAGATTTAAAAGATACGTGTACAAATGAGATTAGTATTAAAAATTTGAATATTATATCTGAATATATATCTAAAAATATTTGTACAATACTTAATAATTCTCCTGAAATTATTTACATAAATCAATTTGAAGAAAGAATTGCTTTTTATTTTAAAGAGAACTCTAGATATATTGCAGCAGATATAGTCAATAGAAAATATTTTTTTGATGATGAAACCGCTTTTGATAGATTCCGTTTAGCAGAACAAAAAAATATTCAAACTGATTTATTTGAAAGGCTAAAAAGTTATTATGTTCTTAATACTTCATCAAATAAATTAACCAGTTTAATTTCAGAAAAAGCATTGCGTTACGACTTAACTGTACCATTTGCAAGATACGTTGTACAACACCAAAACGAATTGACTTTACCATTTAAGCGCTATCAAATTCAGCCAGTTTGGAGAGCGGATAGACCACAAAAGGGTAGGTTTAGAGAATTTTATCAATGCGATGCTGATGTTGTTGGTAGTACATCATTAATTCAAGAAGTAGAATTTGTACAATTATATGATGCTGTTTTTACTAAATTAGGCTTAACTGAAACGATTATAAAAGTAAATAATAGAAAAATATTATCAGGTATTGCTGAAATTATTGGAGCAAAAGATAAATTAATCGATTTTACAGTTGCTTTAGATAAATTAGATAAAATTGGTGTCGATGGCGTTACAAAAGAAATGCTTTCTAAAGGAATATCAGAAGATGCTATTAAAAAAGTACAGCCATTATTTAGTTTTAAAGGTTCAAATAGAAAAAAATTAATTCAATTAAAAGAAATGCTTGCTACTTCTGAAGAGGGTTTAAAAGGCGTTTCTGAATTACAGTTTATTGTTGATGCAATAGATAATGTAGGTTTACAATCCGCTATTTTAGATATAGATGTTACTCTGGCAAGAGGTTTAAACTATTATACAGGAGTGATTTATGAAGTGATTATTAATAAAGTAAAAATTGGTTCAATTGGTGGTGGCGGAAGATATGATGATTTAACCAGTATTTTTGGATTAAAAAATTTAAGCGGAATAGGAATTTCATTTGGTTTAGATAGAATCTATATTGTATTAGAAGAACTAGATTTATTTAAAGATTTAGAATTGCCAAAACCTAAAGTGTTATTTTTAAATTATAATGCAAAAAATATCCCAAATAGATTGCAAGCATTAGCAAGTTTAAGAGCAAACGGAATTGCTGCAGAAATTTATCCAGATACGGCAACTAGTAATAAACAGCAGCAAAAACAATTTAAATATTTACAAAAGAGAGCAATCAAATTTGTTGTTTTAGATGATGAGATAGGTGAGAATTTACGTTTAAAAAACACAATAACAGGTGAAATTATAGAGGGTAATATTAAAAATTTATTATTGAAAATTAAAAATTAACTATAAAAGACATAAAAGAACATAAGACTTTTATTTTTTTGGTTTAAAGTATGCAAAGAAAAAATATTCAAAATATAACTCTAACTGATTCATTGAATAAACAAATCAATGAACTAACAAGTTTCTCACACGAAAATTTTATTGCAGGTATCCCTCCATATTTACGAGGACCTTACTCCACAATGTACGTTCGAAGAGCATGGACAATTAGACAATATGCAGGATTTTCAACAGCCGAAGAGTCTAATGCTTTTTACCGTAGAAATTTAAAAGCAGGGCAAAAAGGATTATCCGTTGCTTTTGATTTAGCCACACATCGAGGTTATGACTCTGACCATGAAAGAGTACAAGGCGATGTCGGTAAGGCAGGAGTTGCCATAGATTCGGTTGAAGATATGAAAATATTATTTGACCAGATACCTTTAGATCAGATGTCGGTTTCTATGACTATGAATGGTGCGGTATTACCAATTTTAGCCTTTTATATTGTTGCTGCAGAAGAGCAAGGTGTCGATAAATCAAAGCTTTCAGGAACTATTCAAAATGATGTTTTAAAGGAGTTTATGGTACGAAATACGTATATTTATCCACCTAAATACTCTATGAAAATAATTGCTGCTATTTTTAAATATACAACAGCAAATATGCCAAAATATAATAGTATTTCTATTTCTGGTTATCATATGCAAGAGGCAGGGGCAACGCCAGAAATAGAGTTAGCTTATACACTTGCAGATGGTTTAGAATATATAAGAACAGGTTTAGGAACAGGAATGAAAATTGATGATTTTGCACCAAGATTATCTTTTTTTTGGGCAATTGGCATGGATCATTTTAGAGAAATTGCCAAATTAAGAGCAGGGCGACTACTTTGGGCAAAAATTGTGAAACAGTTTAATCCAACAAACCTTAAATCAATGGCTTTAAGAACTCATTGCCAAACAAGTGGTTGGAGTTTAACTGAACAAGATCCTTTTAATAATGTAGCAAGAACGACTATTGAAGCAATGGCTGCAGTATTTGGAGGGACACAATCATTACATACTAATGCTTTAGATGAAGCAATTGCATTACCTACAGATTTTTCAGCAAGAATTGCTAGAAATACACAACTATATATTCAAGAGGAAACTAATGTTACTAAAACGGTTGATCCTTGGGCAGGAAGTTATTATATTGAAAAGCAAACTAAGGACATTGCTAATAAGGCATGGAAATTAATAGAGGAAGTAGAGGGGTTAGGAGGAATGACTAAGGCTATTGAAAAGGGCATTCCGAAAATGCGAATTGAAGAGGCTGCTGCAAAAAAACAGGCAAGAATAGATAGTGGGCAAGATATTATTATTGGTGTAAATAAATATAAATTAGAGGAGGAAGATCCTTTACATATTTTAGAAGTGGATAATGATGCGGTAAGAAATTCACAAATTAAGCGATTAGAGCGAATTAAAAAAGAACGAAATACTAAAGAGGTGATTAAAACATTACAAGATTTAACTAATTGTGCAAAGTCAGATGATGGAAATTTATTAAATTTGGCAGTAAAAGCAGCAAGAGCTCGTGCAACTTTAGGTGAAATTTCAGATGCTTTAGAAAGTGTTTTTGGAAGGTATAAAGCAACAATTAACTCTATTTCTGGTGTGTATAGTAAAGAGATAAAAAACGACAAAACTTTTAAAAAAGCATGTGATTTAGCAGATAAATTTGCTGTGTTAGATGGGAGACGACCAAGAATTATGGTTGCTAAAATGGGACAAGATGGTCATGATAGGGGTGCAAAAGTTGTAGCAACTAGTTTTGCGGATTTAGGATTTGATGTTGACATCGGTCCGTTATTTCAAACGCCAAAAGAAGCTGCGAAACAAGCGGTAGAAAATGATGTGCATATTTTAGGTGTGTCTTCATTGGCAGCAGGTCATAAAACTTTAGTTCCTCAAGTTATTAATGAGTTAAAGAAATATGGCAGAGAGGATATTATGGTAATTGCTGGTGGTGTGATTCCTGCACAAGATTATCAATATCTATTTGATAAAGGTGTTGTTGGTGTTTTTGGACCTGGAACAAAAATTGCTAAAGCTGCGATTGATATTTTAGAAATTTTGATTAAAAGTGTATAGTCTTATTTTCCGTTCTTTTATAGAAAACTAGATTGTGAATTTAAATAAATTTAATGCTAAATAAATAATAATTATTAATTGAATAATTATTAATTTTTACTGTGTACATACTAGTTGAAGTTATTATCACGTAAATATCTTTTTGTAGGTGTTACTTTTTCAAAAAAAAGAAAAAAACTTAAAAACCTGTTGGATTGACTATATATTTGTACAGTATAATACAAGATTGTTTAATAGGTTTGTCTGTTTAACATTGCACACAATTAAATAAAAAAACCCGTAACTAATTGGCATACATTTGATTATTAATTAATTTCATTTTTTTTATAAAAATACATTGTATAACAATGTATTTTGTTATACATTTGCAGTATGAATGAAATATTTATAAAAAAATGGAAATCTCAAGTAAAGAAAGGCACGCTTGCCTTTATAGTCTTGAATGTACTAAAAAACAATGAATTTTATGGATACGAGTTAATTGAAAAAATTCGGAAGCACACAGAAATTGAAATTGCAGAAGGAACTTTATACCCTTTGATGAACCGATTAAAAAAAGAAAATTTAGTCTCATCAAAATGGGTTGAGCAATCATCTGGAATACCAAGAAAGTACTATTTATTAACAGACACAGGAAGTAACACTCTAAATGAAATGCGAGAATATTGGAAAAATTTAGAAAAATCAATAAAAAACATTATAAAATGAAACATATAAAATTTAATAAAAATGCTTCTCAAAAAATATACAATGATTATTTGAGAAGAATAGAGCGAACAACAAAAACACTTCCAAAAATAGATAGAAATGAGATATTGATGGAGTTTAATAGCCATATTTATGAAGGAACAATAAATACAGAAACAACTAATGAAGTTGATAATCTTTTGGCGGTATTAGATAAATTAGGAATACCCGAAGAAGTTTTAAAGCCTTTAGTTGCTGATAAAAAATTACAGCAAGCAACAAAAACGTTTAACCCAATTCATTTAATTCAAGCACTTGCCTTGAATATTACAAATGGAATATCGTATGTGATTTTTAGCCTTTTATATTTATTCATTTTTAGTGGTATATTTTTAATTATTGCTAAAATATTCAATTCTAATGTAGGAATGTACTATAGGGGAGATGAATTTAGAGTTTTAGGTCTCATCAAAAACATAGAACATAGTGAATTAAAGGAAGTTTTAGGTAATTGGTTTATTCCAGCAATGCTTATAGCAATAATAGCTCTTTACATGATTACCACCTTAGTATTAAAATTAAAAAGATTTATTAACCATAAAAATTAAAAAAAATGAAAAAACAAATAATAGTATTACTCGCAGTTATAACACTCTTGTTATCGTGTTCAAGTAAAAAAATAACACAAATAAAAGAAACTACGCAACAATATATTGTAGTAGAAGAAAAAGAGAGGTTAAACAGTTCTAAATTAGATAGTTTATTTGATGTGTTAACGGAAAATGATAAATTTATGGGAAATATTGTACTTTCTCTCAACGGCAAAATTATATATACAAATGCAATAGGTTTTGACGATATTGAAAGTCAAAAAAAATCTACTATTGATACAAAATATAGAATTGGTTCAATCTCAAAAATGTTTACTGCTTCGCTAATTTTTAAAGCAATAGAAGAAGGTAAATTAAATACAGAACAAACCATTGAAACCTATTTTCCAACAATTGAAAATGCAAATATCATCACTATTGGTAATCTATTGAACCACAGAAGTGGTATTCATAATTTTACTAATGATGATTCGTATTTAACCTATAACACCGAATATAAAACAGAACAAGAAATGATTAAAATTATTTCTAATTTCAAAAGTGATTTTGAACCAAGTACTAAAGGTTCATACAGTAATTCAAATTATGTGTTGCTGTCGTTTATACTCGAAAAGATATATAATTCAACCCTAAAAAAGTTGGTTAATGAAAAAATATGTGTTCCACTTAATCTAAAAAACACCTATTTTGGAAGTGAAATAGACTTAAAAAACAATGAATGTCATTCATATAAATATTTAGCAGAATGGACAAAAGAAACAGAAACAGATATGTCTATTCCTTTAGGAGCAGGAGCAATTGTTTCAACACCAAGCGATTTAACTAAATTTATTGAAGCACTTTTTACTGAAAAAATAATTTCTAAACAAAGTCTTACAAAAATGACAACTATTAAAGATAAATATGGAATGGGTATTTTTCAATTTCCATTTAATGATAAAAAAAGTTTTGGTCATACAGGTGGAATTGATGGATTTACTTCTTTTCTTTCCTTTTTTCCAAAAGAAAATTTAAGTATTGCTTTATGTTCCAATGGATCAAATTATGATAATAATAACATAATGATTGGTGCATTAAGTTGTTATTTTAACGAGCCTTTTGATATTCCAATATTTAAAAAAATTGAAATTACAGAAGCAGACTTAGAACAATATTTGGGTACATATTCAACAGACAAAATGCCTCTGAAATTTACCATGACACAAGATAAAAATATTTTATTTGCACAAGGGACAGGACAACCAAAAGTTGCACTAGATTATAAAGGAGAAAACATATTTTTATTTGAACAAGTTGGAGCAATATTTGAATTCAACCCTGAGTCTAACCAATTCACACTTAAACAAGGTGGTGGAGAGTTTATATTTACCAAAGAATAACTGTGTAATTGTACTTAGCGGTTCATTAAACAAAAAGGTAGTTTTTACCTTGCAACGCTTTCAAGAAGTTACCAACGCATATGGGACTTGCACCTGCTCTAAAAAACCATATTTAAATAACTTTTATTATATTTACCATTTAACAAGGCACACACAAAATATACGTAATTGCGGTTTTTGTGCTTAATTCAAAGTTTGTGATTTAGAAAACAATATTTTATTAAGGGGAGAAATAGAAATTCACAGAATTGACTTAAACGGAAATATTAAATGGGAATTTTCAGCACGTGATATTTGGGTGAATGGAAGGAAAAAATGAAGTGAATATTGAAAAAAACAAAATTAGACATGTTTTGTAACATAACTCTTAAATAACCAAGGTGGATCTAAATCTAAAATTTGGCAAATTAATGACTTATTTGTATTTTTGATGCACTTGAATAATTCCATATTTGAAGTTTTGTAGTGAAAATTCAAAAATATAGATTTTTCAAGCATTTAATAAATCATGACTTTTGGATAGTTGAAGTATTGGAACTTAGAATGAAAAAAAAAATAATAATTGGTGGTGTGCCAGAACATTTTAATTTGCCTTGGCATTTGGCTATTGAAAGCAATAAATTTTATGATAAGGGAATTGATTTAAATTGGGTTGATATTCATGGTGGAACAGGGGCAATGTGTAAATCATTACGTGACAAAAGTATAGATATTGCTATTGTTCTTACTGAGGGGATTATTAAAGATATCATAAATGGTAATGCGTGTAAATTGGTTAAATTTTTTGTAAAATCTCCTTTGCTTTGGGGAATTCATGTTGGTTATAAATCTAAATATACTTGCGTTAAGGAATTAGAAAAAGCTAAAATTGCAATTAGTCGTTACGGTTCGGGTTCACATTTAATGGCAGTTATTAATGCTAAAACCGAAGGTTTTGATGTAAAAAATTTAGATTTTGAAATCATTAAAAACTTAAAAGGAGGCATAGAATCACTTAAAAATAATACGACAGCTTATTTTTTATGGGAGCATTTTACTACAAATCCCTATGTTTATGATAAATCAGTAAGAAGAATAGGAAATATCAAATCGCCTTGGCCTTGTTTTGTTATTGCGGTTAGAAATGAAATTTTAGAAAGTGATAAAAATACGATTAAAACTATTCTAAAAGTGATTAATAAACAATTAAAAACTTTTGAAAATTCATTAGAAAATAAAGAATTAAGTGTCTTATTTTCAGAACGTTATAATTTAAAAATTAATGATATAAAAGATTGGTTAACAATTACACAATGGTGTAGGGGAAAGTCAATTTCTAAGGAGGAAATAAATTCTATACAACAAAAATTAAAGCAATTTAGTGTTATTGAAAACACTGTTGATGCTACTGATTTAATTAAAAATTTATTTGACTGAGAGTTTTATAAAAACAAAAGGGTAAAATGAGAAAGTTATTTAACGGCTTTAAGACTCAAATCCATATTGTAAATAGAATGAGTTAATGCACCAGAAGAAATAAAATCTACTCCGCAATCTGCGTATTTACGTAATGTTTTTTCAGTAATTCCGCCAGAGGACTCCGTTTGGCACTGATTAGCTATTAGTTTGATTGCTTTACGTGTGTCTTCATAATTAAAATTATCGATTAAGATTCTATGAATATTATCTGATTTTAAGATGGTTTTAATTTCATCTAAATTACGAGCTTCTACTATAATTTTTAGATTACGGTTAGTTTCTTTAAGATATGTTTGTGTTTTATGGATTGCTTGGGTAATTCCTCCAGCAAAATCAATATGATTATCTTTAAGCATTATCATATCGTATAAAGCAAATCTATGATTTTCTCCGCCGCCAATTTTAACTGCCCATTTTTCTAGGGCTCTAATTCCTGGGGTAGTTTTACGAGTATCTAATATTTTGGTTTTTGTGCCTTTTAATAAATCCATAAAAAGTGTTGTTTTAGTAGCTATAGCACTCATGCGTTGCATCGCGTTTAATACTAATCGCTCTGCTTTTAAAATAGATTGCGAACTACCTGTAACATAAAAAACAATATCACCGTATTTTACTTTTTCGCCGTCATTAATTAAAATTTGTATTTTTAAATCGGAGTCTACAAAATCAAAAATCATTTTTGCAAAAGTTACACCAGCAATAATACCATTATCTTTTACTAATAATTTAGCTTTTCCTTTTGCGTTTTTTGGGATACAAGCCAATGAGCTATGATCGCCATCACCAACATCTTCTCTAATGGCATTTGTAATTATTAATCTTAATTCTTTTTGAAATTGTTCTTTGGTAATCATAATAAAAATTTTAGTTAAGCCTTAAATTAGCAAATATTTAGCCTTTTGTAACGAAAATTCTTGCAGATTTAAGGTTAAGCAAAAATATACTTTATCTTAGCCAAATGAAAATAAAATTACTGGCAATTGGAAAAACTGATGATAAAAATTTACAGTCTTTAATCGAGAAGTATCAAAATAGACTAAAACATTATGTCAATTTTACTTTAGAAATAATTCCAGATATTAAAAATGTTAAAAGCCTATCTGAAAACCAGCAAAAGCAAAAAGAGGGTGAGTTAATCTTAAAAAAATTACATGCAGCAACTCAGTTAATTTTATTAGATGAAAACGGAAAAGAGTTCGGTTCTGTAAATTTTTCAAAATTTTTACAAAAAAAGATGAATTTGGGTATAAAACAATTAGTTTTTGTAATTGGTGGACCCTATGGTTTTTCAGATATAGTTTATAAAAAAGCACAAGGTAAAATCTCTTTGTCTAAAATGACATTTTCACATCAAATGGTACGTTTATTTGTAGTGGAACAAATTTATAGAGGTTTTACAATTCTTAGGAACGAACCGTATCATCATAAATAAACTAGTTTTACTTACTCTTCTTCAGATTTATTGTGATAGTTAATTTTAATGTTACTTTCTATTTCCTCTATTTTTGGTGGAATATAATTACCGTCTTCGTCAAATTGTAAGTCAAATGCATCTTTTACATAATCTGATTTTTCCCAAGCAAATTGTTGTGGTTTAGATCCAATTTTCCGATATATAATTGCAAAAAAAAGACCTGTTATTAGACCAGAGAGGTGTCCCTCCCAAGAAATTTTTTCATTCATAGGGAAAATATACCAAATCATACTTCCATATAGAAAAATTATCATAAAAGATACTGCTGTTAGTCTATAATTTTTTTTGAAAACGCCACTAAATAAAGTAAATCCAAATAATAGGTAAACAATTCCGCTTGCACCAATATGTAAGGAGTCTCTACCGATTAGCCAAGTAATGAATCCTAACAATAAAGAGCCATAAATAAGTACTTTAAAAGCTACTTTTTTATAAAAATAAAATAAAGTAATTAGTAAAACAAAAAGAGGTGCAGAGTTGTTAAATAAGTGTTTAAAATCACTATGAATAAAAGGGGATAATACAAGACCTTTTAAACCAGCTAGGCTTCTTGGTCTTAAGCCATATTTTGCAAAGTTATATCCAAATTTAGTTTCAAACCAAAAAACTAACCACATAAAAAGCACAAAGTACAGGGGTAATGCTAAAGTAATTGTAGAAAATTTAAATAAATTTTTATCTGATTGCATGTTTAGCGTTAATCAAAAATGTAACCAATTTAAAAGTACTGAAAATTTGTCAGTTATAATTAATTTTTCATTAAGTTATTGTTTAACTCTAAAATGGTATAATTAATTTTTATTTTTTAGTTAATCTTTTTAGACAAAATAACAAGAAGGTCTAATAAAAAAGGTTGTCATAATATGACAACCTTTTAAAATTTAAATGGTAAATTATTTTATAAGTTAAAACTTAATTTAGCAAAAACATATCTACCCATAAAACCAAACTGTGAGGTTCTTCTAGAATATGGAAAAGATGCATTAGATTGTCCTCCTACTCTATTTTCATCTGGATAAACGTCTAATAAGTTATTTGCACCAATCGAGATTGTTGTATTGTCAGAAACTCTATTTGAGATTGTTAAATCTGTAATGATTTTACCTGCATAAATAGCATCATTACTTATGGTAGCAGCATCAACCGTTATATCTCCAACAAAATCATCTGGGTCAGTAACTTCTCCAAAGTAAACATTACGCACTAGAAATGTCCATTTATCATTAGATAAAATATGTGTTAGATTAATTTTTTCTCTTGGTTGTGCAATGGTTAAAAATGCTTCTTCTTGACCATCAAAAAAGTCACCACTTAAGCCTGCTGCTGCAATTTTTTCAGGAATATTTACATTTGTAATTTCTACTCTTGAAAAAGTTGCTGCTAAACTATTATCTAATTTAAAACTACTAGATACATCAAATTTATATCCAAGAACAACATCTATTCCTTGGTTTTTAGTATCAATAGCATTTGCTAAAAATCGCGCCTTTCCTGCACCTGCAGCATTAAAAATTGAAATTAATGTTGGGTCACCACCGTCATCAAATGCACCAGATAGCACAATTCTATCATCTATAGTAATTTGATAAGCATCAACTGTTAAAGAAAAACCACCACTTCTAAATGTTGTACCGATACTCATACTTTGAGAGGTTTCTTCTTTTAATTTTTCGATCCCTAATAATTTAGCTGCTTGACTATCATTTGTAAATAAGCCTTCTTCTTGAGAAACACCATTTGCATCAAAAATAGTACTACTTCTGCTAAAGAATTGTTGGTGTAAAGATGGTGCTCTAAAACCTGTACTATATGCTCCTCTAAGGTTTAAATTATCTGTAATTTTATATCTAGATGCTATTTTATAGTTAAAAGTACTACCAAAATCAGAAAAACTTTCAAATCTTGTCGCTAGACTAATTAAAAAAGCTTCGGATAAATCTGCCTCTACATCTCCGTAAAAAGCAATACTATTTCTGCTTTTATTTGTTGCATTTTGTGGTGTAAAACCACCAAAAACTTGTGCGGCACCATCTAAGGTTTCTCCAAGAGCATTTGTTGCGCCACCAACACCTCCGATAGTAGGTATGCCATTATCGTCATAAGTTGCATAAGAGTTTTCTGCTCCTTCAAAGATTTGAAAATTTTCTGCTCTAAATTCTGCTCCAAATGCAAGATTTAAACCGGAAAAGATATCTTCGTTAAATTTACTAAAGTCTAAATTAGTTGTGTTTTGTGCAAAACTAAAAGAACCAGCATCAAAATCGGATGGTGAAGCTGCGCCTAAACTAGCATTTGTAGAGCCTATAACTGTAAAAGCAAAAGCATTTCTACCATAGGTGTTTGAAAAATCTACGTTCCAACCACTATCAGTTTCTCCTTTTAAACCAATAGCAAAAGATTGGTCTAAAATATCTGATTGAATACCTGGTAAAAAACCGTTTGCATTAACTGCTGTATTTGCTTTTGGTCTCCAAGGTTCTCTTAAAAAACCAAAACCTAAACCTTGTCTGTAAGATATACCACCAAAGGCATATAATTCTGTATTTTCAGAAACTGGTAAGGATAAATTTGCAAAAAATTTACCTTCTCTTAGTTTTGAGGTACCTACTTTAAATCTAAAATCGTTTCTTTCTAGGCCTCTTTCCGCAAATTGTGCATCATCTAATTCTTGGTAAGTAGCAAACTCTCCTGTTCCTCCGTCAGGAAGTAGCCCGCTTAAAAGAGCCAAATCTCCTGGCGTATTTAAATTACCATTTGCATCTGTTGATAAATCTAAAGCACCGATTGCTGTTTGATTAGTAGCAGAAATATAATTTGTACCTAATAGTAAAGCACCTGTTTGATAATCTGCAGCTGTCATATCAGAAATTGGAGAGCCTGTACTTGATGTAAAGGCATGTTCAACTGCGTTTGCAATATCATAAATTTGTTCTAAATTGGTAGCGTTCCTTAATGCTGGGTTTCTAGTTGCAACAGACCCTGTAAAGTTAATAAATCCTCCGTTATCACCTAAAGCTAAACCGTAATTTGCATCTAATTGAATTTTTTCACCATCAACCCCTCCGTCTTGGTGATTGGCACCATCAGATGCATTTGCTCCAGTTGTTAGTGTTAATGCTAATTTATTAACGTCATCATTTAAAATGATGTTAATAACACCAGCAATAGCGTCTGAACCATATTGTGCTGCTGCACCATCTCTTAAAACTTCAATTCGTTTAATTGCAGCTGCAGGAATTGCGTTCATATCTGTACCGACACTACCTGCTCCAACGGTACCGTTTATATTTAAAAGAGAGGTATTATGTCTTCTTTTACCATTGATAAGTACTAAAACTTGATCTGGACCTAGACCTCTTAAAGAGGCTGGATCAATATGATCTGTACCATCAGAAACGGTTTGTGACTGTGAGGTAAAAGATGGTGCTACGTAATTAAGTATTTCGTTTACAGAAACTTGTGCCCCTAAACTGCTTATTTCGCTAATATCAATAACATCAACTGGTACGGCAGTATCTGTTGCTGTTCTTTTAGGGTTACGAGAACCTACTAAAACTATTTCATCTAATAGTAAACCTGAGGACATACTAACGTTGACAACTTTGTCGCCATTCATGATTTTAGATATAGATTCAAAACCTACTGTTGTAAATTCTAAAACATCATTAGTACTAACTTTAAGCGAATACTTGCCGTCAAAGTCGGTAGAAGTACCATTGACCGTTCCTTTTACGGTTATTGAAACTCCTGGTAATGGTTGCCCATTGTTTTCGGTAACTGTACCAGAGACTTGGTATTGTGCCATCATTGTAAATGATAACATTAAAAATGAAATAAATAATATAATTTTTGTTTTCATATAAAAATATTTTTTGGTTAAAATAAAAAACGTTAATCTTCAAATTTAGTAATTTATAGAAAACAGTTCAAGAAATACTTATTATATTTTATTAACAATTGCTGATTTATAGGTTCTAAATTTAAAGCGATTAATATCGCTTTACTTTTCGGAACATAAAATAAAAACCCACTAAAATTAAAGGTATAGATAGTAATTGACCTGTTGTTAAGTTATTATTAAAAGAAGATTCTATACCGCCTTGTGATGCTTTTAAAAATTCTATTAAAAAGCGTACAGACCATAGTAAAACCATAAATAGGCCAAATATATAGCCTGGTTTTTCTTTTTTATTGGTTTTCCAATAGACATACCAAAGGGTTAGGAATACTAAAATATAGCCAATAGATTCAAAAATTTGTGAAGGGTAACGGTAAGGTACTTGGTCTAATAAATAGTTAAACTTTGGGTTATTTTCAATTAATTTGTAGGCCTCGTTTAAGGTTTTAGCTTCTGTTTCACGCATAGCGGTTTGCCCACTAATTTGATGTCTTATAAAGCGAAATCCTAATGAAGAATCGGTTATTTTTCCAACAATTTCAGAATTCATTAGATTACCAATCCTCACAAAGACACCACCAATAGCCACTGGAATTACAATACGGTCTAAAATCCAAATAAATGGTTTGTATTTGTATTTTCTAGTATAAAAATAGATGCTTAAAATCACGCCTATAACTGCACCATGACTTGCTAGCCCTTGAAAACCTGTTACTTTAAAAGGGTCTAATTGTATTGGTAATATTATTTCTAAAAATGACCGGTGTTTAAAAGAATCCCAACTATAAAAAAATACTTCACCAAATCTTGCTCCAAAAATAGTAGCTATTACTACCCAAATAAAGATAGTGTCTACATGTTCTTCTTTTACATTTTCATTCTTGTATAATTTTTTTAAAATATAAATACCTAGTAAAAATGCAACCACAAACATTAAGCCGTAATAGCGAATTGGGAATCCAAAGATTCTAAAAAGTTCTGGTGATGGATTCCAGTTAATATTTAGTAACATATAATTATTTAGTTAATTTGTGTGTAAAGATAGTTTTACTTTTAATATGTTCAAAGTCGTAAAGGTAATTTAAAATTTACAACTCACCACTTGCAATTAGTATTTGTTTCATTCAACAAAATTTAAAATTATTACGGTACTGGGTCATAACCAGATTTTCCCCAAGGGTGGCAAGAAAATATACGTTTGGTTGCTAACCAAGTCCCTTTAAATAAACCGTATTTTTTTAAGGCTTCTACGGAGTAATTTGAACACGTAGGTTCAAATCTACAATTTGCTGGTGTATATGGCGAAATCGCAACTTGGTAGAAACGGATTAATAATAAAAACGGATATGTTAGTATTTTTTTTATTTGCTGATTTGTTTATTTACAAATTTCACACTTTTTATTTACACAATTCAATATTTAATATAGCATTCAAAACTCACTAGTAAAATGCAATACAACACTAGGGTATTTACTTTGTGTCATTTGAATGGTAAAAGCAGAGTCTGCTAAAAACACTAATTGTCCTTCTTTGTCTTTGGCTAAATAGCGTTGTTTTACTCTTAAAAATGTTGCATATTCTTCATTTTTTGGGTCTTGAGGTGCTACCCAACAAACTTTGTGCATATTTAAATTTTCATAAGTACATTTTGCGCCATATTCGTGTTCTAACCTGTATTGAATTACTTCAAATTGTAAAGCCCCTACGGTTCCAATTACTTTTCTTCCGTTAAGGTTTAAAAGAAATAGTTGTGCAACGCCTTCATCCATTAATTGGTCAATTCCTTTTGCTAATTGTTTTGATTTTAAGGGGTCAGCATTATTAATATATCTAAAATACTCTGGTGAAAAACTGGGTATGCCTTTAAAATTTAATAGTTCGCCTTCGGTTAGCGTATCGCCAATTTTAAAGTTTCCTGTATCGTGTAGCCCTACAATATCACCAGGAAAGGAGGTGTCAACAATTTCTTTTTTTTCTGCAAAAAATGCATTTGGTGAAGAGAATTTCATTTTTTTATTAAGTCTTACATGTAAATAGTTTGTGTTGCGTTTAAAAATACCAGAAACAATTTTTATAAATGCTAATCTATCGCGATGTTTAGGGTCCATATTAGCATGAATTTTAAAAACGAAACCTGTTAGTTTATTTTCGGTTGCTTGAACTAAGCGTGTATCTGACATTTTTGGTTGTGGGCAGGGAGCTATATTTATAAAACAATCTAGCAATTCTTTAACACCAAAATTATTTAATGCTGAGCCAAAAAAGACAGGTTGTAGTTCACCATTTAGGTAATCGTTTTTATTAAATTTAGGATATACTTCATAAATTAATTCGGTTTCTTCTCTTAATTCGGTTGCTGCTTTTTTGCCAATTATTTTGTCTAGTTCTGGGTTTTCTAGATGGTTAAATTCAATTCCTTTAGAAATGGTTTGTTTAACAGCACCATCAAATAGATTTAATTTTTTTTCCCAGATATTATAAATACCTTTAAAGTCATAACCCATACCTATAGGAAAACTTAAAGGGCAAACTTTTAGTCCTAATTTTTGTTCTATTTCGTCTAATAAATCAAATGCATCTTTACCTTCGCGATCTAATTTATTGATAAAAACAATAATAGGTATTTTTCGCATTCTACAAACTTTGATTAATTTTTCGGTTTGTTCTTCGACTCCTTTTGCAACGTCTATTACAACAATTACACTATCTACTGCTGTTAAGGTTCTAAATGTATCTTCGGCAAAATCTTTATGTCCAGGTGTATCTAAAATATTAATTTTTATTCCTTTATAATTAAATGCTAATACTGAGGTAGCAACTGAAATTCCTCGTTGTCGTTCGATCTCCATAAAATCGGAAGTTGCTCCTTTTTTGATTTTATTATTTTTTACTGCTCCAGCTTCATTAATTGCACCTCCAAAAAGTAATAATTTTTCGGTTAGTGTTGTTTTGCCAGCATCTGGGTGTGATATGATTCCAAAAGTTCTACGGCGATTTAACTCTTCTAAAAAAGACATTTAATTTATTTTTTTATTCATGAAATTTAATTTTGAACTAACCCATTGATCACTAAAAAATTAATCGTTAATAATCAGCATCTTCGGGGTATTGTTGCATAAAATAATCAGATTTTTCTACCATGCTTGGGCTTCCGCAGAAAAAAGGGACACGTTGGTGTAATTCGGTAGGTTTTATGTCTAAAATACGTTGATAACCGTCTGTTGCCATTCCATTTGCTTGTTCTGCTAAAAATGCCATAGGGTTACATTCGTATAAAAGGCGTAATTTTCCTTTTGGGTTTTTTAGGCTTGTAGGGTAAATATAGATACCTCCTTTAATCATATTTCTATGAAAATCAGAAACTAATGAGCCTATATATCTAGATGTGTATTGATTACCTTTTTCAACTTCTTTTTGAATGTATTTTAAATAATCTTTAACTCCTTGTGGAAAATGAATGTAGTTCGCTTCGTTTATAGAGTAAATATTTCCTTTTCTAGGAAATTTCATTTTAGGGTGCGATAAATAATAGGTGCCTAGCGCAGGGTTTAAAGTAAAGCCATTTACACCAGATCCAGTAGTGTAAACCAACATAGTAGATGTGCCATAAACTACATAACCTGCGGCAACTTGTTTATTGCCACATTGTAAAAAATCTTCTATAGTAACGGGTTTGCCAATAGGAGTAATTCTTTCATAAATTGAAAAAATTGTACCAACGGATACATTTACATCAATATTTGAAGATCCATCTAATGGATCCATAAGTACAATATATTTATTTTTATTTGCCTCATTATTACTTTTAATAATTACAAAATCATCTTCTTCTTCACTAGCAATACCACAAACAATTTCTCTGTTAATTAGTGTTTGCATAAATTTTTCATTAGCATAAACATCTAATTTTTGTTGGTCTTCACCTTGAATATTAGTTTCGCCTGCGGCTCCTAAAATATTTACTAGACCTGCTTTGTTAACTTCATGGTTAACTACTTTAGCTGCTAATCTAATGGCGTTTAATAGCCTAGATAATTCGCCAGAAGAGCCTTGAAATTCTTTTTGATTATTAATAATAAATTCTCCAAGAGTACTATGTTTTTTCATAAAAATACTATTTTCAAGCACAAATATCGTTAAATTTGTGGAATAATTTTAAAATAGGTTAAAGCAATATAGATTTTTTAATTTAAAAAAGAAAAGTAAAAAAAATAATGAGAGTTTATAAATTTGGTGGAGCATCTGTGAAAGATGCAAAAGGTATTAAGAATCTATTAAAAGTATTGAACGAAATACCTAATAAAAATATTATTGTTATAATTTCGGCAATGGGTAAAATGACTAATGCTTTTGAAAAAATAGTAACTGCTTATTTTAATAATGAAATCAAAACAAATGATAAAATTGATTTTGTAAAAAAATATCATAGTAAGATTTTAGACGATTTATTTTTTGATAAAAATCATCTGATTTACGACACTATAAATTTACTATTTATACAACTTTCTAATTTTTTAATTAATAATAATAAGAAGAAATATAATTTTGTTTATGATCAGGTTGTAAGTATTGCGGAGTTAATTTCAACAAAAATTGTTTCGGCATTCTTAAATGATAATAAGTTAAAAAATAACTGGTTAGATGTACGTCATTTAATTAAAACAAATAGTGATTATAGAGAGGCTTTAGTAGATTGGGATTTGACAGAAAAAAATATCAAAGCCATTACAACCAACACGATAACAATTACACAAGGTTTTTTAGGGAGCGATATTAATCAAAATACAACGACACTTGGCAGAGAGGGTTCAGACTATACTGCCGCGATTTTTGCGTATTGTTTAGCTGCGGAAAGTGTAAGTATTTTTAAAGATGTTGCTGGTGTGTTAAATGCAGACCCAAGGGTTTTTAAGGAAACTATATTATTAACACAAATATCATATACAGAAACCATTGAAATGGCGTTTTATGGCGCGTCAGTAATTCATCCTAAAACAATACAGCCATTGCAGAAAAAAGAGATTAAGTTATTTGTTAAGTCGTTTAAAAAGCCTTTAAATAAGGGAACAATGATTTGTAAAGGGGTAAATTTAAAGCCTAAAACAGCATGTTATATTGTGAAAAATAATCAAGTTTTAGTTTCAATAGCATCTAAAAATTTTTCATTTATAATGGAAAAAAATATTAGTGAAATTTTTAATTTACTACATCGTTATAAGTTAAAAGTATGTTTAATTCAAAATACAGCGATTAGTTTTTTAGTTTGTTTAGAAGATAAGTTTAATACAATTACTTCGTTTTTAGATGAATTAAAACTAAATTATAAGAGTTTATATACTCAAAATGTTTCATTAGTTACTATTCGACATTTTACTAAAAAGGCAATTCAAGAAATTGAAAAAACAAAAGAAGTTCTAGTAAAGCAAACAAGTAAAGAAGTAGTGCAGTTTGTAGTCAAAAATTAGCATTTTTGGATAATAGAATTAGAAAAAAGATATAAAGGTATGAGCAAAAAAACAGAAATTGCTGTTTTTGATAGTTATTGGGTAGCAGTTATAGTATTACTATTCACTTTTTCAAGTTTTAGCCAGTATAAGGTATTATCTAATCATGCAGAAATAAGTATTATAACTATTGCTCAAGGAAAAAATTTATTTGATACTTTTGGACATAGTGCAATTAGAGTAAATGATAAAAATAATAATTTTGATAGAGTTTATAATTATGGGGTTTATGATTTTAACACTCCTAATTTCTATATAAAATTTATGAGAGGTCAGTTGTTGTATAATTTAGAAACGACTACTATGTATGCTTTTTTAAGACATTATACTCGTGAAAATCGAGAAATAAAAGAACAAGTTTTAGAATTAACTCAAATAGAGAAACAAAATTATTTTGAGTTTTTAGAAAATAATGCTGCGCCTGAAAATAAAAAATATCTATATGATTTTTTCTATGATAATTGTGCTACAAAATTGCTTGATGTTACTATTAAAGTACTTCAAGAGAAAGTGGTTTATAAAGATGAATTAAATAATAATTTTACGTTTAGAGATTTAATTCATCAGAAATTAGATACTCATTATTGGGGTAAGTTTGTAATTGACATTGCTTTAGGTTCTGTAATCGATAAAAAAACAAGTTTAAAAGAGGCTTCTTTTTTACCATCATACGTCTTTAAAAATTTTGAAAGTGCAAAAGTTTTGAAAGGTGATAGAAAATTATCTTTAGTTAAACAAACAAATTATTTATTTAAGCCGTTTGTTAAAAAAACAGAGGCTTTAAAGTTTAAATTTACGCCAATGTTATTTTTTGTATTATTAGCAATAGCAATTATATTTGTCACCATAAAAGATTCTAAAAATAAGAAACATACAAAATGGTTAGATTTTATATTATTGTTTATGACTGGTTTTATAGGGGTAATTATCTTCTTACTTTGGTTTGCAACAGATCACTCAACAACCATAAATAATTTTAACATATTTTGGGCTTTTACCCCAAATTTAATCGTGGCTTTTTATATATTTAAAAATAAGAAATTTATTAAAATTTATTATTTATTATTGTTATTATTACTAGTGATAACTGTATTATTTTGGTTGCTAAAGGTTCAAGTTTTTAATTTAGCATTAATTCCAATATTAATTGCATTAGCGGTACGCTATATTTTTCTTTGGAAGACTTTAAATATTAAAAGTGAAATTAAGTTAAATTAATTTTTATTAAGATAATTATATTATATTTGCGATAAACTTATTAGTTAATTAATCATGAAAATTAAAATACTTTTTTCCATTTTATTAATATCCATTTTTATTTATTCTTGTAGAGATGATGATGATAATCCAGCTAATTTTGATCATACTGCACAGTCCTTATTAGACGATGCTACGATTAAAGAATATTTAGAAACACATTTCTATATACCACCAGATTCAATGGAGGCATTTGGTGTAATCGATACTATTTTAAATGGTGAAACATCGTTATTTGATCAGGTAACAAAACAAGTCGTTAATATAGACGATGTTGATTATAGTTTATATTATTTAAAAAATATGCCAGAGGGTGTTAATGTTAGTTCTTCAAGGGTTGATTCTGTACTTGTAAAATATCAGGGTTTATTGATGGATTATTCTAAAAATTCAAAATTTGACGAAAGAATATTATATACTTGGTTTTTATTGACTTCAACGGTTTCGGGTTGGTCTTATGGGTTTCCTAATTTTAAATCAGGTACAAGTATATCAGTACCAGATATGCCGTTAGAATACGAAAATACAGGTAAAGGAATGTTGTTTATTCCTTCGGGATTAGCTTATAGAAATATTGGTACAAATGGAATTTCTCCAAATAAACCCATAATGTTTCATATTGAATTGGCGCAAGTAGAAGAGGCAGATCATGATAATGATACTGTTTCTACTAATTACGAAAATTTAAATGGTGATGATGATTACCTAAATGATGATACAGATGGTGATAATGTTGCAAATTTTGTAGATGTAGATGACGACGGAGATCGAATTTTAACAAAATTTGAAAATGCAGATCCAAATGAGGATGGTAACCCAAATGATGCTATAGACACAGATGGTGATAATATACCAAATTATTTAGATGATGATGATGATGGTGATGGCATTTTGTCAATAAACGAAAATGCCGACCCTAATAATGATGGTAACCCTGTAGATGCTTTAGATACAGATGGTGATGATATACCAGATTACTTAGCCCCTAATTAATAACTATAGTTGTAAAGATACGCTTAAAATTAATTGATTTGGTTTATTATCTATTATAGCATTACTAATTGTGCTTGAATTTTCAATAGATGATATGTTATTAGATATACCTATTTCATAACGAGCATCTAACCTTATTTGTTTACCAAGTTGTAAAGCTGCTCCAAACTGCGCATTGACTGCGAGGTCATTTTCAATTTCAATCTGATTAGCATCTACATTTTCTAATTTCGTATTTAAAGTATATTGTAGTGAAGGACCGAAAAAGATGCTTAAAGGCTTTAATAGTTTAATACCATACATAATAGGCAAATCTATCTTTGTAACATCAAAATCATTTGACTCATAAGCACTTTTTGTTTTGGTATATAAAATTTCGGGTCTTAAATAGGTTTTACCAAGATTAAAATTTAGATAAACTCCAGCGTGAAAACCAGATTTTTTATCACTACTAAGGTTACTTGCTGTAAAGTCTTGAGATAAATCGCCATTAGAACCGTAATTAAAACCAAAAACAGCACCAAAATCAAAAAATTTATCGTTTTGAGAAGTAACTACCCCAAAACTAAAAACGGCTATTATTAAAAGTATTTTTTTCATCAGTTTATGTTTTTTATAAAACGAAATAAATTTGATTATAGTATTAAGTTTTAGGAATTATATTTCTTTACCCTCTAAACAAAAAGAAATCTTTTTTCATATTTTCTATTTGAGAGTCTTCGTTAGTAATAATGTAATTAATGGCTTTAGTGGTAAAATTTTCTCCTTTTTTTGATAGTGTTACAATATCGTTTTGAATATGAATCATGTTATTTTTTTGTGCTAAATCTAATACTTTTTTAGAATGAATTTTTTGCCAATTTATATCTTCTTGTAAGTGATTTATATGCCGTTCAACTTCTTCGGTATGGTTTTTTATATGTAATAAAAAGGTTAATAAAGAAACTTCAATGCGTTGTTGTTTTTCTCGATACATAACAGCAATTACGCCTTTATTAGGAGCGAATAAATACACCAATAAAAACAATAAGCCTAATATTGTTGTAATTGAACCAGCAATCGAAGCATCTAACCAATGTGCCAACCAATAACCTGAAATGGCGCTAAAAACACCAAATATAATAGCTAAAATCAACATTTTTTTTAAGTCATTGGTTAGTAAATAAGCAGCAGCAGCAGGGGCAATCATTAATGCGACTACTAAAATTGCTCCAACAGCATCAAAAGCACCAACAGTGGTTACTGATGCAACAGTCATTAATCCATAGTGAAGAACTACAGGCGAAAATCCTAAAGAGGCTGCTAAACCTGCATCAAAAGTACTTATTTTTAATTCTTTAAAAAATACAATTAATAAAATGATGATGATTAATAAAATACTGCTTATAACCCAAAGTGATTTTGGTCCTATATCTGTTTTAGAAATTAGCAATCTATCAAAAGGCGCAAAAGCTAATTCGCCTAACAAAACGGCATCAATATCTAGATGAACATCATTTGCATTTTTTGCAATTAAAATAACGCCAATACTAAATAAAACAGGAAACACTAGACCTATGGCTGTATCTTCTTTTACTAAGCCAGTTTTTTGAATATATTCTACTAAAACAACGGTAATAATTCCTGTAAAAGCGGCTAAAAGAATTAATAAAGGTGAGTTTAAATCTTGTGTAATAAAAAAACCAACCACAATTCCTGGTAAAATAGAATGACTAATTGCATCACTAATCATTGCCATTTTTCGAAGTACCAAAAATGTTCCAGGTATAGCGCAAGCAATAGCAACTAAACTTGCAATTAACTGTATTTCAATTTGTGCGTTACTCATATTTAATGTTGGTTGTATAGATTTGAAGCAACTTTAAAGCCTTTTTCGGTTAAACTCCACATGTTTTTAACTATATAGACATATTTCTTTTCGACTAATTTTTGGAGCGTTTTTTTAGTGAATCCATGAAAATTATTTAATATTTTTATGGTGTGTGGGTGCGAGATATTCTCATGTGTTTTCGCAATTCCATACATAAATGCTAGTGTTTTATTTAATTTTAAATCTCTTCGGTTTTTTAAAATTCGTATTTGTTTAAAGAGTAAACCGCGACTTGGAGAGAATAAAAATGAAATTAACACAAAAATTGTAGCGATAATTACAATGACTGGTCCAGTTGATAAATTGTTTTGGCTAGCACTAATGGCTGTCCCAAAAATACCAGAAAAAGCACCAAAGACTGCAGCAAGAAAGACCATAACAGCTAAACTGTTTGTCCATTGCCTTGCTGCTGCTGCTGGTGCTAATAACATAGCACTCATTAACACAACACCTACGGTTTGTAAGCCTAAAACAATGGCTAATACAATAAAAAAAGTAATTAGTGTATCAATAAATTTGGTGTTAAATCCAAGTGTTTTAGCATAGTTTATATCGAAAAGAAGTAGTTTAAATTCTTTCCAAAAAAGTAATATTACAAAAAGGCAAATTCCTGTTACTATTGCCATAAGCCAAACATCGCTTTCTACTAGTGTTGCTGCCTGCCCAAATAAATATTTATCAAGACCAGCTTGATTTGCGTTTGGTTGTTTTTGAATAAATGTAAGTAATAACATTCCGAAACCAAAAAATAAAGATAGAATAAGACCTAAAGCAGTATCTGATTTTAAATGTGTTTTAGTAGTAATTCCTCGAATCCAAAATGTTCCTAATAACCCACTTATTAAAGCGCCTAAAAGTAATATGTTTGTGTCTTTTGCACCAGTAATTAAAAAAGCAATAGCAATTCCTGGTAATGCTGCATGCGAAATGGCATCGCCAAGTAAACTTTGTTTTCTTAATACGGCAAAACTACCGAGCATACCACAGATTGCACCAAGAATTGCTGTTCCAAGTGTAATGGTTCTTAATGTGTAATCATTGAAAACGAGATGTATGTATTCTTTTAAGTCGATTTTTATATTTTTTTTAGTGTTTACTACTCCTGCACACTTACTTTATAGTTAATTCCGTAGGTTTTTGTTAGGTTTTCGTTATTAAAAATAGTTTTAACTGGTCCAGTTGCAATTTTCTTGACATTTAAAAAAGTTACCCAGTCAAAATATTCAGGTACGGTTTGTAAATCATGATGGACAACAATAAGTGTTTTTCCTGCTTTTCTTAATTCTTTTAAAATATTGATAATTGCTATTTCTGTTGTTGCATCTACACCTTGAAAGGGTTCATCCATAAAATAGATAGCTGCATTTTGAACTAATGCTCTTGCTAAAAATATGCGTTGTTGCTGTCCGCCAGAAAGTTGACTTATTTGCCTGTTTTTGAAAGCTAGCATACCCACTTTTTCTAATGCTTCTAATGCTGCCTTTTTTTCTTTTTGTCTAGGTCTTTTAATCCAGCCTAAAGAACCATAAGTTCCCATTTTAACAACATCTAGAGCAGTTGTCGGAAAATCCCAATCGACACTTCCTTTTTGTGGTACATAAGCAACTAACGAACGTTGTTTTTTATAGGGTTTTCCGTAAATAGAAACGCTACCAGCAATGGGCTTTAAGATACCTAAAATAGATTTTATTAGTGTTGATTTTCCAGCGCCATTAGGTCCAACTATTGCCATTAAAACACCTTCGGGAATTTCTAAATCAATATCCCAAAGTACAGGTTTATAATTATATGCAACTGTTAAGTCGTCAATTTTTACAGCTATTTTTCTTTCTTTCATTTTTTAGTGTTTTGGTGTTTTAGAGGTTAGTCTGGTCTAGTAGGAGGTGGTTAGTTTAGGTTAGAACTTTGACAAACTCTAAAAGACTAGCTACGCCTATTTTAAAGCATTCACAATTGTATTTACATTATATTCAAACATACCAATATAGGTTCCTTCAATAGTTTCTGCATTTCCAAGAGCATCAGAATATAAGGTGCCGCCAATTTTTACATGATGGCCTTTTGAATTTACGGCAGCTTGTAGTGCTTCAATTGTTCTTTTTGGAACAGAGCTTTCAATAAAAATAGCTTTAATATTTTTTTTAATAATAAAAGAGGCTAGTTTTTGAACATCTTTAACTCCAGCTTCAGTTGCTGTAGATAAACCTTGTAAGCCAACAACTTCAAACTCAAATGCACGACCAAAATAACTAAAAGCATCGTGTGCTGTAACTAAGATGCGTTTTTCTTTTGGAAGTGTTTCTACAATTGAAATTATTTTTGCTTTTAAGGTTCTTAATTTTGCGATATAGTTTTTTCCGTTTGCTTTAAATATTTCTTTTTGTGCGGGTAATTTTTCTGAAAGTTTTTTAACTACAAAGCGTGTTGCATCTTTCCAATAATCAACATTAAACCAAATATGCGGATCATAATTTCCTTGAAAAAGTTTAGAATTTATTAAAGTATTTTTGTTTATTGCCTCTGCAATAGCAATTGTTTTGTTGTTTTTATGTCCCATTTTTTCAAAAACGTCAACTAATTTACCTTCTAAATGAATGCCATTATAAAAAATCATATCTGCATTTGTAAGTTTGGTTACATCACCTTCGCTGGCTTTGTATAAGTGTGGGTCAACACCACTCCCCATTAAGCCTTGTACGTTAATTAAGTCTCCGCCAATATTTTTAAGCAAATCGGTAATCATAGTTGTTGTGGTTACAACATTAAATTTATCGGTGCTTTTTTTTTCGTTTTTACAGCTTAATAATAAAATTGTTATTAGTAATATAGTGATTATTTGTTTCATTTTTATTAGTTTGTGCTTTTCTTCAAAGTATTGTTAAAATTATTAATTTTTAGGAATCCGATATGAAACTCCTGTTCCAAGCATAAAATCTTGCCCTTCCGTGATACTTGTACCTGCTAATACATCTAATTGAAAATTAGTAGATATTAAATAGGTAAATCCAAAATTCCATAGATGATTTGCTTTATTATTTTTGGGTAAATCGCCATATAATTCTATAAAAATTCCTAGTTTATTGAAAATATTATATCCATAAACTAAGGTGTAAATATAAGTTGTTTCAGGAGAATCATTTGCCCAAGCAGCACCTAAGAGGTTATTTTTTTATTAATTTTAAATAGGGCATATTAGTTGTTTAAATAAATATTTTTTGCAACGCTTTCAGACACATTTATTTGCTTATTATTAACTAAAATATCTACTGAATTATCAAATTCTTCGATATATAAAATTTTTATTTTACTACCAATTGCGATATTATTTTTGCTTAAATATTTTAAAAATTTATCTGAAGCATTTTTAACTTCAACAAAAATACTTTCTGTATTAATAGTCAGTTTTGTTAAACAGATTGTTTTTGTTTTTGTAAACTCTCCATTTGCATTTGGTATAGGATCGCCATGTGGGTCAACTGTAGGAAACCCTAAAAATTGATCTAACCTATTCGTTAATTTATCTGATTTAATATGTTCTAATTGTTCTGCTATTTCATGCACTTCGTCCCAAGAAAAATTTAATTTTTTTACTAAAAATGTTTCCCAAAGCCTATGTTTTCTTATGACAGATAAGGCAATTGTTTTTCCTTTGTTGTTTAATTTAACACCTTTATATTTTTGGTAAGAAAGTAGTTTTTTAGTAGCTAATTTTTTTAACATATCTGTAACCGTAGATGGTTTAGTGTCTAATTTTTTAGCAATTGAATTTGTGCTAACATCTTTTTTTGTGATAGTTTCAATAGTAAAAATTTCTTTAATATAATTTTCTTCAGTTTTTGTTAGCATATAAAAAATATTTTTGCAAATATGATAATTATTTTTAGATTAGTCTAAAAATAATTAATGTAAAAATATATGTACCATCAAAGTTTAAGTTTAACGAGTTATAAAAGATATGAATTTTTATTAAAATTTAGCGTTAATTATTTTAATGCAATCCTAAGCTTAAATATGCGATTAAAAAACCAAATACAATTGCCATAAATTTTTTAAAATTAAACGTATGATTTTCAGAACTTTCAAATAATATTATTGAGGATATATGTAAAAATACGCCCACAATTATTGCTGTAATTTCGGCATGATATTCATTAATAATTTCAATATTTTCACTTAAGATAAGACCTAAAGGGCTCATTATAGCAAAAATAAGAAGCAAAGTAAATATTATAATTTTCTTTAACTTGGTTTGCATTAAAAAGGCAGTTAAAACAATTGTAATGGGTATTTTATGAATAAAGATAGCCCAAACTAAAGTCATATTTTTACTGTTTGCTAACGGAATTCCTTCAAAAAAAGCATGAAAACTTAAACTTATAAATAATAACCAAGGTATTTTTTTTATTTCTTGATGTATATGTACGTGACCATGTTCTATACCTTTAGAAAAATATTCTAAAATTGATTGAATTAAGACACCTAACAAAATAAACAACCCTGCTTTATGGTTATGATTTTCAAACACTTCGGGCATTAAATGCAAAATGGTTATTGAAAGTAAATAGGCGCCACTAAATGCGAGTAATATTTGTGTGAAAACTTTACTTGGTTTAGTAAACAAGACGACTATTGACCCAATTATAACTGCTAAAAAAAGTATTATATAAATCATATTTTCTTTTTCTTCTTATAGTTTGTAAAATTAGATAAGAAAATTTAATTTTACAAACTATAAGAAGAAAAATTGGAAAGTACATAAAATGACCATAAGAGCGTTTTGGATTCAAGAAAATGATTGATGTTGGGTCTGATTTTTATCAGTATAACTGAATAATAAATAGTATAGATATGAAAAAAGCAATTAAAAACTTTTTAAAAGATAAATTTTTAATTACAAAAATTAGAAGCCGTTTTAACCCGAGTGTTCAAATTGGGCAACGATGTTTGTTTTTACAATACCAAAAAGATTTAAAAAATAACGAATTACCAGCAATTAAAGATACAGGTTTTAGTGTATTTTCTCAATTTGAAGAAGATGGTCTGTTACTTTTTATTTTTTCGGTTATTGGTATGGACAATAAAATTTTTATAGAAATTGGTTCTGACGATGGTGTAAATAGTAATGCGGCCAATTTATTTTTTAATTTTGATTGGTATGGTTTATTTATTGATGGAAATCTAAAGAGTATAAAAAGAGGAAAGAAATTTTTTAGTAAATATCCGCATCCTTGGTTCTATAGTCCTAAATTTCTTTGTTCAAAAGTTTTAAAGGAAAATGTAAACGATTTAATTAAAAATGCTGGTTTTCAAGGTGAAATAGGATTGCTTTCTATTGATATTGATGGTAATGATTATTGGGTTTGGAATGCTTTAGAAATTGTACAACCAAAAGTAGTAATTATTGAAACACATAATGAATTTGGTTTAGAAGATATTGTTGTACCCTATGATAAAGATTATTTTTATCCAGGTAAACATCCTGATTATCACGGTGCTTCTCCTATTGCTATGACAAATTTGGCAAAAAAGAAAGGTTATCGTTTGGTTGGCGCTAATGCCTTAGGGTTTAATTTTATTTTTATAAAGAATGGTCTTGCAGAAACCGAAATACCCGAAGTTTCTGTAGCATCACTATTGCAACACCCTTCTGCAAAAAATGCTTTTAAAAAGTTTGATGCGATAAAAGATTGGAAATATTTACGAGGGCTTTAATAATCCGTAATTAAAACTAAATAAAAATGTCTATTTCAAAAAACCTTATTGCATTAAAAGCTTCATTACCTAAAGAGGTTACTTTAGTTGCTGTTTCAAAAACAAAACCTGTAGCAGCTATTTTAGAAGCATATAATGCGGAACAACGTATTTTTGGTGAAAATAAAGTACAAGAAATGGTTTGTAAATATGAGGAACTGCCAAAAGATATTAAATGGCATATGATTGGTCATTTACAACGTAATAAAATTAAACACATGGCACATTTTGTAGATTTAATTCATGGTGTCGACCATTATAAAACACTTATAGAAATTAATAAACAAGCAAAAAAACACCATCGAATTATCCGCTGTTTATTGCAAGTAAAAATTGCTGCCGAAGAAACTAAATTTGGTTTAGATGTTTCTAGTATTGAATCTATTTTACAAACTAAAGCATTAGAGGAACTAACAAATATTAAAATTGTTGGCTTTATGGCAATGGCAAGTTTTACTAATAATAAAGCGCAAATAGCAACTGAATTTAGTAAATTAAAAACATTCTTTAATTATATAAAGAATACAAAAAAGAAAAATGTTGTTTTAAAAACGCTATCAATAGGTATGAGTAGCGATTATAAAATAGCTATAGAAAATGATAGTACAATGATTCGTGTCGGTGCTGCTATTTTCGGAAATCGAAATTAAATGAATTTACATATTTTATATTTATTTTCTATAATAGCAATTTATTACTATATTTGCTTTTTTAGATTAAAATCAGTTATGAGTTATTTATAAAAAATAATATTACTTCGAAATACAGTTCAAAGGTACTTAATTTTCAATACGGAATAAAATGGCATTATTACAAAATAAAAACGTAATTATCACAGGAGCAACAAGAGGTATTGGTAAAGGTATTGCAGAAATTTTCGCAAAAAATGGAGCAAACGTAGCCTTTACATATAGTGCATCTGTAACTGCTGCTAATGCATTAGAAAAAGACTTACAAGCATTTGGAGTAAAAGCAAAAGGGTACCAGTCTAATGCTGCAGATTTTAATGCGGCACAAGAGTTTATTGCCTCTGTTTTAGAAGAATTTGGTTCTGTTGATGTGTTAATTAATAATGCAGGAATTACAAAAGATAACTTGTTAATGCGAATGTCAGAAGCAGATTTCGATAGCGTAATTGCAATTAATTTAAAATCTGTTTTTAATTTAACTAAAGCAGTTATAAGACCAATGATGAAACAACGTAAAGGGTCTATTATTAATATGAGTTCGGTTGTAGGGATTAAAGGCAATGCGGGGCAAGCAAATTATGCAGCCTCTAAAGCAGGTATCTTAGGATTTACAAAATCTGTGGCTCTAGAATTAGGTTCACGTAATATTCGTTGTAACGCAATAGCGCCAGGATTTATTGAAACAGAAATGACTGCCAAATTAGATAAAGAAACTGTTGAAGGTTGGCGAAAAAAAATACCGTTGAAACGAGGAGGAAGTCCAAAAGATATAGCAAATGCTTGTATGTTTTTTGCAAGCGACATGTCAGAATATATTACAGGACAAACTTTAAATGTAGATGGAGGTATGTTAACTTAAAGTTGGCATACAAATTGTATAACATATAAACAAACCCCTTAAAATCAAAAAAAAAAATGAAAAAAATAATTTTATTTATAACGCTATTAAGCGCCTTTTTTATTAGCGCTCAAAATATTAAAACAGATAAATTTGAAGTTTTTTTAAATGACTATACGACAAGTGAGGTTAATATTTCTAAAGGAATGTATATGACAAAAAACGCACAATACTTTTATGAAGGTAATATAGAAATTAACTATATAGATTCTAATACCTCTAAAATGGTTCAGTTTTATTTTTCAATATGGGACAAAGAATATAAAGAGTTTGTTGTAAAAGATTTAGATTATAAAATAATTTCACCTAGATTTTCTTACGCAGATAATAAAAAATTGAATTATACTAATGCTAGTGGAGAAGTAATTACTAGTGCATTACAAGATAATTCAAATATTGAATATACTATCTTATCTAGTATATTAGTGTGGTTAAACTCAGGTACAAAAGTAGAAAAAGAAAAAATCACCAATAACACAACAGAAATAATTAATAAAGTTAAAGAAATTGTTAAGCCAAAAGAAGAGATTAAATTAACTGAAAAAATAGCGACTAGTAAAGGCAAACTTATAGAAAACAAAGATGCTAAATTAACAGAAGGTAAAAAAGAACTTGAAAAAAATAAATCAACTATTAATGATTCATTAGTGTCAAAATTAGAAAACGATAAAAAGAAACAATTACTTAAAAATAAGAAGAAAAAAGTCGCTGAAAAAATAGTTACTAGTAAAGGCAAACTTATAGAAAACAAAGATGCTAAATTAACAGAAGGTAAAAAAGAACTTGAAAAAAGCAAACTAATTGTTAATGATTCATTGGTGTCAAAATTAGAAAATGATAAAAAGAAGCAGTGTCATAAAAAAGACTCTGTAAAATAATAAATAAACTAATTAAAAAGGTTTTAAAATTAAAAAAATCAATCAATAAAAGAATGATGTAGAAAATAAACCTTAATTAAGTTTAATTTCATTTAAAACCTTACTTTTGTTTACATTAAATAATGAAATTCAAAAGTGTCAAAAACAATAATTATTTATATCGTATTGGCGGCAGTAATTGCAATATTATTAGCCGTTTTTCAATATTTTTATAACAATAAAAATAGAAACAACTATATATTAGTGTTTTTACGATTTATCTCTATTTTTGGGTTACTACTACTTTTAATAAACCCAAAATTAAAAAAACAAATACTCACTATAAGCAAACCAAATTTAGTTATTTTAGTAGATAATTCTAAATCAATTAAGAACTCGAAGCAGGGAGAAGAGGTTCTTAACTGGTATAAAAATCTTATTAACGATGACTTGTTAAAGAATAAATTTGAACTAAAGACATTTGCTTTTAGCGATAATTTAGAAACTAGCGATTCTATTAATTTCACAAAATCTAAAACAGGCATATATCAAAGTTTAAAAAGTGCAGTTAAACTGTTTGACAAGACTATTTCACCAATGATTTTAATAACAGATGGTAATCAAACTGAGGGTTATAATTACGATGCACTTAAAACAAAGCAAAATATCTACCCCGTAATTGTAGGGGATACAAATACCTATCAAGATTTAAAAATAGCACAATTAAATGTTAACAAATACGCATATTTAAAACATAAATTTCCAGTAGAAGTATTTGTACTGTATAACGGAAATCAAAAAAATATAAAGGCAAATTTTGTAGTTAAAGAAGGTAGTAAAATTATATATTCTAAAAATATTAACATAGGTGTTGCAAATAATTCTAAACAAATTTCTTTTTATTTGCCCTCAAATAAAGTTGGAATTCACAATTATAAAGCAAAGGTGTCTTTTTTAAAAAACGAAAAAAACAAGATCAATAATAGTGCTAATTTTAGTGTAGAAATTATTAATGAAAAAGCAAATGTTTTATTAGTAACAAGTGTCTTACACCCAGATATAGGTATGTTAAAACGCTCAATAGAAAGTAATATACAGCGTAAGTTAACTATTAAAAAACCAACAGATATTATTTCTATAAATAAATACCAGATGGTAATTTTATACCAACCAAATCAAAGTTTTAAATTTGTTTTTGAAAAAATAAAAGAATTTAATACTCATTTTTTAATTTATACAGGCACAAAAACAAATTGGAATTTCTTAAACGAAAATCAACCCTATTTTAAGAAAAGTGCTGTAAAAAGTATAGAAAATTATGCGGCAATTTTTAATACAGGCTTTACAACATATCTTACAGAGGATTTAGGTTTCAATAATTTTATACCAGTGCAAGATTATTTTGGAGATGTAACTTTTTCGGTACCATTTGAACCTTTACTGTTTCAGCAAATAAGTAGTTTTGTTTCTGATAATCCATTAATGGCGGTCTTTGAACAAGATAAAATAAGAGGCGCCGTTTTTTTAGGCGAAAATTCTTGGAGGTGGAGAATGTCAAGTTTTGTAGAAAAAAAATCATTTCAGCCGTTTGATGCATTTATTAATAAAACAATACAATATTTGGCATCTACAAAAAAAACAGCTTTTTTAGAAGTAGAAAATAAGAAGCTTTTTTATGCTAATGATAAAGTAAAAATTATTGCTTATCATTATGACGCAAATTATAAGTTTAATACAAATTCTAAGTTGTGGATTACTATTACTAATAAAACAACTAAAAAACAACTAAAATACCCTTTTGCGCTAAAAAGTAACTTTTACCAAGTAAGTATATCTAATTTAAAAAGTGGAGATTATAGTTTTTCAGTTTTTGACGAAAATAAAAAACATCACAAACAAGGTAGTTTTATAATTTTACCATATGATATTGAACAACAGTATATAGGCGCTAATAAAAAGCAGTTAAATCAATTAGCAATAAATACAAAAGGTAAAGCGTATTATTTAAATGAATACAAAAACTTAAAAGAAATTCTAATTAAGAATAAAAAATACAAACCTATACAAAAATCAGAAGAAAAAGTTACACCTTTAATAGATTGGGAGTGGCTGTTAGCAATTATTGCATTATCTTTGAGCCTTGAATGGTTTATTAGAAAATATAAAGGCCTGCTATAACCGTTAAATTGAAAATTAAAAATAAATTAAAAATTATGAATAAAAATCAACAACCACAACTACCACAATTACCAAAAGGACTTGTGCCAATTATATTTTTAGTAATTATTGCAATCATTCTTATTTCAAAATCTACCATAACAATAAAAGGAGGAGAAAGAGGTGTTTTATATAGAACCTTAGGAGAGGGTATAGTAACAGATGAACCTGCATTAGATGAGGGGTTTCAGTTTATTTTACCATGGAATAAGGTAGATGTTTATAACATACGTCAGCAAAACATGTTTATACAAGATATGGAAGTTTTGTCTTCTAACGGATTAGAAATAAAATTAGATGTATCTGTATTATATATGCCAAAGATAGATCAACTAGGTTTATTACATAGAACTAAAGGTAAAGAATATGTAGAAGTAGTAATAAAACCAGAGATTAGATCAGCGGCAAGAAGTGTTGTTGGTAGATATACACCAGAACAATTGTATTCTTCTAAAAGAGACGCTATACAAAAAGAAATTTTTGATGAAATAAAAGTTAAAGCAACAAGACAGCACGTACAAATTAATGATGTTTTGGTTAGAGATGTCACACTACCGCCAAGTATAAAAGACGCGATTGAAAGAAAACTAAAACAAGAGCAAGAATCTTTAGAATACGAATTCCGATTAATAAAAGCAAGTAAAGAGGCAGAAAAACAACGTATAGAGGCTAAAGGTAAAGCAGATGCAAATCGTATTTTAAGTGCATCATTAACAGATAAAATCTTAAAAGATAAAGGTATAGAAGCGACTTTAAAATTAGCTGAATCACCTAATACAAAAATTGTTGTGATAGGTGATAAAGATGGTATGCCATTAATTTTAGGAAATAATTAAATTTTAAAGTTTTTATTTTTAAAGTTAAAGTTGATCTTTTGGTTACTTAAAATTTATAACTAAAAAGAGAATATAAGTATATTTAAAAATACACTTAAAAAAATAAAATATAATTTTATATAAAATTTTAGTTTATTCTAAAAAAAAGCATATATTTATGACCGTTAAAATGAGCGTTTTAAATTGTACATAACTGACCTTATACGAAAAAGAAAGTTAAAAAACAATAGCTAAAACATTTTTTTATAATAAATTTTATTTACATTTTTGTAGTGTAAAAATTAGGAATAATTTTCGCGAAAAAATCAACAAGAAACCTTAAAAATTCAATTTTACGAATGAGTCAAAATGCTACCTTAATTTGGGATAAATGTTTATCTTTTATAAAAGATAATATAAAACCCCAAGCCTACAAAACTTGGTTTGAACCTATTAAACCAATAAAAGTTTCAAGTAATGCATTAACGATTCAAGTGCCAAGTAAATTTTTTTATGAGTGGTTAGAAGAACATTATATTAAAATTTTAAGAGTTGCTTTGGTAAAAGAAATGGGTGACGAAGCAAAATTAATTTATGATGTTAAAATGGAAAATACGTACAGTAATAAAAAACCACATACTGTAAAAATACCAAGTTCTAATAGAAAACCATTTAACGCACAAGGTATTACTTTGCCCTTAGAGATAGATAAAAGAGAACTAAAAAACCCTTTTATAATACCAGGAATTCAAAAAGTAAAAATAGAATCTCAACTTAACCCAAATTATAATTTTGAAAATTTCATAGAAGGTGACTCTAATCGTTTAGGGCGCTCTGCAGGAATTGCAGTAGCTAATAAACCAGGAGGAACATCATTTAACCCATTATTAATTTATGGAGGTGTAGGTTTAGGAAAAACACATCTTGCACATGCAATAGGGGTTGATATAAAAGACAAATATCCCGATAAAACGGTACTGTATATTTCAGCAGAATCGTTTATTCAACAATATGTAGATTCCGTTAAAGGTAATACAAGAAATGATTTTATTCATTTTTACCAAATGATTGACGTCTTAATTGTTGATGATGTACAATTTTTATCTGGTAAAAAAGGAACACAAGATGTGTTTTTTCATATATTTAACCATTTACACCAAAATGGTAAGCAAGTTATTTTGACTTCAGACAAAGCGCCTGTAGATATGCAAGAAATGGAACAACGATTACTATCTCGTTTTAAATGGGGGCTTTCTGCAGAATTACAACCACCTGGTTATGAAACTCGAATTTCAATTCTAGAAAATAAATTGTATCGAGATGGTGTAATAATGCCAGAAGATATTATTGAATATATTGCAAAAAATATTAAAACTAATGTTCGTGAATTGGAAGGCGTTTTAATATCAATGATAGCACAAGCTTCTTTTAATAAAAAAGAATACACTTTACCTTTAGCAAGACAAATTGTAGATAAATTTATTAAGAATACTAAAAAAGAAGTTTCTATAGATTACATACAAAAAGTAGTTTCTAAATATTTTGAGATGGATGTTACTACTTTGCAATCTAAAACTAGAAAACGCCACATCGTACAAGCAAGACAGTTAGCCATGTTTTTTGCAAAACGTTTAACTAAAGCATCTTTAGCAAGTATTGGTTCACAAATAGGTAGTCGTGATCATGCAACAGTATTACATGCTTGTAAGACAGTAAATAATCTTACAGATACAGACCGTCAATTTAGAACCTACGTAGAAGAATTAACTAAAAAATTATCGCTTTAAGTTAGTGAATTTTTTTTCTTTGCAGTTATTGCACCTGATACTCTTAATTAAAATGTGTAAAATTTGTCTTGACGTTGTTTGCCTTTAGTTAAAGGGGTTTTAAAATCAGCCAGACTCGTATTATGATGAAACTAACAGATTTTAAAAACGTATCTAATTTATTAGATTTAGTTTGTAACAAGATTATAGAAAAATTAAGTCTAAAAAATGACAGACAGAGGCAAACTATATTTAATCCCTACAACTTTAGGTAACAATGAACCTTTAGAAGTGTTGCCATATGCAGTAAAACAAGTAATAGAGCGCAATAATCATTTTATAGTTGAAAATGAAAAATCAGCTAGACGATTTATCAAACGTCTAGTGCCTAAAAAATTACAAGAAAATTTAAATATTTATGTACTAGATAAATATACAAATGAAATAGATATTCAAAACTATTTAAATGTATGTGACGAAGGAATAAATATAGGTCTTCTGTCTGAAGCAGGAGTGCCAGCGATTGCAGACCCTGGAGCAATAATTGTAACATTAGCGCATCAAAAAAATATTAGGGTACAGCCTTTAGTTGGACCATCATCTATATTAATGGCGATGATGGCTTCAGGTTTAAATGGTCAAAATTTTGCTTTTAACGGTTATCTACCAATAGGTGATAAAGAAAAAAAGCAGACTATAAAACAATTAGAACGACTCTCAAAAGAAAAAAAACAATCCCAAATATTTATAGAAACCCCATATCGCAACAATAAATTACTAATCGAATTATTAAGAACACTAACACCAAATACTAAACTTTGCATTGCTACAGACATAACTTTAGAAACAGAATATATAAAAACTCATGAAATAAAAGATTGGAAAAATATAAAAATAGATTTACATAAAAGACCTACTATATTTATTGTACAGAAGTATTGATTTAGAATTTTAATTATTTTCACCTTATTTTAATCGATTAAATGTTAATATTGAGGAGGTTTTTTAGAAAATCATTTTAATCATTTATTTCTTTTAGAATCAGAAATTCTAAATTTATAAAAAAGAAAACGATAAAACGCATAGCAAAAACTCTTTTATAAAATGTATAACGAAACTCAATATGAATTTAAAAACTCAAATAAACCCAAAAGCAATTGCTTTTTTAAAACGGTTAGAAAAAAATAACAATCGCGGTTGGTTTAATGAACATAAAGAGGAATACAAAATCTTAGAAAATGAAGTTAAATGTTTTTACACAAACTTAACTTCTAGAATGCAAGAAACAGATCAAATTGATAAATTAAAAATGTTTAGAATTTATAGAGATGTTCGATTTTCTAAAGACAAAACACCCTATAACACTCATTTTTCTGGTTATTTTAGAAGAGCAACTGCAAAATTAAGAGGCTCTTATTATTTAAAAATTAAATCAAATGCTACTATGATTGCTTGTGGATTTTGGAATCCGAATAAAGAAGATTTATTTAGAATTAGAAAAGAATTTGAGTTAGATACTACTGAAATAAGAGTAATTATCAATAATAAACCCTTCAAAAAAATTTGGGGAAATTTTGTTGGTGATGAAGTAAAATCTGCTCCAAGAGGTTTTGATAAAAAACATAAAGCTATTGACTTGATAAAAAAGAAACAATTTATTTTTGTTAAAGAATTTACAAATAAAGAAATGCTTGCCAATGATTTTCAACAAAAAATTTACGATTCATTTAAAGTAATTAGACCTTTTTTTAATTATATGAGTGAAATATTAACAACCGATTTAAATGGTGTTTCTATTTTTGATGAATAGCGTTATAAAAAGTTATTTTTTAAATAACTTACGCGTTAATTTTCCACGCTCAGTTTCGACTGTAATAAAATACATGCCAACAGGTAAATTACTAACATTTAATTTATTAGAATGATCAATAGATACGACCTCTTTTCCTAAAACGGAATAAATAGCAATACTCTTTAAAGTCAATTCATTAACATTAATAGTAAGGATATCTTTTACAGGGTTAGGGTATATTTCGATATTTTTTTCCAATATTAAATCATCGGTTGTTAGAAAAATTCCCCAAATATCTTCTGCATCTGGTCCGCCCCAAATTTTAGTTGCTAAATATGGGTTATCAATGAAAGGGTTACGATTACCTTGACCATATTGATTAGATGTTAATTCTAAATAATTATTTCTGTTTTCTTCATAAGTAGAAACTGGATCTTCAGCATTCCATTGTAAAAATAAATCTATCATATTTACATCATCTACAACCGAGGTACCAACACCAACATTTATAGGTAAGCATTGATTTCCATAGCGCAAATACATATACATTATTATTCTTGCCATATCACCTTTCCATTGATCACCTGGATACCAATTAGAACCTACTGTTCCAGAATTACCAGAGCCTGTAGCGAATTTATCGCTACCTCTCATAGAATTTCTGTCAACATCAGAAGCACGTAACATATGAACATCTGCACCTGGTCCAAAAGTGTCTAAATTTGGAGTGCCACGCGATTTAGGATAGGTATGCTCTCTATTCCACTGGCAAGTATTTCCGCCACCAAAATCATTTTTATTTCTTCTTCTATGGTTAATATCAGAACTAGAAGATTCTGGACATAAATCATTTGAAAATCCATAAACTAACAATACATTATTATTTTGACCTGGTTCTAAATCAATTATTTTTAATGCTTCTCTTGCTTGGCTATACGATAAATCATTAGTATGTGTACTAATAATTTTAGTTGCCAAAGCGTTTTTTAACGGTATTCCAGTTAAATTTAAATCAACATCATTGTAATAAGGCTGTTGCCCATTAATTAGGTTTATTTTTAAAAAAAAGGCAATTATAATCGTTATTGTAATTTTCATATTAAATATTTAAATTTATTTTTTTTTAATTCTCATTTACTCTATTTTTTCCAACAATGCCATAAAAAAGCCATCATAACCAGAAACAGATGCAAGAATAGATTTTTGTGATACTAATTTAAAGGTTTTATTATTTGCTAAAAATTTAGTTATTTGTTCTTCGTTCTCAGATGGTAGTATAGAGCAGGTTGCATAAACTAATTTTCCACCCTTTTTAACCATACTTGAATACCTTTGTAAAATATCTGCTTGTACTTTTTTTATTTCTTCAATAAATGCTGGTTGCATTTTCCATTTTGCATCTGGATTCCTTTTTAAAACACCTAAACCAGAGCATGGTGCATCAATTAAAACTCTATCTGCAGAGTTTTTTAATTTTTTAATTATTTTTGTACTTTCAATAGGTCTCATTTCTATATTATGAGCACCATCTCTTTTGGCTCTTTTTTTTAGTTCTTTTAATTTATGTGCATGAATGTCTAGTGCTATTATCTGCCCTTTATTTTGCATTAATGAGGCTAAGTGTAATGTTTTTCCTCCGGCACCTGCACAAGTGTCAATTACTCGCATACCTGGTTTTACATCTAAATATGCGGCCACTAATTGTGAGGAAGCATCTTGCATTTCAAAAAATCCTTTTTTAAAGGTATCAGTCATAAATACGTTTTTACGTTCCACCAATTCTAAAGCATCTGGGTAATTTTTAAGAAATACCGTTTCTATACCTTCTTTAAATAATTCTTTTTGTAAAAATTCTTTGGTTGTTTTTAAAGTATTTACTCGTAATATTACTTTTGCCTTTTGGTTTAGTGCATTAATTTCGGTTTCCCATTTTTCACCTAATTCTTTACTCCCTAATTTATCTAACCAATCTGGTATCGAGGCAGCAAAAACCCTTATTTTAGATAATTCATCAAACTTACCTTTTATTCTTCTTACTGGTACATCAATAAATTGGTTCCAATCTGGTAAATCGTAACCTTTTAGAACGACATAGACAGTAAAGTTTTTCCATAAGTTTTCTGCTGAATAATGTTCTTTTGTTCCTGCAATTTCATTGTACAATCTCTTCCATCTAACCATTTCGTATATGGTTTCAGCAATAAATTTACGATCTCTTACACCAAAACGCTTATCGCTTTTTAAGGCTTTAGATACTACTTTATCTGCGTAATAGCCTTCATTAAAAATCAATTTTAATGCATTTATAACTGCAAATGCTAAAGTTCTATGGAGTTTTTTATCTTTCAAGTTGCTCATAATTGAGGTACAAAAGTAATGAAAGTATTACTTGGTAGTGCATTTAAATTAAAAAATAAAAAAAGACTTCTTTTTAAAAGTGGACTTAGTGTGATTTTGACGAATGTCATTTCGGCAACGACTTATAGGAGGATAAATTTCATAGTTGATATTTCGTTTTTAATAGTAAATGTTAAATAAATGTTAAACCACAGTACTATGTATTACATAGTACTATATTGTATTATATTTGTACTCTAATTAATACCAAACCATTATGCTAAAAATAATAATAATCTTAATCATAAGTGTTTTAGAAATAGTTTCAATACTATTGTAATTACAAAGATGTAAAAAAAACGCCTTTATTAAAAAAAACAATAAATGAAGTTAGAAAACACAAAGGCACAAATGCGAAAAGGAATTTTAGAATTTTGCATTTTAACCATATTAAAACGTGGCGATGCATATACTTCGGAGTTGCTTTCTGTACTGAAAGATGCTAAACTATTGGTGGTAGAAGGTACGGTTTACCCGTTACTAACAAGACTTAAAAATGCAGGGTTGTTAAGTTATCGTTGGGAAGAGTCAACTTCTGGTCCACCGAGAAAATACTATGCTTTAACCGAAACAGGAGAATTATTTTTAAAAGAATTAAACACAACTTGGGGTGATTTATCATTTGCTGTAGATTTTATAATTATGAACAAAAAATAAAAATTAGTTTAAATATCTTTCTTTTTTGAAAGATTGAGATAGAAAAAATAAAATATTATGAATAAAACAATAAATATAAATTTAGGCGGTATATTTTTTCATATTGACGAAACTGCATATCAGAAACTTAAAAAATATTTAGATGCAATCCGAAGGTCATTAAGCGACGATTCAAAAGGAAAAGATGAAATTCTAACGGATATAGAGTTTCGTATCGGTGAAATTCTTGCAGGAACAGTCAAAGATGTTCGCCAAGTAGTAAATGAGCAAGATATAGACAGTATCATAATAATAATGGGTAAGCCTGAAGATTATATTGGTGATGAAGAGTTTTTTGAGGAGCGTCCCCACTCTTATGATAAGAAGAACTCTAAAAAATTATACAGAGATACTAATGATAAATTTTTAGGAGGCGTTTCTTCTGGTTTAGCTCATTATTTTGGTTTTGATGTAGTATGGATAAGGTTAGCATGGTTAATATTATTCTTTGGAGGCGGTATAGGTGGTTTGGTCTATATCGTACTATGGATTTTATTACCCGAAGCAAATTCAACTGCAGAAAAATTAGAAATGGAAGGTGAGCCAGTAAATATCTCAAATATTGAAAAAAAAATTAGGGCAGAGTTTTCAAACGCATCACAAATTGTAAAAGAAGGTATAGATGATGTAACCAACCATATAAAGAAAAAAAAATATCAAAGTAAAGTAAAAAATGGCTCACAAGAAATCGTAGGTTTATTAGGTGAAATATTTTCTTTGTTTTTTAGAGTTGTTGGTAAATTTATAGGTATATTTTTAGTTTTTATTGCTGGTGCAACATTAATAGTTTTAATAGTAAGCGCATTTTCGGTTGGTAGTTTTGAAATTTTAGGATTTAGTGAAAATAATTTTATACATTATCCCTCATTTTTTTATAATTCAACAATACCAATGTGGTTATTGACCATTTTTTTATTTGTTGGCTTAGCAGTTCCGTTTATCTTACTTTTTATGTTGGGTTTAAAAATCTTATCAAAAGATGTAAAATTATTTAGCAGAACAACGAAACTTGCTTTATTAGGTGTTTGGTTAATTGTTTTATTCGGATTGATTTTTTCAGGTATTGAATTTGGAACAAAATTTACAAGAGAAAATACAGTAATTCAAAAACAGGAGATTAATTGGGATAGGAGCAAGACATTAATACTTAAAATGCAAAATAAAGATGAAGAGGAGTTAGATGAAATTTATGGTATAAAAACTGTACAAGATGATAATGAAGAAAAAATGTACAGCTCAAAAGTAAGATTAAATATTAGAGAAAGTGAAACCAATGTAAGTTATTTAAAAATTTATAAAAAAGCAAATGGAGCAACAAAAAATAAGGCGATGTATTTTGCAAACAATATAGATTATAAGTATAATATAACGGATAATAATTTAGTTTTAAACGCTTATTTTCTATCAGAGTTAAAAAATAAATTTCAAAATCAATCTATAAAAATAGTTTTGTATTTGACAAAAAATACACAGATATATATTGACAAATCTACTAAGAATTATTTAAGATATATAGATAATATACAAGATTTAAAAACTAAAAACATGATAGAACATTATTTTAAAATGACAGAAAAAGGACTAGATTGCTTAGATTGTGATATTGATACTAAAAAAACAGAAGACGAAAAAAAAGACCAAAAAGACCGTAAAATTATAGATTCTATAAAAAATAAACCAATTATAAATAAAAATAAACATGTAAAAGAAAGTAAAAATGGTCTCGAAATAAATAAATTTTAGGTATTGCCTTAAATTCGCAAGGGCTCTCGTTACAAAAAGACTAAAATGGCTGTTAATATTGATTTAATATAGAAAAAACAATGCGGGCTATTTCCCCCATAAACCAGGATCTTTTCTCCATTTATTTAATGAGTTTAAATCATTTTCAGTAATATAGTTCGTTTTTAATGCTTGTTCTAATAAAGTAGCATAATTACATAAAGTAGTTAACTCTACTTTTGCTTTTTTAAAATTATTAATTGCAATATCAAAACCATAATTAAAGATAGCAACCATTCCTTTTACGTTTGCATTTGCTTTATTTAAAGCAATTACAGCATTTAAACTGCTTTTGCCAGTACTAATTAAATCTTCGATTACAACTACATTTTGACCTCTTTCTAAATGGCCTTCGATTTGATTTTCTCTACCGTGTTTTTTTACTTCGGGTCTAACATAAATAAAAGGGACTCCTAATTCTTGTGCAACTAAAACACCAATAGCAATAGCACCAGTTGCAACACCAGCAATTACATCTGGTTTACCATATTTATCTTCAATTATTTTAGCTAAATTAACGCGTAAAAAATTACGAATTGCAACAAAAGATAAGGTGACTCTATTATCACAATAAATAGGTGATTTCCAGCCAGAAGCCCAAGTAAAAGGTTCATTAGGTTTTAATTTAATTGCCTTTATTTTAAGTAACTGTACAATTGTTTCAGTAGCAATATTTTTTCTGTAAATCATAAAAACAAAGATATGAATTTTGTTGAATAACAAAAAATTATAAAAAAAAGTTATTAAGATTGTATTTATCTCTAAAATTTGTTTTTATAAAAAAAAAATAATATATTCGTAAATTCTAAACAATTTAATAAGAACGATGAGTAAAAAAATATACGTATTAGACGGCGCATTATTAGAATGTAACATGGGTTATAAACCCGCAAAATTATTAGTAAC
>JAKISG010000020.1 GCA_021648755.1 Flavobacteriaceae bacterium | reverse complement strand
GCACGAAAACACACAACCTATAAACTCAATAGGGTTTCACCTGTTAATCACTAAGTTCACTTCTTATAGCCGAGCCCGTCAAATCTTTGATTTGACTACGTGCTATTTCTTGATTTGTTATCAAATCAAACATTTGCCTTCGTGGGTCACGAAAATTTTGTACTTTTAAGTCCCTACTGAAGTTTATAGTAGAGCGTTGGGCTTAATTAAAAACAAACCATATGCAAATAACAGAATTACTGAAATTAACCGAATGGTTTAAAGAAAATATTGCGGAAAATGGAGTGCCTGCAAAATACGTTGCACTTTACAATAAAATGAATCAAAATATTCGCAGGAACACCAACCAACAATTAGTTCCATTTGAGCAAGAAAAGGAAAATTTATATGAGGCTATTAAAGAAATTAATTTCCAAAGTTTAAGCCTTGAACAAATCAATTTTCTTAATCAAATTGAAATAACAGAACTCATTGGGAAAATAGGCGTGCAGAATATTGAACAGATACTAATTCAAAACAATCTGGACATTGCTACTGCAACTGCTAAAATAAAAGAGTCATCCGATACTATTGCAAAAGCACAAGCAACTATAAATGAATTAAGCACAACATTATCTAAATCTTTTGACATTGAAGAAAGTGAAGAAGTTGATGAAAATAAAGTTCTTATGCGTGTCTATTTTCAAAATGATGTTGCGATTGAAAATTTAACGGATTTTAAAAAATTAAGTGCTAATTGGTATGATATAGGTCGTGGAATTGCAATGGCACAGGATAAAAGTCCTGAAGATTTTAATATTATCGGAGCAAAAAAAGGTTCAATAATCATTGAAATGGCAGTTGTTGTTGGATTGGCTACAAGCGTTAGTAAAATTCTACTTGAATCATTAAAGGTTGCTGATAGATTTATAAATGTTCTAAAACAAGTTGAGGAATTAAAAGGATTAAAATTAGGGAACAAAAAAATTGCCTTAGAACTCAAAAAAGAAGCCGAAAAGGAAAGAGATGAAGGAACAAAAACTATTTTACAAACGGCTGTTGCTGATTTGCAATTAAATACAGAACAACAAGGAGATAAAGTCAATGCACTCGAAAAATCAATCACAAAACTAATTGCATTTACTCAAAACGGTGGAATTGTAGATTTTGTTCAGCCAAGTGAACCAGAAGAAGATGATGGAAATGGAGAAGTAAGAGAAGAGATACAAAGGTTGAAAACAAATATTAGTGAAATACGATTATTAGAAAACCAAATTAAGTTACTTGAAAATAAAGTTAATGGAGAAGAAAACTAAGCCCAACAATGGCTATAGTTAATACGGGTTTTGGTGCTTAACCCAAAGTGAAGTGCCTTGAACAAAGTCCGCAAAATTTTCAATTTTGCGTGTCTATTGAAATAAAGAAAAAATTAAAAATTTGGCTAAGTGCTTAATCGAAAGTTCAGTCCTTCGAAATCCCGTACTAACCATAGCCGAGTCGTTAGCACCAATTTGAAAAATGACAAACAGAATAGAAACATACATAGTTGATTCTTTTACAAACAAACCTTTTAATGGGAATCCAGCAGGTGTTTGTGTTTTAAATCAAGAATTGTCAAATGAACAAATGCAATCTATTGCCAAAGAATTGGGGCTTTCAGAAACAGCATTCATAATCCAAATTGCTGAACCAAATAAATATGCAATAAGATATTTCTCTCCAATAATGGAAATTCCGCTTTGTGGACACGCAACACTTGCTTCTTCAAAAGCTCTTTTCGAAATTAATCCTAAAATGGTTGATATTCATTTTAAGAATATTGAAAATTTAGATTTAATGATTAGGAAATATGGAGAAAAAATTGAAATGGAATTTCCTGTTTATAATACAATTCCTCAAAGTGTTCCTAACGAATTATTAAATGCACTCGGAATAGATAAAATATCTAATAGTGAGCTTAACAAAGAAACAAATATTTTACTTCTTGAAATAGAAAGTAGTCAATTATTAAAGAATCTATCTCCTAATTTTGAAAGATTAAAGACTTCTCATAATTCTATAAACGGAGTAGTGGTTACAGCAATCTCTGAAAGAGATGACTTTGACTTTGAGTCACGATATTTTTGGCCTTGGAGCGGAACAAATGAAGACCCAGTAACAGGCGGAACTCATACTTTTTTGGCAAAATATTGGAGTACACGTTTGAACAAAAAGAAAATGAAATCATATCAATGCTCAGAAAGAACTGGGTTTATGGAAGTAGAACTGATTAGTGATACCAAATTAACAATTAAAAGTGAGGCTCAAATAATTTTAAAAGGTGAACTAAGAATATAAACTGGTGCTAACAATGGCTATAATTAATACGGGTTTTGGTGCTTAACCCAAAGTGAAGTACCTTGAATAAAGTCCGCAAAATTTTCAATTTTGCGTGTCTATTATTAAAGAAAAAATTATAAATTTGGCTAAGTGCTTAACCGAAAGTTCAGCCCTTCGAAATCCCGTACTAACCATAGCCGAGCCGTTCTATGGCATTAAAAAAAGAAATAATCAATGGAAAATATTTTAGTAGAAATGATGTCGAATTTTATTGATTTGACGGAAGATGAAAAACAAGGCATTTTAGATGCTTTTCCAATTAGAACATATAAAAAAGGGACAGATTTACTTAAGGAAGGTCAAATTGCTAAAGACGCCTTTTTAGTAATAAAAGGCTGTGCAAGGAAATATTCTATTGAAAATGGTGAAGAAAAAAGTACTGAATTTTATACTGAATTTCAATCTGCTGTAAATTTTGATAGTATGTCAAATAGCAGTCCATCTAAATATTATTTTACTTGTACAGAAGATAGTACTATAGCAATTATTAATTCCGAAAAAGAAAATGCATTGTATAAAAAATTTCCTCGATTTGGAGAAATTTGTCGAGTTGAAATGGAAAAAATGCTTGGTGCAAGTCAAGAAAAGTTGTCAACTTTTATTAATTCAACGCCAAAAGAACGATACTTAAATTTATTAAAAGACAGACCTGACTTAATAAATAGAGTGCCACAGCATCAATTGGCAAGTTACCTTGGGATAAAACCCGAAACTCTTAGTCGGATTCGGAGAAGGATTTCTCTGAAAGAGTAACCTATTTATTAACTTTTTGTGCAACTACATAGTATTCAGTAGCTGGATTATCGATTAAAATATCTGTTTCAATAATTTTAAACCTGCTATTTGAAATAGTTTCTTCTAATTCACGAATTGTGTAGTATTTTAAATAAGGGAGTATTTTTATTTTTTTTAGAATTAATATGATGCTACTTGATAAAACCCCTATAATTGTTCTCCTTTCTTTTAAGCAAGCTGTAGAAGTGATAATTAGACCATTTGGTTTTAACAACTTGCTCATTCGATTTAGCACTTTATCCATATCTTCAAAATAGAGCAAAATATTTAAAGCCAAAATAGTGTCAAAGCTTCCTTCTTTATATCTTTCATCAAAAAGGGTTGTTTGCGTGAAAGATATGTTGTTTACTTGAATATTCTTTGCCTTGTCCTTTGCAATCTTTATCATTTCTGAGGACATATCAAATGCTTGTACCTCTTTGACATTATTAGCAAACTCCACAGAATATAATCCAGTAGCACAACCAAAATCAAGAACAATATCATTGGTTTTTAAGTGCTTTTTACTTTTATCAATAATTAATTTATAAGCCTTGTCCTTGGCTTGCTTGTCATAATTCTTTGATAGTCTATTCCAGAATTTTTCAGATTTATTCACAACTTATTACTTTATCAGAACTTAAAACCGAAATTTAGACTTGGCTCAAATATATATTTAGGAACTCCTTTTTCAATTTCTTCAAAATCTGACGGAAAATTGGTGTCAATTGGCCAGTATTTGAGTGCATATGCAGGTTCCACATACCAACGTTTCTTGAAAAATTCAAAACGGTAACCTGCTATCAGTTGAAGATACAATTGAAAACCCTTTTGAATTTTATTGTTATTTGTATTGTAATATTGCTTAATAAAAGGAGTTGCTTGTATAGTAGTAAATAATCCCTTCCAATGAAAGCGTTGATATCCTATTCCAATACCAAAAGCTCTGACATAACCTGGATAAAGTTCTTCTGATTTTCCATACGTTCCTAAAGGCTCAGAATATTTCCACGTATTAAACTCTACAAAAATTCTATCTTTTTGAGTGAGTCGGTATCCATAAGTCAATAAATAATAATCGGGAGAGTCAGAAAGAAAATTTCCTAACATAAAAAATGAAGCCCCTAAGCTATGTCTGTACCTAATTTGGCTTTCCGTATCAGATGACAAAGAATCTTTTGAGGTATTGGTTTGTCCAAATACAGTTGAAACTGTTAACATTAAAAAAAATAGTAATTTAACTTTCATAATCAATGAATATATGTTTCTGCAAAGTTATGTTCCTACTATATCTTATTCATTGACTATAATCAAGAAATGAAAAATGAAGGAAAACGCCATAGAACACTGTATAAAAATAATAGCGGTTTTAGTACTAAAATCAAAGGCAGTATCTTTGTACAAAGTTTAGTACTAAATTGAAAGAAAGTGCATTGAAATCCGCTACTATTCTTATACTAATCGTTGTATGCCATTAAAACTACTTAAACTCCAAGAGACTTTCTACTATCGCTCGGGCTTTCTTTTCGGTTAAGCAGTCCATAATCACGGACAATAAAACCAACTCGAATTCTATAATCTTTAAAAATCGATTTTATTCCTTTTGATTGTGCTTGTCTATGTAATTCTATATTTCTCCATTTTTTTACAGCCTCTTCATCTTCCCAAAAAGACAAAGAAAGTAATTTATTTGGCTCTGAAATACTTTGAAATCTTTCAATAGAGATGAAACCTTCAATTTTTAATAACTCTAATTTTAATTCAGATGCAATATCTAAATAGTCACTTTTCTTTCCTTTATTAATGTACACTTCAAAAATAACTGCAACCATCATTATTTGGTTTTTAAAAATAATATAACTTCATCATATAATGCAAACCTATTTTTCTCTAAATGTAAGACGTGAGTTGATCTTTCAATAACCACATATCTTTTAGAAGTTGCATTTACCAATTGTGCAAACAACTTTTCTGCATCTTCAAAACTAAAAGTAGTATCCCATTCACCTCTTATCAGAAGTGTTGAATTTTTTATTTTAGAAGCATTAAAAAAACAATTCCCATTCCAACAGTTATATAAATCAACCTCCCAAGCAGATGGAAATCTAACTGAAAAAGGGATTCGTGTTTTTGAAGTAGAGTCACTTTCCAACCATTTGCTTTCCCATTTGTCAAGTACATCTTTAACCAAAGTCATTTCTTGTCCTTTTGGTATTTTGCTGATAAATTGTTCTATTCTCTTCTTAGGTGTTAAATCCTCATAAAGAGCCTCCGTCTTGCTCCAATCTGTTGAACCATTTCTTTGTATAAAGGGAGCAAATAGAATAAGTTTATTAATTTTTTCAGGAAATAGTGTCGCATAATGTCCTGAAACAGTCGCTCCCCAAGAATGACCTATTAGATGCACTTTAGTAATATCCAATTCATTTAAAATATATTTGATTGCTATATCTAAATCTTGAATAACCTCGTTACCTCCTCCTCTTTGTTCTTCTTCTCTTACTGTATCAGACATATAATCATATCGGTCAGATTTTCCATAACCTAAAAAATCTAAAGCGTACACATCATAACCTACGTTTGCTAAATTATCCATCCATGAAAATCCATCCATACAAAACCCTGAAGCTAATTCAGAAGGAAAAGATGCTCCGTGAATAAGTAAGACTGCTTCATTTAATCTTTTATTTGTTGGTTTGAGATGAGTAACATTTATTTCCTTATCCTTTATTCTACTTTCTATTGTTATGTCTACTGTAATATTTTTTTTCTTTTGTTTATTACAAGATATTGCTATCAGTAAAAGAAATAAGTATGATGTTTTCATAAGTACCGTATTATGGCTACAAACATATATTTTTAAAAACTTACTTAGTTCATTATACAATGAACTATGAACTTCTATTTTTGCTACCTTTACACAATGGAAATTGAAAATAAATTTGGTTATATCGCAACATTATTGGGAGACAAAGCTCGTGCAATTATGCTTTGGTCTTTACTAGATGGTAAAGCATATACCGCAACAGAATTATCCATATGTGCAAATATCTCAAGACAATCAACTAGTAATCATTTAGCAAAATTACTAGAAGCGCAATTGTTAATTGTGGAGAAACAAGGTCGACATAGATATTATAGACTTGCCAATGCCAGAGTTGCACAAGTCATAGAATCAATGGCTAGTCTAATTCCTGATGCACAAATAAAGTCGATAATTACAAAACCTAAATCTCAAAGTATTACCTATGCTAGAACTTGTTACGACCATTTAGCTGGAGAGTTAGGAGTGAAAATTACTGACGCTTTAGTAAAGCAAAAAATAATAGAGCCAATTTATAACAAATACATTGTCAGTGCTTTAGGGGTTAAGTGGTTTAGCAATCTTGACATAAATATCGATGAATTAAAATTAAAAAAACGTTCTTTTGCTCACAAATGCTTGGACTGGACGGAGAGAAGACATCATTTGGCAGGATCATTAGGAACAGCTTTATTGGAATATATGATTTGTAATGACTGGATTAGAAAAAAAAAGAACTCAAGAGCAGTACTTGTTACATCATTAGGAACAAAGGAATTAAATGACAGATTAAAACTATTTTGAATAACAATAACGGCATACAACACTGTATAAGAAATAATAGCGGTTTTAGTGCTAAATTCGAAGGTCATATCTTTGTGCAAATTTTAGTAATAAATTGAAAGGTAAGTGCCTTGAAATCCGCTACTATTCTTATATTAAACGTTGTACGCAAGTTGACAAATGACACGCAGAAAGAAAATAACAATCGGAATACTAATAGTCGGAATTTTATTCTGGCAATTTGGACTTTTAATCGATTCAATTATTTAACTGCAAAAATTGACAGTTGGAGAGATTCAGTAAGATTAGTAACGACTGAACCACCAATGTATCCTTGCGGAGTTCCTTGCATTGAACTGAAAGAAAAATACGGATTTCACGAATCAAATGTTGGTTGCGTTCTGACTGGACCAACAATACGAGGAATTGATGCATATAACGCTGAAATTGAAAAATATCTGAATAAAAGAAACGGAGAGGATTGGCGTAAAAAATATCAAACGGAATTGGATTCGCTGATTAAAAATAACAGATTGGAATAAAGCAAATGAAACAGAATAAATTTATTGTTTTGGTGTTCGTGGTTTTTTCATTAATTAGTTGTAAAAACTACTATAATGACTCAATTAATTGGATGGACAATCTTGAAAGCGAACTGAATATTAAGGATGTTCAAAACGCACAACCAGATTACATTGAAATTGATTGGAAAAATCCGTTAATAATAGACGACCAAAAGTGGTATATGATTTTAAAAATTAAAGGAAATAATGATATTTTGGGAATGTCACACTATTTAGTTTTTGTTGAAAATAAATATCAATATCGAGAATCGGAAAAATAAAAACCTGCGTACTGTTTTGAAATTTAAAATATCACTCCGAACTTATTGGGGGCTAAATTAATTGTAAGATTAGAAACGAAAATTTGAAACCAAATAAAAATATAAAATTATGAAAAAAATTTTCTTTATTTTTTTATCAATCTTGCTATTTGTAAGTTGTAATAATAATGAAACCAGTAATAATGAGTTTGATCCAATTGAAATAACTTTCACCAAAATCGGAAAAGGAACTTTGTCAGGTAGCGGACAGGAAAATATTTTTCAATCAAATTTAATTATTCAAAACCAAATAGAATGGCAAAGTCTAATAACCATTTTATATTGCTAAAATTCTAAACTCAGATAAAACTATAATTTTTGAATAAAATAGTTTAACATTGATATTGAATAAAAATGAAGAAAAAAAATAGTCTTTTTGAAGACCGAAAACACTATTATACTACATTAAAAAAAATCCTTAATATCAAAAGAAGAAACAGAAATTAATATTGATTTTGATAAAACAAACTATGAGACTTAGTGAAATTCAAAAGTTCCGTAACAGAGATGTAAAAATAATAAGGACTAAGTGCTAAATCAAAAGTTAGTAACAACTTATTTTCTAATATAAGTTACAAAACTATAATCATATTTATTTTTTTCATCTGCTTTGTGTATTTCACGAGAAACCTCTTTAAAAATATTGAAGTCAATTTCAGGAAAAAACACATCAGCTTCAAAATCATGATGTACCTGTGTTAATTCTATTTTGTCAACAATTGGTAATGCTAAATTATAAATTTGCGCTCCACCAATAATAAATGGACACTCATCTTTACGTGTTGCATCTAATGCCTCGTCTAAGTTACTTACTACTAGAGCCCCATAAGGAACTTCATAATCTTTATTTCTAGTTATAATAATATTTGTTCTATTAGGCAAAGGTTTACCTATAGATTCATAGGTTTTTCTTCCCATAATAATATCATGATTAGTTGTTAATTTTTTAAAATGCTTTAAATCGTTTGGCAAATGCCATAATAGTTTATTGTCTTTACCTAAAGCATTATTATTACCAACTGCAGCAATAATAGTAATTGTTTGTTTCTTTTTAGTAAAAAAAATTGACTTACGTTCTTTTTTTTCTTTAGGGAGTAGTCCTTGTTTTTGTAATTTTTTTTCTAATTGTATTACTTTTTTATTGTGTTTTTCAAGTAAATTTTCTGTTTGTTTACGTTCCCAATCTTGATTAAAAAACTTGGAAGTAATATACACTTTTATGAAATGTAGTACTAATAAAATAAACCAAATTACAATTAATATATATACGTATGTAATATTATAGGACAGGTTAAACCCTTTTAATAAAGTCAAACTAAATAATATACTTGACCCAATAATAAAAAGAATTACATGTATGTAAAAACGTTTTTTTTGAATTATCCGTTTTCTTGCTTTTTCGTATTGTTGGTGTGATGTACTCATAAATCATTTTATTATATTAATTATCTTCTTTAAGGACAGCATTTTCTTCCTTACTTTACCTGCCTTTTTTAGGAATTTATGATTTCGAAATTCAAAAAACAAAGATAAGAAATTAGATGTGAAGTATTTTTTTTTATAATAGTTATTTTAGAGTTTACTAGACTTTGTTTATGGATGAAGGTCTTTAAAATTAATCTTATTAAAATTATACAGAAACTTTACCACGAATTAGAGGGTGAGGATCATAACCAACTAATTTGAAATCATCAAAAGTAAAATCAAAAATATTTTTTATATTTTTATTGAGTTCCATAGTTGGTAGTTTACGAGTTTCTCTAGATAGTTGTAATTCAATTTGCTCACTATGGTTATTATAAATATGTGCATCACCAAAAGTATGTACAAAATCACCTGGTTCTAAGTCACAAACCTGAGCCATTATTAAGACCAATAAAGCATATGATGCAATATTGAATGGTACACCTAAAAAAATATCAGCGCTACGTTGATACAGTTGGCAAGACAATTTACCCGCAGCAACATAGAATTGAAAAAACGCATGGCATGGCGGCAATGCTGCTTTATGATTTGCAATATTTTTAGCAAAAGAAACAGTAGTATCTGGTAAAACACTAGGGTTCCAAGCAGAAACTAACATTCTACGACTGTTTGGGTTATTTTTTATCAAATCAATAACTTCGGTAATTTGGTCAATTTGATCATCATTCCAGTTACGCCATTGATGACCGTAAACAGGTCCTAAATCACCATTTTCATCAGCCCAAGAATCCCAAATTTTTACACCATTTTCTTTTAAATAACCAATATTGGTATCTCCTTTTAAAAACCAAAGTAATTCATGTATAATGGATTTTAAATGTAATTTTTTGGTAGTTACCATTGGAAATCCTTTTGCTAAATCAAATCGCATTTGATAACCAAATACACTCTTTGTTCCTGTGCCTGTACGGTCTCCTTTTGTAATTCCATTTTTTTTAACGTGTCTTATTAAGTCTAAGTATTGTTTCATTTTAATTGTTGTGTTTTTTATTTGTAATCAATACATTAACTACCCTAAAATCATTCCAGCAATAGTTGCAGAGAGTAATGATGCTAAAGACCCGCCAATTAATGCTTTGACACCAAATTCGGATAATAGTTTGCGTTTTCCTGGCGCAAGAGATCCTATACCACCTATTTGAATACCAATAGAAGCAAAATTTGCAAAGCCACAAAGCATATAAGTTGCCATTACTACTGATTTATTATAAGTTAAGTGTGTTACATTAGCAACATTTTTTAAATCTGCTAATTGAATATAACCAACAAATTCACTTGCTGCTAATTTTATACCTAATAATTGCCCCATAAGCATCATATCTTCTTTAGCAACACCGATACCCCACATTAAAGGTGCGAATATAGTACCTAAAATTGATTCTAGAGAAAATTTTTGATATGGTGTATTTGTAGCCATCCAATCGTTTAGGTTTGTTATATCGCCAACCCAGCCTAAAATTCCGTTTAACATAGCAATTAAGGCTACGAACACAAGTAACATTGCAGCTACATTTGCAGCTAATTTTAAACCTTCGGTGGTACCATTTGAGATGGCATCTAAAATATTTGAGCCAATTTTTTCTTGTGAAACTTCAATACTAGTATCTATTTTTTCGACTTGTGGATATAGCATTTTTGCAATTACAATGGCGCCTGGTGCTGCCATAACAGAGGCTGCTAATAAATGTTTTGCCCAAATAACTTCTTGTGTTTTATCTCCACCGCCTAGAAAACCTATATATGCTGCTAAAACTCCACCAGCAACAGTTGCCATTCCTCCAATCATAACCAAAAGAATTTCTGATTTGGTCATTTTCTCAAGGTATGCTTTAATCATTAGTGGTGCTTCTGTTTGCCCTAAGAATATGTTTCCTGCAACCGATAAACTTTCTGCTCCAGAAATCCCTAATAGTTTAGTTAAAGCCCAAGCCATAACTTTAACTACTTTTTGGATAATACCTAAATAAAACAACAGTGAGGTTAGTGCTGCAAAGAATATAATAGTTGGCATTATTTGAAAAACAAAAATAAAACCATACGATTCAATATTCATTAGACCTCCAAAAAGGAATTTACTACCTGCTCTTGTATAATCTAAAATATTAATAAAAATTTTGCCAATAAACTCAAAAATTGCCTGAATAAAAGGAATTTTTAATACTCCTACAGCTAATAGCAATTGTGCTAACAAGCCTATACTAACTGTTTTCCAATTAATTTTTTTGCGATTTGCGCTTAATAGATAGGCTATTGCTACTAGAATAACCATACCCAAAATACCTCTAAAGATAGAATTTACTGAAAATCCTTGACTAGGAATTAATGTTTGTGCTTGAGTAGAAAAAAAACCAAAAAGCATTACAATAATTGCTATATTTTTTTTCATTATACTAACTCTATTTTATATTTTTTAACTTTTTCTCTTTTCAATTTCATCTCTAATTTTAGCAGCGGTTTCATAATCTTCGTTTGCTACTGCTTGATTTAATTTTATATTTAATTTTTCTAAATTTTCGTTTTTAAAATTAGGTTTTTCAACTATTCCTTCAATGTCTGTAACTATTTCTTCAATACTGGTTTCTGTTTTTAAATCGATAGGTGATTGTTCTATTTCTTCTTTTGGTTTAAGATAGACTCCTGCTTTTTCTAAAATATTTTCGTAAGTAAAAATCGGGGCATTAAATCTTGTTGCTAAGGCAACAGCATCTGATGTTCTCGAGTCAATAATTTGTTCAATTTTATCTCTTTCACAAATTAGGCTTGAGTAAAAAATACCGTCAACTAATTTATGAATAATAACTTGTTTTACTATAATTTTAAATCGTTCTGAAAAACTTTTAAATAAGTCGTGAATTAAGGGTCTTGGTGGTTTTATTTCTTTTTCTAATGCAATTGCAATGGCTTGGGCTTCAGAAGCTCCAATAATTATTGGTAAAGTTCGACCTCCTTTAACTTCTTTTAAAACTAAGGCATATGCTCCACTTTGTGTTTGGCTATATGAAATTCCTTTTATATCTAATCTTACTAAACTCAATTTTTTTGGCTTTAGGCTTTAGGCAATTTGCTAAGCTAGTTATTTTACATTACATATTATTTTTTGTAAAAATAAATTCACTGTCAAACAGACAGAAACAGAAATTATAACTACTTTTAAATAATTCTTTACAATACAGGCACAATTTAGCAAAATTTATGGTTTTACAAATGTTTACACCTTATAAATTTAAATCATTAATTTTTGGTCTTGGTGTCTATCTTTTCTATGAAATAAAAATTTTAATTCTGAACTTTAAATTCTTTTAATTTTTCTATTAATTTAGGAACAACTTCAAAAGCATCTCCAACAATACCATAATCTGCTGCTTTAAAAAATGGTGCTTCTGCATCTGTATTTATAACTACCTTTATTTTAGATGCATTAATACCTGCTAAATGTTGAATTGCACCAGAAATACCAATAGCAATATATAAATTAGCGGCTACTTGTTTACCTGTTTGCCCCACATGTTCAGAATGTGGTCTCCAATCTAAATCTGAAACTGGTTTAGAACATGCTGTTGCAGCACCTAAAATTGTTGCTAATTCTTCTATCATTCCCCAATTTTCTGGACCTTTTAGTCCTCTACCAGCAGAAATTACAATATCAGCATCTGCAATGGTTACTTTGCCATTTGTTTTTTCTGTAGAGGTTACTGTTATTTTGAACAGTTCATCAGATAAGGTAGGTAAAAAGTCTTCTTCGAGACTGCTAACGGGATTTTCTTTTAATCCGAAAGAGTTTTTTGCTAATCCTATAACTTTGGTATCACTAGAAATTACTGTATTTTGAAATGCTTTGTTAGAAAACGCTTTACGTTTTACTGTAAATGGGCTTATGTTACTTGGCAGAGCAATTACGTTAGAGGCTAAACCTGCATTTAAGTTTACAGCGACTATAGGTGCAAGAAATAATCCGTTGGTACTAGAATCTATAATTACTATGTTTATATTTTCTTTTTCGGCAACTTGTTTTACAACACTTGCGTATGCTTTTGCGTTAAAATTTTGTAATTTACTATCATTTACTTTTAGTACTTTTTCTGCTCCATAATTTTGTAGTTCTGATGTCTCGGAAGCATTGATTGTAAGTACTACTAAATTTGTATTTAATTGTTCGGCAATTTTTTTACTGTATGCTATTGCTTCAAAAGCAACTTTTTTAAATTTTCCTTCCGATGAATCGGCAAAAACTAATACTGACATATTTTTTGTTCTTTGGTCGTTATTTTTGGTTTACCCAAAAACGACAATTAATATTTTTTTATTTTATCAAATCAAGTTAAGATTAGAAGTGATAGATGATTAAATTACTTTTGCTTCGTTGTGTAATAAATCTACTAATTCAGCAATATTACCTGCATCAATCATTTTACATGTTGATTTTTTTGTAGGTTTTTCAAAATTATTTACATTTGTTTTTGTATCACAATCAATAGGTTCAATTACTTGCAATGGTTTTTTTCTAGCCATCATAATTCCACGCATATTAGGTATTCGTAAATCTTTTTCTTCTACAATACCTTTTTGCCCAGCAATTACTATTGGTAAATTAGTGTTTAAAATTTCTTTTCCACCATCAACTTCTCTTGAAATGCTTACTGAATTTCCATCAATTTCTAAACCAACACATGCATTAACAAAATTATAATCTAAAAAAGTGGCTAACATGCCTGGTACCATTTGTCCATTATAATCAATAGACTCTTTTCCTGTTAATACAACATCATAATTACCGTTTTTAACTACTTCTGCTAATTGTTTTGCTACGTAAAAGCCATCTGTTGCAACGCTATTAACTCTAATAGCATTATCTGCACCAATGGCTAAACATTTACGCAAGGTAGATTCGGCTGAAACTTCACCAACATTAACTACTGTTACGGTTGCATTTTGTTTTTCTTTGAACCACATAGCGCGCGTTAAGGCAAATTCATCATAAGGATTTATAACAAATTGAACGCCATTTGTGTCAAATTTAGAATCACCATCGGTAAAATTAATTTTTGATGTAGTGTCGGGTACATGACTTATACAAACTAATATTTTCATTATTTAATTTTTTAATTTTAACTCTGCGAATGTACTATATTTTTTTGAATTTATTGTCTCTTAATAGCAACAATAGAAGAACCTACTTTTCGTTCTGATTGAACTTTATAGGTTTATTCATACAATGACCAAAGTCATTAGCATACTCTATAAATTACTTAAAATTTCTGCCACTTTTTCTCCAATTTTTGCAGGAGATTCTACTACATGAATTCCGTTTTCTCTTAGGATTCTCATTTTTGCAGCTGCAGTATCATCTTCACCTCCAACAATTGCTCCTGCATGCCCCATTGTTCTTCCTTTTGGTGCAGTTTGACCTGCAATAAAACCAATTACTGGTTTACGATTACCATCTGCTTTTATCCATTTTGCGGCATCGGCTTCGTATTGACCTCCTATTTCACCAATCATTACTATGGCTTTTGTTTCTGGGTCATTCATCAATAATTCTACTGCATCTTTTGTTGTTGTTCCTATTATTGGGTCTCCGCCAATACCTATTGCGGTTGTTATTCCGTAACCCTGTTTTACTACTTGATCTGCTGCTTCGTAGGTTAATGTACCTGATTTTGATACAATACCTATATTTCCTTTTTTGAAAACAAAGCCTGGCATGATACCTACTTTTGCTTCTCCTGGCGTAATAACTCCTGGGCAGTTTGGACCAACTAAACGACAGTCTTTATTTGTTAAGTATGCTTTTACTTTTACCATATCTGCTGTAGGGATACCTTCTGTAATACAAATAATGACTTTGATTCCTGCTGCTGCTGCTTCCATAATTGCATCTGCGGCAAATGCTGGCGGAACAAAAATGATTGAGGTATCTGCTTCTACTTGCTTTACAGCAGCGGCAACGGTATTAAAAACTGGCTTACCTAAATGTGTTTGTCCTCCTTTTTTTGGTGTTACTCCTCCAACTATATTTGTGCCATAAGTTAGCATTTGTTCGGAGTGAAAAGTACCTTCACTGCCTGTAAAACCTTGTACTATTATTTTTGAATCTTTATTTACTAATACACTCATTTTATATTATTTAATTATTTTTTATTTGTTTAATTATTGTGCAAAATTAATCTATTTTTAAATTTTAGATGTTTATTTTTAAGTTTATTTTATTTTGACAATTTTCTTAAGACGGCTAATTCTTTTAGTTTTTGTCTTGATTCTGTAATTGGTGTTCCGAAATAGGACTTTCCTCCTACTACAGATTTAGTAACTCCTGTTTGCCCAAGAATTATTGCTTTTTTTCCAATGGTAATTCCGCTATTTGTACCTACTTGCCCCCAAATGGTAACTTCATCTTCTATAATACAGCAACCTGCAATACCTGTTTGGCTTGCAATTAAACATTTTTTGCCGATTACGGTATCGTGTCCTATTTGTATTTGGTTATCTAGTTTTGAGCCTGCTCCTATAATTGTGTTTCCTGTTACTCCTTTATCAATAGTACAGGCTGCTCCTATATCTACATTATCTTCTATTACTACGCTGCCACAAGAAATTAATTTATCAAAGCCTGCTGGTCTATTTTTATAATAAAAAGCATCTGCTCCTAAGATGGTTCCTGCATGAATAGTAACCTTGTTACCAATTACACAGTTATCATAAATAGTTACATTTGGGTGTATAATACAATCATCTCCTATAATTACATTATTACCTACAAAAACATTTGGTTGTATTATGGTGTTTTTTCCTATTATAGCGGATTCTGAAATATTTTTATTTGCTGGTTGAAAGGCTTTAAAGTAATTAGAAAGTTTGTTGAAATCACGAAATGGGTCGTCGGATATTAATAGTGCTTTCCCTTTTGGGCAATCTACATTTTTATTTATTAATACAACTGTTGCTTTAGACTGTAATGCTTTGTCGTAATATTTTGGATGATCTACAAATACGACATCTCCTTCTTTGACTACGTGAATTTCGTTTATACCCTTTACAGGAAAGTTTTCATCGCCAACAAATCGAGTGTTTGTTATTTTGGCAATTTCTTTTAAGGTATATGTTTTTGGAAATTTCATGTTATTTTATGCTTTTACACGTTCCATATAAGATTTTTTTTCTGTTTCTATTTTTATTAAATCGCCTTCATTAATAAATAGTGGTACATTTATTCTTGCTCCTGTTTCTACTGTTGCTGGTTTAGTTGCATTGGTTGCTGTGTTTCCTTTTACACCTGGCTCTGTATGTTTAACTTCTAAAACTACACTTGCTGGCATATCTACTGCTAAGGGTATTTCATCGGATGCTCTTACGATTACTGTTACAATTTCTCCTTCTTTTAATAATTCAACAGAATCAATTGTTGCTTTTGCCAACTGAATTTGATTATAATCATCGGTATTCATAAAATGATACATATCTCCTTCTGGGTATAAATATTGGTATTTACGAGTTTCTACTCTTACTTCTTCTATTTTATGTCCTGCCGAAAAGGTATTATCTACTACTTTACCATTGGTTAAACTTTTTAATTTTGTTCTAACAAATGCTGGTCCTTTTCCAGGTTTTACATGTTGAAAGTCTATTACTTTATAAGTATCGTGGTTAAAGATGATACATAATCCTTTTTTAATATCTGATGTACTTGCCATTTGTTTAATTTTTTATTTTGTTAGTAGTTTTCTGTCAGTATTCAGTTATTTTCAAATAAACTGAGACTGCACTTAAGATCCACTTGTATAGCCTTTCATTATTCCTCTTTGTGAATTGCGTATAAATTGTAATATTGCATCTCTTTCTGGTGTTGCTTTGTATTCTGCTTCTATAATACCAACTGCTTGTGATGTATTGTTCTTTTTTTGATATAATATTCTAAAAATATTTTGTATTTCGTGTATTTTTTTTGATGCAAACCCTCTTCTTCTTAAACCAATAGAGTTAATACCTACATAAGACAATGGTTCTTTGGCTGCTTTTGTGAATGGAGGAACATCTTTACGTACTAAAGAGCCTCCTGAGACCATTGCATGTTCGCCTATATGAATAAATTGATGAATTCCTGCTAAACCACCAATAATGGCATATTCGCCAATAGTTACATGTCCTGCTAATAGAACACCGTTTACTAAAATTACATTATTTTTAAGGATACAATCATGTGCTATATGTACGGTTGCCATTATTAAACAGTTGTCTCCTATTTCTGTTTTTCCGTGTGCTTTTGTGCCTCTGTTTATGGTAACACATTCTCTTATGGTAACATTATCACCAATAACAACTAAAGAATCTTCTCCTTCAAATTTTAAGTCTTGAGGTATTGCTGAAATAATTGCTCCTGGAAAAATACTACAGTTCTTACCTATTCTTGCTCCTTCCATTATGGTTACGTTTGAGCCTATCCAAGTGCCTGAGCCTATTTCAACATTATTGTGAATGGTTGTAAAAGGTTCTACAACTACATTTTGCTCTATTTTTGCTCCTGGATGTATGTATGCTAATGGTTGATTCATTTTTTAGTACTTTTATCATTTATCAATTTTATTATCATTCGCCATCATTTATTCTTCACCTCTAATTCTTTTTTTGCAATTTGTGCCATTAGTTGTGCTTCGACTACTAATTTATTATTTGCATAACCATAGGCTTGCATATGGCAAATACCTCTACGGATTGGTGTTATTAAATCTGCTTTAAATATTAGGGTATCTCCTGGTAATACTTTTTGCTTAAATTTTACATTATCTATTTTCATAAAATAGGTCAAATAGTTTTCAGGGTCTGGTACTGTGCTTAACAGTAAAATTCCACCGCATTGCGCCATGGCTTCAATTTGCAAAACCCCTGGCATTACTGGTGCTCCTGGAAAATGACCTACAAAAAAAGGTTCGTTCATGGTAACATTTTTCATCCCTACCACATGTGTATCAGATAATTCAATGATTCTATCTATCAATAAAAATGGTGGACGATGCGGTAAAATACTCATAATCTTTTCGATATCCATTAATGGTGGTTGACTTAAATCAAATTTTGGAATATAATTACGTTTTTCTTGTTGAATTCGTTTTGCTAATTTTTTGGCGAAATTTGTATTTATTTTATGTCCTGGCTTTGTTGCTATTACTTTTCCTTTAAGTCTAACACCAACTAGCGCTAAGTCTCCTATCACGTCTAGCAGTTTATGTCTTGCTGCTTCATTTGGCCAATGTAGCGTTAAATTATCTAATATTCCGTTAGGTTTTATAGTAATATTTTTTTTATTAAATGCTTTTTCTAATTTATGCATAGTTTCTCTAGATATTTCTTTATCTACATAAACAATAGCATTATTTAAATCGCCTCCTTTAATTAGGTTATTATCTAATAAGGTCTCTATTTCATGTAAAAAACTAAATGTTCTTGCTTTTGAAAAGTTTTTTTTAAATTCTGATATATTATTTAATGTTGCATTTTGAGTTCCTAAAATATTGGTGCCAAAATCAACCATTGTTGTAACATTGTACTCATCAGAAGGCATAATCATAATTTCGCTTCCTGTTTCTTCATCTTTAAACGAAATATTTTCTATAATTACATATTCTTCAATTTCTGCCTCTTGTTCTTTTATTCCTGCTTTTTCTAATGCTTCTATAAAAAATTTAGAGGAGCCATCCATAATTGGAGGTTCAGGAGCATTTAGTTCTATAATTAAATTATCTAAATCTAAACCTACCGCTGCTGCTAATACATGTTCGGATGTATTAATTACAACGCCATTTTTTTCTAAATTTGTTCCTCTTTCTGTGGCTGTAACGTATTTAGCCAATGCTTCTATAGTTGGAGAACCTTCTAAATCGTTTCTTATAAATGTAAAGCCGTTATTTTCTTTTGCTGGTTTAAAAGTCATTTTTACTTTTCTACCTGTATGTAATCCTACGCCTTCTAAAGAAATTTCTTTTTGTATAGTTTTTTGTTTTTTCATTATCCTTTTAATCTATATTTTAAAGTTTACGCATGGCAGTATTTATATTTAAAACTGATTATTTTTTCTCTAAATCATCAATTCTTTTTACAAGTTTTGGTAAGTTTTTAAAATATACATATGATTTATTCCAATCTGTATAATTAAATGCTGGTGATCCTTGAACTACGGTATTATTTTTTAAGTTTTTACCAATACCTGACTGTGCTTGTATTTTTACATTATTACCTATTTTTAAGTGTCCTGCAAATCCTACTTGACCTCCAATCATACAATTTTCACCAATTTTTGTTGAACCTGCTATTCCTGTTTGTGCTGCAATTACTGTATTTTCTCCTATTTCTACATTATGCGCTACTTGAATCTGGTTATCTAATTTTACACCTTTTCTAATAATTGTAGAACCTAATGTTGCTCTATCTATTGTTGTAGCTGCTCCAATATCAACATTATCTTCAATAATAACATTACCTATTTGCGGTACTGCTTTATAAATTCCTCTTTCATCTGGCACAAATCCAAAACCGTCACAGCCAATAATACAACCTGCATTTATATTGCAATTCTTACCAATTACTGTTTCTGAATAAATTTTTACTCCTGAAAACAGGGTTGTGTTATCATCTATAGTTACATTATCACCTATGTATGTGTTTGGATAAATTTTTACATTTTTACCCAATTTTACATAATTACCTATATAAGCAAATGCACCAATATACACATCTTTACCTATGGTTACAGTATCGCTTACAAAACTAGGTGATTCTACACCTACTTTATGCAATTTAGCTTGATTATAAAGTTCTAGTAATTTTGAAAATGCTAATCCTGCATCTTCTACCTTTATCAAGGTAGCATTAATTGGGTTTTCTAAGGTAAAATTATCATTTACTATAACAATAGAAGCTTTTGTGGTATATATAAAGTTTGTATATTTAGGGTTCGACAAAAAAGTCAATGATCCTTTTTCTCCTTCTTCAATTTTAGAGAGTTTACTTACTTCTGTATTTAAGTCTCCTTCAATTTTTCCGTCTAAAACTTCTGCTATTTGACTGGCTGTAAACTTCATATGTTTAAATTGCTTTTAGAGTTAACATATGAAACTCATTAGAATCCTTCTTTTCTAGTATAGAAATTTGTATTTTTTGTTTCATTGTTTGCAAAAGTAAGAAATTCTGTTAAGTTATTGGTAAATTGGTATTAGTTATTTAAAAAAAGTCACGATAATTGTAAAGTGTAATAAAAGGTTTTTGGTAAAAATAGATCTATCAAAATTATAGGTTTTTAGAAACAAAAATAACATTAACCCCCAACTTTTATATGTGACCCTTTTATTTTCAATAGTTCAAACAGTAGTTCAAAATTTGGTTTTTTTATTTTTAGTACAAGTTTCAAGGATATTAAGTTTATCAAAACGTTCAATTTCGGATAATTTAATAGGTTTATTTATAGTTATTTTTTCCCGCGTTTCTTTAAAAATTTCATCTCCACCCTTTGCTTTTTCGTTAGTGTTTTCTTTAATTAATTTCTTTTTGGTTAAAAAATTAATACTTATTTTTTTATTAACTATTGAACCATAATTATCACTCGAGTCATAACCTATTAGTTTAAAATAAGGGTCTTGAAATTTAAATGTGTATTTCCAATAACCGTATCTTCCATGAGAATATTGAATATACAGGTTTCCTTTTTTAATATTTATTGATAATTCTGGAGGAAAATAAACGCCTCCATTTTCATTTTCGGAAGAAAAACAATTATCATTTTTTGCAGCCAACTCATAATTATCATTTTTGTTAAATATAACAATAATACCTCTTCTGTTGTCTTTTTTTTCTGTTTTTTTAATAATAATGACACAGTCTTCTAATCCGTCTTTATTAAGGTCTCCATAAATTTTTTCAAAAATTACATATCCTTCAGGTAAAAATTCAGACGGGTTTTTCTTTTGAGCTTTACAACTATTACTCCCTAGAATTGTTAAAATAATCACTATTATTATCAAGTTCACTATACGTTTTTCTTTTATGGATAAAGTATTGTTTAACAACGGTATTAACATCATAGTATTTTTTTATTTTTATTGTTATATTTTTTCGTTTACGGAGTGTATTTGAGAGATTAATATAAAAGCTAAAATGTGCCTTTATTATCGCAAAAGTATGCAATGGTTTAAACTCGAATAAAAATTTAATACCTGCAGCTCCATCTAAAATTAATCTGAAAATTATTTTATAAATTAAATTTTTACTTGGTGCATTTTTAACTAGGTTATAGAGGCTATTTCTAAAATTTAAATATGTTTTTTTTGAATTACTTGCTGATAATGTTGCTCCTCCGATGTGATAAACAGTAGATTTTCCATTATATTTAATGATATAACCTAAATTTTTGGCACGCCAACATAAATCTATTTCTTCTTGGTGTGCAAAAAAGTCGTTATCAAACCCTTTTAATTGATTAAAAATATGACTTCGAATAAAAAAGCAAGCGCCAGAAGCCCAAAAAATTTCAGATACATCATTATACTGTCCTTTATCATCTTCTAAAGTGTTAAAAATTCTTCCTCTGCAAAAAGGATATCCATATTTATCAATAAACCCTCCTCCTGCACCTGCATATTCAAATTTTGATTTATCCTTAAAATCTAATATTTTAGGCTGTATAATTACTGTTTTTTCTTCTGTTTTAAAAGTATTAATTATGGGTTCTAGCCAATTTTCTGTTACTTCTATATCTGTATTTACTAATGCAAATATATCTGTATTAATATCTTTTAAAGCAATATTATAACCTTTAGAATATCCGTAATTATTGTCATTTTGAATTATTTTTACGGAAGAAAATTTTTGTTTAATAAACGTTATTGAATCATCTGTTGAGGCATTATCTACAACATAAATATCACAATATTTAGGATTGCTATAACGTATAATTTTTGGCAAGAATTTTTTTAATAATTCTTTGCCATTCCAATTTAGTATAACTATAGCTATTTTCACTTGGCAAATCTATGTTTTTAGGCACGATTTTTATAAAATTTTTATGAATTTATTTCTAAGATCATCAGGGTTATATTTCCTGCCTGCATAATCTTCCATTTGTAAGGTTTGGTAAAATATAATTTTGCGGACCCCTTGAAAAGAAAACGCTAGGTTAATTTTCTCTTAATCATCTTTTATTAACGGAACATTATGAAAAACACGAATTGTAATGTGAGTTTTTTGGTATCAAATTGATATTATATAATTATAAAAAAAATACCTATATCAGGTCTTTGTTACAACATTGACTCTAATTTAGGTAATATATTTTATATCCTAGCAAAAATAAAAACGAATTACATTCTATGGTGCATATTTTGATCTATTAGGTTATCAATTTCAACTTTAACTGTATTTTCTAATAAACTTTGATTCATACCTGTTACATTACTTACTGCTTTCATGTAAAAAATATGGTAAGATTCTCCGATTAATGCTAACACAGTAGCGGTAAGTTTTGACCAAGCAGTTTTTAACTCAATAACTACATCAGTTGGTAGTTCTTTAATTGCTTCTGTGGTCAAAATATCTGTAATTCTACCCATCATAGCAATCATCATATTGTTTTTTACTTTACGCTTAACGTGTAAAATACCAACAAAAGTTTGCCAAGACCAGTATTTTAAGTCAAATTCTCCTTCAATAGTTTTAACAAACCACGCTTTAAATGATTTTTCTCGGGCAGGTCTTTCTCCTTCATGAAAAACAGCTTTAGTTGCTTCATTAGCATATAGTGTATCGTAAAAATCCGTTACAATAGAATCTACTAAGCCAAGTAAAAAATCTTTGTTTGTTCTTAGAGTTTGAATATCCTTCTCTGTGACTTTTGTTTGTTCTGGTAACTCTAGTAATATTTTTTTTGTAATTTCGTCTAACATATATATTAATTTTAATTTTAGTTGGTTTACATAACTCTTTTGTAAAAAACGAATTACATTTTAATGGTGCATATTTAATCTATTAAGTCTTCGAAACTGTCATTTTGAATTTTAGCACAAAAATCAGTAATGTATGTGTTTTGTTTCTAAAACTAACGCATACAAAAAAAATATAAAAGATTTATAAAATATATTTTATTTTGAATAAAGTTTTTGTGTTACTAAATTCTAACTTTAGAATCTATCTAACTAATCGATCTAATATTGAGATCTAAACTACCCTCAGTATCATCGTCAGACAAGAAACCAGAAATTTCTTTAACCGAAGCATCTAAATACATCATCAACAAACCTAATTTAGCTTGATCTTTAGCAATTAAACCAATAATAGTATTTTTATTAACCTCTTTTAACAATAAGTAGCCAGTATCTGTTTTGATATAAAACTGATTAACACCGCCTTTTTCTAAATCCGCAGAAAATTTTTCTCCCATAGAATGTAAAGATGCAATCATAACAGCTATTCTATCTTCGTTTTTTGCGCCAACAGAAGCGACAGTAAGTCCCTCTGAATTTACTAAAATTGCAGATTCTGAACTGGTGCTTTCTATTAAATTTGATAATACTCTTTCTAAATCATTCATAATTTTATCTTTTAATTTTTTTTTAAGGAACTACAAACATAAAACTTTTTTTTTTATTTGCAAAATATATTTAATCTTTTATTTAGTAATACGTAAAAAGTCATCTAAAATCTTAATAAGTTTTTAAAACTATACTTTTATTTAAGTCTATATTTTTAAATATTTGCAAAAAAATAAAAATGCCTAAAGACAATACCATAAAAACCGTTTTAATTATAGGGTCAGGTCCAATAATTATTGGTCAAGCCTGTGAATTTGATTATGCAGGTACACAGTCAATCAAATCATTACGCGAAGAAGGGATTGAAGTAATTCTTATCAATTCTAACCCTGCAACTATAATGACCGATCCAAAAATGGCAAATCATGTTTATTTATTGCCATTGACCACAAAATCTATTGTAACAATTTTAAAAAAGCACCCTAATATCGATTCTGTTTTACCAACCATGGGAGGACAAACGGCCTTAAATTTATGTATCGAAGCGGCTGATAAAGATATTTGGAAAGATTTTAATATTAAGATGATTGGTGTTAATATTGAGGCTATTAAAGTGACCGAAGATAGAGAGAAGTTTAGAGTTTTAATGAATAAAATAGGTATCCCACAAGCACCAAGCCAAACGGTCACTTCTTTTTTAAAAGGAAAAGAAATTGCTCAAGAGTATGGTTTTCCGTTAGTCATTAGACCATCGTTTACTTTAGGTGGTTTTGGCGCATCAATTGTTTATGAAAAAGAAAATTTTGATAATTCATTACAACGTGGCTTAGAGGCCTCACCAATTCACGAAGTACTTATTGATAAAGCACTCATAGGTTGGAAAGAATTTGAGGTAGAACTACTTAGAGATAAAAATGATAATGTAATTATTATCTGTACTGTTGAAAATATGGATCCTATGGGAATCCATACAGGTGATTCAATAACTGTTGCGCCAGCAATGACATTAAGTGATAAGACCTACCAGAGAATGCGCAATATGGCAATTCATATGATGCGATCTATAGGTGATTTTGCTGGTGGTTGTAATGTGCAATTTGCCATAAGTCAAGATAAAAAAGAAGATATTGTTGCCGTTGAAATTAACCCAAGAGTTTCTCGTTCGTCTGCACTTGCTTCTAAAGCAACCGGTTACCCGATAGCAAAAGTAGCTACAAAATTGGCTTTAGGCTATAATTTAGATGAATTAAAAAATCAAATTACTAAAATCACCTCTGCCTTTTTTGAACCAGCACTAGATTATGTTATTGTAAAAATTCCGCGTTGGAATTTTGATAAATTTGAAGGCGCTGAAAGAACTTTAGGCTTACAAATGAAAGCGGTCGGAGAGGTCATGGGGATTGGTCGCTCATTTCAAGAAGCACTCCATAAAGCAACACAGTCTTTAGAGATTAAACGTAACGGAATTGGTGCAGACGGAAAAGGCTATACAAAATATGAAGAAATAATTGATAAACTTAAAAACCCAAGTTGGGATCGTGTTTTTGTAATTTATGACGCTATTAAAGCAGGAATATCATTAGAAAAAATTAACGAAATCACCAAAATTGATACTTGGTTTTTAAAACAATATGAAGAATTATATATCTTAGAAAAAGAAATTGCAAACCATACTTTAGAAACTTTACCAAGAGAACTACTCCTAAAAGCAAAACAAAAAGGTTATGGAGATCGTCAAATTGCACATACTTTAAAATGTTTAGAAAGTCAAGTATATAAAAAACGGGAAGAATTAAATGTAAAACGCGTTTTTAAACAAGTAGACACTTGTGCTGCAGAATTTAAAGCAGAAACACCATACTTTTACTCTACTTTTGAAAATAATATTGTTGTAGAAAATAAATTACATACCGCTACAGAATCTGCAATTTCCGATAAGAAAAAAGTACTTATTTTAGGTTCTGGACCAAACAGAATTGGGCAAGGTATAGAATTTGATTATTGCTGTGTTCACGGTATTTTAGCAGCTAAAGAAGCTGGTTACGAAACTATTATGATTAATTGTAATCCCGAAACAGTTTCAACCGATTTTGATATTGCAGACAAACTTTATTTTGAACCCGTTTTTTGGGAGCATATCTATGATGTCATTCAGCATGAAAAACCAGAAGGCGTTATTGTGCAACTTGGCGGTCAAACAGCACTAAAATTAGCCGAAAAATTAGCTAAATATAATATCAAAATTTTTGGCACAACCTTTGAATCCCTAGATTTAGCCGAAGATAGAGGGCGTTTTTCAGAACTATTAATCGATTTAAAGATACCATTTCCAGAGTTTGGTACAGCAACAAATGCACAAGAAGCTTTACAAATTGCAACTAAATTAGATTTTCCTATTTTAGTAAGACCAAGTTATGTACTTGGCGGACAAGGAATGAAAATCGTAATTAATAAGCAAGAATTAGAAGCGCATGTTGTTGATGTTTTAAGAAAAATTCCAAACAACGTATTGCTTTTAGACAACTACTTAGACGGTGCAATTGAAGCAGAGGCCGATGCAATTTGTGATGGCGAAAATGTATATATTATTGGTATTATGGAACATATAGAACCTTGCGGCATACATTCTGGCGATTCTAACGCAACATTACCTCCTTTTAATCTAGGTGAATTTGTAATGCAGCAAATAAAAGATCACACTAAAAGAATTGCTATTGCTCTAAAGACAGTTGGTTTAATGAATATTCAATTTGCTATTAAAGATGATATTGTTTATATTATAGAAGCAAACCCTAGAGCGTCTAGAACAGTACCTTTTATTTCAAAAGCATATAAAGAACCGTATGTTAATTATGCAACCAAAGTAATGCTTGGTGTAAATAAAGTGACGGACTTTCATTTTAATCCTCAATTAGAAGGCTATGCTATAAAACAACCCGTTTTTTCGTTTAATAAATTCCCTAATGTAAATAAAAAATTAGGACCAGAAATGAAATCTACAGGCGAAAGTATTTTATTTATAGATGATTTAAAAGATGATCAATTTTATGAATTATATGCACGCCGTAAGATGTATTTAAGTAAATAATAATCAAAAACACCATTCTTAATTTTAATGTATTTCTACCCAATTTTAATTTTTTAAAAATTATAAGTAGATTAAGATATACTTAAAAAAATTCATCTAAAAATTGGGATTAATGTTTTTTTATTTTTCTAAAAATAGTGTTTTATTTTTTTAATTTACTATCCACGGGCACTTCCAAAACTTCAATTATCTGAGGGGCATACTTTTTAACTGTTGCTTCTACCCCACTTTTTAAAGTCATTTTATTAATTGCACAATCCGTACAAGTACCTAAAAACCTTACTTTAACAATATTATTATCTATTGAAACTAATTCTATATCACCACCATCGGTAACTAAAAATGGTCTTATTTCATCTAAACCTTTAAGAACATTTATTTCTAATTCTTTTATATTCATTTTTAATTATTTAGCAGCACAACCACTCATAGTTGTTATTTTTACAATATCAGTTTCTGGCAAATTTTTATTTCTTTTAACTAACTGGTTTAGCATGTTTTTAGTGATTGTATTAAACACTGCCTCTAATGGCGTATTTTCTTGCAAAGCTACAGGGTGCCCAATATCACTAGCTTCTCTTATACTTTGTACTAATGGTATTTCTCCAAGAAATGCAGTATCTATATCTTCTGCTAAATTTTTAGCACCATCTTTACCAAAAATATAATACCTATTATTTGGTAATTCTTCGGGCGTAAAATAACTCATATTTTCAATAATACCTAAAACAGGAACATTTATATTTGGTTGCTGAAACATAGCAACACCTTTTTTAGCATCGGCTAAAGCAATATTTTGAGGCGTACTTACTATAACTGCGCCAGTTATCGGAATTGCCTGTACTAAAGATAAATGAATATCGCCAGTTCCTGGAGGTAAATCTAGTATTAAAAAATCTAGTTCTCCCCAAGCAGCATCAAAAATCATTTGATTTAGCGCTTTAGACGCCATTGCTCCACGCCAAATAACAGCTTGATTTGGCTGTGTAAAAAAACCTAATGATAAAATTTTAACACCATAATTTTCAACAGGCTTCATTTTTGAACGCCCATTTACAGTAACCGACAATGGCTTTTCATGTACCACATCAAACATAATTGGCATTGATGGTCCATAAACATCAGCATCTAAAATACCAACTTTAAAACCCATTTTAGAAAGTGTAATTGCAATATTTGATGTAATTGTTGACTTGCCAACACCTCCTTTGCCAGATGCAATTGCTATGATATTTTGAATTCCATCTATTTTTTTATTTGTAGTAGTTTTTTGAACTGGAGTTTTTACAGTCTGAACTTTAGGTTTTACATTTACTTTAACAACAACCTTTTGACCTATTAGGTTATGAATTGCTTTTATAATTTCAACTTCTACCTTCTTCTTAGCCTGTAAAGTAGGGTTGCCAATTACAATATCAATATTAACTTCATTACCAAAAATCACGATATTTTTAACCGAATTACTTTCCACCAAACTTTTACCTTCTCCTGGAGCAGTTAATGTTTCTAAAATTTTGGTAATATCTTCTTTATTAAATTTTATTATCATTATATTAATTTAATCTAAATTAAACACAAAGATAATATAAACTTATGAATTTATCCTCTAATTACTTGTACAGATTTAATACACTACCTATATTTGCAAAAATTAAAAATAACTAAAAATGAATAAAATTATTGTAATTCTAATTATACTACTACTTGCTTTTTCTTGTAAAGAAAAAGCAAATATAAATGTTACCATTAAAGATGTTCCGAACGGAAGAAAAGTAACTTTAAAAAAACAAGTTGACAAAAAAATAATAAGTATTGATTCTACCACAGTTCAAAACGGAAAGTTTAGTTTTAATGTCATTATAGAAGAGCCTATTATTTATGGTATCTTTATCGATAGTTTAAAGCAAGGTATTTTTCCGTTGATGGATATAACTGATAAAATAAATGTTATTGCATATAAAGATAGTTTACATACTTCAAAAGTTTCTGGGTCAAAAATGCATACTGACCTAACTGATTTAAGAGATATGAAAAATAACTTAAATAAAAAAATGAGTGTTTTTACTACAGAATACAAAGACGCTACTGCTGCAAAAGATACCGTTAAAATTAAAGAAATACAAGATAAAGCCAAAAAAATTCAAGCTGAAATTTCATTAAATGAATGGAAATATGTCAAAGCAAATCCTAATTCTCATGTTTCTTCTATGGTTTTGTCTGGTTTATTTCAAAACCCAATATATAAAGATTCTATAAAACCTGCTTTTGAAGCACTATCTAAAGAAGTTCAGAATGCAACCATTTCTAAACAACTAAAAGAATTTTTAGAAAAAAAGAATAATGTAGTAGCACCACAAATTAAAAAATCACCACAGGCTAAAGAAACTCCTGCAAAAAAATAATATATAATTTATTTTTAAAATAAGTAGTAAAAATAAAAAAGCCAATAAAAAACAGATTTTATTGGCTTTTTATTGTTTAAATATTTAAAATTCTAAACTAATTTTACATCTTAATTTAAATTAATTGTTTATCTTTATTCTATGGTATATAAAGCAACCATTGAAGAAGAAAAAAAAGAGATAACTAAGCGTTATAAAAACATGCTTACAGGCTCTTACGAAACCCTATCTTTAGAAAACAAAAAATTAATACGTAAAGCATTTGAGGTTGCTGCAGATGCACATAAAGAACAACGCAGAAAAACGGGTGAACCATATATCTTTCACCCTATTGCAGTTGCAAAAATTGTTGCAAATGATATTGGCTTAGGAGCAGTATCAATTGCTGCTGCACTACTACATGATGTTGTAGAAGACACGCATTATACTATTGCAGACATAGAGCAATTATTTGGAGAAACTATTGCTAGAATTGTAAGCGGATTAACTAAAATTGCACATTTAAAAAAAGATAAAGATGCCTCTTTACAAGCCGAAAACTATAGAAAGTTATTACTTACTTTACATGATGATGTACGTGTAATAATTATTAAAATTGCAGACCGTTTACATAATATGCAAACTATGGACGCAATGCCTACTCATAAACAAGTAAAAATTGCATCAGAAACACTTTTTATTTACGCTCCTCTTGCACACCGATTAGGTCTTTATAATATCAAAACTCAACTAGAGGATTTAGGTCTAAAATATACAGAACCCGAAGTCTATACAGATATCTCTAATAAAATTACACAAAGCAAAGAAGAACAAAATATCTATATTAAAAGTTTTTCTAAAATAATTAAAGAATCATTAATTCATGAAAAAATGATTTTTAAAATAATAGGAAGACCAAAATCTATTTATTCTATTAGAAAAAAAATGCTAAATCAAGGGGTTTCTTTTGATGAAGTATATGATAAATTTGCTGTCCGAATTATTTATAAGTCCTCAAAAAAAGAAGAAAAAATAAATGCTTGGAAAATTTATTCTATTGTAACCGACCATTTTAGACCAAACCCAAATAGAATGCGAGATTGGATTACACAACCAAAATCTACAGGTTATGAGGCATTGCATATTACAGTAATGGGCTTAAAAGGTCGTTGGGTTGAAGTGCAAATTAGATCTGAAAGAATGCATGAAATTGCTGAAAAAGGTTATGCCGCTCATTTTAAGTACAAGCAAGGAAATCAAAAAGAAAGTGGATTAGAAAATTGGTTGAACTTATTAAAGGAAACCCTTGAAAGTCAGAACACAAATGCAATAGATTTTATAGAGCAATTTAAATTAAATTTATATGCAAAAGAAATTTATGTTTTCACCCCAAATGGCGATATTAAATCATTGCCCAAAGATGCTACAACCGTAGATTTTGCTTTTACAATTCATACCGAAGTAGGTATGACATGTAGAGGCGCAAAAGTTAATGGTAAAATTGTACCGTTAAGTTATGTTTTAAATAGCGGAGATCAAGTAGAAATAATAGTTTCTAAAAATCAAAAACCAAAAGCTAGTTGGTTAAATTTTGTTAAAACGGCAAGTGCAAAATCAAAAATTAAAACTTCCTTAAAAGAAGAACACAAAGAAATTGCCATTCATGGCAAAGAAATTTTATCTAGAAAATTAAGACATATTAAAATACCATTTAATGAAAAAACAATAAATGAATTAATTAGTTATTTTAAATTAAAAACAAGTTTAGACCTGTTTTTACGTTTTGGTAATGGAGCAATTGAAAATAACCAATTAAAAGATTTTGCGATACAAAGAAAAAATACTTTTTATAACTTTTTTAAATCTAGAGTACGAAAAAAGAGTGTAAATACAAATATTAATAAAGATGATGTTACTTTAAAATATGACCTATTAGTTTTTGGAAGTGAAGAAGAACAATTAAATTACAAACCTGCACAATGCTGTAACCCAATACCTGGAGACTCCGTTTTTGGATTTATTACTGTAAATGACGGTATGAAAATTCATAAATTAAATTGTCCAAATTCCATTATTTTACAAGCAAGTTATGCGTACAGAATTAAATCGGCAAAATGGATAGACTCAAGTCAACAAGAGCATAGAGTTGTTCTAAACTTAAGAGGTCTTGATAACGACGGACTTCTAGGCAATGTGTCTGAAATTATTGCTAACAGTAAAAAAGTTAATCTATATGGCATTAATATCCATAGTAATGAAGGTTATTTTGAAGGTAAGATTACAGTAGGAGTTAACAATAATGATTATTTAAAAAAATTAATTATTAATCTCAAAAAGATTGATGGTATTACTAAAATAAGCCGTGCTCATTTTTAATTGTTTTTTTATTTAAAATATGCTGGTGTTTTTCGTTTTAGAATTTTCACAATTTAAAATTTTTACTTTATATTTAATATTGGGTTATCTTTATATTTTTTAACTTTCAATTTCCCGTTGCCTTACAGCCTCAAAAACTAAAATTGCTGCAGAAGCCGATACATTTAAAGAATCTATTTCTCCCTGCATAGGTATTTTTATTTTTTTACTTTCTTTTAGCCAAATATCACTTAAACCTGTTGCTTCAGTACCAACAATAATTGCTGTTGCTTTAGTGTAATTTTGTTTGGTATAGTTTTTTGAGTCTTTATGTAATGCCGCAGCAAATAATTGCACTTTATTTTCTTTTAAAAAAGTAATAATCTCATCTGCCTTTCCGATTACAATTCTAGTCGTAAAAACACAACCGACACTTGATCTAATTATATTAGGGTTAAATAAATCCGTTTTTGGATTGACAATTAATACACAATCTACTTTTGCAGCATCTGCAGTTCTTAACAAAGCACCTATATTACCTGGTTTTTCTAATGCTTCGGCAACTAAAATTAATGGTTTTTTTGTTTTAAACTTTAAGTCTTCTAGCCTTATTTTTTTTGACTTTACTAGCGCAATAATTCCTTCGGTAGTTGATCTATATGCCAATTTTTCAAATACATTTTTTGAAACTTCGATCAACTCTGTTTGTTTTTTGACTATTTTTTTGATTTCTTTTTCTGAAATTAATTTTGGATAAAATAAAAGCATATCTATTTCAAAATTACCTTTAAGAGCTAATACTAGTTCACGTAAGCCTTCTATAATAAATAAACCTTCGCTTTTACGTAGCCTAGATTTATTTTTTAATAGTAAAATTTTTTTTATCAATTGATTTTGTATGCTAGTTATGACCATAAATTACTAATTATTACAATTGTTAATTTTATTAATTGCTATTCTACAAATTAAGTACTTTCCATTTTTTTATTTGTACCTGCTTACTTTAAGTTATTATTATCAATATTAATTGTTCTTAAAAATAAAATAGAATTTTGAATATCATAGTGTAAAACCCTATCTTTTTTAACTAACGGAACTTCATTTCTAAATAATTGTACAAAACTATTTAAAAATTTAGCTGTTTTTAATGGTTCTCTAAAACTTAAAGCTTGTGATGCATTAAATAATTCAATAGCTAAAATACGTTCTAAATTAACGACTATTTTTCTGCATTTTGTTGCTGCATTTGCTCCCATACTCACATGGTCTTCTTGCCCGTTACTAGAAACAATACTATCTATACTTGCTGGAGTTGCCAATTGTTTATTTTGACTAACAATACTTGCGGCTGTATATTGCGGAATCATAAATCCTGAGTTTAAACCTGGGTTTGCAATTAGAAAATGTGGCAACCCTCTTTGACCTGAAACCAATTGATAGGTTCTACGTTCAGAAATACTACCTAATTCTGATAATGCAATGGCTAAATAGTCTAATGCTAATGCCAATGGTTGTCCATGAAAATTACCACCAGAAACAATAATATCATCTTCCACAAATATATTTGGGTTATCAGTAACCGAATTTATTTCGGTTTCAAAAGTCTTCGTAACAAAGTCTAAAGTGTCTTTACTTGCTCCATGTACTTGCGGAATACATCTAAATGAATAAGGGTCTTGTACATGTTCTTTTTCTCTTACAATCAACTCACTACCATCTAATAATTCACGCATTATTTTTGCGGTTTTTAACTGCCCGTTATGTGGCCGTATTAAATGAATTAATTCGTTAAAAGGTGAAATTTTTCCGTCAAAGGCATCTAAAGAAATGGCACTTATAACGTCTGCAAAATAGGATAATTTATTGGCTTTTAATAAATTATGGACTCCATAAGCACTCATAAATTGTGTGCCATTCAATAAGGCAAGCCCTTCTTTAGATTGCAACTCTATTTTTTTAAAATTAAATTGTTTTAATATTGATTTTGCAGAAATAATTTTAGTATCAAACCAAACATCTCCTTCTCCTATAAGAGGTAAAGCTAAATGTGCTAGAGGTGCTAAATCTCCTGATGCGCCTAGTGAGCCTTGAGTAAAAATTACTGGTAAAATATTGTTATTATAAAAATCTATTAGACGTTGAACAGTTGCTAGTTGCACTCCCGAATATCCATAACTCAAAGATTGAATTTTTAAAAACAACATGAGTTTTACAATTTCTTGGGGGACTTTATCTCCAATGCCACAAGCATGTGATTTTACCAAATTTTCTTGTAGTTGTTGTAGGTTTTCTTCTTCAATTTTAACATCACATAAAGATCCAAACCCTGTATTTATACCGTAAATTGGTAAATTTTTTTGTTTAATTTTGTGGTCTAGATATTTTCTACATCTGTTTATCTTAGCAATAGCTTGGTTTGACAGTTTAAGTTTTTTATCTTCGGTTAATAATTGATCAATAGTTGTTAAAGAAATAAAATTTGAATCTATAATATGAAAGTCCATGAAATTTTTAAATTTGTTCAAAATTCAACAAATCAAAGAAACTATGCAAATAAAATTGCAAAAAAATAGGCTATATTTGCATTATACAAACTAAAACTATTTACAATGCTAAAAAATATTTTTATACTCGTTTCTATAATTACTTTATTTTCTTGTAAAACAGACACTTCTAAATACGCCAAAATTTCTGGTTTAATTGCAAACAATGTTGCAAAAGAGGTATCAATTATTAGTAATGGTTTTAAAAAAGTAATTCCTATAAATTTAGATGGTACTTTTTCAGATACCTTAAAAATTGCAAAAAATGGTTACCATACTTTTTATGATGGTAAAAATAAACAAATGTTCTTTTTGAATAATGGCGACGACATAACTATTAATTACAATTACGATGATGCAAAAAACTCAATAATTTTTAATGGTATTGGTTCAGAAACTAGTAACTATCTAGTTACTAAAATTAAATTTGAAACTAAAGAAAAAATAAAAGATTATAGGTCTCTTTTTAAATTGGAAGAAGAGGTTTTTAATACACGCATTTCTTATTTAGAGTCCGAAGTAAGCAAAATGCTTTCTGGTAACATTGATTCTATGGTGAAAGTAAAAGAATTAGCAAATTATAATAAAATATTTACTAAAATAAAACAAAATTATAAAGTACAACAAAAACAGAACAGTGTTTTAGCCAAAGGAAAACCATCGCCTAAATTTGTAAACTATATTAATTATAAAGGTGGTAAAACTTCTTTAGATGATTTTAAAGGTACATATGTATATTTAGATATTTGGGCAACTTGGTGTGGACCATGTAAACAACAAATACCTTTTTTAGATAAAATCGAAAAAGAATATCGCCATAAAAATATAAAGTTTGTTAGTATTTCTACAGATGATGCTAGAAGAAATGGTGGCTCATGGGATAAGGCAAAAGATAAGTGGAAAAAGATGATTAAAGATAAAAAAATGGGCGGTACTCAATTATTTGCAAACAAAGGGTTTCAGTCCGATTTTATTAAAGCCTACGGTATAAATAGCATTCCACGCTTTATATTAATAGATCCAGATGGTAATATTGTTGATGTAAATGCACCTAGACCGTCACAACCTCAATTAAAAGAGTTGCTGAATAGTTTATTATAAACTTTTAAAGGTAGTATTCACTAAAGTGTGTTAAATGTAAATTTAAAAGGTTTATCGGTTTCTCTCTAAACCTAAGCAATGTAATAACTCGTGTATGGCAGTGCTGTCTGTGTCACCAAAAAAGAAAATTTTACGATGGTTTTAATTATTCTGGATAATTTTCTTTTCCTTCTCCAACTATTTTCCCTAAAACACCATCTATTTCAATAGTTTGAAGTTTAAGTTTACTTTCAATTTCATAAACTATGCCCCAATATGGATGATTATCAGTACCTATTCCTCTAGTAATTTCAAAATAATCTCCATTCATATCAATATTTCTTTTTTTAATAAATTTTAAAATATCTTTAAAAGTAAATTTAAACGGTTTATCGTAATCGGTTTCTTTTATTAAAGCGCCTTGTTGGTTGTATTCTTTCCAAGTGCCTTTTTCAAAATCATTAGGAAAAAAATCACCTGTTAGTTTTAATTTACCATTTCTGTAATATTTATTAAATGTTTGAAAATATGAATTTTTTGGTTTTATAGTTTCTTCATAACCAAATTGCCATTCATCTTGTGCTATCGTTGTACTATCTTGTGTAATAAAAGTATAATCATTTAAACGATTTTTATTCTTTTCAAATGTTTCTATATCAAATGTTTTCATAGTGTCTTGTTTTGTGTTATTATTTTGTGCTTTACAACTTGCCATTACTATAATAATTAATAAACTGTGTAATAAATATATTCTTACCATAATTTATTCTTTTAAAATTTGTGCATTTGCTAGTAGTTGTTTTATTTGCCAAATCCATAAGTGATTTCTTTTAGTGGAGTAATCCATTATATTTTGGGTTTTATTTTTTTCAAAACTATAGTCTTTATTATCAAAACTATGCTCTAAACCTAAGCAATGTAAGTATATACCAAATTAACTTTGTAACACCGTATTATATCGTTTATTTTTCACAATATCTTCGATAAAATATTTTACCATAGCAAAGGCTATGCTAAAATATTTTTTCTTCAATCTTGCAAAAAACAATTCAATATAATAACACGGCATTACAAAGTTAAATTGGTATGCTCGTGTATGGCAGTGCTGTCTATCGCCAAAAAAGAAAATTTTACGATGGTTTTTATAGGTTGGGTTTGCCTTATTAAAGGCTTTTTCCATAAACCCTGCTAAACTCTCGTTTTTTGTTTTGTGGTGTTTGTTTAATTTGTTAACCCTCTGTATAATTTTCATCGAATTCTTTTATGATTTCTCCTGTAACGCCATCTATCCAAGCCCTGCGCAAACCAGTTTTATCCTGTTTCTCCCAAGTTATATCCCAAGTTAACCTTCCTGTTGACTTACCTCTTGATAATATAAATTCAGAAGAATTCATATCAATATTTCTTTTTTTAATAAATTTTAAAATATCTTTAAATGTAAATTTAAACGGTTTATCGTAATCGGTTTCTTTGATTAAAGTGCCTTGTTGGTTGTATTCTTTCATATTTATTATAAAATCAGTTGCATATCTATGAACTTCCATTTGAATCACTCCTGTTTTATAATACGTATTTTGAATTTCAAAAGGAGAATTTTTTTCTTTTATGATTTCAAGATATTCATCGAAATCTTCACTTTGGCTAAAAGATGTACCATCTTTAGATGTATAATTATATGTATTTTGTACTTTATTTTTATTAAATATTTCTATATCAAAAGTTTTCATGCGGTCTTGTTTTAAATTGTTGTTTTGTGCTTTACAACTATTTATTAATGTAATAATTAATGAGCCAATTATTAAATATGTTGTTTTCATACGTTCATTTTTATTGTTTTTTATTTGGAATATGAAACATTCATTTATTTAATATTAAAATTAATGTTATGAATGTTTCATCATATTATTCTTTTGGTATTTTATCATTTGCTAGTAGTTGTTTTATTTGCCAAATCCATAAGTGATTTCTTTTAGTGGAGTAATCCATTATATTTTGGGTTTTATTTTTTTCAAAACTATAGTCTTTATTATCAAAACTATGCTCTAAACCTAAGCAATGTAATAATTCATGTATGGCAGTGCTGTCTCTTTTACCACCAAATAGTACGGCAGACAAGGTGTTAAAATCTTTTGCAGCACCTGCTAATTTGTTAATTATACCTGTACTTTTTTTCTTTCTACCACCTGTATCGCCAAAAAAGAAAATTTTACGATGGTTTTTATAGGTTGGGTTTGCCTTATTAAAGGCTTCTTCCATAAACTCTGCTAAACTCTCGTTTTTGGTGTTGTGGTGTTTGTTTAAGATTTTTTCTTTATCTAAAAGGGTAAAATCCGCATTAAAATCAGGATATTTTAATTTGTTGGTTGTTGGGTCTTTTATTAATCGTTTCTAACTTTAACTTTTTGTTCTTTTTCATCAAAACAGAGTTTTTCTTTATTTCTTTTAAACCATTTTTTCCATTTTTTTAAATTTTTCTCCGATGGGTCTATCATAAATTCAAAATCATCAACATCAGATTTAATACCTGTTAATTTTTCTAAAAATAAAGCAGCATTCTCTAAATCTATACCATTTTCAATTACTTTCTCGTGCAAAACATAACCATCAATCAATTTAATATTTTCAACATAAATATTTTGAGATTTGGTATAGTTTTGATTATTAAAATCAAAAGACTTACAAGAAAGGGTTATAATTAAGAATATTAGTAAATATATATTTTTCATATTATGTTGTTAGGATTACTCTCTTTTTATCACATTACCATCAACCACTCTATAGGTTGAAATGGTGGTTTTACTACCTCTTGTAAAAGGAATTGATGCAGTATATGACTTAGAAGTATAATTTTTACCAACTCTATTTACTTTTTTTGAAACTTTATTACTCTTTGTAGTAGTTCCTCTTACTGCTCCTGTATATTTATTTTCAAAATCTCTACCTTGCTGATGTGCACCTGTACCATCTTTTTCATATGCTTTTTTCCCATTAACTTGTTTTTCAAATTGTTCTTTTACTTCGTGACCTAAAATTGAAAATTTATTCATATTCTTGTCTGCTGAACCAAAATTATCTATATCTTGAGTATCAAATATTCCAGAGGTAAAACTTCCAGCAGTAACGGCTCCATCACCACTACGAACTCTAATTGTTGTGTCTTTTTCACTTGAAACAGGTTCATTTATTACATCGAATAGAGTTTTTTGAGCATCGGTTTTTAAATCTTTACGATTAACATTTAGCGTCACATTACCGCTTTTATTATAACTTGCAAAATTGCCACCTAAACCTTCATTAATTATATTTATAAACGTATCCTTGGCTTTTTTCTTGCCCTTTATAATTAAGTGACTTATATTCAATTTTATGGCTTCACTCTTTTTGCTTATTCCATTATAGACAACTTTGGCTACTAAATAGTCATATTTTGGTACTTTGGTTTCTTCCCAAACTCGTTCTATTAAAAAGGGTGCTACCGTTACCATACCGTTTTCATTTACAGCTTCGGTAAAGGTAAGTTCTGACTTTCCTTTTTCAAAATCATTACCTGCTTCTATTTTTATAACAATGGTTGCTGTACCGCCAATAGCATCTCTTATTTCTATTTGCATACCTACCTGTTCATCATAAGGTATTGCTTTTGTGTTTTTGTTGGTTTTTGGATCTAGCCAAGTTATTCTTGAAATTTGTGGCTCTTTATCTTGATGTACTTTAGTTGGTTTTGCCGTGTTTGTTAAATTGGTTTTTTTCCAAGTCTTAGCAAACATTAAAGCGCCGTTATGTTTAAGGTAGGCTGGTGATATGGTAAAGTGCTCTTTTACAGGTTGATTGCCTATTGCACTACCTACAAATGTAGTTAATTCAACGGACTTCATAATTCTTATAAATTATCCATCAGGAAAAGCTCTCTTATTAAAAAAGATTAACAGCCCAACACCACAACTAATTGCAGCATCTGCAATATTAAAAATTGCATTAAAAAAGGTAAAGGCTTCGCCTCCTTTAAAAGGAATCCAACTTGGTAAAATTCCACGCCACATCGGAAAATAAAACATATCTACGACCTTGCCATGAAAAAACGATGCGTATCCTCCAGATTCTGATAAGAATATTGCCACATTATTACCTGTACTTTCATTAAATAAAACGCCATAAAAGACAGAGTCAATAATATTACCTATTGCTCCTGCAAAAATTAAGGAGACAGCAACAATAAAAATACTTGTTGCTTGTTTTTTAATAGTTGTATATAACCAGTAACCAATACCAGAAATGGCAACAACTCTAAATAAAGTTAAAATTATTTTTGCTTGTTTTTCGCTTAAAAAAGTGAATATATTATTTAATTGAAATCCCCATGCTGCACCTTTATTTTCAGTAAAGTAAATTTTTGCCCAGTCTGCACCAAAGATGGCAATATACTCATCTAATGCAAAATGTGTTTTTATATAAATTTTACTTATCTGGTCAATAAGTAATACTAAAATTATTATGATTCCTGCTTTTTTCACTAACTATTATTTCTATCATCCTTAACAAGTTAAGAATGATATTCTATTAAAAAAGAGTCTATTTTCTATATTTTTTTAGTGGTAATTTACTACCTTTTAGGTCTACATCTGTTGTTTCTTTGCCTCAATACTTAAGGTAGCGTGTGGCACTAATAGCAAACGTTCTTTTTGAATTAATTTACCTGTCTTTCTACAAACACCATAAGTTTTATTTTCTATTCTTATCAATGCATTTTTTAAATCACGAATAAATTTTTCTTGTCGTAATGCTAATTTTACATTTGTCTCTTTTGACATAGTTGCCGCACCAGATTCATTTGGTTTAAATGTCGAAGCAGTATCGTCTGTACCGTTATTACTTCCGTTTTTGTATGAACTAACTAAAACTGTGTAGTCTTTTTCTGCTCTTTCTTTCTTAGCTGTAATTAGTTTTTTAAATTCTGCTAAGTCCTTTTCTGAATATTTTTCTATTTTTTCTAACATATTATGTAAGTGATTTTTTTATTAATATTTTGGTATTTACAGCATCAAAAGCAATTTCTATACCATTTTTTACTTCATTTTCAATAATTAAATTATCGGTTAAAGTTTCTGTTTTTATATAAACTTCATTTTCTTGAATTGCTTGCACAAGAGCTTTATCCTTTTGTACAAATAAAGTGATTTTATCTGTAATATCAAAATCGGATTCTTTTCTTAAGTTTTGAACTCTATTTACTAATTCTCTAGCAATGCCTTCTCTACGTAAATTAGTGGTTATATTAATATCTAATGCAACTGTAAGCCCGCCATTATTAGCTACTAGCCAGCCTTCTATGTCTTGTGAACTTACCGCTACTTCTTCTAAGGTTAAGTTTACTAAACGGTCTTTAATTTTAATTGTTATTGTTCCGTTTTTTTCTATTTCAAAAATTTCTTTTGCAGTAAACTTATCTATTTCTTGGGCAATAAAACGCATATCTTTTCCAAACCTTGGTCCTAAAATTTTAAAATTAGGTTGAATAGTTTTTATTAAAATAGCGGAAGCATCATTGATTAGTTCAATTTCTTTTACATTTACCTCTGCAATTATTAGGTGTTGAATTGCTAAAATATCTTCGCGATCTTGTTTGTTTAAAATTGGAATCATTATGCGTTGTAATGGTTGTCTAACTTTAATAGATTCCTTTTTTCTAAGCGACAAAACTAAAGAGGAAATTTTTTGTGCTTTTTGCATTTTTCTTTCTAAGTCCTTATCGACTAAAGAGGTATTGTATTTAGGGAAATTTGCTAAATGAACGGATTCAAAATTTTCAACATCGGTATTTTTAATTAAATCTTGATATAAATTGTCCATAAAAAATGGCGCAATTGGTGCTGCTAATTTCGCAATTGTTAGCATACATGTGTATAGGGTTTGGTATGCTGCTATTTTATCTTGTTCATAGGAGCCTTTCCAAAAACGTCTTCTGCAAAGCCTTACATACCAGTTACTTAAATGTTCAGTTGTAAAATATTGGATTGCTCTTGCTGCTTTTGTTGGTTCGTAATCGTTATAATATTCTTCTACATTTTTGATCATTGTGTGTAATTCTGACAAAATCCACCTATCAATCTCTGGTCGTTGTTTTATAGCAATAATTGCTTCTGCGAAAGCAAATTTATCCAAATTTGCATATAAAGAGAAGAAAGCGTAGGTGTTGTAGAGTGTTCCAAAAAATTTACGTTTTACCTCGTCAATGCCTGTTTCATCAAATTTTAAATTATCCCAAGGGTTTGCATTGGCAATCATATACCAACGTATGGCGTCAATGCCATAGTCTTTCATTGCTTTAAATGGTTCTACAGCATTGCCTAGTCGCTTAGACATTTTTTTACCTGTTTTGTCTAAAACTAAACCGTTAGAAATCACATTTTTATACGCAACGGAATCAAAAATCAGGCTTGCAATTACATGTTGTGTATAAAACCAACCTCTTGTTTGATCTACGCCTTCGGCAATAAAATCGGCTGGAAAAAATATATTGTCATCAATTAATGTTTTATTTTCAAACGGATAGTGTTGTTGTGCGTAAGGCATAGCGCCTGAATCAAACCAAACATCTATCAAGTCTGTTTCTCGCATCATTTTCTTGCCTTTTGGAGAGACTAAAATAATTTGATCTACCATACTTTTATGTAGATCTACTTTATCATAATTTTCTTGGGACATATTACCAATTTCAAAATCAGCATAAATATCCTGATTCATATAACCTAATTCTACGGCTCGTTGCATTTCTATTTTTAGTTCTTCTATAGAGCCTATTAAAATCTCTTCTGTACCGTCTTCAGTTCTCCATATTGGTAATGGAATTCCCCAAAAACGAGATCGCGACAAATTCCAATCATTTGCATTTTTAAGCCAGTTTCCAAAACGACCTGTTCCTGTTGTTTTTGGTTTCCAATTAATGGTTTTGTTAAGTGCAACCATTTTATCTTTTTCTTGGGTAACTTTTATAAACCAACTATCTAACGGGTAATATAATATTGGTTTGTCTGTACGCCAACAATGCGGGTAACTATGTTTGTATTTCTCTACATGAAATGCTTTGTTTTCTTCTTTTAATTTAATAGCAAGTTCTACATCTATGGATCGTTCTGGCACTTCGCCATCGTTATAATATTCATTTTTAACGTATTTACCAGCAAATTTACCCATTTCTGGTCTAAACCGACCTTGTAAATCTACTAATGGTACTGGGTTTTCATTTTCATCTAAAACTAACATTGGTGGCACTTCTGGTCTTGCTTGTTTGGCTACCATAGCATCATCTTGCCCAAAAGTTGGTGCCGTATGCACGATACCTGTACCGTCTTCGGTAGTTACAAAATCTCCTGCAATTACTCTAAAGGCATTTTCTGAATTTTGATATGGTAAGGTATAGGGTAATAATTGTTCGTATTTAATATCTACAAGATCTGAACCTTTACATTGGTCTGCAATATAAAATGGAATTTTTTTATTGCCTTTTTCATAGTTTAAAATTTCGGAGACGTCTTTAACTTGAGTATATTTTTTCCCAAATTGTTTGCTGACTAACGCCTTGGCTAAAATTAAATTAACTGCTTTAAAGGTATATTGATTAAAAGTTTTTACCAATACATAGTCTATTTTATTACCAACGGTTAATGCGGTGTTACTTGGTAAAGTCCATGGTGTGGTTGTCCAGGCTAAGAAATAAATATCTCCTTCTGTATCTTTAAATAAGTTAGGTATCGTTTCTTTTTTTGCTAAAAATTGTGCTACAACTGTGGTGTCTGTAACATCTTGATAGCAACCTGGTTGATTGATTTCATGAGAACTTAAACCAGTTCCTGCTTTTGGAGAATAAGGTTGAATGGTATAGCCTTTATACAACAAATCTTTATTGTAAAATTGTTTTAACAGCCACCAAACAGTTTCCATATATTTGGATTTGTAGGTAATATATGGGGCATTCATATCTACCCAATGCCCCATTTTTTTAGTTAATTTTTCCCAAATATCAGTATAACGTAATACTGCTTTTTTACAGGCTTCATTGTATGCTTCTACACTTATTTTTGTACCAATATCTTCTTTGGTTATTCCTAGTTCTTTTTCTACGCCTAATTCAATTGGTAAACCGTGTGTGTCCCAACCTGCTTTGCGTTTTACTTGAAATCCTTGCATCGTTTTATAACGACAAAAAATATCTTTTATCGTTCTACCCATAACATGGTGAATTCCTGGCAAACCGTTTGCCGATGGTGGTCCTTCGTAAAATACAAAAGGGTTGTTATCCTCTTTTTGGTCTATACTTTTTTGAAACGTATTATTTACTTCCCAAAAATCTAATATTTCATCTGCTACTGCAGTTAAATCTAAACCTTTATATGTTTTGAATTTGTTACTCATTTTGCTTTTTATAACCAATTTTGGTGCGTTGTATATTTTCTAATTATCTTGTATTCTCGAATTGTTGATATATTTAAAAATTAACAACATCTATTCATTAAAGATTGCATAAAATAAATTTTATTTGTGATTATTTCTTCGGGGTGTTAGTTTCATTACGCATTCATTTTTTAAATTTATTTAGAAACACCTATTTCTTCATAGAATATAATCTATAAATGTCATTTCTAATAGGTTGCGAATTTACTTAAATTACTAATAATAAGGATATAGAAATGATAAAAAATTAAATTATACTATTTTTGGTAAGTTTTTTTGGGTATTACTAACAATGAACTAACTATTAGTGCTTTATAATAAAAATCTGTTTCTACAAGATAAGTATCGTATCTTGTGTAACTAGGTCCAAAAATATGTTTTGTGCTAAATTCAAAGTTGTATTTTTACAAAGTGCCATAATAGGTCAAAATAAGTGTTTTTAAAGTTAGACTTTATGTAAAAAAAATTATAATTTCAATAAATTACTTCCAATTAATTTTTATAAATCTTTTGTTTTTTACAAATTCTTTAGGTGTTTTATCTAGAATTTCTATTCTTAAAGCATCGACTAGAGCGTCTTTAGCAAAGGTATGGTGAATTACAATGCTTACTTCTCTTACTGGTTTTGGCTCAACAAATTGAATGTTACAGCCTGTATCATTTTTACTAATTGCCATTTCTGGCACCAATGTAAAACCACCATAATTATCAACCATTTTTTTTAAAGCCTCAATTGAACCGCTTTGAAATTTAATGTTTTTGTTATTATTTAAATTATCACATATATTTAAAACTTGATTTCTAAAACAATGCCCCTTTTTTAAAAGCCATACATTATCTAATTTTTCAATTTCCTTTGCTGAGATAGTTTTCTTATTCTTAGCAAAATCATTTTTGCATCCATAAAACACAAATGGCTCATTATATAGTTTTATCTCTCTAATAAATGGTTCGTCTAATGGGGTAACCAATATGCCTATATCTATTTCTTTTTTTTGTAGTGCTGTAATAATATTAGAAGTTTGCATTTCATCAATTTGAAGAATAGTATTTGGGTATTTCTTTGTAAAAGAACCTGAAATTAATGGAATTAAATAAGGTGAAATGGTTGGAATAACTCCAATTTTAAAACTACCATCTATATTATCTAATTGCTGACTCACCATATTTTTTAATTCATTTACTTCGCGTAAAATTATTTCTGCCTTTTTTATAAACATTATACCTAAGGCTGTCGGTTCAAAAGGAGATTTGCTTTTGTCAAAAATTAAAAAACCTATTTCGTCTTCTAATTTTTTAACTTGAATAGTTATTGTTGGTTGGGTTACAAAACATTTTTTAGCAGCAGTTACAAAATGCCTATAAGTATTTAAGGCAATTACATATTCTAATTGTTGTATAGTCATTAATATAGATTTTATCAATACAAATATATAAATTATTAATTTGATTAATATTACTATTGAATATATATTTGCATAAATATTAACTCCTAAATATTGTAAAATGAAAAAAACAGCACTACTTGCCTTATCATTATTATTTTTTTCTAGTTGTCAGGATAAAAATGATAGTAATTCAACAGCTATAATTTCGGGAGCAACCGTTACTAAAAAAAGTGATTTAAATAAGAGGTCAGCAGCTAATAGCGACTGGTGGCCAAACCGATTAAATTTAGAATTACTACGTAAGCACTCCACATTAACAAACCCTATGAATAAGGATTTTGATTATGTAAAAGAGTTTAAAAGTTTAGATTATAAAGCCTTAAAAACAGATTTACGCGCACTTATGTCTGATTCTCAAGATTGGTTGCCAGCCGATTACGGAAGGTATGCAGGTTTATTTATAAGAATGGCTTGGCATAATGCAGGTACATATCGTTGAGGTGATGGTCG
>JAKISG010000019.1 GCA_021648755.1 Flavobacteriaceae bacterium | reverse complement strand
ATAAAGTCAAGTAGTAAAGGTTGGAATAAATCTCGTTGATTTTGATTTGATGATTTTCCTATCATATATTGCAAGGTTTATGCTACAATATACAAAAAACCTTGCAATTTAAAACAATAAAATAATGTTTTATTTCAACTTATATAACTGATTAATAAAATATTACACTGAAATTAAGGAGCGACTATTTATAATTGGTTTAGGTTTGTTTTTTTTAAAAGAAAACTTACAATGTATCAATTTTTACTTACCACAAAAAAAATAAAAAGCAAGTATAAGAGTACTAAAATAATAGGTTTTTACAATCTTTATTATGGCGAAAAATTAAATGTAAATTCAGTATTAAAAAAAAATATTGAAATACATTTACTTGGCGATTTTTATGATTGGGAAAATCCAAAATCAACAAATCAACAAATCATAAATAATCTAGTAACTGAAAACTTAAAAATAGAAGATTTATTATTAAAGACAAATAAGTATTCCGGAGAATTCATTATTATTTTCATAAAAAACACTAAGTGCTATTTATTTAACGATGCATGTAGTCAAAGAGAGATTTATTACTCAGACGATTTTTCTAGTTTTGGTTCTCAACTAAAATTATTTAAAAATATATCAAAAGCAATAAAAATTAGAAATAAAGATGAGAATTCAAACGAATATTACTTTTCAGATGTTTTTAAAAAGAATAAATTACACATTGGAAATAAAACAAATTTTGAAAATATAAAACATCTTATGCCAAATCATTTTATAGATATTTCGAAAAAAAAAGAAATCAGGTTTTTCCCAGTTATGGCTAAAATTGAAATTCCTTTAGATATTGTTGCAAAAAAAGCGTCAATAATGTTAAAAGGGTATTTAAAGGCAATTTCTTTAAGAAAAAAAATGATTTTAGGCGTTACTGCTGGCTATGATAGTAGAGTCTTATTTCTTGCTAGTTTAGGTCTTAATTGTAAATATTACGTCAATAAAACTAATGAAATGAATGATAATCATTATGATATTATTTATGCAAAAAAATTAACTGCAATTTATAGAAAAAAGTTAAACATAATTGAGAAAGATTTTAATCAATTAAATACGGATACTAGATATAAAAACAGCGTTGATTTTCCGAGATTTTTAAATATAGGTATTGAAACAAAGGACAATGAAATTGTCATTAATGGAAATATTAGTGAAATAGCAAGAAATTTTTATGGTTATCATAAAAATGCAACATCTAAAGATTTAAGTTTTTTGTCTGGAAAATCAAATCAAGAATATGCTATAAAAGAATATGATAAATGGCTTAAAAACAAAATTGAATTTACAAAATTAGGTTATAATTATTTGGATATGTTTTATTGGGAAGAAAAAATGGGAATTTGGCAAGCAAAAGCAAAAACAGAAAGTTATGCTCTAAATAGAAATGTTACAACACCTTATAATTCAAGAGATTTATTAACACTTTTATTAAGTACAAAAAGAAAATACCGAGATTCTCATTTTAATAAACTTTATGATAAGATAATATTTAATTTATCCAATAATAATAAAAGTGTTAAAAAACTACCTATTAATTTATCTAAAAGAACAATTATTATTCGCTTACTTAAACGATTCGGTTTATATAATTGGTATAGGGAAATAGGAGTTAAAACTCAAAAATTAAAAATCGGTTAAAATAAATACAATTGCTAACAATCAATAAAAACAATAATGGCTAATTGCTTAACCCAAAGTTTATTTTGTATCTCAAAGTCCGCAAAATTTTTCAAATTTTGCATTTAGTTGAAATAAGATAAAATTTAAAAAATTCTGCTAAGTGCTAAATCCGAAAATTATTGTATTTTTAACCAGCACTAATTTTATACCAAACGTTGTACTTAAATAACAAAAATTATGAAATCTATTATAATAATAATTGGAATAGTTTTAGTTGGGTTTATTTTTTGGTATTTAGGTTTTTTTAATAAATACAATTACTTTTCAGCAGTTCAAGACATTAATAATAAGACACCTCATAAAATTATAATTGGAGAATTATTAAATGTAAAAGAACATAATAGAATTAGTAAAAAATATGGTTTTAATGTCATACAGGTTGGTTGTGTTGTAGGAGTTGCAGAAACAAAAGGAATTAACATTTATAATTCAAAGATTGATAACTATTTGAACAAAAAAAATGGAACTGATTGGAATATTAATTATCAAAATGAAATTAAAACATTAAATAATTGTTTGACAGATATAAGTTTTACTCGAGTATTTGAACGAGTAATGATTAGACCTTCTTTAACCGTGATTGAGTATAATAATAAAAAATGGAAAATCAATTTCAATATAAGTGAAAGAAAAAAACGAGAAATTTATTTCAGCATAAATGGGTATTCAATAGGGAAAATAACTTCTAATTTAAAAATATATTCATTAATAAAGGATGTGAAAAATCATGAAAAAACTAAACGGGAAATTAGTGAAATTTTTTGCAAACTCAATAAATGGGCTCAGGGAGATACAAGTATTAGAATTGACTGGACGGAATATTAAAAACTAAGTACAACAAAAAATATAATTAATACTAACTAAATAATTTAGCCCCCAATAAGTTCGGAGTGATATACTGAATAGTTTTTACATTAAAGATTTAGAAACAGTTCTTTCAAATTTTGATATTAATAAAAGCCCGAAAGCATTTTCAGATTATCTAAAAGGAAGTTTAAACCTAAAATCTAAAAGAACAAATCTTTCAGAAAACACTAACGAATTAAAGAAAAACTTAAACCCAAACAACTATCCAGATGGATGTTGGCCATCAGACTATACTTTAAGTTTAATGCAACAGTTTGCTGTTAACAATATCTTTAATAATTTATCCAATAGTAATCAAGAAGGAATGTATTCTGTAAACGGACCTCCAGGAACAGGAAAAACTACATTGTTAAGAGATATTATTGCACCTATAATTGTAAAACGAGCAAAAGAATTAATTACGATAGAAAACCCTTCTGATGCATTTACAAAAATTGGTGAATTAGAAATAAAAAACAGCACTTTTTCTCCTTGGTTATGGTCTCCAATGAAATCAATAACTAATGCAGGAATTGTTGTTGCATCTTCTAATAATGGAGCAGTAGAAAATATTTCTAAAGAATTACCTTTAAAAGAAGAAGTTTCACCATTATATTCCAACGAAATTGAATATTTTAAAAATGTGGCTGAAAATTGCATTAATAAAGATAATTGGGGTATAATATCTGCTGTCTTAGGGAACAAACAAAACCGAAACAATTTAGTGAGTAGTTTGTGGTTTAATAAAGATTTTAAAGATTTACAGCAAACTTTAAAAGAGAATAAAGTTTATGATAATAGTGATTGGAAAAGCATAATTATAAAATTTAACAAAAAACTTAAAGCCGTAAGTGAAGAAAAAGAAAGGTTACAAAATTTCAAAGATGAATATAACGAATTTGTAGCAACAGAATTATTATATCATCAATTAACAACTGACTTAAAAAACACTAAAAATCAATTTATACTTTCTAAAGAAAAATATGGCAATAAAACAGAGTTCGTAAAGCAATTAAATGAAAATAAGTCTGAAGTACTAAATGAACCGTTGTGCTATTGAAGATTATATTAATTGGTACAACACAATAAGATTACATTCCAATTTAGGATATATTACTCCTCTTGAAATGGAATTAAAATTAAAAGGAGTAAGAAAAAAAGTGGCGTAGAAAATTAGTCACAAAATTAGTAGGTCGTCCAAAAAAAACTGGAAACCCCGTAAGAACTAAACCAATAAACTTTATGTATCTTTGTGAAATAATGTTATTAACGTAAAAAAACGAATACTAAAAATTTAGCATTAATTTATAATTCAAATAACAAATATGAAAATAGAAGTATCTAACGGCGAAATAGCAGATAAACTAACTATTATTGAAATAAAGTTAAAACATATAAAAGATGAAGAAAAATTAAAAAATCTTCGCAATGAATATGTTGTTTTAGATAAAGCTGTCTCTAAAATTATTAAAAAAGAACACGAATTATATATTGCATTATTAAATATTAACCAAGAATTATGGAATATTGAAGATGCTATTCGTGATTTAGAACGTGCTAAAGATTTTGGCGATGTTTTTATTAAAATTGCTCGTGCAGTTTACTTTACTAACGATAAACGAAGTGATATTAAACGGCAAATTAATGAACTTACTGGCTCAAATTTAATCGAAGAAAAGTCTTATCAAAAATACGATTGAGTTTTATCTAAAGTTTGCAAAATTAAAAATTGCAAAATTTAGATAAAATCTACAATTCTTTTTTCTTTGATGAATTTAGAAACAATAGAACAAATTTATTACCTACGAGATTTATTTCGATTAAAATTTCTATTATTAGAATTCTTAGGTTTAGTGTTATTATTATTTCGTCTAGAACTATTTTTGGGTTTTAATTTTTCATTTTCAGGTTGTATTAAACTTGGCTCAAAACCTTCAATAACAGTACTTACTAATTTATAACCTAGTAACTTTTCTATACCTTTTACATATTCTAATTCATCACTACTTACTAAAGATATTGCTTCACCATTTGCTCCTGCCCTACCAGTTCTACCGATTCTATGCACGTAATCTTCAGATATATTGGGTAATTCATAATTAATAACCTGTGGCAATAACGGAATATCTAACCCGCGAGCAGCAATATCAGTTGCAACTAATACACGTATAGAACCATCTTTAAAACCTGCCAATGCTTTGGTTCTTGCCCCTTGACTTTTATTACCATGAATTGCCGCTGCTGAAATCCCTTTTTTAACTATTTTTTTACACAAGTTATTGGCACCATGTTTTGTACGAGTAAAAACTAATACTTGTTGCCAATTACCATCTAAAATTAGTTTGATTAACAACTTTGCCTTATTAGATTTGTCCGTTCTATAAATCTTCTGAATGATTTTATCTACAGTCGAATTTTCAGGTGTGGCTTCTACCATTGCTGGATGATCTAAAAACTCACTAGCCAATTTTTTAATTTCTTTAGAAAATGTAGCCGAAAACAATAAATTTTGTCTTCTCTTAGGTAATAATGCAAGAATTTTATTAATATCTCGCTGAAAACCCATATCTAACATTCTATCTGCTTCGTCTAAAACCAAAAATTCAACTCTTTTTAGAGATAATTTTTTCTGATTTTCTAAATCTAATAACCGTCCAGGAGTTGCTACTAGAATATCAACACCTTGACGTAAAGTTGCTATTTGCTTTGCTGGTTTAACACCACCAAATATCACCATTGATTTAATATCTAAAAAGATACTATACTCCTTAATATTTTCTTGAATTTGAGCCGCTAACTCACGTGTAGGCGTTAAGATTAAAGCTCTAATAGGCTTATATTTTTGATGCTTACTTGCTTCTAACAACTGTAATATTGGTAAAGTAAAGCCTGCCGTTTTACCAGTACCTGTTTGTGCAGAAGCTAATATGTCTTTACCTTTTAAAATTAATGGAATCGCTTTTTCTTGAATCACTGAAGGTTTTGTATAGCCTTTTTGAGCAACTGCTTTTAATAAATTATCGGTTAATCCTAAAGTTTTGAAAGACATTATTTTGATTTACTATTCAGCGACAAATGTAGTTTTTAATAATGGATTTAATTTAATTTTTTTTTTATAAATATTTATTGTCATTAAGGTCAATAGCCTAAATCGTGTAATTTTAATAGGAGGTGTTTTGTCTTTCAAAGAGATTCTAAATATATCACATAGCCAATAAAAATTAGTTTATATTTGTCAAAAAATAAGAAATTAATGAGTGTTTTTTTTATAATTATTGGGTTTTTATTATTAATTGTTGGTGGCAATTTTTTGGTAAAATCTTCTGTTGGTTTATCTTTTAAATTAAATTTATCGAAATTAGTTATTGGTATGACCGTTGTTTCTTTTGCAACATCAGCGCCAGAATTACTAGTCAGCCTACAGGCTGCAATTTCTGGTGCTTCTGATTTAGCCTTAGGGAATGTTATTGGTTCTAATATTGCAAACATTGCATTAGTATTAGGTTTAACAGCAATAGTTTCGCCAATTATAGTCGATAAAAATTTCTTTAAATTAAATTGGCCTGGCATGTTATTTTTCTCTCTTATTTTATACTTTTTTCTCAAAAACGATTTATTATTATCTGCTTTAGAAGGAGTGTTTTTATTAATTGCCTTAGTTTTATTTATTATTTATATGATTTGGGATGCTAAGAAGTCAAATTTTGAAGCAAATAATTTAGAAAGTGAATTAGATAATAGTTTAGAAAAAGTTAGTTATTCTAAAATATTTATTTGGTTAGCAATTGGTGCAATTGCTCTTTATTATGGCTCTAACTTTTTAGTGAATGGGGCGACAGAAATAGCAACTAATTTAGGAGTTAGTAAAGGTGTTATTGGCTTATCACTTGTTGCAATTGGCACTAGTGTTCCAGAATTAGCAGCATCTATAATAGCGGCATTAAAAGGAGAGAAAGCAATTTCACTAGGTAATTTAATTGGTTCAAATATTTTTAATATTGGTTCTGTTTTAGGGTTAACAGCAATAATTTCACCTTTAAAAGTAGATCCTAAAATGTTAGAAAGTGATATTTTTTGGATGATAGGCGTAGCATTAGTACTAGTGCCTCTAATACTTTTACCTGTTAAATATAAAATATCTAGATACAAAGGCTTATTACTATTTGTAAGTTATATTGTATTTATGTATTTATTATTTCTAAAGTAGAAATATCTTAAATTCGTAAGTATATTTCTACTGTAAAGGTTAACTAACGTTATTATTGGTTATTACTAAAAAATAAAATAAGGAAACTAATTTCTAAAAAAACTAAAATCTACTTTAACAGAAAAAACATTAGAGAATAATGTGCCGCTTGCTCCGCCAATATTAGCTAATGCATAATCTATTTGAATACCACTATATTTAAAACCCACACCAAAATTTGGTTCTACAGATAGCGAAGTACTTTCGTCAAAGTTAGTATATTGCTGAAAATTACTTACACCACCTCTTAAATAAATCATGTTATCATAGGCTAATTGAAATCCAGTTGCTGGACTTATACTAACAAATGATGTTGCAATTAAATCATTAGTTTCTAAAAATCGCATATTTAAATCAATTGCTGTAGTTAATTTATAATCGTGACCAAACTCAAATACTCTTGAAACTCCAAATTGTAATTTTGGTTTTGTTAGTTCTAAAGTTTCGGGTTCTTCTTGGTTTTGACCAGGAATTGTATTTGCTATACTATCAAAAGCGTCACTATCAATAGACCAAGCGTTAAAAGTTGTGGTAATGTCACGTAACATTAATCCAAATTTATAATGATCTGTTTGGTATTGAAAACCTACATCTAAACCAAAACCCCAAGAATTAGCAAAATCACCAATACGTCTATGAATAATTTTTGCATTAACACCAAGGTCAAAGTTTTTAAGTAACATCTTTTTTGCATAACCAATATGCAAAGCCATATCACTCGCGTTAAAAAGGCTTACTCTATCAAAATCGATACCTCCTTGGCTGTCTATTAATTGTGTGGTATTTAAAATATCATCCACCGAAAATCGAGTAAATGAGATAGCTATTACACTAGTGTTATTAATTGGTTTTGCATAAGCTAGATAATCGTAGTTTGCAATACCTTGAAAATATTCTGCGTGCATAATTGCACCTTGTTGATCTTCTATATTTACTAAGCCTGCTGGGTTCCAGTAAATAGCATTTACATCATTAGTTGTTGCTGTAACTGCTTTACCCATACCAAATGCTGCTGCATCTACTCCAATATTTAAAAATTCATTAGAATAATTTCTTATTATTTGGCTATTTGCAAATTGAATGGTTAAAATTAAAAGTAGTATTATTTTTCGCAAAATTTTTATTTGTTTTTTGCAAAGCTACGAAGCCTCAAAGTTTATTTTTTAAATATAACTCTAATTAACTTTAATTATTGTGTTTTAACAAAACCTCTACCTTAAATCCACAAGGTTATCCTTTTTTTGTGGTAGAAATATTCTTATGGATTTTTAAGGTCTCTTAAAATTATACTAAAACTTCTTTAACTTTATCTGCTGCTTCTTGAAATTCGGTTACACTAATTACATCTAAACCGCTTTTTTCTATCAATTCTTTTGCTTCTTTTGCATTTGTACCTTGTAATCGAACAATAATTGGTACTTTAATGGCATCTCCCATATTTGTATAAGCATCGACAATACCTTGCGCTACACGATCACATCGAACAATACCACCAAAAATATTTACCAATATTGCTTTTACTGCAGCATCTTTTAAAATAATTCTAAATCCTGCTTCTACTCTTTCTGCATCTGCTGTACCTCCGACATCTAAAAAGTTTGCTGGCTCTCCTCCTGACTGCTTAATTAAGTCCATTGTAGCCATTGCTAAACCTGCTCCGTTTACCATACAACCAACATTTCCGTCAAGATCTACATAATTTAAGCCAACAGCACTTGCCTCTACTTCAATAGGGTTTTCTTCTCTAAAGTCACGCATTGCCATATAGTCTTTATGCCTATATAAAGCATTAGCATCAATGCTAACTTTAGCATCTACTGCTATAATTTTAGCGTCACTTGTTTTTAGAACAGGGTTAATTTCAAACATTGATGCGTCTGATTTTATATAAGCGGTGTATAATGCGCTAACAAATTTTGTCATTTCTTTAAAAGCATTGCCAGACAAACCTAAATTAAAAGCAATTTTTCTTGTTTGAAAGGCTAAAATACCAATTGCAGGGTCAATTTCTTCTGTAAAAATTAAATGTGGTGTTTCTTCGGCAACGGTTTCGATATCCATACCGCCTTCGGTAGAATACATAATCATATTTCTACCTGTTGCTCTATTTAATAAAACAGACATATAAAATTCTTCGTGTTCAAATTCTCCTGGGTAATAAACATCTTCACAAATCAAAACTTGATTTACTTTTTTACCTTCTTTAGATGTTTGTGGTGTAACTAACATCATACCTATAATTTCTTTTGAAAAAGTTTCAACTTCAGTTAAAGATTTTGCCAGTTTAACTCCTCCTCCTTTTCCACGACCACCTGCATGTACTTGTGCTTTAATCACGTGCCAACCTGTACCTGTTTCTGCGGTTAATTGCTTTGCTGCTGCTACTGCTTTTTTATAGTTATTAACTACAATTCCTCTTTGGATTTTAACACCAAAACTATTTAGTATTTCTTTACCTTGATATTCGTGTAAGTTCATTTTTTAAATTTTTATAATGCAAAAATAGAGAATTAAAATAACAATATTCAAAATTAAAATAATTAATAAATTAACTTAAAGAAATTTATAAATTAACCTAAAGGGGCGCTTTGTCAAAAACAATTATATCTTAAACCTACTGGCTAAAATTATTTAAAAGTACGGAAAAAACTCTAAATTCGGTATCAAAATTTAGATAACTTCATTTAAGACGGCCTCAGAGCTATTTGTAATTCTCGTTCAAGTAGTTTTAAATCATTACGGCATTCTTCTAGTGCTTCTTCATATTTTTCAATATCAGATTCCGCTTCTTTTAATTTTCTTAATCTTTTTTTAACTGATTGTAATTCTAAATATAAATTTACCACAGTAATATACATATCATATTTATAAGTATTATCATCAGTAGGGATAGATTCTTGTAAGGCAACAAGTTTTGTACTTATTAAATTATCTTCATATGAAACATTTTTTCCAGGGACATCAATAGAATCAAGTCTATTTTTTACTAACTTCATATCTTTAGAAAAATTAGTTTGAAAAAGAATTTCTTTTTTAATAAAAATAGCTTCCTTTTTTAATAATTCATTTTCTTTTTTAGGCACTTTAAAGTTAAAAAAAACTAAAATCATTATGGTTAATACAGTTAGCAAAAAAAGTAAAATAAATTTTATAAATCGATTTCTTCTTTCTTTTATATTCTTTGGTTTCATATATTAGTGGTTATTTTATTTAATCAAGTAAAAAACTTCTTCTACTTTTAATTTCTTTATCTACAATTTCTTCTTTTACAAAAATATTTGAATTTTCTTTACTACCTATATAATCTAACTCGCTTAATTTTTTAAATAAAGGCAACATAAGTCTTGTGAAATTTGAAGCATTAAGTAGTGAGTCGTTAATGTCTGTATGTACATATTCTAATTCTATCATATCGATCATTACGTTTTCGAATGCGCCTTGGTTTAAATCACACCAATCAGTTAAATAATTTAATAAGCCTTCTTTACCTGTACCAATAAATAAGTCTAAATTACTCTTTATTACTCTTGCCAAATTCATTAACTTAAGAATCATCTCAAGAGGCGGTTCATTTTTATCTTTAAGTCTAAATTCTGAAATATTACTATTTAAATATTGCAGTACTTTTTGTGAAAGTGCCAATACCATATGAGCAAGGTCATTCGTTTGTTTTTTCTGAAATATTTTTTGAATAATATGTGTTGTGTATGCCTCCATTTGATTTAAAAAGACACTAATTTCTACATATACAAATTTTAAATCTGCATGACTTTGTACCGAAGTACACGGTGGTATAAAGTTTTCGTCTAGTGTAGGAACCTCATCTATTAAAATTATTTTACCAAGTGTTAAGTGATATAATCCTATTTCTTTTGCTGAAATTTCTGATTTTGGTAAGATATCTAGTTTATATTCTGATATCACAAAGGGGTGCCTTGGTGGCTCTTCATCTGGATCAGCATTACCTACGGGTATTCTACTTGTCGGGTTTACAGCAAGCACAACAAACCATTCTTCTTCTTCCTTATTTATACTGTATTTTTGTTTTAAAAGGTGTCCCGATTGTTCTAGTAAAGTAATCGCTTCTTTAGTGATGTCTATTTGGTAACCACCAAGAGTAACTGCTTTACACTTATTTAAAATCACCTCAATTGTAGATTGCCCGTCTATTGAAATTGAAATGTCAATAGAACTACCTTGGTCAGAGAAGTCTGGCAAAAGACCAAACTGAGTAGCAGAAAGGTGGTTTTTTTCAGAATTATTAATTATAGATATGATAGAGTTTTCAAAGTCAATAAAATGATTTTTATTGATTTTCATTCCATCTATCCAGTTTACTCTATGATTATATTTTGATTTCATGTATTTATTTTTTTTAAAAGAACCAAAAACCAGTTTTTCTGTAATTAATAGTTATGGTTTTTATACAATTAGAACCTGAGTCTCTAAGAATAGAAAACTCTTTAATTTTTATTTTTTTATTTTTTATTTTTTCACAAAATATCAAAAAGGTCGTTAACTTTTTATTTACAATAATATCTTTATTAATACCACACAAATATTCATTAAAATGGTTTGGTTTTAATTCTCCTTTAGAAACTAATAGTAACTTTTCTTTAAAATCATTTTCACTAATGAACGGTATTTCTTTTGGTTTTTCTTTTTCTTCTTCTTTTTCTTCTCCCATATTTATGGGGTTATCCTTAATAAAACGTTTTGGTGGTGGTCGGCTCCAAGGTTTTGACTTTATTTTAACTATTTTTTCCTCTTTTGGCAATACATTAATAATTATTTTTTTTAGATATTTTATGTCTCCATTTACAATAAGTGAAACTGTTTTAAAGCCAGAGGTTTTATAAATATATTCTGCAGATTTCTTTGTTGAATTTGCTTTAGCAGTTTCGCCAAAACGCCACTCCCAAGTTGATGCATTTGGAGTTTTATCAGACACCTCTAATGTTTCGCCAACTATAATATCATCTGGCAGAGAAAATTTAGGAAATTTATTGGGATCTAGCAGTTCTACTTTTTCTTTTATTATAATGGTTTCTGTTCTTTCACAAATATTATTAACTAAGAGTGTTATTTTATACTCGCCTGGTTTTTTAAATATATGAATTGGTTTTCTTGATGTATTAATCTCAGTACTGTCTCCAAATCTCCAATTCCATACTTCAGCACCTTCAGTCTCATCAGAGAATTTAATAAGTTCGCCCTGCATAAATTTATTTGAATCTATGGTAAACATAACCTCTTTACACGGTGCATTTTTATAAACTTTATAGGCTAATAACGAAGCGGAAGATAAAAAGAGTAGTAGAAAAAAAATTAACACGTTCTTATCAATATGTTTAGACATTTTACTTTGTTCGGTCATAATAAATAATATTTAGGTAATATTTTATATATATATTTTACAAAAAAAGTTCTTTTTAAACACTTTGTAAAAGTAATAATTTATTATTATTTAAGGCTTTTAATTTACGAAATTATATCTTTTTTTTGTAAAAAAAAAATAATTAGTTATTTTGTCTTATTTTCTTATATGTTTATCGTTTAATTTCAGTTTGTTAACTCTTCCTTTTAATATTAGGTCTATAAAAATTACTCAAAAAGTTACCAATAAATAAATAATTTACTATATTTGGGGTCACAAATCACCTCTCTTATTAATCATAATGAGATTATTTGTAACTAAAACTTTAAATATGGCAACGCAAAAATTAAATTTAAACCTCGATTTTTTAGAAACAGAATTAAGTTCATCATTAAATGCAAGTGTTATGGATTTTAATAGCTCTATTAATAATGATGTTAATTTATGGGCGCAAACTGATTTACGTAGAAATGTTGAAGATAGTATGTCTAAATTTGCAGGTAATATGCAAGATTACGGAGGTCTAGCTGCTTTCGGGAGTGAGCATGGACGCGGAGGTGATTCGGGCGGACCTGGGGACGGTTTAAAGGCAACCTTAAGTCTGCAAATAATGATAGGTTATAAGGCTAGAAAAACGAAATGGAAATTAGGTGCTAATATAGGTTATGGAAAACGATGGGGAAATATGGCTACTAATGTAACTCTAAATTTAGGTGCTTATAATGGTGGCTTAGGTACCGTTGTTAATTCTAATAATGTAGAATTTGATTTAACCGCTTCTGTAAATGTAATTGTTGGTAATGGTCATGGTAAACCGTTACAATCTTATACTATAAATAATAATTCACCGATACCTAATTTAAATGAATTTTCCAATTCTATTAGATATGGGCAGGCACTAACTTATAGCTCTGCTTTAAATAAAGAAAATGAATTTTCATTTGACCAAATACAGCGACAAGGCTTGGTTGGTTTTAGAATTGGTGATGTCAATGTAAGTACAAATAATGACACATCGCGATTCCCTTATTATGGAGGAGCTACTGATAAAGGCTGGACTGGAGGTATCTCTATTGTTATGCCATTTCTAGAAGTTGGATCTCAAACTTTTACTGGAGATTACTCAAGGGCTGATGATATAAAAACAGATGCATTGAGAAAGAAAGTTAAAAATGAGACTGACCCAATAAAAAAAGCAATTTTTCAAAAAGAATTAGAAAGATTTACATTAGATTTTTTTCATACACAAAACTCATATCAACAAAGTCTAAATCAATCGTCACTCTATGTTCGATTTAATAATGATGGCTTTAATGGTACTATTGATTTTATTGGCGAGGGTTATTTACAAAATATAATACATAAAAAAATCAATAAACGTATGTTTGATTTTCAACATAAAGATGTAGAACTTTCTATAGAGAAAATATTCTAATATAATTATGGTTATAAAATATAAAAAATGTATAAAAGAATATTTTTAACCCTCTTTTTTTTTGTTACTCTTATAATTTCATGTACAATTCCTTTTAAAAATTACTATTATGATAAAGGAATTACAAAACCAAAAAAATCTAAATTTAAATTAGCAAAACCTCCCTATCAATTAAAAAAAGAAGATTTAATAGATATTAATGCTGTTTATATCAACAAACATGAATTAAGTCGAAAAGACGGAGGTAAAGAACCTGTAGAGAGTCACTTACGATTTTTTAATAACGGACGTTATTTTTATGGCGGAAGTGTTAAACCAGCAAAAGAAAACCTTACTCATTATAATAACCTTAGTAATGGGTTTGTTGGTTACTATAAAATAAACAACAATAATAAAATTATTTATGAATACTTTTGGGTGCATGAAATTGGTAAATACATAAAAGAATATGGTTACATAAGAAATGACAGTATTTTTATGTACAAATCTTCTTATAAAAAAAATGGTTTTCCAAAACCTAATGAGAATAATTGCCAAATTTACGTTCGTAAAAAAGTAGATGGTTTAACAGGTGAAGCAAGTTGGTAAAACTTGATTTTTATGTAAGAAATTAATAGTTTATGAAAAAATTAATATCTTTAATACTATTATTTACTAGTATTCTTATACTTTCTGCACAGCAAAAAGAGTATGATTATAAAAAAATAGATTCTCTATTAAACGACCCATCCATAATTGGTGGTATTAGAGTAATAAAATTACTCGAAAAAGATTTTATTAAGGATTCTATAAGTTCAATATATTGGGTAAAATTAGCTAGAGCTTATCAAATATCGCACAAGTCTAAAAAAGCGATTATTAGTATTGAAAAGGCTGTTAAAAAAGACAGTACTAATGCTAAAGTTCACGCAGATATGGGTTCATTTTATGGCAACTTAAAAAAACCCGAAATTGCTTTAGAAGCTTTTAGTAAAGCCATTTTAATAAACCCAAATTACGGCGGTTATTATTATTATAGAGGTATCATTAATCAGCAACTCTATTTATTTAATGCCGCTGAAAATGATTATAAAAATGCAATAATAAATAACTATGAGACAGCACATTTATACAATCAATATGCTACATTATATTTAGAAAAAGGAAATTATAAAGAAGCTTTAGCCTTAATAAATAAAGCCTTATTTTTTGATGATAATTTTGCTGAGGCTTATTCAACAAGAGCAATAATTAACTATTTTTTACTAGATTTTAAAATGGTTTGTATCGATGAAAAAATGGCTGAAGAAATGGGATATAATTATGATAACTCTTCTATTATACCTATAGGGTTTTGTGACAAGAAAGAGAATGAGCAATTAGAATTTGCTGCACAATCATTTACCATAAATGGAAGGTTGTCTTATAAAGAAGCTATTATTGCGTACACCAAACTTATTGATAATAATAACAATAACTCTAATTATTTTTTAAATAGAGGCTATGTATACCATCAATTAGGTTATCTTATTAAAGCCGAAAAAGATTATTTAAAAACGTTAACATTACCAAATACAGATAAGGCAATGATTTACGAAAATTTAATACTCGTTTATTTTGAACAAAAGAGGTTTAAAAAAGCTCTTAAATATTGCGAATTTGTTAAATTAGAATCTCAAGATGCTGTTTTTTATAATTCAAGAGGAGCAATTTATGTAGCGTTAAACAATTACAAAGTTGCTGAAGAAGATTTTAATAAAGCACTTGAAATTGACCCTAACTCTTTTGAAACTTTTGGAAATAAATCTTTTTTATACTTTAAAATGGGTGCTTATAAAAAATCTAAAAGGGAAGCACAAAAATCAGTTGATTTAAATCCAAAGTATGCTCAAGGTTTTGCCCTATTAGGGCAGGCTAAATATAAACTTGGAATTACTGGATATTGTACAGATTTTTTAAAGGCACAAAAACTACGACACCCTTTAGTTCAAGAAATGATAACTTTACATTGTAATTAAAACGTTCTACGCTAATTTCGGTGTATTGCAGACAGTTAGTGCCTAGTGTGATGTTGTTTCCTAAAATTACACTTTGAATTTAATAAAAATTTAAATTAATCTTTCAAAACACTTCTTGAAATCACAATTTTTTGAATTTCAGAAGTACCTTCATAAATTTGTGTGATTTTTGCATCTCGCATTAAACGTTCAACATGATATTCTTTTACAAAACCATAACCACCATGAATTTGCACTGCTTCTACAGTAGTTCGCATTGCCATTTCGGCAGCATATAATTTTGCCATCGCACTAGATAAATCATAATTGTTATGTTGATCTTTATCCCAAGCTGCTTTCATACATAAATGTCTTGCACATTCAATTTCAGTAGCCATATCAGCTAGTTTAAAAGCAATGGCCTGATGTTTAGAGATTTCTTTACCAAAAGCTTTACGTTCTTTAGAATATTGTAATGCTAATTCATAAGCACCTGAGGCAATTCCTAAAGCTTGTGCTGCAATACCAATTCTTCCGCCAGCAAGAGTTTTCATAGCAAATTTAAAACCAAAGCCTTCTTCACCAATTCTATTTTCTTTAGAAACCTTTACATTAGTAAACATTAAAGAGTGTGTATCTGAACCTCTAATGCCCAATTTATTTTCTTTTGGACCAACTACAAAACCTTCTTGTCCTTTTTCTAAGATTAATGCATTAATTCCTTTATGACCTTTTTCGATATCTGTTTGAGCAATTACTAAATAGACACTTGCAGTACTACCATTAGTAATCCAATTTTTTGTGCCATTAACGATATAATGGTCTCCCATATCAATAGCCGTAGTTTTTTGCGAAGTTGCATCAGACCCTGCTTCAGGCTCACTCAAACAAAAAGCGCCAATTATTTCTCCTGTTGCTAAACGGGTTAAGTATTTCTCTTTTTGTGCTTCTGTCCCAAAAGTCTCTAAACCCCAGCAAACTAGTGAGTTATTTACTGACATTACAACAGATGCAGAGGCGTCTATTTTAGAAATTTCTTCCATTGCTAAAACATAAGAGACAGCATCCATCCCTCCTCCTCCATATTTTGGGTTAACCATCATGCCTAAAAAGCCTAGTTCCCCCATTTTTTTTATTTGCTCGTGCGGAAATTCTTGTTTTTCATCACGTTCGATAACGCCTGGTAATAATTCATTTTGTGCAAAATTACGAGCAGCATCTCTAATCATTATTTGTTCTTCTGTAAGGTCAAAATTCATTGTATATTTGTTTTTTTTCTGTAATTTTTAGTACAGAATTTAATTTTAATTTTTATGTTTACAAAGATAATCATTCTATTTTAAATTGAAAACAAAAAGTTGGTATTGTATTGGGTTAATGAGTGGAACTTCATTAGACGGTTTAGATTTGGTTTATGTGAGCTTTAATCTGGATAAAAAATACGCATTTAAAATAAAATATTCAGAAACAATTCCATATTCAAAAAAATGGATAAAATTATTAAAATCAGGCTTTTATTTTAATAAGGCTCAACTCCAAAAATTAGATTTTAAGTATGGTAATTATTTAGCGGCGTCAATTTTAGAGTTTATAGAAAAAAACAAGATTAAAAAAATTGATTTTATTGCATCGCATGGACATACTATTCATCATAAACCAGCAGCGAATTATACTTTACAAATTGGTAATGGTCAAGTTATTGCAAATAAAACCAACCTAAAAACTATTTGTGATTTTAGAACTCAAGATGTTGCTCTTGGTGGGCAAGGTGCGCCATTAGTACCCATTGGTGATAAGTTACTTTTTGCAGCATATACCTATTGTTTAAATCTTGGAGGCTTTGCAAACCTATCTTTTGACAAAAACAAGGAAAGAATTGCTTTTGATATTTGTCCTGTAAATATTGTATTAAATCATTATGTAAATAAATTAGGTTTTGATTATGATGAAGGCGGAAAGATTGCTGCTAACGGAAAAATAAATCAAAATTTATTAAATGATTTAAACGGTTTAGCTTTCTATAAAAGCGAGAAACCAAAATCTTTAGGTTTTGAATTTGTAACGGAAATTATTTTTCCTCTAATTAATGAATATAACTTGATTGAAAAAGATATTTTAAGAACTTTTGTAGAACATGTTGCTTTTCAAATTTCAAAAAAAATACAATCAAACCAAAAGTTACTTATTACAGGTGGTGGTACTTTTAATTTTTTTTTAATTAATAGAATAAAATATTTTTCTAAAAATGAAATTGTTATACCTAATAAGACAATAATTGATTTTAAAGAGGCTTTAATTTTTGCCTTTTTAGGTTTACGAAAGTTAGAACATAAAATTAATTGTTTACAAAGTGTTACTGGTTCTTGTAAAGATCATAGTTCTGGCGTAGTTTTTTTACCATCTAAAAATTGAAATTATTCTTTCACAAAAATAACAATACGTTGTCCTGTATATATGGTATTTCCTCTAACACCATTCCATTTTCTAATATCCTTAATTTTTATGTCATACATTTGAGAAATAGCATATAATGTTTGTTTTTTTAATATCTTATGGTATATTTTTTTCATACCTGGTATGGTCAAATTATTTATTGCTTTCCCTACTTCAAAAGCGTTTGATTGTGCTTCTTCTATTTTTTTATCTCTTTCAATATTATAATCGTTTAAAGCATCAAAAACAATTTCTACACGTCTATTTAATTGTGCTTTTCCCCAAGTGTTTTTATTCATAAACTTGGGTCTTGTAAAGCCGTGTGCTATTGTTTTTAATCTTTCTTTTTTAACTCCAGCTTTTCTAAAATAATCTACACAGGCATTTGCTCTACCTTGAGAAACTTCTTTATTATATTCTATACTACCTAAACTGTCTGTATGTCCACCAATTGTAAAGTTAGTTTCTGGGTATTTCATCATAAAATCAGCAATTAACTCTAATAATTTTTTGGATGAAGATCGAACAATAATACTACCTGATCTAAAATGTATATTCTTATTTAATTGGTCTTTTTCCCCTTCTAAAAAAGATAATTTTCCTTGAATTTTATTCCATTCTCTTAATAATTTTAAAGGTATATTATATTGTTTGGCAATTTCTGCTAAATTAAAATCTGCATCAACATCTTCAACAACTTCATCTATTTCTACTGCTTCTTCACTGCCTTTCAATGATATTTCTACTCTTCTATTTTTTTTTCTACCAAAAGGGGTTTGATTATTAAATTTCAATTTTGAAAAACCATAGCCAATAGTTTCTATTTGGTTAGGTTTTACACCTGCCTTAATTAAAAATGTTTTTACAGCATCTGCTCTCATTTTAGAAATTTTTACGCCATTTTCGGGTGTACTTGCACTATCTACGTGTCCTGCTACTAAAAAATCATAGTCTGGTAGTGCTTGCATAATATCTGCGATATCATACAATTCATCATATGACCTTTTATCTATAGTTATTTTACCAGGGCTAAAGTAAATATTATTTGTAAGTTCTTGTGCGTTAGCGATATAAAAAGTTGCTAGTAAAATCGCATAAAGAACAATTCTTTTTCTTGTTTTCATTTTAGTCAATTTATTAAATTTATAGTTGTTAAAATTATACTTTTTTTATTAAAAATAAAAATTAATTCCTCCTTTTATTGCAAAATTGGTTGCTTCTGGTAAGTTTCTATGACTTCCTCTAAAAATAAAATCAACTCGCAATAGTTTAAAAATGTTATCAACGCCAACATGATATTCCCAATATAAATCTTCAGGGGCAAGATAATTAATCGTTGTTGATGCATTAGTCAAACGGTTACTTTCAGAAATCGTGCCAAAAACACCTCTTGCTCCAATTACCTCTCTTAAGTTTAATTTTCTTAATAGTGGTATTCTAGAAAAAATACGTCCATTAAAATTGTGTTCTAAATGCATTGACATATATTCATCGGTTATAAACTCATAAAAATCTAGTAAATCAAAAGTTCTTCTTGCGATAAGTGGTGATTGGTTACCTGGAACAACATCCATTAATAAAAGTGGCACATCGTTAAAGGTTTTGCCTACTTCTAGAACATATTTTAATTTTCCTAAACCACCAACTTGCACTCTGTGTTGGTAATAAAATTGAAATTTATGGTAATCAAAATCGCTATCTAAAACATTTTTTAAACCTCTACTATAGTTTAAGTATAATATAGGGTATCTACCTTCATTAATGACTTGTTGATCTACACCAAATCCACCACTTTTTCTTTTTGGCGTATATTTAATTGCAAAATCTGCTGTTACTTGTTTGATAGACGATTGTATGTCACCTTCTTCATTTCTAAAATTGACATCAAATCGTTCTGGGTCTGCAGATTCTAATTCTCGATAACTTGTGCCTAGTTGAAAGGTTAAATTTTTAATAGGTTCAATCTCTAAACTAATATTAGATAAGTTTAGTTTGGTTAAGTTAAAATTATCACCTCTAGCAAAAAGGGCAGCAGAGGCAAAACTACGATCTAAAACGTTGTTTGAAGTTGTTAAACTAACGCCTGTTTGTTCTATGTCATTTCGATTTCCTACAGAAAGAATTAACCTATTTCTTTTATTTAAAAGCCATTTACCTGCAATGCCGTATTTAAATTTTTGGTCTTTAAATCCGTATGCTAAAAACCCTTCTACACGTAATTTATCTGAAGGTTTTACATAACTTCTACCACCTATTCTGATTCGAGTTCCTTCAATATCATTATTACCAAAGGTTGAATAGACTGGCCCGTAGTCAAAACCTGGTATAAATTGCCAATAGCCAGATGCTAAGACTTCGGTTAAGGTATATAAGTTTTTAAATTTACGGTTTGTTTTTAGAGTATCTAACAGTTTGTAAATACTGTCTTCATCATCATTCAATTTTTCCATTCTATTTTCCTCCCAGTATTCTTTCGATTTATCAAAAATAGATTCATCATAATTGGCTGTATTTCTTTTAGTATAAAAAGCAGTTTCTTTTTCTACATCAAATTCATAATTATCGTACATGGTTGTTCGTTTACCATAGACTCCTCTTGATTTTTCTTTTTTTCGCAAAGCAAATTCTGACATTATGTGGTCTCGCTTTATTAAGAAAACGGAATCGTTTAAAACATTAAATTCTTGTTCTATATAAATCTCTTTTACCCAATTTATATTGGCAGACCTAGTTGCGTGCATCTGAATTTCTTTTACTGCAAAAGTGCTGTCATTTACCCAAAAATCACCTTTAAAGGTAAGTTCGTTTTTTCTTCTTGGATAAAATAAAATATTATAGCACCACTTGTCATCAATAAAAGCGCTATCTGTTAAAACATAATTATAAACTGATGGCCCTGTTCTTGAGATTGGACTTGTAAAACTTTTATCAAAAATTTTTATATAGTTGTCATATATATTATAGTCTGTATATAATTGTTTTAAAAACTCATTTACATTTTGATTTTTTTGAAATCCTGAATTTTTATTTGCAATTAATTCATCTCTAAGTTTTTTGGGTGATGTGTTTTTTCCGTAAGTTTTATAAACTGATTCGTTTATAAAAAAAGGCAAATAGGTTTTACCTGTAACTTTAGAGGTATCTACTTTGTCAAAAATAAATTCCATACCTTTAAAAACTCTTTGTTTTTTAAAAGCAGCATCAATACTGTTTAAATCAAACTCTATTTTTTCGTATTTATCATACTGATATCTATCGTACATATAAATACCATTTTTACGTTTTTTCTTCCACATTTTACGCAAAATAGCGATTGCAGGATTTCCTTTTTTCTTTATTTTACCAGAATAGATAACGACTTCATCTAATGAAGCACCTGTTTCTTTTAAAATAATTTGCAGTCCATAATTTACTTTTTGTAATGTTATAGTCTTGGTTTCATAACCTAAAAAAGAAATGTCTAATTCTGAATATGTTTTAGAAGACTCTAAATAAAAATTTCCGTTTTCATCAGATACGGTTCCTTTTATTGAGTTTTTAAAAATAATGTTTGCAAATGCAACTGGTTCATTTTGTTCATCAATAACTATTCCTTTTACTTTTGTTTGTGAGAAAGTTAAACTTGTAATTAAAAATATGAATATTAATATAAAATTTTTCATAGTTTATATAAAAAATTCTTTTCAAAATTGATTTTTTGAAAAGAATAAAATTTGTAATTGTGTTTAGGTTTTTCAATAGGGGCGAAACATCAAACACTACTTAATAAAGTATACTTTTAACGGCCTTAACCACATCATTTGCATTAGGCAACCATTCTTCTAGTAATACGGGTGAATATGGCGCAGGTGTATCTGCAGTTGTAATGCGTTTAATTGGCGCATCTAAATAATCAAAGGCTTGGTCTTGAACCATAAAAGTTATCTCTGAGGAAACGCTTCCAAAAGGCCATGCTTCTTCTAAAATAACCAACCGATTTGTTTTCTTAACAGATTCTATAATCATATTATTATCCATTGGTTTTACGGTTCGTAAGTCAATTATTTCTACAGAAATATTTTCTTTTTCTAAAATTTCTGCTGCTTTATAGGCTTCTTTAATAATTTTGCCAAAAGATACTATAGTAACGTCATTTCCTTTTCTTTTAATAGCTGCAACTCCTATTGGTAAAACATATTCGCCTTCTGGCACTTCTCCTTTATCGCCATACATTTGTTCTGATTCCATAAAAATTACGGGGTCATTATCACGAATTGCAGCTTTTAATAGACCTTTTGCATCATAAGGGTTAGATGGCACAATAACCTTTAAACCTGGTGTGTTTGCAAACCAGTTTTCAAAAGCCTGTGAATGTGTTGCTCCTAATTGCCCTGCAGACCCTGTTGGCCCTCTAAAAACTATCGGACAATTAAACTGTCCGCCACTCATTTGTCTAATTTTTGCAGCGTTATTTATAATTTGGTCTATACCTACTAAAGAAAAATTAAAGGTCATATATTCTACTATTGGTCTCGTGCCTGTCATGGTAGAGCCTATGGCAATACCCGCAAATCCTAACTCTGCAATTGGCGAATCTATTACTCTTTTTTCACCAAACTCATCTAGCATACCTTTAGATGCTTTGTAAGCGCCGTTATATGCAGCGACTTCTTCACCGATTAGAAAAACGGATTTGTCTCTTCGCATTTCTTCGCTCATTGCTTCGGCAATTGCTTCTCTAAATTGAATTGTTTTCATATTTATTAATAAATTGGACGACAAAAGTAATGAATTTGAATCAATTAAATTCTAGAATAATTTAAAAATACTAATCGTAAGTATCTATTAAACTTATAATCTAAGTTTGGTTAAAAAATAACTGATTAATTTTTCAGTTTTAAACTGAATGAAGGTTTTATTTTTAAAAAATAACAATATGCAATTAAACTAAAAATTAAATTAGTTATAAAATTGCTGATACCTATGTCTTGATATTCTTATTTTTTTTAAGAAAGATGAACTGGTTTAAATATTACGAAAGATATCTTTGTAGCAAATTCTATAAATGATTTTTCTTATTTATCATTTCTTTTAATCTACTTTAATTACTTTAAATAGGGATACTTGTTTATTATCTATTTTTTGAATATTTAAAAAGTAAATACCTATAGCAAATTCTTTCATAGAAATTTGTAAGGTTTGGTCTGTATTTTCATTAATATAAATTATTTTACCCAAGACGTCGCTTATGGTAATTTTCACACCTCTTAATTCTCCTAAATCTAGCGTTATTATATCTTTGGCTGGGTTTGGGTATAGTAGTATACCTGTATTGAAATTACAATCTGTTTGTGTGTCATCTCTGCAAAATATATTTTTATCTTTCCAAAATTTAAAATCATCCCAATACATTTGTAAAACCCCGCCATTATTTCTTACAATATCTATATTTCTCGAGTGCGTGTACATTTTCATAGGGTTAAGGGCATGAATGCCATTAGGGGCTGTATCTGAAGGATGGCGAGTATAGGTTGTAATATTAAATATTATTTTTTTTGATTCTCCCTCGGGGGTTACAGCAAAAATAAATCTTCCTGTATTTTCATCTCCTTCTTCGTAATAATATTCAAGTGTCATCCATTTTTCAATGGGTATTGAAAATGTGATATCTTTTTCAGTTTTCATTTTTAACCATTTGTTTGTTAAGGGGTTTATAGTGTCAAAATGTACTTGAAATGTAAGGTCTGTTCCAAAAGGGTCATCTTTTATAATTCCTAAAGATGCTCTAAACGGATATGGAGACGAGGGAGAAAGCCAATTTCCATCATTCCAAAACTCCATTATGGTCATCCAATTCATTGTAAAATCATTGGTGTTTTTTAGAATATTCCAATCTTCGGATAAATACATTCTAACACTTTGAGAAAATTTATGTAAATTAGTACATCCGTATAGACTTGCTTGTATACGACCTTTAAATAAACCCGTATCTCCAATTGGGTCATTGGCATATTTCATCCAATATTTCATTACTGTGTTGGTAGGATTAGTAGGATCCTGTACTAAGTCTACGTATCTTTCAGAAACGTTTCCACCTGAATATTGTATTCTAAAACCACCTATATCGGGATGATTGTCTAAATTCTTAACCCAGTCATTGGGTGCGGGATAAGAGGTGTCTATTCCAGTAAAATCAGAATAGTTAGAGTCCGAAGCATTTATATGTGTAGTGCCAGGTTCAAATCCTGAATTAAAAATTAACTCTTGAGAAAAACTCTGAATACTTAAAGTTAAAAATATGATTATTTTTATATTCTTCATAATTTAGGGATAATTAGTCTAAAATATTTTTTTAAGAAATCGCTTATGATGATTTTTACATCTATATATTCTAGTTATATTTTTTTAGATTCCATAGACATTTCACAACCAAATTTATCTCTAAAGAGATCATCTAATTCATCTGCTTTAAGTGCAAGGTTTTTGATACACTCTTTAATAACATCTTTTTGGTCAGAATAAATATCAGATAAATGTGTGCGGTAAGAAACAAAAATTTTATTTTTATAAACACCTAATATATATGGTGATATTGTATTAGAAGTTATCTTAGTTAGTAATTCGTTTAAATTTTGTTTTGGTAATTTATTTAATGGTGAAGTTGCAAATAAATAATTGCCAGAAACAAATATTCTTATCATTGCAGAGCCTTGGTGAAATTCCCAAAAATCTCTTCCTGCTCTACATAAAATTGGGTTAATATCTAATTCTGTTAGTGCGTTTTCGGTAAAGTTTGCAAAGTGTGATTTTTCGAATTCTTCAAAAACTGATTTATTTATAGTATTGCCACAGTTATGACAAAATTCAGTTTCTTTTTCAATAAAGTTATCGCAAGAGTTACATTTTACTCGGTACAGGCCATCTGTAAAAGTAAAATCTTTAATTTGTTTAATTACATCACTGTGTTGAATACCAAAGCCAACGTTATCTGCTTCGGTAAATTTTGATGTGGTAACACCAACTAAAACTCCCGCTTCATTTAACATTGGTCCGCCAGAGTTCCCTGGGTTTACAGCAGCATCTGTTTGTACGTAATTTCTACCGTGCATAGGTTGGTTTGGTGAAGAAACTATTCCTTCAGTAACTGTAAATGGCATACCAAACGGAAAACCGTTGATAGATATTTTTTGTTTATTAAGAACCTCTAAACTTTCATCTAAAGTAATAGAACCTTCTGTATTTTCTAATTCTTTTACTTCTAAAAAAGCCAAGTCAACTTCTGGATTTACCATTACAATATTTGCTAAAAATCGATCTTTATTATGGTTTTCCACAGTAACTTTTCTGTCTCCTTGAACTACATGGTAATTTGTAATAACAAAGGTATGGTTTGCCACTTTAAACCCTGTACCAGTTCCTCCTGCGGTAATAATTTTATAAATAGAATTTTTCATTTTTGTAATTTTATCAGTATTTTTCTTAACTAAATAGTTTAGAGAAAAAACCTTTATTTTTTTTATCATTTAATTTGTTTATACTACCATCGTGCAATGTATAAAATACTTTAGTTAATTTTGTAACAGCAACAGTTGGGTCTAATCCAGATACTTCTTCTAGAACAGTATCTATAACATTTTTATAATTTTGTTCTAAATTATAATCGTAAATCAATTTTAAAAAATTAAATTGTAAGTAATAGGATAAGTCAAAATTACTAAGGTCTTTTTCATATTTTTGAACCATTTCTAATCTTTTATTAGCCCAATCTTTTATTATTTGTTCTGAACTTCGCCAGCGTAAAGAAATAAATTGATCTGCATAATAGACATTACTCATTAAATCTTCTTTTGTTTTTGCAAGTAATGACTTCATAAAATTAGTACCTTTCTCTGTTCTGAATTTAAAATCTAAATCGCCATTAAATAAGTTCTTTATATATTCTTCTAGGTCAGTTCTTAATTTACCATGAACATAAGGCATATTAGAAATTTTTAATAAAGAGATTACTATAATATCCCATTCATAGTCATCCCAACGTTTTTCTTTAAAAAATGCAGTATAATTCTTATAGTCTTCTAAAACGTTACTAATTTGTTCCCAAACTTGTGTTTCTTCAGTTTCTGTTAACGCCTTTTTTTTTGGTTCTTTGTAAAATACAGCTTTATAATTTTCTATAAATTGATCGTCATAATCGTCTGCATAGATACAAATTTCTCTTAAAAGGTTGTAAACTTTATTGGGTTGACAAACAGATAAAGGCATTGTATATTCAAACCATAGTTCGTTATCATTATGTAAATTTATTTGTGCCAAGTTCATATCGCTAAAATTTACTTCGGCAACTTTTCTTAATAAAGCAATACGATTGGTATTGTCTGTTATTTTTAAGAAAGATGCTTTAATGCTAAAAATATCGGCTGTAATTTTTACATGGATCTCAGCAGATCCTTGCATTTGTATAATTTCAATATCATTAGTTGTATCCTTTTCTTTCAGTAAGTTAGGATTAATGTAATTGATCACTGCAATAATTGAACTTCTAAATTTTTTTTCATCAAAAGTGTCTATTGCAGTATCCCAATAAGTAACATCTACCTTTGGTTCAATAGTATCAATAATTGGTCTTTTATATTTAGGTAAAACGTTTTCCATGAAAGTTGATAATTTTTAAATTACGGGTTTTAGTTAAATAAATATTTTTAATTTATTCTTAAAGTTTATACTAAAAAATTGAAGATTAAATAGTGTTAGTAATATATTCACTAAATAAATTCTGTTCTAGGTAATAGGTAATTTAGGAAAAAAAGAAGAGGAAACCCTGCTTGAGTTTCAAAGTTAGCAAGCAGAGTTGAACTCATTGAAGTTTAAATTAAAAAATTCCCAATAAAGATAAAATTCCAAGTACAACAAGTGCAACACCTGCAGGAACTTGAAATTTAACTAATTTAGCACGCAATGCTTGTCCTTTTATTTTAGCATCTTCATTTTTTTCTAACAAATATTTAGAAATTAAACTGTAAGCTAATAAGAAACCTACGACAAACATAATTGCTGACATTAATAACCCACTTATTGAGAAGTATCTTAGTGAAGATAAAAGTGCTTGAACACTATAAATTAATAATACAACACCAATCCAACCTTGATAGGGTGTGATTTTGTCTAATAATTCTTGAGCATTTGGTTTTTTTGCAACAATTAGAGATGATGCTGCAATAAGCCCACCAATAATAGCGATAATTGCTGATAACATAGGTTTTTAAGTTTAGGTTAATAATAGATTAAAGCACAAACATAGTTTATTTATTAGTTTTATTTAAATTAAATTTGATTATATTTTAAATAAATTGTAATTATCCGCTATATACACCCATATTAGCATATTTATCCATTCTCTTTTTTACTAAATCTTTAGCCGTTAATTTATGTAGTTCATTAAAGGCTTTTACAATTTCCTTTTCAACAATAATAAATGCTTCTTCGCGATTTGCATGTGCACCACCAAAAGGTTCTTTTATAATTTTATCAATTATTTTTAATTTTTTTAGGTTGGTTGCCGTTAGCTTTAATGCAGATGCTGCTTGTTCTTTAAACTCCCAACTACGCCATAAAATAGAAGAGCAAGATTCAGGTGAAATTACGGTGTACCAAGTATTTTCCATCATTAGTACCTTATCGCCAACGCCAATACCTAAGGCTCCTCCAGAAGCACCTTCGCCAATAATAATGGTAATAATAGGTACTTTTAATTTAGTCATTTCAAAGATGTTTCTTGCAATTGCTTCACCTTGACCGCGTTCTTCGGCTTCTAAGCCAGGATAGGCGCCAGGAGTGTCTAATAGGGTTACTACAGGAATATTAAATTTTTCTGCCATTTTCATTAAGCGCAATGCTTTTCGGTAACCTTCTGGGTTTGGCATTCCAAAATTTCGATATTGTCTTGTTTTGGTATTATATCCTTTTTGTTGACCAATAAACATATAACTTTGGTTGCCTATTTTTCCTAAACCGCCCACCATTGCTTTGTCATCTTTTACATTTCGGTCTCCATGAAGTTCCATAAAAGTACCTTTTGTAAAAGCCTTAATATAATCTAATGTATAAGGTCTATCTGGGTGTCGCGAAAGTTGAACTATTTGCCAAGGTGTTAGGTTTTTATAAATTTCTGTTTTAACTTTTACTAGTTTTTTTTCAATTTGAGCGCAGGTCTCGCTAACATCAATATCACTTTCAGCACCAATTAGTTTACATTTATCTAATTGTTCTTTTAGTTCTTGTATTGGTTTTTCAAATTCTAAATATGTCATTCTTTGGTTTGTTTGGTTATACGAAATTATATAAAATTGCTAAATAAACTGGTATATAAATTCAATTATTTTCTTTAGTTTTAATAAAAGCGTTTAAAATTACAGTTATAAATATTAATATAGCGCCGTAATAAAAATTGGTATTCATTTTTTCGGAATTTCCAAATACTACTAATGCTAAAAATATTCCGTAAACAGGTTCTAAGTTTATTGTGAGCATCATAGTAAAAGGGGAAATTTTTTTTAATAATTTTGAGGAAGCGGTTAATGCGTAAGCAGTACATATAGACCCCAAAATAAAAACATACAGCCAGTCTTGCCAAATAAGATGAAACATGTTAGTCGAGAATCCTTGTTTAAAGAGCATAAATATACTTATTGTTATGGTCGCAAATAATAATTCGTAAGCTGTTAATACTGTTGCTTTATATTGTTTAATATAAATACTGTTAACTATTGTAAATAGTGCAGATAGAAAGGCTGCTATTAAAGCAATTGCAATTCCGTAGTAATAATTAGTTTCTACATTAAAAATAATAATTATACCTATTGTAGTAAGTGAAGCAAGAAGTATTTCGTAGGGTTTTACTTTGGTTCTAAAAAATATTGGTTCTAAAAGGGAAACAAATAGAACTCCTGTTGCTAAACCTACAAGTGTAATAGATATATTAGAAATTTTTATGGCGTAAAAAAAACTAAGCCAATGTAATGCAATAATAACACCCCCAATAAAAAAACGAACTAAATCTTTAAAAGCAACTTTAAAATTTGTTTTTATTAGGAGTAGATAAGTAAATAGGATTAGTGTAGCAATTAATAATCTAAACCAAACTAACGGGATAGTATTAATGCTAATTAGTTTTCCTAATATAGCAGTAAACCCCCAAAGAAATACAATAAAGTGTAAGTGTACATAATGTTTTAGATTACTTTTTAGCATTGAAATATAGATAGATGGCTAATATACCAAAAATAATATTTGGTAGCCAAACCATAAATAAGGGGTTTGAGGTTGCAGATGCTCCTAATACTTCAGCAATTTTCATAAAAAAAACATAAACAAACATTAGAGCAATGCCTAAAGCTAGGTTTATACCAGCACCTCCACGTTTCTTTTTTTGTGCTAATGAAAATGCAATAATGGTAAGTATAAATGAAGATACAGGTATGCTTGATCTTTTGTATAATTCAACTTTATAAGTGTTTAAGTTTTTAACGCCTCTTTTTTCTGACTTTTTTATATGCTGATACAGTTTTGTTGAATTCATTTCTTTAGCTAAGTAATCTATATAAATTAAATCACTTGGTTTAAAGTTAAAAATAGTGTCTAAAGTTTTTCCTTTCTCAATAATATCGTTTTCTTTTAATAGGTGTCTTTTTTTATAATCTTTAAGAGTAAAAATGCCGTCTTTTTTGTTGTAACTAATTCTTCTACCAGTAATTTTATATTTTAATTTTAAGCCATCAAAGTGCTCGTAAGAAAAATAGGTACCTGAATTACTTTTAAAGTTAAATGCTTTTATGTAAATATAATCTCCATTTTCATTTAATTGTAAGTTTACATTATTTACGCTATGTTTTGTCTGTTTTGTATGGCGTAAATATTTTTCTTGAAATGCTTCAAATTTTTTATTAGCACTTGGCACTATGAAATGATTTGTGTAAAAGGATATTAAAAAGACGATTAATGCACCAAAAATATAGATTTTTACTATTCTTGAGAATGAAATTCCTCCACTATTAATAGCTATAATTTCTGTATTAGAAGCAATTTTAGAGGTAAATAGTATGACCGCAATAAATAATGCCAATGGCATAAACATATTGGTATAAAAAATAACAAAATTAACATAATAGTCTTTAATTATTTCATAAATGGATAAATTTTCATGCCTTAAAAATTTATCCGTTTTTTCGCTAACATCAATAGCTACAGCAATTGGAATTAACAATATTATCGTGAAAAAGAAAGTAATAAAGTACTTTTTTAAAAGGTATTTATCTAATATTTTCAAAATTATTTATTTGTTTCAATGTTTGTAAAGGTAATGTAAGTTTTGATGTATTTTATTAATACTTTGTTAATTAAGCAATTCTTTTTCTTTTCATCTATAACCTATTATTCATTTGTTTTACCATTTTATTTTTCCAAGTAATAAAGTCACCAGCAATAATATGTTTTCTTGCTTGTCTAGTTAACCACAAATAAAATGCTAAGTTATGTATAGATGCTATTTGTTTTCCTAGGTATTCTTTGGATTTAAATAAATGACGTAAGTATGCTTTAGAATATGCTGTATCAACATAAGAAATACCCATTTCGTCGATAGGAGAGAAATCATCTTTCCATTTTTCATTTTTAATATTAATACTTCCGTAGGCGGTAAAAAGCATTCCGTTTCTTGCGTTTCTTGTTGGCATAACACAGTCAAACATATCAATGCCTAATGCGATATTTTCTAATATATTAATTGGTGTGCCGACACCCATTAAATATCTCGGTTTGTCTTTTGGTAAAATTTGACAAACAACATCGGTCATTGCGTACATTTCTTCTGCGGGTTCTCCTACTGACAATCCACCAATAGCATTTGCCTCTTGGTTTGTGCTTGCAATAAATGTAGCTGATTGTTTTCGTAAGTCTGTATAAGTAGACCCTTGAACAATTGGCATAAATGTTTGCTGGTAGTCATATTTTACAGGTGTTTTCTCTATATGTTCAATACATCGTTTTAACCAACGATGTGTCATGTGCATTGATCTTTTTGCATAATTATAGTCACACGGGTAAGGTGTACATTCATCAAATGCCATAAATATATCGGCACCAATACTACGTTGAATATCCATCGAAAATTCTGGTGAAAAAAAGTGGCTAGAGCCGTCTATATGTGATTTAAATTTTACGCCTTCTTCTTTAATTTTATTTGTGCTAGATAGTGAATATACTTGGTACCCTCCTGAATCGGTTAAAATTGGCCTATCCCAATTCATAAATTTATGTAATCCACCTGCTTTTTCTAAAATGGGCATTTGCGGTCTTAGGTATAAATGGTAGGTATTACCTAAAATAATAGGTGCATTGATGTCGTTTTTAAGTTCATGTTGATGCACACTTTTTACAGTTCCTTGAGTGCCAACAGGCATAAAAACAGGTGTCTGAATATCTCCATGGGCAGTTGTCATTGTTCCTGCTCTAGCATTTGAATCTTTATCGGTTGCTTCTATATTAAAGTTCATAGATTTTTGATTATTTGATTATTTATGATTAGCAAAAATCCGAAAAAAGAACGAATTATACATTAAATCTAAAGTTCATCATATCACCATCTTGCACAACATATTCTTTACCTTCAACGGCTAATTTACCTGCTTCTTTTACTTTCTTTTCGCCCCCTAATGTAACAAAATCATTATATTTAATAACTTCTACTCTAATAAAACCTTTTTCAAAATCGGTATGAATGACACCTGCAGCTTGTGGTGCGGTATCGCCAATACGTATTGTCCAAGCTCTGACTTCTTTAACCCCAGCAGTAAAGTAGGTTTGTAAATTCAATAATTTATAAGCGGCGCGAATTAATTTTGAAGCGCCAGGTTCATCTAGCCCCATATCTTCTAAAAATAATTGTCTTTCTTCGTAATTTTCTAATTCATTAATGTCTGCTTCTGTACCAACTGCTAAGATTAAAATTTCGGCGTCTTCATTTTTAGTTGCCTTTTTAACTGCATTTACGTGGGCATTACCATTTACAGCAGATTTATCATCAACATTACAGACATATAAAACGGGTTTATCGGTTAGCAATTGTAATGGTTTTATAAATTCTTCTCTTTCACTTTCAGTTAATTTTATTGCTCTAACTGATGTTGCTGTCTCTAAACCTTCTTTTATTTTTGTTAATAAATCAAATTCTTTTTGTGCATTTTTATCACCAGTTCTTGCTGCCTTTTTAGATTTATCTAATTTTTTTTCAATGGTTTCTAAATCTTTTAATTGTAATTCAAAATCTATAATTTCTTTATCTCTTACAGGGTCAATTGTAGTTTCTACATGTATAATATTATCATTGTCAAAGCAACGTAAAACATGAATTATGGCATCACATTCTCTAATGTTTGCTAAAAATTTATTACCTAGTCCTTCTCCTTTACTTGCTCCTTTTACTAAGCCTGCAATATCAACAATTTCTACTACTGCAGGTTGTACTTTTTCTGGATTTACAATTTCGGCTAATTTATCTAAGCGTTTGTCTGGCACACTTACTACGCCAATATTTGGCTCAATAGTACAAAACGGAAAGTTTGCACTTTGTGCTTTTGCATTAGATAGACAATTAAATAAAGTTGATTTTCCTACGTTTGGTAAGCCTACAATTCCTGCTTTCATAAATTAATGTTTTATTGTTTTTGTAAAATAAGTTTGCAAATATAATATGTTTAAATAAATAAATGAATAACAATTCAACGAATAAAAACTACTCATCAACTTTCAATCGAGCATTCGCTAAATTAGTTGAGTTATTAAACGCATTATGGATAAACTTTAAATAACCTGTAATACCAATCATTGCAGCATTATCTGTGGTATATTCAAAAGGTGGTATAAATGTTTGCCAACCAAAATGTTTCTCTGTGTCTTTTAAGCGTTTTCTAATTTCAGAATTTGCAGAGACTCCTCCTGCAATTGCAATTTGCGTAATACCTGTTTGCTCAACTGTTGCTTTTAATTTATCGATTAAAATGGAAACGATACCATTTTGAATAGATGCGCAGATGTTATTTAGGTTTTCTTTTATAAAATTAGGGTTTTCTTTTACATTTTTTTTAACAAACCGTATCACGGCAGTTTTAAAACCGCTAAAACTAAAGTCTAACTTATTTTTAGTTTTTGGTTTTGGGAATTGATATTTATTTGGGTCTCCGTTTTGAGCATATTTATCTATTAAAGGTCCTCCTGGATATGTTAGACCTAGTATTTTAGCAGACTTATCAAAGGCTTCACCTGCGGCATCATCTAAAGTCTCGCCAAGTATCTCGAAATCAAAATAGGAATTTACTTTTACAATTTGTGTGTGACCACCAGAAATTGTTAAGCAGATGAAAGGAAAACTTGGTTTATTTATTGGTTTGTTATCTCTTTTCTCTTTACTGGAAATAAAATGAACTAAAATATGTGCTTGCATATGATTTACGGCAATTAGGGGTATTTCTAAACTCATTGCAAAAGTTGTTGCAAACGAAGTACCTACTAATAAAGATCCCATTAACCCTGGTCCACGAGTAAATGCGATTGCATCTAATTGTTTTTTGTCAATATTTGCTTGCGCTAATGCTTGTTGTACTACTGGCACAATATTTTGTTGGTGTGCTCTAGAGGCTAATTCTGGCACTACGCCACCGTATTTTTGATGAATTTCTTGGTTTGCAATTACATTACTCAATATCGTATCGTTACATAAGACTGCAGCACTTGTATCGTCACAAGAAGATTCTATGGCTAAAATATAAATGTTTTTTTTTGTTCGCATTGTTTGGCAAAAGTAGTAAAAGAAAAACGATTTTGAGTTTGTTCAAAATCGTTTTTAAGTCTTTTTTATTTTTTAATGTTTAATGGGCTAAGATTATTTTAAAAAAAATTATCGTCTTCGTACTAGGCTAAAATGCCCTTTTCGTTCATAAATACTTCCATCACTGCGAACAAGTTCTACAGAGAACCAATAATCTGTTTGGGGTAATTCTTTTCCGTTGTATAGACCGTCCCAGCCATTAAGAGTTGGGTCTATAATGGCTAATATTTTTCCGAACCTATTGTAAATATAAATTCCTGAATTGGTGTAAAAATCGGTATCTAATCCGTTGGCATTCCAGTAGTCATTATGACCATCATTATTTGGTGTAAAGAAATTAGGAAACCCAATAACAACAACTTCAATAGAGATTACTCCACAATTATTTTTATCTCGAACATAAATAGTATGAATTCCTGTACTTACATTATGAAAAATAGGTTCATCTTGATAATTATTAAATTCATCATCTATAGAAAATTCATAATCTCCAGATCCTAAATTACTTGTATTTATACTAATGGTATTATTAGTTGTATTATCAATAATAGTAATGTCGCTTAAAGTTAGGTTTGGTAATTCAAGTTCTGTAAAGTTTATTTCTTGAGGTAAAGAATTATTGAGTTCATTGCTTTCAAAAACGGTGCTATTACCATTTCCGTCATCGTCAACGACAATAGTTAATATAAAATCTTGGGGTACGCTATTTGGTATACTTATAATTTCATTAAAGTTTTCAGATTGATTTGGCAACAAGGTATCTTGAGTAAAAATTGTAGTAATCAGTACGTTATCAATATATAAAGAAACAGGTGTATTTGGATTTAAAGTATTAAATCCAACATTTGATATGTCAAAATCTATGATAACTTCTCTTTCATTACATACTGAAGGTTGAAATGAATTGAGAACTACTATGGCGTCTGGAAGTTTTGAATTAACTTTTGTAACGACACTGTTTAACATTATGAAATCTTGAGATGATCTAAGTTCTATCGTTGCTGAAGTATCGCCTATATTTATATAATTTTCAATCATATAAAAGTCTAAATCCATATTAAATAAATCAGATTCACCTGTAAAACTATTGGTGCCATTAAAAACATTATTTATTGGGTTTAATGGAGGGTTAGTTAATATATTACCATTAATTGTTAGAGATTCACCTATGGAATTAGTAGTATCGCCTTCCCAGGTCAAAAAACCTATTTTAGCAGCAGTATTATCAATAACATTTAAGTTATCTAATTGAATGGTTATGTTTGTGTTACTCGCCGAAATACTTTCTAAACCATCGTATATGTTTATTTGATTTACAGGTAAGTTATCGTTACTAAATACAATAATAATTGCCCAGCCTCCAAAATTAAGACCTTGGGGACAATAATTAGGAATAACATTGGTTAAATCTAAATCTGCCAATGTATAATTACCGCTACCAATTGCTTGTACCTGATTAGTGACATCGGCAAAAGCACTAAAAAAATTAAGTTCAGAAGACGCTAATAAAAAAGTGCGTTCTGCAATTATAGTTTGATTGTTAAGAGTTACCTCAAAATCTCCACTACCAGAACCTGCCCAATATAAATATGCACTAACAATAGTGTCTCCTGCATCTAAATTTAAACTTGCCATAGAGGAGGTCAAAATTGAACAGGAGGTAGTTAATCCATTTTCTTCTGTATTTAAAGTATTACCAATCATCGTAAAATCTACTTTATCACTAAATTGATTGTATAATTCTATATCTTGAGCATGGAGAGAATATACTAAAAGACAACTAATTATAAAAATAAGGGGATTTAATTTCATAAGCAAATGTATTGAAAAAAACTAAATTATTGAATAAAAATATGATTTTTTATTAAAATTTTCTAAAAAAACAGTATAATTTTGCCATTATAAAATTAGTATTAATTTTATGTTTAAAAAAAACAATCTAGCATTAAAAATAGTATGACGGCTATTTCTTCATCAAATTTTGTATAATGGATAGCAATACATAAGTCAAAATAATTAAAGGTATTGCAACAACTTGTAAAAAGATAAGTAGTAATATTGAAACTAATAAGAATATATAGACAATAGCATTATCTTTAATTCCAAAATTTTTAAATTTTAAAGAAAATAGCGGTATGTTTATATTCATCAATATACTACTAATAACGGTAATCGTAATTAAAGCGTACTTATTTTGAATCCAGTATAATGCAACACTGTTATCACTATACATTTGTATTAAAGGTAAAGAAATTATAACTAAAGCCATTGCAGGTGTTGGTAAACCAATAAAACTAGAGGTTTGGCGTTCATCAATATTAAAATTGGCTAAACGATAAGCGGCAGCAAGTGTAATTAGCAAACCAATAAACGGAAATAAATAAATAGTCTTATCATCTACAGGAACCCAAGAACCTACTGTGCAAGATAGTTTTTTAAACCAAAGGGTATGTTCTTGGGACTTCTCTAATAATTTATACATTAACACACCTGGTACTACTCCACTTGTCACCATATCTGCAAGAGAGTCTAGTTGCTTACCTAGTTCTCCTTGCACATTAAGTAATCTAGCGACAAAACCATCAAAAAAATCAAAAAAGATACCTAGTAAAACAAAAAATGCAGCAAAAGTTAAATCACCTTTTATTGCGAATATCACGGCGATTAAACCTGAAAAAAGATTTAGTAATGTTATAAAATTTGGAAGGTGTTTTTTGATAAGGCTAAGTTTTAGTTATACCTACAAATGTACTAAAAATATTCGTTTACTTCGTTTTTTATAAAAGCGAGTGCTGTATCGCTAGGTCCTTGTTTATTAATTACTTTTTGAATGATGTTTTTTCGAAGTTCATCTGCATTTAGTATGGCGGCATCATTAGCACAGTCTCTAATAATTTGTACCGTAGTGTTTTTTGCCGTAGAAATCACATTCCAGCAAGCGTCACTAATATAAATTTGCTGTGCTAAATTATGTTCAAACTCCGTTTCAATAGTATGAATTAATGACAATTCATAAGCCTGTTTGTTATCATTTTTTGCCTTAATTCTCAAAACTATATTTGCAAGGCTTATACGTTCTAAAAAAAGAGTCATTCTTTCATAAGCTTGTAACCTGAGTGTTGTTGTTAAATTTTTACTTTCTTTTACTAATTTTAATTTCTGTAAACTTGTATTACTTTTTCCGTATTCTTTAAAAAAATAATAAGCTACAAATCCGCTAGCGATAGATGGTAAGGTATATAATAAAGCTTGTACTATTTCTTGTTTCATTTATTTAAATTTTTTAATTAGAAAATGTTTACTTCTGTTTCTAAATTAATTTTGAATTTTTGTTTTACACTTTCACAAATATTATTTGCTAGCGATAAAATTTCATTTCCTGTAGCATTACCATAGTTTACTAATACTAATGCTTGATTTTTATGTACTCCAGCATCACCAAAACGTTTGCCCTTAAACCCACATTGTTCAATTAACCATCCTGCAGGGATTTTATAATTAGTAGTTGTTTTATAAAAAGGCATCTTATCGTTTAATTTATAAATAACATCAAAAACATCTTTAGTAACTATTGGGTTTTTGAAAAAACTACCACAATTACCTATTTCTTTTGGGTTGGGCAATTTTCTTTGTCTTATATTAATTACAGCATTAGCAATATTTTTAATTGTTGGTTCTACAATCTTATTTTTTTTAAGTTCTTGCTGAATTGCACCATAACTATAATGTAGTTTATGATTTTCTTTGGTTAACTTAAATAAAACATTGGTAATTATATATTTGTTTTTTAATTTGTTTTTAAAAACAGAGTTTCGATATCCAAAAGCACAATTTTCATTTTTAAAAACTACTTTTTTTTGCGTTTTTATATCAATGGCATGCACTTCTTTAATAGTGTCTTTTACTTCAACACCATAAGCACCAATATTTTGAATTGGCGAAGTGCCTACATTACCAGGGATTAAGGATAAGTTCTCGAGACCACCAAAGTTATTTTTAATGCTCCATTGCACAAATTCATGCCAGTTCTCACCAGCATTTGCATTTACATAAACTATATTTTTAGTTTCTTTAATAATTTTAATTCCTTTAATATTAAGGAATAAAACTAATTTTTCTATATCTTTTGTTAAAAGTATATTGCTACCTCCGCTAAGAGTAAAAATATTTTCTTCTTCTTTTAAAACTGCAACTAATTCTTTAATTAGTTTAATTTCAATAAATTGCTTTGCTTTAACTGCAATACCAAAAGTATTAAATTTTTTTAAAGGTATGTTTTTTTGTGTTTTCATTTATTAAATACAAAAATAATGTAAAAGTTGTAGATTTGCGGTAAGAATATTGATATTTATGAAGAATATAATTATTGCAAGTACATCTACAATTTATGGTAGTGATTATTTAGAATATTTATTACCGACATTACAGTTATTTTTTAAAGGTTTAGATGAAATTTTATTCATTCCCTATGCAAGACCAAGTGGTTTATCATATGATGAATATACTACTGTTGCTCAAAAGTCTTTTAAAAAAATTGGAATTTCAATAAAAGGAATTCATGAATTTAAGAATCCGAAAAATGCTTTAGCACAAGCAAAAGGTGTTTTTGTTGGTGGCGGTAATACTTTTGAATTGGTAAATCAATTATATAAAAAGGATCTAATTAAGGATCTTAAAAAAATTGTCGAAAACGGAACTCCATATTTAGGAACAAGCGCCGGAAGTAATATTTGTGGTCCGACAATGATGACAACAAATGATATGCCTATTGTTTATCCTCCTAGTTTTGATACTCTAAATTTAATACCTTATACTATTAACCCTCATTATTTAGATGCAGATCCAAACACTACTCATAAAGGAGAAACTAGAGAAACTAGAATACATGAATTTCATGTGTACAATAAATCTACTGTTATAGGTTTACGAGAAGGTAGTTGGTTAGTGGTTAAAGGCAAAAAAATCATTTTAAAGGGAAAATTAACGGCAAGAGTGTTTAGGCAAAATGAAGATCCTATAGAATTAGCCATTGATTCTATTTTAGATTATTAATCCTCAAAATTTTTTACCCATTCTAAAATTCATGAATTAAAACCTTGCTTTTAGCCCAATATTAAATGCTCTTGGCATATTTGGTCTTAAACCTGCGGGTCTTCTTGCAACGATATATTGTTGGTTTGTTAAGTTAGTCGTATTGGCAAAAAAGGAAAGATTTTTATGTAAATTATAATTTGCACTCATATCAATTACAAAATAAGCATCTGTTTTTTCATCAAAGTTTATTTCTCCTTGCCCTGGAGCTGTACGCATTTCATCTCTATAATTTCCGCTTAAATTTAGATTGAACTTGTGATGTTCTAAACTTAAATTAACTGTAAATTGATGGTTAGCTAAGTATGGAAATTCATCTCCTGCCAAAACTTCTCCCCAACCGCCAAAACTGCTATCAAAAGAGTTTAAAAACGTAGCGTTTGTATAGGTATAAACCAAGGTAAGAGGTAAGTTAAAAGGACTTTCTTCTTTATAAAATAGTAAGTCATAAGTTACGTTAAACTCTAATCCTTTTGTTTGTACTGCGCCTCCATTAAATTGTTCATTTGTACCGTCTCCGCCAGATGCTTCAAGGTCTGCACCTAATAAATTGGTATAATCATTAAAAAATAAAACGGCTTGACCTGATAATCCGTTTTTAGAATATCGTGTTCCTAATTCGTAATTTATACTCTCTTCTGGTTCTAATTCATCTTTTGATCCAGGAGGGGCAAAACCTTTATGAATACCTGCAAAAATACTTACAAATTTATTAAACCGATAATCAAACCCTATTCCTGGAATAAAAACAGTTACTGTATTTTCTCTTTTTGATATATCTAAGCCTATTCTATTTGGGTCAGCATTTCCGTAATCTATTCTTTTTTGCGTAATGTTTTCATAGCGAACGCCTGAAGTTGTTGTAAATTTTCCAATCTTTAACTTGTAGTGTAAGTACGTTGCAATGGCGTTTGCTGTTTCAACTCTATTACTCTCTGTGCCGTGTATTCCTGCATTAGTAAGTTGCATTACCGTATTATCCATTGCGTACTCATCAAACCACTGAAAACGGTCAATTTGATCTTCGTGTATTCGCAACCCTAGCTCTACTTTGTGTTTGAAATTTTCTGTTTTAAAATTAAATTTTAGTTTTGTTTGAAGTCCTTGTGAGTAGTAAGTTCTATTATTTGCTTTTACTAAAAGCGCTTCATCAAAAGCAGTATCTGTATTTGCTCCTGTAACAATAGCGTATACATCACTATAATCTATGGGTTTATCTAATATTTTACTAATTTTTCTTGTAGTTCCATTGCTTCTGACTCTATCTAATTTATACCAATTTCTTGCAAAAGTAGTACGATATGCTGTAGTTGTAATATTAAATTGTTCTGAAAATCGAATGTTATGACCTAAAGAGAATTGATTTTGTGAGGTTTTAATATTATCTACTTGAGAACCTGCATATCTTCGAATAGGGTTGTCATTAAAATCTTCTTGTGTTAAGCCAAGATACGTTTCATTTATATCTCCTATTGCACTACCAATTTTAAAGGTAAGTGATTGCTGTATTATTGCCTCTTCATCTGTATGAACGCTAAATTTTGCTAAATAATCTTGTTTATTGAAACCAATATCTGCATCAAAACCTCTACCTCCTACTCCATCTAGTTCTTTAAACCCATCTGAACTAGATTGAAAAGTTTCTATCATATAAGAAAAGTTCTTGTGTGAATTTCCTATAACTGCATGAAGGTTTTTAGTTCCAAAACTTCCTCCGAATACACTTATTTTTCCTGAAAATTCATTAGGAATTTGAGTAGAAATAAGATTAATTGCTCCTCCTGTAGTATAAGGGCCGTACTGTATTTGACTACTTCCTTTTATAATTTCGATGCCTTGCAAGCGCCCCATTGTTGGAAAATAATATGCTGCTGGGGCAGTATAAGGAGCGGGAGCCATTAGTACTCCGTCTTCCATTACGGTAATTTTTGTATTTCTCTCAACGCCAGTTCCACGAAGCCCTATGCTTGGAAAAAGTCCAAAACCATCTTCTTCTTGAATGTTTACTCCTGGAACTGTATTTAATGTGCGATTAATATCTGTATATCCAAATTTCTGAAGTTCTTTTGGCGAAATATAATGTACTGATCCAGGAATACTTTTTATGCCTACACGTCCTCCAGTTATCGTTACTTCTGGGAGACTGGCAATGGTTTCCTTTAATATAAAATTTTCTACTAAAATTTTATTTTCTTCTACAAGTATTTCTTTTTTAATGGTAAAATGACCTATACCCGAAACAATTAGTGTATAGTTTCCAATGGGTATGTTTTCTATAAAGTAACTTCCATTACCTTTAGTCACAGTTCCAAAATTTGTTTTGTCTAAATAGACCGAAATACCAGACAGAACATTTATACTGTCTATTTGTTTTATGTTTCCTTCAATACTTGAATTTTGAGAAAAACATCCTATACTAATTACAATTGTAGTGAGTATTATTGTTATTTTATTTAATTTCATTTCATTGTTATTTTATTTAGACTAATTCCAAATAATATAATGCAAATATAACACCCTTTGTCAATTCTACAAATTTTATTTAGATTAATTCTAAATAAAGTTTATCTTACTAATTATCTGATTTTGTGATGTTTAATATTTTACAGGTATAAGCCTTGAATACAGACCTGATTAAATGCTTAATTTTTCCTGCAAACAGGTAAAATTTCACCTTTAGTTAAGCCGTATTTTGTAGTTAATTTTTCAGAAATCATCTTAGAGTAAGTTACTTCTTCTACCTTAAATCCAACGGCACGGAGTTTATTAAAATAATCTTTTCCGTAAACTCGCACATGATCATATTGTCCAAAATGTTTGGTTCTTTCTGCTGGCGTAATAATACTAAAGTCCTCATACGTTTTAGCTAAACTTAAATCCTGTGGAATTTGGAATATACCAAAGCCTCCGGGTCTTAAAACACGATATAATTCTTGCATCGCTTTTTTGTCGTCAATAATATGTTCTAAAACATGATTACAAAATATAATATCAAAACTATTACTTTCAAAAGGCAAGTCTAGAATATCTGCTTTTACATCGACAATTGGTGAGTATAAGTCTGCTGTTATATATTCTAAATTTTTTAATTTTTTAAATCGTTTTAAAAAACATTGTTCTGGTGCCATATGCAATACTTTTTTCTTTGCTGTAAAGAAATCGGTTTCATTTTTAAGGTATAACCACATTAATCGATGACGTTCTAATGAAAGCGTACTTGGTGATAGTGCATTTTTTCGTTGTTTATTATAACCGTAAGGTAATAGTTTTCTAAAACTTTTATTATCTATTGGGTCAGTGAATTTTGAACCTTTGTAGAATAAAGTTAATATCGGACTAACCATATAACTTATTTTTATTAAGTATGGTCTTGGTATCGTGTTTAAAATTTTACGGAATATTGACATGATTATTTTAATGTAGCCACAAATTGTACTATTAATTCATAAAAATTAGTGACTAATTCGAAATTCATTTTCTTCATCACTAATAATTCCTAACACATCATAAATATATTTAAAGGTTGAAAGCAATTCTGGTTTACCATTTACAATAGCAATATTATGTTCAAAATGGGCAGAAGGTTTTCTATCTACTGTTAAGATTGTCCAGCCATCTTTTAGTTGATTTATTTTAGAAGTACCTAAATTTACCATTGGTTCAATAGCAACGACCATACCTTCTTTAAATTTTTTTCCACGTCCCCTTCGTCCGTAGTTTGGCATTTCTGGGTCTTCGTGCATTTTTCTACCTAGACCGTGACCAACTAATTCACGTACAATTCCGTAACCATGATTTTCGCAATAATTTTGAATGGCATAACCTACATCGCCAACACGATTACCAATTTTTAATTGTCTAATACCTTCATATAAACTTTCTTTCGTAATTTTTAATAGTTTTTTAGTTGCTGCTTCAACTTCACCAACCTCAAAAGTATAAGCATGATCACCATAAAATCCATTTTTAACTACACCACAATCTATAGATATAATATCCCCATTTTTTAAAGGTTCATCGGTAGGGAACCCATGTACCACTTGTGCATTTGGACTCATACATAAGGTATTGGGAAAATCATATAAACCTAAAAATCCTGGAATGGCATCGTGGTCTCTAATAAATTCTTCTGCTAATTTATCTAAATATAAAGTTGTTACTCCAATTTTTATTTCTGAAGCTAACATTCCTAAAGTTTTAGAAACTAATAAGGCACTTTCACGCATTAATTCAATTTCTTCTAATGTTTTAATTTTTATCATTTTTTACAAAAATATAAGAACGCAAAGATACGTTTTTAGACTAAAAAAATTTAGTAATTTTAAGTTTTGTAACTAGTGTTCCGTTTTCTATGCAAATAGTTCTTTATATTTGCACCATAAAAAACAAATTATGGGATTTTTCAATTTTTTTAGTGGCGGTAATGACACTAATACAATACAAGAGTATTTAGATAAAGGTGCAATAGTTTTAGATGTTAGAAGTCTTGCAGAATTTAAAGAAGGGCATGTAGAGGGTTCAAAATTAATAACTTTAAATGAAATATCAAGTAGTATAAAAACTATTAAAGCATGGAACAAGCCTGTTATTATTGTTTGTAAAAGTGGTGGCAGAGCAAGTATTGCATTGCGTTATTTAAAAAATGCTGATATTGATGCTATTAATGGTGGTGCTTGGCAAAATGCGGTTATTTCGGGTTAAAATAAAAGGCCAACTTATTTTAATGGAAAATAAATAGTATAATCTCTTCATTTTTTTTAGAGAAATAGATTTTTTTGAATTAAATTGCAAGTCAAACAAAGTATATCTTGAAAAAAATAGCTGTATTTATTTTAACCTTATCATCATTTATAAGTATTAGTCAAAATAACGTTATAGATGTTTTAAAACAAAAGAGAAAATCATCACCAATAGATGCAATTATATATGCAGATAGTTTGCTGTTTAGCAATCATGACTATACTAAAAAAATCATTTCAAAGATTAAATATGAACAAGCCATAGCATATACAAATAATAATAATCACAGAGAAGCATTAGAACTATTTAACGAAATTTTACCTATAGAGAAAGATAAAAAAAGAATTATAAAGATCTTACTTCTTCAATCAAATTCAAATGTATATCTAAAAAATTATTCCAAAGCTACAAATCAAACACTCGAAGCGTTAGATATCGCAAAAAAAAATAACTATTTTAATTTAGTTTCAGCTGCAAATAGTGCGCTTTCTTTTATTTACTATACCAATAAAGATTATAGAAAAGCATTTAAATACCTTTTGAATACTGTAGAACTTCAAAAACAACAACATGATAGTATCAGTTTATCTGTAACTTATAACAACATTGCTATTTTACATAAAAATACTGCTAATTTTAAAAAAGCATTACAATATAGTCAAAAATCTCTTGATATTAGTCTTTCTAGAAAAGATAATATAGGTATTGGTAAATCTTACAGTAATATAGGTAGAATTAACGAACTAATAGGTAATTATAAAAATGCTTTAGCCTATTATAAAAAAGCAATAGTTCATAATACTAAATCAAAAATATCGAATAGTATACCTTATAGTAATCTCGCCCATATTTATACCTATTTAAAAGACTATAAATCCTCAGAAAAAAATTATATAAAAGCGCTTAAAATAGCCATAAATAATAGTAATCAATATAAAATTAATTTAATCTATAAAGATTTATTAAAAATCGCTATGCAACAGAGGGATTTTAAAAAAGCACTTAAATATCAAGCAAAATCAGACTCTGTTTTTAATATTACAGTTCTTCACAAAAATAAGGAAAAAATAAAAATGCTAGAAAATCAGCATAAGTATTTTAAAAATAAAAATGAATTACTGCAAGTAAAAAAAAATAATAATAAAAATAAAATTATTTTCGGAGTATCTTTAAGTTTCTTGTTATTATTAGGTTTATTTTGGTTTCAAAATACAAAAAGAAAAATAGTAGAAAACGAAAAAGAAAAACTTATTTTAGAACAAAGCGTATTACGTTCTCAAATGAATCCACATTTTATATTTAATACACTCTCTGCCATTCAAAACTCTTTATTAGATAATGAACCTATAAAATCTGCTACATATTTATCAAGATTTGCAAAATTGATTAGACAAAACTTTGATTTTATTAGTCAAGATAGAATTCTTCTATTAGATGAAATAGATGCGTTAAAAAACTATATGGACACACAAAAATTACGATTTAATGATAAATTTGATTATGAAATAAATATTTTTGCAGGTGTAGCCATAAATACCGTTGAAATACCGCCATTATTAATACAACCTTTTGTAGAGAATGCTATAGAACATGGATTAAAAAACAAAAAAGAAAAAGGAAAAATTACCATTAGTATTTCAAAAGGAAATAATTCTATCTGTTATGAAATAAAGGATAATGGAGTTGGTTATTCAGAAAAAAATAAAGAAGATAAAGTTCACTCCATAGATGTGTTTAAAAAACGACTTAAATTATTAGATAGAAAAGACGAAAAATCTTTTACAATTAACTCCTCAAATAAAGGAACAGTTATAAAATTCTGTTTAAAACAATGATAAAAGTAATAATTATAGAAGATGAAATTAACGTACGGGCAGGTTTAAAAAAAATGCTTAAAATACTAGAGCCAACCCTTAAAATTGTTGCAGAAACAGGTTTTGTTAACCAGGCAATTCAACAAATAAAAAAGGAAAAACCCGATCTTATTTTTTTAGATATTAAATTAGAAGACGGTACAGGTTTTGATATTTTAAAACAGTTAAAAAATATAGATTTTAAAATTATTTTTACAACTGCATATAATGAGTATGCTGTTAATGCTTTTAAATTTAGTGCCGTAGATTATTTACTAAAACCAATAGACCCCATAGAATTACAAGGCGCTATTAAAAGAGCTCTTTTTAATATTGGCAATGAAAAAGAGCATCAAGATTTATTGGCAGTTTTAAAAAATAACCTAGTTACTAAAGTGCAAAAAATTGTTCTAAAAACTACAAAACAACATTATATTATATATGTAAAAGATATTATTAATTTAAAAGCAGATGGTGCTTATACTCATTTTATTACGACCAACAAAAAAATTACTGTTTCCAAAAACCTTAAATACTATCAAGATTTACTCAGTACTACATTTATTCGTTGTCATCAATCACACTTAGTAAATTCAAAACATATTATGGGTTTAAATAAAGAATGCCTACAGATGTCTAATCATAGTTTAATACCCATTTCTACACGAAAAAAAGCAGAAATAATAAAATTAATTCATAAAATATAAATAAAATAAAACTTCGCTAACAACGGTTTAGAAATGGTGATCGCACAAGACCTTCTTTAGTCTGATTCTTTTAATCTTTTTAGAAATACCAAAAGTTTATTTGCAATAAGGCAAATTTAAAAAATATAAAACTCCTTTTTTTTTAAAAAAAACACCTAAAATTTGTACATTAACTAAAAAACACTTATTTTTATAAAAAAAAACCAAAATAAGATGAGTATAAAAGCAACATTACACATAAACGATAAAAAAATAAACGTTTTATCCTATTACTACGACTTTTACCAACCAACAGACGCTAACAATCGCCCATCAGGCAAACCTATATTTCAAGGAGTACGCATCGTACTAGAAA
>JAKISG010000018.1 GCA_021648755.1 Flavobacteriaceae bacterium | reverse complement strand
ACCCTTTTTTATTTTTCATTTGAAAAAAATAAGTATCTTTGAAGTAAATACAAAAGATTGCTACTAACACAAACATATCAAAAGAAAAAGAAGAACTTTAGGCGGAAAAGCGTACAGGGTTTATCTTGGATAAGGCAGATGATGTTGATGTTTGGAGACCCATACACACTCCATATCACACGTGAATCTGAAATTTGGAGGGATAATAATGGGAAAAGTATGACATTAGGGGTGTTTAAGTTTGGCACTATGGAAGGCTATATCTGTGAACCTTTTGGACCAGAAACAACAGAAAGAGGAAAAGATAAAAGAATACCTGCTGGAATATACAATATCAAGTGGCATAATTTTGGTAGATATTTAAAGGACGTTTATACTAAAAACGGTAGAATCGGAAAAAAACATAATTTAAATTATTCTGAACTGAAAAAGGGTGTTATCAAATTATATAATGATAAAGTCCCAGAAAGCAGAGGAATTTTAATGCATGCTGGTACTCACGGAGGATGGTCTGAAGGCTGTATTTTACCTAATAAGAGTATTGATAAAACCAAATATAAAATATTTGACTTGGATGATTCTATAAAAACAGTTTATGAAATAATGAGAAAAATTGAAGAGTTAGGAATAGAAAATATTAAAATAAAAATAATAGATGAGATTAATTAGTATAGTTTTAGTTATAATTTCCTTTTTCTCTCCCAAAGTTCAACAAACTTGTAATCTTCATGATTTTTTATCTATTTATTTTTTAGACAAAATTGAATACACAGAATATGAAGAAGATATAGATTTAAGTCCTTTGTTTTTTACTGAGAAAACATACGCTGGTACAGCAAAATATTTAAGTTTTATTGGAAATAATAAAAAGCGTTTAAATCTTGAATTTTTTGCTATCAAAAAAAGTAAAGAAGGTGTCTATGAAGTGTCTGGACAAACAACAGTATTTAACGGTGTAACAAGAAAATTTGAAGGAAATTTTATTCTGAAAGAACAATGTATTTTCGATAACGAGCAACTAGCTGCAGAAGAATCCTATGAGCATGAAGTTAAAGGAAGTGAAATCCACGGTTTTTCTGTATTGGAATTTACACTTTTGGAAAATAAACAATTAAGTTCAACAGGTATCTTTGAAGGAGATATTTTTGTTTTGTGGTATAAAAACAAAGAAGGGCAATTGCTATACAATGACATTCAAGGGTACATTCCTAGTTATACAAATTGTATTTTCAATGGACATTGGACAAGTTATCGAACAAAGAAAAAATCAATTGTTGCATGGTCACATTATAGAATACCTTGTGCTGGGGATTTAGATATAGGAGTGTCAGAATTTATGCCTAATGAGAAATATTATAAATATGGTTGGGCAGACTATAAACCGTAACCTCTTAGCTGTAAAAAGTCTCCTGACTTAGCGATTTATTGTCGATAAATATATGATTGAGTTACAGTATTGATATTGTGTCTTTTAATTAAGAAGCAAACGCTTGTTTGGTTTTACAATCTGACCTAGCAAAGAAGGTAGGAATTTCTTATGCTCAAATTGGACGTTATGAAATTAAAGGAGCACAACCTCCTGCTGAAGTTTTAAAAAAAATTGCAGATACACTTAATTATACATATTATATTAGAATATTAATTATTTTTTATAATATTTACACTTACTAAATAACTGAACTGAAAAAAAGATGTCAAAAATTAAAATGGATGATATTGATCACCAAATACTTCAAATATTAATAGAAAATTCACGGACACCATTTACAGATATTGCTAAAAAAATACTTGTTTCAGCAGGTACAGTTCATATACGTGTAAAAAAAATGGAAGATCAAGGTATTATAAAAGGATCTACCCTAATAATTGATTATGAAAAAATGGATTATACTTTTATTGCCTATGTTGGTTTATATACTGGTAATGTATCATTTTCGCAAAACATAATTGAAGAAATTAAGAAAATACCAGAAGTAACAGTTGCACATTTAACTACAGGTAAATTTTCTGTTTATTGTAAAATAAGAGCCAAAAACACTAAACATGCTAAAAAAATTATTTTTAGATTAAGTAATATTGAAGGTATTAGTAGAACAGAATCTTCTATTTCTTTAGAAGAAGTTATTAATGATAAAAAGAGATTAATGAAACATATTTTTAAAAATATTATATAAAATTTTAAACCCGAAAGAGCATTTTAAAAGGCTAACTGACCGTTATTAATAAATTTAAATAAAAACTATTTTGGAGAAAAAATTAACCTATCATCAAATTGTTGAATAGTTTCTGTATTTAAAAGCATTGTAAAAAACTCACCTTTTAAATAACGTTGCGCTTGGTTTTGATAATGTTTACTAAAAATGTTACCAGATTGCCCTGTCGGTATTATAGCAATACTATTTTCTACATCGTTAAAATCTACAATCCTTCTAGTCGATGGTCCTGCATGCACATTATAAATACCTTTGCCGTTCATCGTAAACATTTGGTTATTTAAAACTCCATTTGACCCTGATACAGGAAAAGGACCGATATTAAAATTTAAACCTAAAAGGCTTAATTTTTTTCCAATAGGGTGTTTATACTCTACGGTATGTACATTTTTCCATTTCCACTTGCTAATTAATTGTCCATGTTGTTTTTCTAAAAATTGTATAGTTTCTTTAAACGATTTAACAATGTTGTATTGTTTAGTTTCTATAATGTCTGATGTTTGAATATCATCACTCCAAATAGAATTTTTATTTAATATTTGTTTTGAAAATTGTTTTTTTGAAATAGGTGTATTTAAAAACTGTTTAAAGCCAACCTCTCCTAATTCATCTTCAAAAGTATTTTTATAAAATTGGTATTTAAATTTTGTAAAAATAGTTGGTGCAACTTGATTTAATTCAAAACTACCATCCCAATTTCTTAAGATTTTAATTGCAACAGACTCATTTTCAGATAAGTCACTAGTAGCTATATTTTTTAGTATCTCTGGAATCAATTTTGGTATGACTGATGATGTTACATCGTTAATTAATTTCTTCATATCATCTACTTTAATAGCTGTTAACTTATCTAGTTTTTCAACAATACGTTCTGCTCTGTCTTTTGGTGAATAATAGCCTGGGTAAAACCCAGTATCTAATTTATCAGGTTGGTTGTTTGCTGAATATACATAATTCCATGGTGGGTTTATTGCTTGTGGATTTTGAGAAAAATTTAGATAAGTCAATTTTTCATCTTCATTATTAGCGCCATTTAAAATAAATTGTGTATTTACATTATTATCGTGTTTATACAACATACCTGCTGCAAACCAAGCAATATTATCGTTAGCATCACCATACATTACATTTAAACCTGGTGCATGAATTAAACTTACGGCATCTCTAAATTCGTCTATACTATTTGCATGTGAAATGCCATAAGATGCATCTAGCATTTCGTTTTTAAATTTGGTATAAATCCAGTCCATAGCAATAGGTTCTTTTTCATCGATCAAGTCAATAAAATCATTCATTATTGGTCCATGTTTACCAATTTTAATTAAAAAAGATTCTGAAGGACTATTTTTAATTTTTATTGTTTTTTCCTTAATCTCAAAAGGTACATATTCACCATTTCTAAAATATTGATTTACATTTTCTGGATTAGATTTTTCTCTATAAAAATCAATATCATCATTTTTGAACATTGTTAAACCATAGGCATAATCTCTATTATGTCCCAGTAACGGAAAAGGTGTCAATGCCAAATTAAAGCCATAAATTTCAAAATTCGGACAGACAATATGCGATTGATACCATACTGCAGGTTGTGCAAAAGCAATGTGTGGGTCGTTTGCAAAAATCACTTTTCCAGAAGCTGTTTTTTCAGGTCCAACAACCCAAGAATTACTGCCTATAAAAGGAGAAATAGGTAAATTATTCATTATTTTATTTACTGCAGCAACAATGTTACTCTCGACACCTTGTTTAGAATAATGATTTTTAATCAAGGTAGTGGTTGGGTCTATTTTTATACCTAATTCTTCTAAATAACGAGGCTCTAATTTCTCTTTTATTTTTGAAAGTAGAGGGTCTGTTTTATGAGCCGTGGCAAAACTAAAACTCATATAGCCAAAAACATTATACATGTCTTTTAGTTCAAATTTTTCTTTTTTAAAACCAATTATTTTATATTCAATTGGTGTTGGTCCGTCATCAATAAATTGATTAATACCATCAAGATAAGCCATTGCTAATTTGTATGATTGTGCAGCTGTATCTAACTTTTTAATAGTTTTAATTGCTGCATCTTCAATTCCTAAACCAAGAAAAAATTTATCTGATTTTAAAATTGCATTGTCGCCTTTCTCCTTGTCTTTTCCAAATATTTCAGATAATCTGCCAGAGGCCACCCTTCTAATTAATTCCATTTGCCAAAGTCTGTCTTGCGCATGTACATAGCCCAAAGCAATATAAGCATCATTTTGATTCTCTGCGTAAATATGTGGTACGCCAATATCGTCATAAAAAACTTCGACATTATTATTGATGTTTTTTAACTTTAGATTCCCTTTATAAGTTGGCTTTAAGTGTTGTGTGTAAAAAAACAACCAAACTAATAATAAAAGAATAATAGATAAAAATATTATTATTGTTTTTTTAAAAATTTGCATAATAGTTAATGATTATTCATTATATAGAATTGTTATTGCAACAATAAGCATTTTTTAATAAATAAAATGTAATTATTCTTAAAAATATTATCGATAAAAATTTTTAATTAAAAACCAGTATTGAATTACTAGAAGTGTCATAAATTAAAATTATCTTTGCTAAAGAATTTTAATTCATATTTTATGAACAGTATTGTTGCTATTGTAGGAAGACCAAACGTAGGTAAATCTACTTTTTTTAACCGTTTAATACAGCAAAGAAAAGCAATTGTTGACAGTGTTAGTGGTGTTACAAGAGATCGTCATTATGGAAAAAGTGAATGGAACGGTAAACAATTCTCTGTAATAGATACTGGTGGCTATGTAAAAGGGTCAGATGATATTTTTGAAGCCGAAATAAGAAAACAAGTAGTTTTAGCTATTGATGAGGCCGATTTAATTTTATTTGTAGTCGATGTAACTAGCGGGATAACACCTACTGATGTTGAAGTTGCTAAATTATTAAGAAAAACTAAAAAAACTGTTTTTTTAGTAATTAATAAGGTAGATAATGCAATGCGAGTAGATGATGCAATAGAATTTTATAATTTAGGCTTAGGTGATTACCACACTATTTCTTCTATAAACGGTAGCGGAACTGGAGACCTTTTAGATGCATTAGTAAAAAAAATGCCAGAACCTAAAGAAGAAGAAGAAAGTAATTTACCAAGATTTGCTGTAGTCGGTAGACCAAATGCAGGTAAATCTTCTTTTATTAATGCTTTAATCGGAAAAGATAGAAATATAGTTACAGATATTGCAGGTACTACTAGAGATTCTATTGATACTAAATTTAATAAATTTGGATTTGATTTTAGTATTATTGACACTGCGGGTATTCGTAAAAAGTCTAAAGTAAAGGAAGATTTAGAATTTTATTCTGTTATGCGAGCAGTACGCTCTATTGAAAACTGTGATGTTACAATTTTAATTATTGATGCAACTCGTGGATTTCAAGGGCAAGATCAAAATATTTTTTGGCTTGCAGTTAAAAACAGAAAGGGCATTATTGTGTTGGTTAATAAGTGGGATTTGATTGAAAAAGAAACCCAAACAGCAAAAGCTTTTGAAGAAACTATTAGGCAAGAAACAGCACCTTTTAGAGATGTACCTATTGTTTTTATATCTGCACTAACCAAACAACGATTGCTAAAATCATTAGAGACAGCAGTTGCTGTTTTTTATAATCGAAAAAATAAAATTGCAACAAGTAAGTTAAATGAAACTATGTTAGAAGTTATTCAACATAACCCACCGCCAGCAATAAAAGGGAAATATGTAAAAATTAAATATTGTATGCAATTACCAACAGCAACACCACAATTTGTATTTTTTGCCAACTTACCACAATATGTAAAAGACCCTTACAAACGTTTTATAGAAAATAAAATGCGTGAAATTTATAATTTTTCTGGAGTTCCAATTACAATTTACTTTAGAAAGAAGTAATTTTAATAGTTTTAGAGTAAATAATTTTTTTTTGGAAAAAAAATGATCAATTAAATCAGAACTTTTTCTTAAAAATTAAATTACCATTTATACTATAATATCTCCAAGTACCAATTTGTATGTCTTTTCTGAATTTACCAGAAATTTTTGTTTTTCCATTAGGGTAGTATTCACGATACTTACCGTGTTTCATTCCGTTTTTAAAAATCAATTTTATATGTGTTTTACCACTTGTATATTTTTTTAAATAGGTATTATCGTTTAGATTATTTAAATATACTTCGCTAATATTAAAAATACGTTCTTTATCAATACTTAATAAATTATTAGTCGCTGTAGTTATTTGGTTTTTGGTTGGACCAATTAAAGTCATTTCTTTAAATTGCTCTTTGGTTTTTACAATTTTGGGATCTTGATAATTTACAACTAATTTACTTTCAAATAAATTGACATAAGGCGTTAATTGAAAGCCTATTTGTGGAAAACAAATAATATAATTCTTATTTTTTTCTAATTTATTTATCGTGTTTTTATCTACATAATTTTTTAAACCTTTATATAATGTAGGCGTATTTATATATGTAAAAAAACTAGATTTTTTATCAAAATTACTAATAAAAGACTGGTAATCTTTTGCATTATGTAAAGTATTCTTTTTAACGTAATCATTAATAATATTTTTTAAAGTGCTAGGGTGGTTACTAAACACTATGCAATCGTCAATAAAAGTAAAATAGGGTTTGTCAAATTCTTGGAACAACTTTCCTAAAAAAAATTTGAAGAACCCTTTGATTGCTAAAAAACTGATCTTATGATCTTTATAATTTATTTGTTTAAATTTTACTGGGGTTCTCTTTTTAATTTGTTTTAAAATAAAGTCTAAATTTGTCTGAGCATCTTTTATACTGTTTGTTTTAATAACTAAAGCTACTTCATTTTCATTAGATGTTTTATCAGAAGACTGCATGTGTAGTAATGCGATTTCATTACCAATCCAACTCATAAAATTATCTTTTATATTAATTTTAAGTACATTTTCTATCTTATCTAAATTATCTTGATAGGTTTTATACTGCTTAGGATTTTCTTTCTGTATAACTTCAAAATTTTTATAAAATTCGATAAAACTATTAAAGGCAAAACTGACATAAACAGCCGTACGCTTTGGTGCTATTTTAGCAATTTCTATTTTCCCTTTACCAGATTTTTGTAATGCTTTTAGGTAGCTAGTTGTATTCTGATTTGTATTTGTAAAACCATTTGCATAAATAAAATTATCTGACTTTAAATCAAAACTAAAACCAGAATATACCAAACTCTTACTAATTAAATTAAGTATATCATTTGGTTTGTCAGAAAAATAATACATATAATCATCTAAATAATCGTACTGAAAATAAAGCCGAAATAAATCATCATAGCCTACTTTTTTATGGATTTCTATAAAACTTAAATCACGACCAATTATCGGTTCTTGGTATTGGTCAATAGACGCCTCTACTAAAACATGTGTATAAGAGGCAATTAACTGGTTTTTTATAAAAGTGATATAAAGTGTTTTACGTGAAGTTTTATCATAAATTTCATTAATTATTTCATTGTGATAACTACGTTTACTAAATCTAAAATTTTTATTTACAAAAGTATTTAAATGGTTTTTTAATAATGTTAGTTTTGAAAACTTCTGTAAATCAAGTACATAAAAAAGAGCATATTCTTTTTTCTTAATCATATGAGCAGAAATTAATAATGATCGATTGCCAATAAAATTAAATACTTTTTTCTTTTGATTAAAGACACCATCTAATTCATTTAAACTCTCTGTTAACTCGTTAAAATATTCGTTTTTCTGTAGATGTTTCCAAATTTCACTTGTGCTAATTTTATCCCAATTGTCAATTGGTTTTCGGGTTTCTAAAACATATATTGCATCTTTTGGGATTAAATAAATAGACTGTAAACTATCAGTCGATACAATAAAAAAAAGATACGATTGATAACTAATAAAACTAAAGAAGAGTAGGAGTGTGGTTGTTATTATTTTTTTCTTCATCTTTTTAATATCCTTACTATTATTATGAAATTTAGTTTTTAAATTAAAAAAAAATATTTTTTTCTAGATAAAAAACAATTTAACTAAATTTTTAATTATTATTTTCCAAAAATAGTATATTTTTAGCAACTATTAAAACTGGCACTAATTTTGTGCTATTTAGAAACGAAAATAAACTATTATATTTTATTATATTGAAAATAAATTTTTACTATATCGTTTTTTTATTGACTTCCGTTTTTTTAAACGCTCAAAATGATACGATTAAAAAAGAAAATAAACCATTTTTAGATGCTGTTATAAACCGTCAGATTGATGCGAAATTTAAATTTGAAGAACTAAAAATTGATGAAAAGAGTACTGATATTTCTTATTTGTTATCATCTAAAAGTAAAAATTTAGGACTTTCTTATAATTTTGACCTAAATAAATATCTAGATCCAAACAAAAAACCAATTAAAGAAACATTATTAGCAGAGCAACCATTAGATAAAGATATTGTAGTCATAAAGCATTTTAATGGTAAAAATACAACAAAAAGCAAATTTAAAACTAGTCAAAACTTAGGAACAATTGAGAGTAATACCGAGTTTGTTAGAATTGAATATCGTGATTTTGGTTTAATTGATGGTGATCGAGTAAAAGTTTATTTAAACGAAAAAGTAATTGATGCTAATGTGCATTTAGACGGCTTATACTATACGATTCATATTAAATTAGAAAAGAAAGGATTTAATAGAATTGATATTGAAGCAATAAACGAAGGTCTCTATGGTCCAAATACTGCAGAATTTGTAATTTATGATGATAAAGGTAATGTGATTTCTCATAAATCATGGAATTTAAAATCGAAACAAATGGCTACACTAGGTATTTTGAAATATTAATTTTGTAGTTTTTAAACAAATTAAATAGAATGAAATTTTTTATATTTTGTGTATCACTAATGTTTTATAATAATATGTTTGCTCAAAGAGAAATACAAAAACAAATTAGTAATAAAAAGAGTAACACGATTGTAAATAACAATCCACATTTATTATATATAGTTAAAACTAACGATACTTATCATGCTATTGCAAAAGCAAATAATTTAACTATTAATAGACTGTACGAATTAAATGCAATTGATAATAATAATATATTATTAGTTGGCACTTCATTGTTTATTAGAGATTTAACTGTAAAAAAAAGAAAATAAATACTAAAATGAAAGCATATCATCTTGTTGTAACCAATTAAAAAAAACGGAATAGTTCTTGATAAATATTCTTATTTTGAACTATAAAACAAAACCAATGAAGAAAATTTTATTATTATCAGCATTTCTAACATTAGGAATTTTAAATGGATTTACCCAATCAAAAAAGAACGATTTAAAACTGACAATTTCAGTCTTACCTGAAACAGTAAAACACAAATCCGCTACTCTATAGCGTAGTTATTACTTAATAACCTAGATTCGAATGCTATTTTTTTGAGTCAGCAGTTAAAAGTTAGATGCCTTGAGTTTATTTTACAACAGTGCATTTCTCAAAATACTAATAGGATGTTCTGTTTTGCGTTTAGTACCATCAAAAATTTGATGTCTGCAACTAGTGCCAGAAACAGCAATTTCAATTTCTTTTTTAGTATTTCTTATTTTAGGAAAAACAGAATTTTCGCCTATTTGCATACTAATTTCGTAATGTTCTTTTTCGTAACCAAAAGAACCTGCCATACCACAGCAACCAGTATTTAGAATACTTACTTTAAAATTAGTTGGTAGATTTAATATTTTAAAAGTTGCTTCTTGGCTAGACAATACTTTTTGATGACAATGTGTATGAATTTTGATTGTCTTATTTTTTAGGGAAAACTGATTAGATTTGATGTTGCCTTTATCTATTTCAGCTGCTATAAACTCTTCGATAGTAAAAGTGTTTTTAGCAAGTTTTTTTGCTAATAGTTGCTCATCTGCTAAACGTAAATATTCATCTCTAAAAGTTAATATTGCTGATGGTTCTATACCAACTAAAGGGGTTTTGTCTGTAATTTTATTGTAAAAAATAGCCATATTTTTATTTGCAATTACTTTGGCTTCAGCCAGAAACCCTTTTGAAATTTGTGAGCGACCACTCTGCTCATGATTTATGATTAATACCTTATAGCCTAATTTAGTTAATAACTCATAAGTATTAATTCCAGTTGGGACATCATAATTATTAGTGAATTCATCTATAAAAAGATAGATTGTTTTATAATTTATTTTGTTATTTAATTTTTGAAATTTATTTTTAGACCAATCTCTAAAAGTTTGGTTAGCAATTTTAGGCAAATTCCTTTTTACAGTAATGCCTAAAATGTTTTTCACTATTTTCCTGTTTAAAAAGAAGTTTACTAAAGTAGGAGAGAAGAGGCGTACTTTTTTTAGATAACTATTATTATTTGCAAAAAGTTTATCTCTAAAACGAGGTTTGTTTTCTTTATAATATTGATATAAAAATTCTGCTTTTAAAATAGCAATATCTACATTACTCGGGCATTCGCTTGCACATGCTTTACAACTTATACATAAATCAAATACCTGTTTTAATTCTTTATGATTAAATCTATTTAACTTATCTGAATTTGTTAAAAATTCACGCAACGCATTTGCTCTACCTCTTGTGCTATCTTTTTCATCTTTTGTTGCTCTATAGCTAGGACACATTACGCCATCGGCAGTTAGTGGTTTTCTACAATCTCCCGAACCATTACATTTTTCAACTAGATTTAAAATACCATTATTATCATTAAAATTTAATAAGGTTTTTATTTTTGGTTCTATTCTATTTGGCAAATAACGAAACGACTCATCCATTTTAAAAGCATCAATTATTTTACCTTTATTAAAAATATTATCTTTATCAAAAGTATATTTTATATGTTTTAATAAATCGTAGTTTTTTTGCCCAAGCATAAAAGGTAAAAATTCTGCCCTAACAATTCCATCACCATGTTCACCGCTTAAAGACCCCTTGTATTTTTTAACTAATTTAGCAACTTCAGTCGTTATTTTTCGGAACAAAACGACATCTTCACTTTTTTTAAGGTTTAAAATTGGTCTTAAATGTAATTCGCCAGCGCCAGCATGTGCGTAATAAATTGCTTTTTGCTTAAAAGAATTCATCATATTGGTGAATTCATTAATGTAATTAGGCAGGTCTTCTAATGCAACAGCAGTATCTTCAACACAAGCAACAGATTTTTTATCGCTTATCATATTACCAAGTACACCCAGCCCTGCTTTTCTTAGATTAATAACGCTATCAACATCTTTATCTTTAACTTTAATATGGGCGTAACCAAATTTATTTTTTTCTAAATCTAAAATTAAATCATTTGCTAAACTTTCTACTTTCTTAACGGAACTTGCTTTAACTTCTAGCATTAGAATAGCTTTTGGGTCACCATAGATAAAAAACCTATTTTTAATTTGCGCTCTATTGTTTTTAGTACAATCTAAAATAGTTTTATCCATCAATTCACACATAAAAAGATTGTGTTTCATAGCTACTTGAACGGCCTCTAAACTTTCTTTAGTAGTTCTAAAGTGTGAAACAACCAAAATGCTAAATTTTGGAGGTAATTTTTCTAATTGTAAAGTAATATTTGTAGTAAAAGCCAAAGTGCCTTCACTGCCACAGAGTAATTTTGAAAGATTAACTGTATCTTGGTTTCCGCCAAATAACTTAAAATCTAAAAGTGTATCTAACGCATAACCAGTATTTCTTCTATGGATTGTTTTTTTAGGGAAATGTTTTTTTATTTCTAACTGATTTTCGGTATTGCTTAAGGTATTAAAAATGGATTTATATATTTTATTTTCGAGTGTTGCTCCAATAATTTTTTGTTTAAACGCGGCGGCGTTTAAGGAATTAAATTGCACTTCGGAAGCATCACTTAATATCGTTTGAATCGCAATTACCTTATCCCGAGTAACTCCAAATTGAATAGAAGTTGTGCCCGAGGAGTTATTGCCAACCATACCACCAAGCATACAACGATTAGAAGTTGATGTATTTGGACTAAAGAATAATTTATAAGGCTTTAAAAACAAATTTAACTCATCTCTAATAACTCCAGGCTGTACAGTTATTGTTTTTTTCTGTTCATTAAATTTAAGAATTTTAGTGTAGTGTTTTGAGACATCAACAACAATTCCGTCACCAACACATTGCCCAGCTAATGATGTGCCTGCAGTTCTTGGTATTAAAGTAATTTTGTTTTTAATGGCAAATTGAATTAATTGTTTAATATCACCATCAACTTTTGGATAAGCAACAGCTAGAGGTATTTTTCTATAAACAGAAGCATCAGTTGCATAGATAGATTTGTGTAAATTATCAAAAAATAATTCACCATTTAACTTGTCTTTTAAGTTTTTAAGTTTGATGTTCAATCTTTAATATTTTTTTACCTTAGTTAAAATTATACAAACTAACGAACAATCTCACCATTTTTAATTTGACCATTTGTTTTTAATAAAACAACATCATTACCATTTTGAATTCCTAAAATAAGACATTCACTTAAAAAATTTGCAATTTTCTTAGGTTTAAAATTTATTATAGCACTAACCTGTTTGTTTAATAAATCTTCTTTAGAATACCGCTTAGTTATTTGAGCAGAAGTTTTTTTAATGCCTAAATCTCCAAAATCTATCTGAATTTGATATGCCGGTTTTATTGCTTTTGAAAAATTAGTAACCTTTATAATTGTGCCAATTCTAATATCTACCTTTATAAAATCATCAAATGTTATAATACCTTTCATTAATTTATTCTGTTTTAATTGTGCATTAAAAAAAAAGTAAAAATTCCCCGTTCACTTAAAAATAAATATATTTAACTGGTTTTTAAAAACTTAAATATATAAAAAAACATTAAAGCAAATTACAACAAAATTTTAGAAGTAGTACAAATAAATACAGTTTATTACCATATTATACGAAAAATGCCAGTGTATGAAAATATTTTGATTGTATAGTCATAGGTAAATTTATAAAACAAATCTGAATAAAAAATGTTTGGTTTGCCAAGAGTATTAGTATTTGTTACCAAAAGCTAAATTAAAAACCATTAATTTGTAGAGTTAAAGATTTATTAATAAATATTAATTGTTTTTTTTAAAAGTTATTGGCAATATTATAGTCTAATAAATTAGTAATCAAAAATCAAATTTAAAAACATTTAAATGTAGCGAGGACGGGAGTTGAACCCGTGACCTCCGGGTTATGAATCCGACGCTCTAACCATCTGAGCTACCTCGCCATTTTTAAGAGTGCAAATATAAAAACATATTTAATTGTCGCAAACAAAATTTAACTAAATTTAAGAAAATATATTTTGCCAAGGTTGATTAATTATATATATTGTCGAAAATTAGAATACAATGAAAATGACAGAAAAGATAAAAATCGAATTAGAATTTCCTATACGCGCTTCATCCAATTTTTTACATCATTATTTAGCATCTCCAGACGGCTTAGGCGAATGGTTTGCAGATAATGTAAATTCAAGAGGGGAGTTATATACTTTTTTTTGGAACGGATCAGAAGAGCAAGCAAGACAAAAAGTATTTAGTAAAGAGGAAAAAGTACGTTATTATTGGTTAGAAGAAGAAGACGAAGATGTTTACTTTCAATTTGAAATTATAGTAGATGATTTAACCAATGATTTATCATTAATAGTGACAGATTTTGCTGATGAAGATGAAGTTGAGGAGCAAAAAATGTTTTGGGAAAACCAAATAGATACGCTAAAGCGCTGTATAGGCGCTTAAGATTAAACTTTTAAGAGTACTTCAATTTTAAAATTTATAATGATTAACTTTAACGGAAAACTAATTGCCAAAAATAAAGTGGTATTAGTTTATAATAATAGAGCATTTACTTATGGAGATGCCTTATTCGAAACCTTAAAATTTCAAAACAATACCATTCTTTTTCTTGAGGATCATTATTTTAGATTAATGGCCTCTATGCGAATGTTACGAATGGCAATACCTAGTTATTTTACATTAGAATTTTTACAAGATGAAATTATTAAAACCATAAAAATTAATAATTTAATTAATGAAGTTAGAATTAAAATACAAGTCTTTAGAAAAGAAGGAGGGTTTTATTTACCAAAAAATAATGCAATTAATTTTTTGATTGAAGTTTCTACACTTAAAAATATGATAATTACAACTTATGAAGTTGATTTATTTAAAGATTATTATATTTTTTCAGGACAACTATCTACACTAAAAACAACAAATAGAATTATAAATGTCTTGTCCAGCATATATGCGTCTGAAAATAATTTAGACAACTGTATTTTAATCAATGAAAAAAAAAATATTGTAGAGGTTAACAATGGTAATTTATTTATTGTTAAAGACAATAAAATAAAGACACCAGCGCTAACAGAAGGATGTATAAAAGGTGTTGTTCGTAAAAAAATTATAGAAATGTTTCAAAAGAATAAAACCTATGTTTTAAATGAAACTGAAATTTCTCCGTTTGAATTGCAAAAAGCAGATGCGTTATTTATTACGAATTCAATTATAGGGATTCAAGAAATTAGCAAGTATAGAAAAAAAGAATATGACTTAAATATTGTAAAAAAAATAAAAGATGATTTTATGGCATATTATAAATTTTAATTGTTCTGTTAATTTTAAATCTTAAAATCTACAAGTATTTATTTGTAGCGATTGTTATTTCTATTTTTTATTAAAATACTGTTGGTACTCCAAAGGTCTTGTCGCATTTTTTAATAAATTACCTGAAATCATTGTAGGATAAATTTCATTGAATTTCGCAATTTTATGTATCCCAATTCTGCGATTAATATGTCTTCGTTTAATATCTTGTGGTTTATTTAACCCCGCAGCAGCAATCATTTCTAAAAAACTATGTACTGTTTCCTCGTGATAATTTGCAACTCTTTCTGCTTTGTCATCAACATTAAGACCTCTTATTAAAGACTTATTTTGAGTCGCCACACCAACAGGGCAAGCATTGGTATTACACTGCAATGCTTGAATACAGCCAATCGAAAGCATTATTGCTCTAGCACTATTACAAACATCTGCACCGAGAGCAATTACTCGAGCCATATGAAAACCTGTAATTATTTTTCCTGCAGCAATGATTTTAATATCTTTTTTTAAACCAAAACCAACTAAAGTGTCATATACAAAAATTAAGCCTTCACGCAAAGGCATACCAATAGAATTTGAAAACTCTACAGGTGCAGCACCAGTACCACCTTCGCCACCATCAACTGTAATGAAATCAGGTTTTATGTCACTTTTTAACATTGCTTGGCATAAATCAATGAACTCTTGCTTTTTGCCAATACATAGTTTGAACCCAACGGGTTTTCCGCCAGATAAATTTCTTAATTTTTTTAGAAACTCCATAAACTCATCAGGATTAGAAAATGCCGAATGTGCAGGAGGAGAGTGTACATCATTATGAGGAGCAATACCTCTAATCTTTGCAATTTCTACGGTGTTTTTCTTTGCTGGTAAAATACCGCCATGACCAGGCTTTGCTCCTTGCGAAATTTTTAGCTCAATCATTTTGACCTCTGGTCTTGTTGCATTTATTTTATAGGCTTTTTCGCTAAAAGTACCTTCTTTAGTTCTACAGCCAAAATAACCAGTACCAACTTGCCAAATTAAATCTCCGCCGTGTTTTAAATGAAACGGGCTAATTCCGCCTTCTCCAGTATTTTGAGAAAAATTACCTATTTTGGCTCCTTTATTCATTGCTAAAACAGCACGGTTACTTAAAGAACCAAAACTCATTGCAGATATATTTAGCAAACTCATTTCGTAAGGTTTTTTACAGGCATCATTACCAATTATAACTCTAGGGTATTCTTGATTATGAATATTTTTTACATTATTTTTAGCATACATAGAATGATCCATCCATTCATAACCAGATCTATAAACATTCATTTGTGTTCCAAATGGCGTAGTATCATTTTCTTTTTTTGATCGTTGATAAACTAATGACCTCCAAATTCTATTAATTGGTCTGCCTTCGGTATCTGTTTCAATAAAATACTGCATTAGTTCAGGTCTAAAAGACTCTAAAACATATCTTAATCTACCAACTAAAGGGTAATTTCTTCTAATAGTATGTCTTTTTTGAAATAAATCATAAACTCCCATAAATATTAACGGAGCAGTAATTATAAAAAGATAATATATTGATTTTCTGTATTGTGCTAATAATAAAATGAGTATTGTTGTTGTTATAGCCAATAGTATAAACTTTTCTCGAGCTTTCATTTTTTAGGAATTAATTAGAATTTGCTAATTTAAAATATTTTTTGTAATAATTTCTGTTAATTAGTCTTTAGCAACTTTAGTAGTTAATTTTTTAAAGTTTAATTTGCTTTAATTAACTCTTATGTTTATCTTTGATACCTAGTTTTTCAAAAATTTAGGTGAATTTAAGAATAACTTAAAACCTATTTAATTTGGGTAATAAGAATAAAATAATAATGGGAAAAATAATTTTAAAAAATATTAGAATTTATGCTTATCACGGTTGTCTAATTGAAGAAGGTCATATTGGTTCTGATTACTCTGTTGACTTAAAAGCGTATGTAGATTTAAAACCTTCTGCAGTTTCTGATAATTTAAAAAATACGGTTGATTATGTATTACTCCATAATATAATTAAACAAGAGATGGAAGTGCGCTCTAAATTATTAGAAACAGTTGCACAACGCATCTTAAATCGTATTTTTAAAGAAACTACTTTAGTTAATAAAGTAAGTATAAAAATTTCTAAAATAAATCCTCCAATTGGTGGTGATGTAGAAATGGTTACTATTGAAATGAAGAAAGTTAGAGTTTAAAATTTTAGAAGTTAAGGTTATTTAAAGACAAATCCTTTTTTTAATTTATCAAACTTAACTAATTTAGATTTTACAATCTTATCTAAATTACCATTTTCAATATGATTTTTAACGGTATTACATAAAAACTCTTTATTTGTCATAATCCATAAATCATTACTAGTATGCAGTGCAAGTTGCAGTTCATGTGTAGAAATAATGATTAGTTTATTTTCATTTTCAACTAAATTTTTTAACAATTTAAATATTTCAATTTTATTATTAATATCTAGGTGTGCCGTTGGTTCGTCAAGTAAAATTATTGGTGTGTCTTGTGCTAAAACTCTTGCTAGCATCATTTTTTGATATTGCCCATCACTTAATTCATCAATCTTTTGGTGTTTGAAATCTATCATATTACACAAATTTATTGCCACTTCAATTTTTTGTTTATCAAGGTCTGTAAGTGTGCCAACCCAATTGGTGTATGTTTGTCTTCCGAGTGCTATTAATTCGTAAACGGTTAAATTACTTGGTGGTACTTTTTCAGTTAAAACGAGACCAATTTTTTGTGATAATGTAGCTGCTGTATAATGATTTAGATTTTTATTATTAATTATTATTTCGCCTTTTAATTTAGGCTGCACTTTAGATAGCGTTCTTAAAAGAGTTGATTTTCCAATGCCGTTTTCACCAATTAGACAAATTAATTTTGGACTAGTTATTTCAATATTAATATTTTGCGCAATACTATTTTGTCTCTTTTTTGAGGCATAACCTATATCTAAATTTGTTGTTTTAATTAGCATTTTACATAAGTTATTAATACACTAATTGCTATTGCAATCCCAAAACTAAGCATTGTGCCAATTAGAACGTATTCTGTTTTATTAAAGCCATCTTCATTTTTTGGACTGTACCTTAAAATAGATTTTGCTGCAATTAAAAATCCAACAGCACTAAATTGTCCTATAAGAACAAAAATTAAAATTAACCAACGTTCTAAAATACCAATTAAACGACCTGCTCTTAGTAGTTCATCATTCTTTGTGGTATCCATCTTAATTTCAAATAGTTTAAAAACTTCTCGAATTAGTATATTTGACGGTTTTGTAGTGATTAGAAATACTGTAAAAATTAAAAGAAATTTAATATTAATTTGAAAATTTAAATAAGAATCGATTCCAAATTTATTACTGAAAATTATAACAACAACAAGAAGTATTGCTAGATGTAAAAATTGATCTATAAAAAAAGCATATTTACCCAGGAGTTTATTTTGATTTAACTTTGGCTTAAAACCATCAATAACCCAATGGGTAATTGCTATAAGTAGTGATGCGAAAATAAATTTTAATTGAAATGAAAGCAACCAAGAAGTCAAAAATAGAGTTAAAATATGCCATTTTAGAAATTTACTCTTAAACCCTTTTTCATTTTTATCTTTCGCGTTTTTTTCATTTTGAAAGGTGTAGTCAGTCAGAATATGTGCAATAAATTGAACTATTAAAAGATGCGTACATTCCATTTTTTTAGTTGTTTTTTATGATGACACTGTATGTATTAACAGCGGTTTCAATAGCATTCCAGCCAGCGCTTATAGAATGCTGATTTACAACTGGTTGTGATATTTTCATTATTTTTGAAATTTCAGTTTCGCTATAATCTAACAATTTATAATACAAGACTTCACATTGTTTAGATGTTGTTTTGTTTAAAATAAAGTCTAATAATTCTATGGTGGCTTTTAACTGAAAATTTAATGCTTCATTTTTAGAAACAAAAAATAAGGTATTTTTAATTACAATTCGTTCTTTATTATGTGTACTTTCTTCATTTATTTTTCTACCAGACATATAGATTGCTTCGCCGTCTATTATGCCTTTTTTTTTATTAAAACGCTTTAGTTTTCCTAGACTGATAGCAAGTCTAATGCCATAATTTCTAAAGTATCTAAAGCGTTTGTTAGAAGTTTCGTCAAGTTCAATTGATTTAATAGAGCATTTAATTAAAATAGCAATTCTTAAGGCTTGCTCAGGTTTGTTAACTACACATTCTAAATAATCGCCTTTTACAATTCTACAAAATGATTTATATTTTTTTTCTAAGAGATTAATTAAATTTTGAATTTTTTTTTCTAAGAGTAATTTACTTTTATTCGATAAACTTGTAAAGGCGACAATGTCTCCAGATATTGTTGATGTATTCATATTTTATGATAAAATACAAATATACAAAAAATTATAGTGTCTAGAGCCTTTAAATACCATTTAAAGTGTCTAGAGCCTTTAAATGCCATTTAAAGTGTCTAGAGCCTTTATACTTAAAATAATTAATAAGTTTTCTTATTTTTAACTAATAACCAAATTACAATTGGTGCACCAAAAAGGGAGGTTATTGCATTAATAGGCAAAGTATATTCGCTATTTGGTAATTGGGCGATGCTATCGCTTATTAGCATTACAATTGCGCCAATGATAAAAGATGCAGGCAATAGTATTTTATGATTGGATGTATTAAAAATTAGTTTAGCTAAATGCGGTACTGCTAAGCCAACAAAAGCAATTGGTCCAGAAAATGCTGTAATCACTCCAGTTAAAATTGCTGTGGTGATTAAAGTAATATTTTTTACACGCTTTAGATTTACACCTAAACTTTTGGCGTAATTTTCTCCTAAAAGTAGTGTGTTTAGAGGTTTTATGATAATAATAACTAAAATTAATCCGATAAGGTAAATACTAAAAAACAGCAATAACTCATTCCAACTTAGGTTACCTAAACTACCAAAACTCCAGAATAAAAATTGCTGTAATTCTTGTGCTGAACTGAAGTAGGCTAAAACACTAATTATAGCACTTGTTAAACTGCCAAACATCAAACCAATAATTAAAATTGACATCGTATTTTGTACTTTCTGAGCAACTATCATAACGGCTAACATAACTAAAAAAGCACCTGAACTTGCTGCGATTGCTAAGCCAAAATTTGAAAATGCCAAAGCAGAAAAACTTGCTCCAAAGAGCGAAGCACCTAAAATTAATAAGGCAACACCTAAACTAGCACCAGAACTAATACCAAGTACAAATGGTCCTGCTAATGGGTTTCTAAATAAGGTTTGCATCAATAAGCCACTGATACTTAAGCCAGAGCCAACCAAAATTGCAGTAAATGCTTTTGGTAATCGGTAATTTTGAATGATATATAACCAAGATTCTTTGATGTTTGTGTCACCCAGAACACCTAAAACCACATCTTTAAAGGGAATATTTACTGAGCCCAAACTAATATTTAAAATCATAAAAAACAACCCTAAAATGGTAAGTACTATAAATTGATTTTTAGTTGATTTTAAATTCATATTTATTCATCAATTTTAGCTAGATAAAAAGAGGGATAATCTTTTAACAATTCGGGGTGTGCAATTTTAATAATATCTTTTAACACAATATGTGGTTGTATTGGTGCTAGTTCATAATACAAAATACCACCTGTTATGCCTTTTTGTTTGGTAAAGTTATAAATTTTTCTATTTTTAAAAGCATCAAACTGTGTGTAGTGCTGGTTAGCTTCTTTAAGTTGTGTAAAACTTTCAAAATGACCTGAACCTATCCAAATTTCTGCATTTTGTGCTTTTTCAAAAACAGATTCAAAACTCAAAGATAAACTGCCAGAACCTTTTGAATTTTGCCATAAATAATTGACATTAGCATCTTTTAAAAATTGTGCAACATAACTTTCGCCTGCTGGTAAGTTCCATTTATCTTTATACAAAATACCTGACATTACCTTTGGTTTTAAAGTACTTTTTTGGGCAATTTGTTTTGCTTTGTTGTATTGCTTTTCTATGTTGTTAAAAATACTATCTGCTTGTTTTTTTTTTCCGTAAAGAACACCAAAAAATTTAATCCACTCTGCTCTTCCAAGTGGTGTTTTCTCTAACCAATCTCCATTTAAAATTACTGGAATTCCTGCTTTTTCTATGTTTTGAAACATCTTATTGTTGCTATTCATCGAAAACCCAATTACAGCATCAGGTTTTAAATCTATTAAAATTTCGGTATTGATATTTTGTTCTTTACCAAGCTCTTTTATAGTACCGTTTTTAATTAACTGTCTAGTCTTTAAGGAAGAAATATATTTAGTATTAGGAAAACCAACGAGTGAGTTTTCTTCATTTAATAATTCTAACATTGGTACATGTGTTGTTGATGTAACTACAATTTTTTTGATGGGTATTTCAACAAATTTTGTACCTCTAATAAAGCTAGTGTATGCCAATATATTTTTGTCTTCTATTAAAACATACATTTCTTCTTTTTCTGCATTTGGATAAGGATTTTTTATAATTAATTCTTTGTATCCTTTAAACTGTTTTATTTCAAAACCTTTCGCATATTTTATTTTAAAATTAATACGTTTTTCGTTAAAATTTAAAGTTTCTTTTATTTCTTTTTTACAAGAAATAAAAATTAAACTTACTAATAAAAATAGATATTTTCTCATTATGTGTTTATTTAATTTTTTTAGATAAATTTGAAGTTAATCTACGATTTTCAAAAAGTCAACTCGAACGAGTCCATCGTTATCAATCTCTGTCAATTTTACTTTGTGTATCGTATTTACTAAACTTGGATTCCATGGTGTTTTTATTTTGACATAATTTTCTGTAAACCCATTAATATAACCTTCTTTATTCTCATTTTCAAAAAGAACGCTAAGTGTTTTCTGTAATTGGGTTTCGTAGAATATTCTTCGTTTTTTAACCGATAACCCTCGTAACATTTTACTTCGTTTTTTACGTACATTTAATGGTACAATTTCTTTCATTTCTACGGCTTCAGTATTTGGTCTTTCAGAATAGGTAAAAACATGTAAATAACTAATATTTAATTTATTAAGGTAATTGTAAGTTTCTAAAAATAAAGCATCTGTTTCTCCTGGAAAACCAACAATAACATCGACACCAATACATGCATCTGGCATAATCTTTTTAATTTTTAAGATTCTATTTGTATAGGTTTCTTGTAAATATCTACGTTTCATTTTTTTAAGTAATTCATTTGCTCCTGTTTGTAACGGAATATGAAAATGAGGCACAAAATTTTTTGATTTTGAAACAAACTCAATCGTTTCATCTTTTAATAAATTTGGCTCGATGGATGAAATTCGTATTCTACTAATACCCTCAACTTTATCTAAATTTTGTACCAATTCTAAAAAAGTATGTTCATGCCTTTTATTGCCAAATTCACCTTTACCATAATCCCCAATGTTTACTCCTGTAAGTACAATTTCTTGGATACCTTTTTTAGATATTTCTCCAGCATTTTTTAAAACATTTACTAAAGTATCACTACGTGAAATACCTCTTGCTAACGGAATTGTACAATAAGTGCATTTATAATCACAACCATCTTGTATTTTTAAAAAAGCACGTGTTCTATCTCCAAAAGAATAGGAACTTTCGTAAAAATTAGCCTCTTCTATATCACAAGAATGTACTGTGCTAACTTTATTTTTTGTTAAATCATTAATATATGATGTTACTTTAAATTTTTCGGTTGCTCCAAGTACTAAGTCAACACCATCTATATTTGCTAATGCTTCTGGTTTTAATTGCGCATAACAACCAATACCAATAACAAAAGCGTCTTCGTTATTTTTTATAGCACTTTTTACGATAGCCTTAAAACGTTTGTCTGCATTTTCGGTTACGGAACAAGTGTTAATTACATATATATCTGCTTTTTCTGTAAAATCTACACTATCAAAATTTTCTTTTTTAAAATTTCTTGCAATAGTTGAAGTTTCAGAGAAATTAAGTTTACACCCTAGCGTGTAAAAAGCAACTTTTTTATTTGGTTTCATTTACATACTTTTGTAACGACAAATTTAATATAAAATGTTTAATCGTTTGTAATTATTTACTTAATCGTTTAATAAGCACCTAAATATTATGATTTTTGAAACAAAAAGACTCTTAATTAGAAAATTAAAAACTACAGATATTGTACCTTTTCATGAAATGAATTCTAATGAAAACGTTATGATCTATACAGATTCTACGGTTAAAACTTATGATGAAGATGTATTAGATTTAAAAAATTTAATAGGTAACTACAAACAACCAAATAACAGGTTTTGGGTTTGGGCAATAATTAGAAAGTCTGATAATCTATTTTTAGGAAGTGTTGCTATAATAGATTATGCTAAAGGTAAAGATGAAGTTGGATTCCGTTTTTTAGAAAAATATTGGCATAATGGGTATGGCTTTGAAGTCTTAAAAGGCCTATTAGTTTATGCTAAAAAGCAAGATTATAAAGAGTTGTATGCTGAAGTTTATGCAAAAAATATCGCTTCAGAAATTGTTTTAAAAAAAGCAGGGTTTCTTTTTGTAAAAGAAAAATTATGTAAAAAGAGGAAACTTATAGATAGATTATTTATTCTTAAATTTTGATAAAAGAAAAAAATAATTATAAAACTCTTTCTATCTCAAAATTAAAGTATTATGTTTGTGGTTAACTTTTAAATTTCCTACCATGAAAAAAATTACACTATTATTATTAATGACATTTTTGTTAATAACGGCAATTAATGCGCAAACTTTATCACATTCACATGACCAAGCCATTAATAACGGGACTGTGGCTTGTGCAAATGCTTCAGAAGGGTTTTCACACAATAACTCTTTTTGGAGATCTTATACACTCTCAGATTTTGAAATTACAACAGACCGAAAAGTTCTTGGAGCAGAATTCGGATTAACTTTTATAGATACTGGCGGAACTGACCCTGTAGTTGACTTAACAGTAAGACTCCTTACAAGTGATGCTACATTTCCAGCAGGAACATTTACAGAAATTGCTTCTAAAGTAGTTTCAGTTACAGCAGCTGATAACCTTACATTAATTTCTGTAACATTTGACACTCCTCCAACAGTAACTTCTGACACAGAAGTTATTATTCAAGTAGAGGCTCTAAGTGGAGAAGAAGCTATTGTTGATGTTAGGGTTGGAGAAAACGATTTAGGGGAAGATGCACCTTCATACCTTTCATCAACGGATTGTGAAGGTATAGACCCAACTCCAATAAGTGAATTAGGTGAATTTCCTAGCAGTCATATAGTATTAAACCTTGTTGTTGAGAACCCTTCGGCTTCAATTGAAGATAACAACTTAGTTGGTGTTTCTGTTTACCCAAGCCCAATAAGTGATGTTTTAAATATCACTATGCCAGCGAATTCAACTATTATTAAAGCAAGTATCTTTGACTTACTGGGTAGAGATACTGGTATCAATATAACTAATGATACGATGAATACTTCTAAACTTGCTCCAGGTATTTATATGTTTTTATTAGAAACTAATCAAGGAAAGTTCACAACTAAGATTGTCAAAAAATAATAACTAAATTAAAATATATCTAAAAAAGCCCAAAATAATTTGGGCTTTTTTTTAGGCTAAACTTATACCTTAAGCCGTAAGCGTTTTCAAAAATACTAATGATTTGATGTATTAAAAATTAGTTTAGCTAATGCGGTACTGCTAAGCCAACAAAAGCAATTAGGTCCAGAAAATGCTGTAATCACTCCAGTTAAAATTGCTGTGGTGATTAAAGTAATATTTTTTACACGCTTTAGATTTATACCTAAACTTTTGGCGTAATTTTCTTCTAAAAATAGTGTGTTTAGTGTTAGTCTTAAATTTTAATAAAATAAAAAATGACTCTAAAAATTATTTCTATCTCAAAATTAAAGTACTATATTTGTGGTTAACTTTTAAATTTCCTACCATGAAAAAAATTACACTATTGTTATTAATGACATTTTTGTTAATAACAGCAATTAATGCGCAAACTTTATCACATTCACATGACCAAGCCATTAATAACGGAACTGTAGCTTGCGCGAATGAAGAATTTTCACGTAACAACTCTTTTTGGAGATCTTATACACCCTCAGATTTTGGAATTACAACAGACCGAAAAGTTCTTGGAACAGAATTTGGATTAGCTTTTATAGATATTGGAGAAACTGACCCTGCAGTTGACTTAACAGTAAGAGTCCTTACAAGTGATGCTGTATTTCCAGCAGGAACATTTACAGAAATTGCTTCTAAAGTAGTCTCAGTTACAGCAGCTGATAACCTTACATTAATTTCAGTAACATTTGATACGCCACCAACAGTAACTTCTGACACAGAAGTTATTATTCAAGTAGAGGTAAGTGGAGAAGAAGCTCTTGTTGATATTAGAGTTGGAGGAAACAGTTTAGGAGAAGATGCACCTTCATATATTTCATCAATGAATTGCGGAGACGGAATTCCAATTTCAATAAGTGAATTAGGTGATTTTTCTAGCATAGTATTAAACCTTGTTGTTGAGAACCCTTCGGCTTCAATTGAAGATAATAACTTAGTTGGTGTTTCTGTTTACCCAAGCCCAATAAACGATGTCTTAAATGTGACTATACCCGCTAATTCAACTATTATTAAAGCAAGTATCTTTGACTTACTGGGTAGAGATACTGGTATCAATATAACTAATGATATTATGAATACTTCTAAACTTGCTCCAGGTATTTATATATTTTTATTAGAAACTAATCAAGGAAAGTTTACAACTAAGATTGTCAAAAAATAATAACTAAATTAAAATATATCTAAAAAAGCCCAAAATAATTTGGGCTTTTTTTAGGCTAAGTTTATACCTTAAGCCGTAAGCGTTTTCAAAAATACTAATGAGTGGTTTTGATAAAAAAAATATTTCTGAAATTTTTACTATCTTTGTAGTTAACTTTGAAAACAAGATAAACTTTTAAATTTCTTACCATGAAAAAAACTACACTATTACTAGTAATGACATTTTTGTTAATGACAGCAATTAATGCACAAACTTTATCACATTCACATGACCAAACTATTAATAGCCAGGCTGTAGCTTGTGCAGATGGTCCAGGAGGGTTTTCACGTAGTAACTCTTTTTGGAGATCTTATACACTCTCAGATTTTGGAATTACAACAGATCGAAAGGTTCTTGGAACAGAATTCGGATTTGTTTTTATAGACACTGGTGAAACTAACCCTGTAGTTGACTTAACAGTAAGAGCACTTACAAGTGATGCTACATTCCCAGCAGGAACATTTACAGAAATTGCTTCTAAAGTAGTTTCAGTTACAGCAGCTGATCACCTTACGTTAATTTCTGTAACATTTGACACGCCTCCAACAGTAGCTTCTGACACAGAAGTTATTATTCAAGTAGAGATTCCAAGCGGAGAAGAAATTCTGGTTAATCTTAGAGTCGGAGATAACGATTTAGGAGAAGATGCACCTTCATACCTTTCATCAGTGGATTGTGAGATAAACCCTCCAGCTCCCGTAAGTGATTTCTCTTCTAATGACAATCATATGGTATTAAACCTTGTTGTTGAGAACCCCTCAGCTTCAATTGAAGATAACAACTTAGTTGGTGTTTCTGTTTACCCAAGCCCAATAAGCGATGTTTTAAATATCACTATGCCAGCGAATTCAACTATTATTAAAGCAAGTATTTTTGACTTACTGGGTAGAGATACTGGTATCAATATAACTAATGATACGATGAATACTTCTAAACTTGCTCCTGGTATTTATATGTTTTTATTAGAAACTAATCAAGGAAAGTTTACAACTAAGATTGTCAAAAAATAATAACTAAATTAAAATATATCTAAAAAAGTCCAAAATAATTTGGGCTTTTTTTTAGGCTAAGTTTATACCTTAAGTCGTAAGCGTTTTTGTTTACGGCTACCAGTTGGTTTATGTTTATATAAAAAATATTGTTATATTAAATTACAGCATCAAAAAAACTAAACCTATTGCTACCATATTTTTTTAGTTTTTCAAAATAATCTAAATGTGATAACTTTATTTTTTTTGAATGTTCTAAAATTAATAATCCATTTTTCTTAAGTAAATTTTTGTCAAAAATTTGCTTATATATAGTTATATATTGTTCTTCAGAAAATGCATAAGGTGGGTCGGCAAAAATTATATCATATTTTTGAATCGTGTTTTCTAAAAATTTAAAAACATCACTTTTAATAGTTTGAATATCAAAATTTAGTGTACTTGCCGTTTTATTTAAAAAATTCACACAACCAGAATGCATATCTACACTGGTAATTATTTTTGTTCCTCTAGAGGCAAATTCTAAACTTATACTACCAATACCTGAGAACAAATCTAAAACAGTAATTTCATCAAAGTAATAGGTATTATTTAAAATATTGAATAATGCTTCTTTTGACATATCTGTTGTTGGTCTAACGGGTAGGTTTTTTGGTGCATTTATTCTCCTACCTTTATGTGTTCCTGAAACTATTCGCATTTATAAAAATATATTGATTTATTTAAGTTTTAACTAAATTTTTGCAAAACTTCATTAAATATAAGGTTTAAATTTTTAAATTCTTCTGCTGTAACCATACGTAAACGATATTCTTTAAAATGTGGAATTCCTTTAAAATAATTGGTATAATGACGACGTGTTTCTACGATGCCTAACCGTTCGCCTTTCCATTTAATAGCCATTTCTAAATGTCTTTTTGCCATTTTTACTCTTTGTTCAATAGTCGCTTTCGGTAAATGTTCGCCTGTTTTAAAAAAATGTTTTACTTCTTTAAAGAACCAAGGGTTACCAATACTTGCTCTACCAATCATTGCACCGTCTAAACCAAATTTATCACGCATTAGTATTGCTTTTTCTGGAGTATTAACATCACCGTTTCCAAAAATAGGAATATGCATACGTTGGTTATTTTTTACTGCAGCAATTGGTTTCCAATCTGCTTCGCCTTTGTACATTTGCGAACGTGTTCTGCCATGAATAGCAATTGCTTTTATACCAATATCTTGTAAGCGTTCTGCAACTTCAACAATATGTATAGAATCGTGATCCCAACCCAAACGAGTTTTTACTGTAATTGGTAAATTGGTATGTTTTACCATTGCTTCTGTTAACTTTACCATTAATGGTATATCTTTTAAAATACCTGCTCCTGCACCTTTACTTACTACTTTTTTTACTGGGCAACCAAAATTAATATCAATAATATCTGGTTTTGATCTTTCTACAATTTCTATAGTTTGTAACATAGAATCTAAATTAGCACCAAATATCTGAATACCAACAGGCCGTTCATATTCATAGATATCTAATTTCATGACACTCTTTGCAGCATCACGAATTAAACCCTCACTAGAAATAAATTCTGTATATACAACATCTGCACCTTGCTCTTTACATAAGGCTCTAAATGGCGGGTCACTGACGTCCTCCATTGGTGCTAAAAGTAGTGGAAATGTTCCTAATTCTATGCTTCCTATTTTTGCCATATTAATTTAATTCAACATTTATCATTTTATAGAAACCAACTAGCAACCAAGTTATCTTCGAAATCTAACTCGTTTTTGTGTTTAAACTCATTAGAGTTTTTACAGTATTTATAGTCATTTTTCCAAATGGCGTAGTTTTTACTAAGTTTAATAATACTATCACAAACAAATACAACGTCCTTATTTGTCATTGTTGGGTGAATAGACATACGAATCCAACCTGGCTTTTCAATGAAGCACCCTTCTTCAATTTTATGAATTAATTGATTTGAAGTTTGTTGGTTTACATGTAATAAAAAATGGCCATATGTGCCAGCACAAGAACAGCCACCACGTGTCTGAATTCCAAACCTATCATTTAGTATTTTTACACCTAGGTTAAAATGTAAATGATCAATATAGAATGAAAAAACACCTAATCTATCGGTTATATTTCCTGCTAAAATATGCAGGTTATCTATCTTAGATAATTTATCAAAAACAATTGTATTGATTTCATGTTCGCGTTTTAACATATTTTCAACACCTATTTCTTCTTTTAATTGAATTGCCAAAGCAATTTTAATGGTTTGTAAAAATGCGGGTGTTCCTCCATCTTCTCGAACTTCAATATCGTTTATAAACGAATGTTCTCCCCAAGGGTTAGTCCAATTTACGGTTCCTCCGCCTGGATTATCTGGTGTTGTATTTTTATATAGTTCTTTATTAAAAATTAATACTCCAGATGATGCTGGACCTCCTAAAAATTTATGTGGCGAGAAGAAAATGGCATCAAAATAACTGTTTTTATTTTTGTGCATGTTAATATTTACATATGGTGCAGCGCATGCATAATCTACAAAACATAGCCCGTTATTTTGATGAATCATCTCTGCTATTTTATATACATCTGGTTGAATTCCAGTTACATTTGAACATGCGGTTACCGAAGCAATTTTAATTTTTCGGTTTTTGTATTTCTCTAATAAAGAGTTGAAATTCTTTAAGCAAACTAGACCCTTTGTGTTGTGATGAATAATTTCAACATCAGCAATAGACTCTAACCATGTTGTTTGATTGGAATGGTGTTCCATATGTGTTATAAATACTATTGGCTTTAATTCGTTTGGAATATTTGTAAATTCTTTTAGGCTATCACAAATACGCAAACCCAAAATACGTTGTAATTTATTTATTACACCTGTCATGCCACTACCTTCGGTAATTAGAATATCATTATCATTTGCATTTACATGTTTTTTAATAATTTCACGTGCTTTATGGTATGCTTTTGTCATTACAGAACCTGTAACCGAAGTTTCGGTATGTGTATTTGCAACAAAAGGACCAAATTCGTTTAAAATTTTTTCTTCAATTGGTCTGTAAAGTCTTCCGCTAGCAGTCCAATCTGTATAGATAATTTTTTTTTCTCCGTAAGGGGTTTTAAAAGTATGATTTATGCCAACTATATTATCTCTGTATTTTTTAAAGTAGTTTTCCATATTTTTTTGCGGCTTTATTTTTTCTAGTTTTTCCTTTTAAAAATCATTAAAACTTCAGTTTTATCATTGTTAATGCCTATTAAATTTTAATGATTTCATTTATTTGGCGGATCATTTTTTGAGCTAAATCAACGGCTTTCTTTTGTGAAGTGCTTTCGGTATAGATTCGAATAATTGGTTCTGTATTTGATTTTCTGAGGTGCACCCATTCTGTTGCAAAATCAATTTTTATGCCGTCTATAGTCGAAATTTTTTCATTTTTATACAATTTTTGTATTTTTTCTAAAATTTTTGCAACATTTATTTGAGGTGTTAGTTGTATTTTGTTTTTACTCATAAAGTAATTTGGATAAGAGTCTCTTAATTCTTTACAAGATTTCCCTGTTTGTGCTAAATGTGATAAAAATAAGGCTACACCAACTAAAGAATCACGACCATAATGTGATGCAGGGTAAATAATACCACCATTACCTTCTCCGCCAATTACAGCATTGGTATCTTTCATTAATTGAACTACATTTACTTCACCAACAGCACTTGCTTGATATGTTCCGTTATGTTTATTTGTAATATCGCTTAATGCTCGTGAGGAGGAAAGGTTTGAAACAGTATTACCAGAAGTTTTTGATAATACATAATCTGCACAGGCAACTAAAGTATATTCTTCACCAAACATAGATCCATCTTCGTTTATTAATGCCAACCTATCTACGTCTGGATCTACAACAATACCTAAATTTGCTTTTTCTTTAACCACTAATTTGCTAATTTCAGTAAGGTTTTCGGCTAAAGGTTCTGGGTTATGAGGGAACTGTCCGTTAGGTTCACAATATAATTTTACACATGTTACATTTAAGGCTTCTAACAATAGAGGTATAGCAATACCGCCTGTAGAATTTACGGCATCTAAAACTACTTTAAAGTTTGCTTTTTTAATGGCATCTACATCTACTAAATCTAATTTTAAAACTTCTTCTACATGTATCTTCATGTAGTTTTTCTTTTTATTATAGATACCTAAATCAGTTACCTCTGCAAAGGTATATGCGTCATTTTCTGCAATTTCTAATATTTCTTCACCTTGTTTAGCGTTTAAAAATTCGCCTTTATGATTTAATAATTTTAAAGCATTCCAATGTTTGGGGTTGTGTGATGCTGTTAAAATAATACCGCCATCTGCTTTTTCTAGAGGTACGGCAATTTCAACAGTAGGTGTTGTTGACAAGCCTAAGTCTATTACATTTATACCTAAACCTACTAATGTGTTTGCAACCAAACTACTAGCCATTTTACCAGAAATTCTAGCATCTCTACCTATTACTACGGTTAACTTTTTATTTGTTGAACTTGTGCCTAATAAAAAAAAACCATAAGCAGCCGCAAATCTTACAATATCTATGGGTGTTAAATTCTCATTTACTTTTCCTCCTATGGTTCCTCTAATTCCTGAAATTGATTTTATTAGTGACATTTGACTAATTGATTTAGTTAATTACGTATTTTTTTTGCAAATTTAACCTTTCCTTTTAATAGAACGACTTTATTCTCAAAATTAATCTTAACAAAGATTTAATTAAATAAAAATAAAAACTTATATTCAATTTTAGTAATTTTGTAAAAAATAATAGAATTTGAAAAACAAGTTAATTTTACTTTTTTTATTAATTACATTTTGTAGTTTTTCTCAAAAAAAAATGAATATAAAATCTGCTGATATCATTAGTATTGATGAGGAAAAATATCCTGGCGCTAAAATTGGTTTAGGTAATGTTTTTGTAGAGATAGATGGTGCTACTTTACAATGTAAAAAGGCAATTTTACACGAAAAAGAAAATTTTTTAGAAGCAGTTGGTAATATTGTTTTAAGGCAAGGAGATACCATAGTACAAACTAGTAAATACATTAATTATGATGGCGAAACTAAACAATCATTATCTTGGGGAAATGTAGTTTTAAAAAATAAAACGATGACTTTAAAAACGGACACACTTCATTTTGATCGTGTTTCGCAACAATTATTTTATAAAAATAGAGCAACTATAGAAGATGATACCAATATTTTAGAAAGTGTTAGTGGTAATTATTTTTTACACCAAAATAAATTTACAGCTAAAACAGATGTTGTAATTACAAACCCTGATTATGTACTAAAATCAAATCATTTAGATTATTACACGGATTCTGGTTTTGCTTATCTTTATGGAAAAACGACAATTAAAAGTGAAGAAAGTTTTGTTTATGGTGAAAAAGGGTTTTCAGATACCAAAGCAGGTAAATCTCATTTTACAAAAAATGCTTATATTTTATATAACGACAGAAGAATAGATGCAGATAGTTTGTATTATGATAAAAAGATAGCTTTTGCATCTGCAACTAATAATATTGTAATAACAGACACCATAAATAAAATGGTTCTAAAGGGTGATTATGCAGAGTATTTTCAAAAATTAGATTCTTCTTTTGTTACCAAAAAGGCATTAGCAATTAGTGAAACTGAAGATGATAAACTTTATATGCACGGTGATACTATTTTATTAACAGGAAAACCAGACCATAGAATTCTACGTGCTTATCATCATGTAAAATTTTTTAAAAGTGATTTGCAAGGCAAATGTGATTCTATACATTCTAATCAAAAAACGGGTCTAATGCAGTTATTCGGAAAACCTGTGTTATGGACAGAGAATGGACAAATAACGGGTAAAATCATTCATTTAATAAGCAATCCAAAAACTGAAAAACTAGATAGTTTAAAAGTATTAGAAGATGCATTTTTAATTCAAAAAGACACTATTGCTGGTTTTAACCAAATAAAAGGTAGAAATATGTTTGCAAAATTTTCTGATAACACAATTAAAGTTGTTGATTTTATTGGTAATGGTGAAGTACTAGCATATATTAGAGAGGATAATGAGCAACAAGATTTATTTGGTATTTCTAAAACTACCTGTAGTAGAATTCGATTTATTTTTGAAAATAAAAAAATTAAAACTGGTCGCTTTTTTATAAATCAAGAAACATATACCTATCCACCTTCTGAAATACCAGAAAATGCAAGAAAATTAAAAGATTTTATTTGGCGTGAAGAAGAACAACCAAAAGTAATGGAAGATATTTTTATACACGATTAGCAAACGAACCTTACTATTCAAAAAAAATGATATAGTTAAATATTTTGAAAAAAGACTTTCTAAAATACCAGGCACAAACTACAGATACACCTTTGGCAATTGAAGTTTCTCATGCAAAAGGTTCATACCTTTATGACACAAAAAATAAAAAATATTTAGATTTTATCGCTGGTGTTTCTGCAAATACACTCGGACATTCAAATCCAATAATTACTAATGCAATTAAAAAACAAGTGGACAAATATCTACATGTAATGGTGTATGGTGAGTTTATACAGAAACAACCTGTTGCATTAGCCAAACTGTTAATTGATAATTTACCAACCAATTTAAACCAACTCTATTTTGTAAATTCTGGTACAGAAGCAACCGAGGGCGCTTTAAAATTAGCCAAAAAAGTGACTAAACGCAGTGAAATTATTGCTGCAAAAAACGGGTATCACGGTAACACACAGGGCGCTATGAGTGTCTGTGGAGTCGAAGAACAAAATCGAGCATTTAGACCATTGCTGCCAAATATTAAGTTTATAGAATTCAATAATCTAAATAATTTAGTCCAGATTACTAGTAAAACAGCCTGTGTTATTTTAGAAACCATACAAGGTGGTGCTGGGTTTATTGTACCAAAAGAAAACTATCTTAAAAAGGTAAGTGACCGTTGTAAAGAAGTTGGTGCATTATTAATTCTAGATGAAATACAAAGTGGCATTGGCAGAACAGGTAAACTTTTTGAATTTATGAATCACAATATGTCACCAGATATATTAATTACAGGTAAAGGGCTTGGTGGAGGATTGCCAATAGGTGCATTTATTGCTTCTACAGCAATGATGAGCAAGTTAAAAGAAAACCCAAAATTAGGGCATATTACCACTTTTGGTGGCAATTCTCTAATTACTACTTCTGCCTTAGCAACGTTAACTGAAGTTTTAAAAAGTAATTTAATGCTTAAAGTACTTGAAAAAGAAAAGTTATTCCGCAAATTATTAGTACATTCAGAAATTAAAGAAATTCGTGGTAAAGGGCTAATGCTCGCATTAATTTTTGAAACTCCAGAAATAGTTAATCAAATTATCTTAAAATCCTTAAAAAAAGGATTATTATTGTTTTGGCTCTTGTTTGAGAAAAAAGCACTTAGAATAACACCTCCTTTAACAATTTCTGATAACGAAATTAAAGAAGGGTGCACCATACTATTAAAAATTTTAGATACTACTAATTAGTCAAAATTCGGAATTTAATTTAATTTTTTTTGGAATTTTGGAATTTAATTTAACTACATTTGCTCTTTTAATTAATTAAATAAATGTTAGACAAAGTAAACAAGTTAATAATTGATGTACAAGCATTTAATACAAAAAACAAAGAAGAAATTGAAGTTTTTCGGATTAAATATTTAGGAAATAAAGGAATACTTAAAGAATTGTTTAATGCGTTTAAGGGTGTAGATAGCACCTTAAAAAAAGACCTTGGTCAAGCACTTAATAATTTACGAAATACCGCTGTAAATAAAGTCAACGAGTTAAAAGACGATTTAACGAAAAATACAACGAAAAAGTTTGTTTATGGTGACTTAACAAGACCCTCTGAAGCCATTTCGTTGGGTTCAAGACACCCAATAGCTATTGTAAAAAATAGAATTGTAGAAATCTTTTCACGTATTGGTTTTAATATTTCTGAAGGTCCTGAAATTGAGGATGATTGGCATAATTTTACAGCATTAAATTTACCAAAACATCACCCTGCAAGAGACATGCAAGATACATTCTTTATTGAGACAGATCCAGCTATTTTATTGCGTACACATACATCGTCTGTTCAAGTGCGTTATATGAAAAATAATAAACCACCTATTAGAACTATTTCTCCAGGTCGTGTTTTTAGAAATGAAGATATTTCGGCTAGAGCACATTGCATTTTCCATCAAGTGGAAGGTTTGTATATTGATACTGATGTTTCATTTGCAGATTTAAAACAAACATTAAGTTACTTTACTAAAGAAATGTTTGGAAAATCTAAAATCAGATTGCGTCCAAGTTATTTTCCATTTACAGAACCAAGTGCCGAGGTAGATATTTATTGGGGTTTAGAAACCGAAATAGATTATAAAATCACTAAAGGTACTGGCTGGTTAGAAATTATGGGGTGTGGTATGGTAGATCCAAATGTATTAAAAAATACGAATATAGACCCAAAAAAATATAGCGGTTTTGCATTTGGAATGGGCATTGAACGTATTGCAATGTTATTATACCAAATACCAGATATTAGAATGTTCTATGAAAATGATATCCGTTTTTTAGAGCAATTTAAGTCTGTATTATAAGTTAATGTGGATTTATTCAAATTATTAAACGAACAAATCCACAAATTAACTATATTATCGTACCTCAAATGTAATTTTTAGATTTACTCTGTACTCTGTAATATCATCTCCATTAACTACACAACTTTGAGACTGTACAAATGCCGATTTAATGTGTTTAACACTTTTTGAAGCATGTTTAACTGCTTTTTTTGCTGCATCTTCCCAACCTTTTTCTGAATTTGCTAATACCTCGATAACTTTCATTACTGCCATAATTTTATATTTTTTTTAGATTAATAATATTTCTACTGTAAATATATAATAAATAATGGTTTTATCTCAAATATTTTGAATAAAATTCATTATACACTAAAAACTAATAGGTTATGTTTTTTTTGCCTTTAATTTTGCCTCAAAATAATTAAATTTTAAAGTTATTAACAAATCAATTTTAACGCTAATTTGGTAACATTAAATTAACATTGAATCTAAATTGTCTATTTAAGTTTGTTGAACTTAAAAATAAAGAATGGATAATATTTATATTTTAATGATTGCTGCTTTGGCAATTCTTGCAATTGTAGATTTAGTTGTTGGTGTTAGTAATGATGCTGTAAATTTTTTAAATGCTGCAATTGGCTCAAGAGTAATTAATATTAAAACAATACTAATCATTGCAAGTTTAGGTGTTTTCGTTGGCGCAATTACCTCTAGCGGCATGATGGAAGTTGCACGTAAAGGCATTTTTAACCCTAGTATGTTTAATTTTCAAAATATCATGTACATATTTATGGCTGTTATGATTACAGACATTCTATTACTAGATGTTTTTAATACTTTAGGTATGCCTACTTCTACAACGGTATCTATTGTATTTGAATTATTAGGTGCTGCTGTCGCAATGGCATTTATTAAAATATCTGCAAATCCAAACGAAACTTCTGAGGCCATTTGGAATTATATAAATTACGAAAAAGCACTTCAAATTATTTTCGGAATTTTACTATCTGTTGTTTTCGCATTCACAATTGGTGCTATTGTTCAATTTTTTTCAAGACTTCTTTACTCTTTTGAAATCGAAAAGCAAAAAAAACACATTAGTATATTGTTTGGTGGTTTTGCTTTAACTACGATATCTTATTTTATTTTCTTTAAAGGTTTTAAAGGAACTTCATTCTATAAAGTATACCATATAAAAGAGTACCTAGAACAAAATTTAATTCAAATTTTTGCAATTGGTTTTTTATTTTGGACTTTATTTTCATTGGTAATTTCAAAATTCACAAAATTTAATATATTACACATAATAATTGGAATTGGTACATTTTCATTAGCACTTGCATTTTCTGGTAATGATTTAGTAAACTTTGTTGGCGTGCCAATTGCAGCATGGAATTCTTATGAAGCTTGGCATAGTTCTGGTATTGCTGCAACCGATTTCTCTATGGAAATTTTATCAAAAAAAGTACCCTCAAATAATCTACTATTATTATTTGCAGGCGCAATAATGGTCATTACTATTTGGTTTTCTAAAAAAGCAAAAGAGGTTATTAAAACGGGTATCGATTTATCTAGACAAGGTGAAGGTCATGAAAAATTTCAGCCTACAGCGGCTTCTAGAATTTCGGTTAGAACTGCTATGGTATTAAATAAAGTATTTCACTTTATCACACCAAAAAGTACCTTAAATTGGGTTAATAGTCGTTTTGAAAGATCTATAGTTTCTTTACCAAAAAATAAAGCATATAAAATGCCTGCATTTGATACTATTAGAGCCTCTGTAAACTTAGTTGTTGCAGGGATATTAATTTCTTATGGTACTTCTAAAGGCTTACCTTTATCGACAACTTATGTTACTTTTATGGTTGCTATGGGGACATCTTTAGCCGATAGAGCATGGGGAAGAGAAAGTGCAGTTTATAGAGTTGCAGGAGTATTAAATGTTATTGGTGGTTGGTTTGCTACTGCAATTATAGCATTTGCCGCTTCTGGAGTTGCCTTATATTTAATTAACCTTGGAGGCATCGTTTCAGTTGCAATTTTATTAATTACTGTTACTTTATTAATTAGTAGAAATTATATAAAATATGCGAAAAAAGAAAAAGATAAAAAGGCGCAAAGACAGTTAGATAGAACCGAATTAATTACTATTAATGGTGTAATTGATGAAAGTTCAAGTCATATTTCTGAAGTAATTAGACGTGTTAATAAATTATATACAAATGTGGCTAAAGATTTAGCATCACACGATTTAGATAAATTAAAAAAGACTAATAAACATGTTGACAAATTAAATGATGAAGTAGATCAACTAAAAGATGAAGTTTTTTATTTTATCAAATCTTTAGATGAAACTTCAGCAGAAGCAAGTCGTTTTTATATTGTAGTAATTGGTTACTTACAAGACATCTCACAATCTATTAGTTATATTTCTAAGTCAAGCTATAAACATGTTAACAACAATCATAAAAACTTAAAGAAAAGTCAGATTAATGAATTAAAAGAAATTGATAGTAAACTAGAAAAAATGTTGCAAAAAATTGAAATAGCATTTACCAATAAAAAGTTTGATAACTTTAATTCAATTCTAGAAGACAAACAACTACTTTTGGAAGATGTAAGAGTTTCTATAGAAAAACAGGTTCATAGAATTAGACAAGAAAAAACAGAAACAAGCCCAAAAAACACGACTCTTTTCTTTGGCATTTTATTAGAAACTAAAGATTTACTTAAAGCAATAATCAGTTTATTAGAACTATATCAAGAATTTGATTTTAACATTAAGAGAGCAGAAGAAAAAGATAATCTTTTGAATTAAATTAAACGAGACTTTAAGGGTATATTTAAATACAATTACCGTTATTTACACTCTTACTAAAAAAAATAGAGTTGAGTTTTTTGCTAACGAATTTCAAAAAAAAACAACTATTTAAACTATTAATAATCAATTAAATTAAATTAGTTGAATTATGAAATAAGCATTGATAAAAACAATGACGAAATGAAAGTCTGTATTGCCGAAAAACCATCAGTAGCAAGAGAAATTGCCCAAGTATTAGGAGCAACCACAAAACGTGACGGCTATTTTGAAGGCAATGGTTATGCTGTTACTTATACTTTTGGACATCTATGCACCTTGTTAGAACCCAAAGATTATAAACCTTATTGGAAAAGCTGGGATTTAAATAACCTACCTATGTTACCTGAAAAATTTAAAACTAAATTAACAGACAATCAAGGTATTCAAAAACAATTTAACATAATAAAAACCCTTTTTGACAAAGCAAGTTTAGTCATAAATTGTGGTGATGCTGGACAAGAAGGAGAACTCATTCAACGTTGGGTTATCAACCAAGCAAACTATAAAGGTGAAGTACAGCGTTTATGGATTTCCTCACTAACCACTGAGGCTATAAAAGAAGGTTTTAAAAATTTAAAACCTTCGGCAGATTACGACAATCTATATTATGCAGGGTTTTCAAGAGCAATTTGCGACTGGCTTTTAGGCTTAAATGCCACAAGACTATATACTGTAAAACATGGCGGTTATAAACAAGTTTTATCTGTCGGAAGAGTACAAACCCCAACACTGGCAATGCTAGTAAATCGTTTTAAAGAAATTGAAAATTTTAAATCCAAAAAGTACTGGGAACTACAAACATTATATAGAAAAACACTGTTTAGTTACGAAGAAGGACGATTTTTCAAAAAAGAAGAAGGTATAACTTTAGTTAACAAAGTAAAAGAAAGTGATTTCGAGATAACTAAAGTAAGCAAAAAAAAAGGAAAAGAATATGCTCCAAAACTATTTGATTTAACAGGCTTACAAGTTTATTGTAACAATAAATTTGGTTTTACAGCAGACGAAACTTTAAAAAATGTTCAAAAACTATACGAACAAAAAGTAGTTACTTACCCTAGAGTAGATACTACTTTTTTACCAAATGATGTTTATCCTAAAGTCAATTCAATACTTTCTAAATTAACTAATTATAGAAATCTAACTAAAGTATTATTAAAGCGTAAAATAAGAAAATCTACCAAAATATTTAACGATAAAAAAGTTACCGATCACCATGCAATTATTCCTACAGGGATACAAGCAAACTTACCATACAGACAACAACAAGTTTATGATATAATTACCAAACGCTTTATTGCAGTATTCTATGATGATTGCGATATTTCTAGAACAAATGTAACGGGAAAAGTAGCAACTGTTATATTTAAAACCACAGGAAAAGAAATCTTAAAAAAAGGTTGGCGAATTGTTTTTGAATCAGGTACAGAATCTGCTGAAAATGAATCAAATATACTTCCAAATTTCACTAAAGGAGAAAAAGGCAAACACGAACCCACTTTTTCTGAAAAAGAAACCAAAGCTCCGAGATATTTTACAGAAGCAACTTTATTAAGAGCAATGGAAACTGCTGGAAAACAAATAGATGACGATGAAATGCGAGAATTAATGAAAGAAAACGGAATTGGTAGACCTTCTACTCGTGCAAGTATTATAGAAACGTTATTTAGAAGAAAATATGTTGTTCGAAAAAAGAAATTACTAATTCCAACAGAAACAGGAATAAAATTAATAGACATCATACAGAATAAATTATTAAAATCCGCTACATTAACAGGTCAATGGGAGCGCAAATTAAAAGAAATAGAAAAAGGAATATTTAACGCTGGTACTTTTATAAAAAACATGAAAAAAATGGTGGATCATTTAGTTTATGAAGTTCGTAGTGAAAAAGTTAGAGCCAATATTTCTGCAACCGCTATTAAAAAAGTAAAAAATGTAAAACTAAAAAGTAAAAATGAATTAATTAACCAAAGTTGCCCTAAATGTAATAAAGGCATCATTTTAAAAGGAAAATCTGCCTTCGGTTGCAATAACTATAAAAACGGATGTGATTTTAAATTACCATTTACTTTTAAAAGTAAAAAAATAACTGAAAATCAATATTTACGTTTAATTCATAAAGGAAGTACTATAAACCTAAAAGACTTTACAGTTAAAAATACCAAAGTTGATGGTTTAATTAATTTTGATTCTAATTTTAAATTGATTTTACAAACAGTTAAACCTAGGTTTAAACAAAAAGAACAAATAAATTGCCCAAAATGTAAAACAGGAACAGTTATTAAAGGCAAAACAGCCTATGGATGTACTGCTTATAAAACAGGCTGTGATTTTAGACGCTCTTTTGATGAAATTAAAAAAAGAGGTAGCAACAAATTTTAAATTAACTTGCGAGTTTAAGGTAATACTTTTGTATTTTTACATACTTAATAATTAATTCAACAAATGGGGTTCTACAAACAAGATGTTTTTGGTAATGCATTATTTTTAAAGCGATTTTTAATAAGAGTTTTGGGAGCAATTTCGCATCGTAGATTTAGAGGTTTTAATAAGTTACATATTGAGGGGTCAGAAATTATTAGAGATTTGCCTCAAGCCAATGTTCTATTTGTTTCTAATCATCAAACTTATTTTGCAGATGTAGTGGCTATGTTTCATGTTTTTAATGCATCACTTAAAGGAAGAGTAGATACTATTAAAGACATAGGTTATTTATGGAAACCTAAAACTAACCTATATTTTGTTGCCGCTAAAGAGACTATGAAATCTGGTTTATTACCAAAATTAATGGCTTATGTTGGCTCAGTATCTGTAGAACGTACTTGGCGATCAAAAGGAAAAGATATACAAAGGCAAGTAAAAATGTCTGATGTAAATAATATAAGTAAAGCATTAAAAGATGGCTGGTTAATTACCTTTCCTCAAGGCACAACAAAATCCTTTAAACCCATTAGAAGAGGTACTGTACATATTATTAAACAAAATAAACCTATTGTAATACCAATTGTTATTGATGGTTTTAGAAGATCATTTGATAAAAAAGGATTGTTAGTTAAAAAACGGGGAGTCTTACAATCTATGGTTATAAAAAAACCTTTAGAGTTTGATTTTGAAAATGAATCTGTTGAAAAAATAATAGAGAAAATAGAAATGGCTATTGAGCAACACCCTTCTTTTTTAAAAGTGCATTCAGAAAAAGAAGTAGAAAAATATTTTAGACAAGAAGAAGAATTAAATAAACAACGTAAATATAAAGATGGTTGATTTAAGGTTTAATAAAAGACATTCATTAAAAGAGAATGTCTTTTTAAAATTTTAAAAAATGACTATGCCCAATTTAGTTCTTCTTGTACTAAATAATAAAATGCAGCTCTGTTTTTCATTTTAATTGAAGACATTTTATCTACAACTTTTTCAATTGCCGCTAGCCCTTTTGCTTTATCATCTACACCACAATGTTTTTCAACAAAGTTTTTTCTAACGGTTTCTAATTCTGATGGGTCTGTACCAGATACTAATGTTGCATCTTTGTTGCTAACAATTAGTTTTAAACGACTAATAATGGTATCTAATCTTTCATTGTCAATAATAGATATACCACAATCATTTAATTGCGCTTCTGCATTAGTTCTAAAGTTTACTAAATCACTCATAATTTTTTATATTTTTAAATTAATATTAAATTTTGTCTAAATTAAGAAATATTAATCAGTATATATGCTTAAATATTAAAAAAAATTGCATTTAATTTTAATTTTCTCTTTTTTATAACAAAAAATGTAGGTGTAAATCAGTATTTTATGAGGTATTAGGGTAAATAACTCAAAAATTTAGCCAATTAAAAGAAAACAACTCCCTTAATAGTTTAAAAAAAATATCTAAAAATTTTAAAGGCAAAAAATAATTTATATTTCAAAAAAAACATTAAATTTGTTCCTTATAAAAAGAGGAAAAATTTGTCTGATTGCAACCTCATTAAAAATGCTAAAATTGTAGATTTTTATTTGTGTTTTTGCTTTAGACCTTCTCTGTAAAAATAATAAAAATGTCATATTTATTTACTTCTGAATCTGTCTCTGAAGGACATCCAGATAAAGTTGCCGATCAAATTTCTGATGCACTAATCGATAATTTCTTAGCTTTTGACCCGCAATCTAAAGTTGCTTGTGAAACTCTAGTAACAACAGGTCAAGTGGTACTTGCAGGAGAGGTAAAATCGAATACTTATTTAGATGTTCAAAAAATAGCAAGAGATGTAATAAATAAAATAGGTTATACCAAAAGTGAATATATGTTTGATGGTAATTCTTGCGGTGTTTTTTCATCAATACATGAGCAGTCATCTGATATTAATCAAGGAGTTGATAGGGTAGGAGGTAAAGAACAAGGTGCTGGAGACCAGGGTATGATGTTTGGTTATGCAACTAATGAAACTGAAAATTATATGCCTTTGGCATTAGACTTAAGTCACAGGCTGTTAATTGAGTTAGCAATGCTCAGAAGAGAAAATTCAGTAATTAATTATTTGCGACCAGATGCTAAAAGTCAAGTAACCATTGAATATTCTGATGCTAATAAACCACAAAGAATTGACACAATTGTTATTTCTACACAGCACGATGATTTTGATAAAGATGAAAAAATGTTAGCAAAAATTAAATTAGATTTGGTTTCTATTTTAATACCAAGAGTAATAGCTAAATTGCCAAAATCAATACAAACTCTATTTAATAATGATATTATCTATCATATAAACCCAACAGGTAAATTTGTTATTGGTGGACCTCATGGAGATACAGGTCTAACAGGCAGAAAAATTATTGTAGATACTTATGGAGGTAAAGGTGCTCATGGAGGCGGTGCCTTTAGCGGAAAAGACCCAAGTAAAGTAGATCGTAGTGCTGCTTATGCTTCACGTCATATTGCTAAAAATATGGTTGCTGCTGGTGTTTGTGATGAAATATTAGTACAAGTTAGTTACGCCATTGGTGTTGCAAAGCCAACATCAATTAATGTGATTACTTACGGAACAGCAAAGGTCAATAAAACAGATAGTGAAATTTCATCTATAGTTAAAGAACTTTTTGATATGCGACCAGCATCTATCGAAAAACGACTAAAATTAAGAAACCCTATTTATTTAGAAACGGCATCTTATGGACATATGGGTAGAAAACCTGAAATTAAAACAGTGACTTTTACCGCTGCAGACGGTAAAAAAATCACAAAAGAAGTAGAAACTTTTACTTGGGAGAAATTAGACTATCTAGATAAAGTTAAAGCAGCCTTTAGTCTGTAATTATTTTATCAAATTTAGATTAGTAATAAATTCAATAGTTTTTTCAACTACTTTTTGTGTATGAATTGGCATATTTTTTTTAACCCAAGGCTGTGTATTTCCTAAACCATGATTCATATTTTCTATCTTTAGTAATTTACTTTTAGGGTTCCATTTATGAAGATTTTTAGCTTCTTTTGGCAATACAACTTGATCATTTGTTCCATAAATAATTAAGTGAGGAATCTCTAAACGCTCTACTGCTGATTGAATATGTAGCCTTTCTTTGTTAGCCATAAAATTTTCATAAATTTGATATTTATTTGGCATTTGTTGCTTAGTTCTTAAATTTGTTACATAACCGATATCGTCTTTTTGCCATTTTTTTAAAGCGTCTCCCTTTGGAAATCGCGCCTCAATATCACTAATTCCAGCCCAAGAAATTATTTTTGAAATTTTATTATTTTCAACTGCTTTTAATGTTATAATTCCAGCACCTCTAGAATGTCCAATTAATATAATATTATTTTTATCTATTTCATTTTGAAACCCATTAGTTGTTAAGACAGTATTGATAACAACCTGTAAATCATCTAACTCAATACTATAATTGTTATTTGCAAAAGCATCTAAATCAGGAAAATCTATGGGTTGTTTAACCGTTCCTCCGTTATGAGAAAAGTTGAATTTTGTAAAAAAAAAATCTTGATTGGCAAAATGTGCAGCAATTAAATTCCATGACCCCCAATCTTTATACCCTTTATAACCATGACAAAAAATTATAATTGGTTTAAGTTTGTTATTTTGTTTGTAAAAATAATCGATTAAGATAGGTTTATTATGACTTCCTTGAAGTATCGTGTTTTTTATTATTTTCATATTAAAATGGTAACTTTTCATTCTCTAAAAACGGAATTTCTGTATTATAAATCTCAACTATTAATTTTTTTAATTCAATTTCAAAATTTTGAATAGCATCGGTTGTAATTGGTTTTTTATTTACTTTTAAAAATCCAGATTTTAAATTTTTAAAAGAAATAATGCCACTTTCAATCTGCCTATCTTCAAAAGATAATTTATTAATTTTTGCATACATATAAGCATACATTAATACTTGAAAACTTTTATGGTACTTTCTATAGTTTGTTGTAATTAATTCCCAACTCTTAATGTTTAAATCACTTTGTGTTGCTTTACCTGTTTTATAATCAATAATTCTAATTACGCCATCTAACTCATCTATTCTATCTGCTTGACCAATTAGTCTTATCGGGTGATTTATACCTTTAATAGTAATATCTGTTTTTAAGTTTACTTCCAAGTTCAAAATTTTTAGGGTCTTTCCGCTTTTAATCAAACTTAACTCTTGTGTTAAAAATGTTTTTAAATAATGTTTAGAAATTTCAAACGTTAATAAATTTTTTCCAGTAGTAATATTGCCATTTCTAAAAACTTTTTTAAAGTATTTTTTAATAATTAAAATTGCCTTTTTTTGCATTAACTCAAGATGGTCAACTGTCAAAAAGGTATTTATATATGGTGTATATAATTCTTCGAGTGTATTGTGAATTATAGTACCAAAGGTATTTGCAGCAATAGTTTCCTCAATTTCTTCAGTAGTTTTTATTTTTAAAATTTTATTTTTATAAAATGCTATAGGGTTATAGATATAATTAGTTAGAGCAGTTGGCGATAAACCCTTATTTGCGAGTTCTTTTAAAATTTCTATAATAGCAACAGATTTGTTAATTTGTATTAACTTTTTTGTTGTATCATGTAATTTGGGACTTACTATTGATTTGTAAATTGTGTGATTTGGTAATTCGGTATTAAAAATTTCTAATTGTGTAATAAATCTACTTTGTTCGCCAGATCCAAAATCGTCAGTCTCTGTATTATATAGTAAGTAAATATTCTTTGCTCGTTGTATTAATCTATAAAAATGATAAGAAAAAATGGCGTCCTTTTCATTATAAGTCGGAATTCCAAATTCGCGTTTTACATCAAACGGAATAAATGAATTATTAGTTTTTCCTGAAGGAATAAAACCTTCATTAACAGAAGTAATAATGACGGTTTCAAAATCTAAAACACGTGTTTCTAACATGCCCATTATCTGTAAACCAGAAAGAGGTTCGCCTTTAAATGATAAATTTTCAGTATTTAATAATTGATCAAACACTACACGTAAACATGTTAAATTAGTTATATAACCGTATTTAAGATTTAGGTTTTTAAGTTGTTGAAATAAATTATTAAATCTTTTTAAATATTCGGTATTTAGATTATTGTAATCTTCTAAATGTAAAATTTTAATTAATTCAATACAATTTGTAATTGCTTGTTCTATATCTTTCCAATTAGAAAATAAAAGATTAATGATTTTTGTACTATTTTTTTCTTTTTCGACTAATGTTAATAATTTTGATTTATCTATAAAACTATAATTATTTTTAAGGATTTTTTTAATTATTAATTCATTAACAGGTATATTGTTAACTTTAAAATAATTTGATAAATTTACATTACTTAAGACGCTTATAATATCTTTATAGTAATACGACTTATCATTACCTAACTTAGTTTTATTTTGATGTAATTTAAATAAATGTGAAAATAAACTTGATAGTCCAATGTTTTTTAACGGATATCCCATTGTGATATTTACATTTTCTACCTCTTTCGGAAGTGAATTAAGAGTTGTAGTCAGTAAATTTTCATTAGCCAATACCAATGCCGTATTTTGATAATTTTTCAGGGTAGGTTTCATTTTTTTTAATAACAAACCTACTTCTTTTATCATAGAAACATTTTTAGGAACACCAATAATATGAATTAGTTTTTCTTTTATAAAATCATTATTAATGGTGTTAAATTTATTAGTATTATAGTAATTCCACTTTGTTTTATATTGTTTAATAAAATTTGCATAGGGTAGTTTTTTTTCAATAAAAAATTGATCAACATCAAAAAAAATTTCACCAATATTATTTTCTAATATTTTTTGAATAATACTTTCTTCTGCCTTATTGAGTGCATTAAAACCAACAAATACCATTTTTTTAGTTGTATTATAACTAATGTAAGTATCTATTTTTTTGACTGCTTCTCTGTATTGTAAGCCTTTATAGCCTTTTTTTTGCTGTATTAAATAGTTATAAAATTCTTTATAATAGATGGCAAAAGAGTTAAAAAAATTGAGATAGTTTTTTGTTAATGTCGTCTTTTCTTCGTTATTTAGAAACCATTTTTCTATTCTATGAATATCTGCTAAATAGTTAAAAAAATAATTGACTTCGATTAGATGCCTATCAAGTTCGTTAATATCTTGTATTAAAATTGAAGACCAATTTGAAAATTGTTTAAAATCAACAATTTTATTTTTAGGTGTATTTTTTAGATATATTTGATAGAATTCAAAAATAATTTCGAGACTACTTAATAATTCAATTTTTGAAATCTCTTGAATAAATTCTTCAATACTTAAAATTTCAGGTAAAAAGATAAGACTTTTAAGTTGTTTTTTTAATTCGTCTTTAAAAAACACACCTGCTCTTTTATTCGGCAAGATGATTTTATAATTAATTAAATCATTTCCTTTTTTTAAAAGATGGTTAATTACAGATGAAATAAAACTTTGCATGACGCAAATATAAACAATAACTCAAGATGAATTCAATAAAAAAGCCGTTTCAATAAATTGAAACGGCTTTTATAAAATTTGAATTAAAATTTACTTAATAAAATTATTTTACTAAATTAATTTCAACTCTTCTATTATGTGATCTACCTAAACTAGTTTTATTAGTATCAATAGGGTGTTCTTCTCCAAAACCATAAGCAGATAATCTACTTACAGCTAAACCTTTTGAAACTAAGTAGTCTTTAACAGCATTTGCTCTTTTATCAGATAATTTTTGATTTAAAGCGGCACCACCTTGACTGTCTGTATGTCCTCCAATGTTAAAGTTTGCTTTAGGGAATGAAGCCATAATTTCATAAATAGCATCTAATTTTTCAGACACACCTGTCTTGAAAGTAGATTTTCCTGATTTAAAGTAAATTGTTTTTGCATAATTTTTTAATTGTTCTGCTGCTTCTACTGTAATTACTGGTACAGGTTCTGCAATTACTACTTCAGGACAACCTTTGTTAGACGCAACACCTACTTCTTTAGGACAATCATCATCTTTATCTAAAATACCATCACCGTCAGTATCTGGGCAGCCATTGTTTGCTTTTGGTCCTTTAACTTTAGGACAATCATCTTTGCCATCAATCACGCCATCACCGTCAGTATCTGGGCAACCATTATTTGCTTTTGTTCCAACAACTTCTGGACATGCATCGTCTTTATCTGCAATACCATCACCATCTTTGTCAGGACAGCCATTTAACTCTGTTAAACCAGCAACTAAAGGGCAATCATCTGCGCTATCTTTAATACCATCACTATCAGAATCTGGACAACCTTCAAATGCTACTAAACCAACAACTTCTGGACAGGCATCATTTTTGTCATATATACCATCGCCATCTGTATCGATACCTCCAAATTTAAATATAACACCTAATGAGTGTTGAAAGTGAGGTAATACACGATCATCATCAAATGAATGTTTATAGTTAGATTGTACATTTAAACCAAAAAATTCAGACAACCAAAGATTAAAACCTAAGCCTCCATTTAATGTGCCAGCACCATCGTCATCACCTATAAATGTGTAACCTCCACCTATATGAACATAAGGGTCGAACCATTTTAAATCGCCAAAAGCGTTATTTAAATTATATTTAATATCCATATCTAAACCAATGTAAATCAACTCATCAACTGATGACACACCTACTTGGTCAATACTATTAAAAGATAAAGCACCTCCTAAAGAGAAACCTTCGCCAATATATCTACCAACATGTATTCTAGAAAGTGGGGAGGCAGAAAAATTGTAATGATCTTCTGCATTAAAATACTGATCAAGCCAACCTGCGCTTGCTCCAGATGCGTTAAGAATACTTGGATGGTTTGTTGGATAAAAATCAACAGCGTTAGTACCTAAAGAGATGGCCCAAGGATTATTTTTATCTTGTGCCTGTAAACTATTAATCGTAAAAACGATTAATAAAGTGAATAAAAGTTTTTTTAAATGTTTCATTTTTTAAATTAATTTAAAGTTTGTGTTTTTCAATTTCAATGTATGTATTATTACGTACACACATAATGTTATTATGCAAATATAAGTAAACTTAATTTATAATTCTAGATTTCTTTAATAAAAAATTTATATGTTTTACTAAATTTTATTTTTTAATAAAACGATGCTCTCTGATCTTCAATTTCAGCCCCTTCTTTTATGGAGTTATATATTTGAGCGGTTTTTGTTTTTAATTGTGTGGTTATATTTTTTGAATAAGTGTCATATTTTTTTATATCGTGTGCAGGTATTTTTTTGATAATTTTTACTGCGTAAACACCACTCTTACCATCAATAACTTTGAGGTCACCTTCATTCATATACAACAATGCGCCAACTACGTTTTCATCATTTCCGCTAACTTTTAAATTTGGTTTTGTTGCAGAAACATTATTTGCAGTGTTTATGGTTTTGCCAACTGATTTTGCTATTTCATCTAAAGTATTTCCAACCATTTTTGTTTTAATTAATTTTATTTTTTTTGCTTTCTCTAGAGTAGGAAGTACTTTTGGCTTAGCAACTGCTAATGACATAAGCCCTTTTTTATATTTATTTTTTAACTGAACAATAACAAATGAGTTTTCTAAATCAAATCTTTTTACATCGCCGTTATTTGTATCGTTTTCAAAAGACCACTTTACAATATCTCTTTGGTTGCCTAAACCAATTATATTTTCGCTCAAATTAGTTAAGTTACTTGCTTTTTTTATTGCATAATTACCTGTTTTAGCTAATTCTAAAATATCTTTACCACTAATTAAATCTGTTGCAAGCGTTTCTGCTTGTTGGTAAATGTTATTTACGGTATTTTCAGATGGGTCAATTTTTCTAGATACAATGGCAAGGTTTAAGCCTGCTTCTGTTTTTATATCATTAATTTTAATTAGATGGTAACCAAAATTTGTTTCTACTAAACCTACTTCGTCTTTTTTAGCAGTAAAAACAAAATCGTCAAAAGTTTTAACGAAACTACCTTTTTTCTTCCACCCTCCAAGGTCACCTCCTTTTGACCCGCTTGGGCCATCAGAATACTCTTTTGCTAAATCTGCAAAGTTGTTTTTTGTGATTTTTTTAAGTACTATTTTTGCTTGTTTTTCTGCCTCTTCTTTTGTTCTTTTTACACTTTCCTTTGCTCTTTCGGAACCTTCATAAGCAATAAGAATATGACTGGGTTTTACAGACTTCTCTTCTTTGTCAGCAACAAACTTAATTAGTTTGTAATAACCGCCTTCTACATATGGTCCGTAAACACTACCTTTTGGTAATTTTGAAACAGAATCATACACGCCAGTTGCTAAGTCTTTTGTAAAATAAATTTTATCAAGATAACTAATGTCAGAATATTCTGTAACAAAGCCTATATTGTCTTCTGTATTTGTAAAGCCTATAATAGTTTCATCTTTTTTCGCTTTACTATTATATTCCGTAAAATCATTTTTTAATTTAGTCAATTCTTTTTTGACTAGTGTAATGTCTTCTTCAGAAGGTTTAATTTCAAAATTAACATATTCTATTTCTCTAGATGCTTCAACTTTAAATTGATCGGCATTTTCTTTAATGTAAGCGGTAACTTCAGCATCACTTACTTTTACAATAGAATCGCTAATTGTATTATAAGGTTCATATACAAATTGAATATCTGCACTTGTATTTTCATAATTATAAAATTGTTGCCCTTCTTTGAGAGATGCTGTTAACCCTGCTTTTATTAAATCGTTGTATGAAATTTGTTTAATAGATTTTATAATATTTTTTTCAGCATTTAACCAATTTAATTTTCCTTCGGGAGTACTCTTCATAGTAGCAATAAATTCTTTTAATTTATTTTCATCAAATAAACCTTCATCGTTTTTAAAATTGGGACTGTTTTGATATGTAGGGTTATTAATCATTGCGTCCCAAATGTCATTTTCACCAATTATTATACCTGATTTTTCAATTTGATCTTCATAAATTTTTTCTCTAACAAAAGCATCCCAAACCGTATTTACATTTTGCATAGATGATGCGTTTTGATTTCTGTTTTTTTGGGCATCTATTCTTTTAGAAAACACTTCGCCATTTATATCCTTACCATTAATAGAGCCGATAACACTAGTTGATCCGTTATCGCTATTTATGCCATCTGCAAGAATAAATGCAAATATTGCCAAACCTATAATTAAGATTAAAAATAAAGGTCTTTTCCTAATACTACCTAAAATTGCCATTTTCTTTTTTGTTTAAAATAAGTTCGCGAAAATACAAAAACAAATCCACTATTAAAAGTAGTTCTAATAATTTTTTAAAGATTTAAGATTCTGTAAGATAAGAGCATAAAAAAAACACCACACCACATCACTAATCTAAAAGTTTAAGATGCTTGTTTTCTCGTATAATTTGAATCTTAAATGACTTCGTTAAACAAGCCTATTTAGAGACCCCAATTTTAATGGTATCGCAAAATGAAATATCATCAAAAAAATAGCTTAGCTTATTTTTTAAGTAAGAAAGTAGGTGTTCTAAAAAAAAAAGTTATATTGCGTTCAAATTTAAAATCATTAAAAAAACAAAGGTTATTTAAAAAAAATATCTTTTATATTAAAAAAATTTATTAAAAATATTAAAAACTAAACATTATGGCATTACAATCGGTTACAGAAATTTATGTTGGAGGTGAAAAAATACCAACTTTTAAAAGCATTATTTTACAACAACAAATAGGCAGACACCACAGTTTTG
>JAKISG010000017.1 GCA_021648755.1 Flavobacteriaceae bacterium | reverse complement strand
CTCGTAGTTCTGCAATTTCTTTGGTTTGGGGATCGTCAGCGGGTTTTTTTGGAGGTAATTTTACTTCTATATAACTTTTATTGTCATAAGAATAGCCATATCGTAAAAATCGTAATTGTACAGATGGCCCTGTTAATAGGAGTTCTTGATCGCTAAAGTCAAATACTCTACCATCTACTTCTACTTTAAGAAGTAAGGTTCTAGTTCTATTGTTCATAGTAATTATTTTTTAAGGTTCCAGTCTTCTTTAGTTTCAAATAATTCTAATTTAGCTGTTCCGTCATTTTGAACAGTACCTGCGTATAGTAATTTGATTTTTTTTTCGTTTATCTTTTTTTCATCTTTATCAAAAACGGTTATTTTTACATTTTCTCCGGCATCCATATTTTCAGTCATTACAAAAATAGATGCTTTTTGTCCATATTCAATTTTAGTTTCTATTTTTTTTTCGTTTTTGTTCATCCAATAACATTCTATTATTTTTGGTATGTTGGTGGCTCCTGGCATAGCTCCTGGTATGAGCATGGCAATTTCTTTAAATTGTTCTAGCATACTACCTATGCTATCTATTTGTCCGTGGTCTTTTATTTTTACTAGACCGCCTGTAGAGCACATTGTTTGTGAGCAGTCGAACAAAAACTTTTTACTTTTGCCTAAGGTTACTTTTGTACTAGTATTAGTCCATTTTTGTAAGCCTGGCACGCATGGTAAATAACCACCACTTGTTGGTTTTAGTTTGCATGTACCAAAGGTTTGCGGTACTTGTACGTCTGCATCGGTTGCTTTAAATTTGCCTTGTATTTTTACTTTTTTGTTCTCGGTTACTAGTAATTTAGCTGGGGTTAAACCCATATTGCATTCTAGTAAAGCGCCGTCTAATACATATATTTTGCTCATTTTTTTTGTTTTTTATAAAACTAAATTGTGTCGTTGTTTGTTTTTTATATAACTCTTTTGTAAAACTTGATTTTATTGCATTTCACTTTATTGTGCCTACAAAGATAGGTTTTTTTTAAAAAAAGTTAAAAATGTCTTTAAAAAAGAGAGATTAGGTAAGCCACAGAAATACTACTTACTTACTAGCGGCACAAGTCAATACCAATTTTTTTGCTTCATCTAATAATAAAAATTGACTATCTTTTACATCAAAAGAAGTAACAGTCGCTAATTTTTGCATAAACTCTTTTTCAATCTTCATATTACCACAATACATTTTAGTTGCAGTTATATTTTCAAATTTAATTTGATTACCTTTAGTAACAACAATTTTACCAGAGTAATCGTTACAACCAGCATTACCAGAAATTGTATTTTTTTCAAAATCTAATACAATTGTTGGGTTTACTTTTAACTCAACTTCAGAAGTTTCAATTTTTTCAACTTTAAATTTAGAACCTAATGCTTTCACTTCTGTTGTTGTAATGTTTTTTGAAGATTTACAAGACAGTCCTAAGAAAATAATAGTTATTAATATATATTTCATAGTTTTTGATTTTAACTACAAATTTATAAAATTACTTTTACAAAGTGTCTAAAAATTTATATTTTTCTCTCAATAACATAATTAACCATTTTAATTAGTGCTTCTTTATACACAGACTCAGGGTATTTACTTAAAATAATCAAAGCGCTTTCTTGATATTCTTTCATTTTAGAAATTGTATATGCAATACCGCCATTATTAGTAACAAAACGGATGACTTCTTTTACTCTTTTTTTATCTTTATTGTGATTTTTAACAGAGTTAATCAACCATTTTTTCTCTTTTTTGTCACAATTATTTAAGGTATAAATTAATGGTAAAGTCATTTTTTTTTCTTTAATATCTATGCCTGTTGGCTTACCTATTTTAGCATCTGTATAATCAAATAAATCATCTTTTATCTGAAATGCTATTCCTATTAATTCTCCAAACTTACGCAATAAATCAATTTCATCTTGTTTTGCTCCTACAGAAGCAGCACCAATACCTGTACAACTAGCGATTAAAGTTGCTGTTTTTTGACGAATAATATCAAAATAAATAGTTTCTGTAATATCTAATTTTCTAGCTTTCTCTATTTGTAGTAATTCGCCTTCTGCCATATCTTTTAGTGAAGTAGATATCATTTTTAACAAATCAAAGTCTTCATTTTCGCAAGAAAGTAAAATACATTTAGAAAATAAATAGTCTCCAAAAAGAACGGCAATTTTATTTTTCCAAAGGGCATTTAACGAAAAAAAACCTCTTCTGCGGTTACTATCATCTACAATATCATCGTGCACTAAACTTGCCGTATGAATTAATTCTATTAGAGAAGCGCCACGATATGTTTTTTCTTTAAAACCACCATTACTAACCATTTTTGCAACTAAAAAAATAAACATTGGTCGCATTTGTTTTCCTTTTCTACGAACTATAAATTGTGTAATTCTATTTACTATCGGAACATTAGAGAACATCGCTTCTTTGAAGCGACTTTCAAAGAGTTCCATTTCTTTTAGAATGGGTTGTTTTATTTGCTCTACTATTTTCATTTTTATAACTTGATTACTGCTAGTTATTTATGTAAAAATTGTTGTTTTCTACATCTTTAAAAAATTTGATAATCTGCTAATTAATTTTTATAGATATGTTTTTAGTCGTTCAATAATACGTGTATTTTTATCTTTAACAATTAAAGTTTTAAGTAAAGTTATATGGTTATTTTTAAATGCTAAATATTTACCTATACAATCTACTGCTTGAAAACGCACATAAGAGTTTTTCATGTCTAAAGCTTTTTTTATTAGTTCATCTACACTATTAAAATTTATCTTGTTAGAAAAATCTATTTTAATATTTTTGCTGTTTAATAGCATTAAAGCAGTTAAAAAATCTTTGTTACTCACTACTGTATTTATAAATAATAACAATTCTTCTTCTTGTATTTGTTTACTTAGTTCAAACACATTAGCAATCAGGCTTAAGCGTTCTTCTTCTTCTTTAGATTTTAAATATTTACCAGCTAAAGGCATAATTTCTTTTTGCAATATAGAGACTTCACTTTTTTTAGACACGAATCCTGCCGAAGTTTCTTTTTTAGCCCAAGAGTCTCGTAATGCAACGGTTCTATTAAATACTAAATTTTCTGTAGTCGAATCTTTGTCCACATTAAAGTAACCTAATCTTTGAAATTGAAAACTATCTAAAATTTTTGCATTTTTTAGGCTTGGTTCAACATATACATTTGTATTTATAGTTAAAGAGTTTGGGTTAATAAATGCTATAAAATCTTTATTTTTATGACTATCTGGTGCTTCATCTAAAAATAGTCTGTCGTAAATTCTTACTTCTGCTTTTACAGCATGCTTTATGGAAACCCAATGTAAGGTTCCTTTTACTTTTCGTTTACTTGCTTCTGTACCGCTACCACTTAATGATTCTTTGTCATAAGTACAATGAATTTCTGTAATTTCACCATTTATGTTTTTTATGACACTATTTGCTTTAATAATATAGGCGTTTTTTAATCGAACTTCGCTATGTAACTTTAATCTAAAGAATTTTTTATTTGCTTCTTCTCTAAAATCCTCTTTTTCAATATATAATTCTCTTGAAAATGGTAAATCTCTACTTCCGAACCCTTCTATATAATCGTTATAATTGGCATTTAAAATTTCATCTTTATCTTCTAAATAATTGGTAATGACTAATTTTACAGGGTTTAAAACTGCCATTACTCTTGGTGTAGTTTTGTTTAAATCGTCTTTTATACAATGCTCTAAAAGAGCGACATCAGTAACATTTTCTCTTTTTGAAATACCTGAAATTTCAGAAAAATTACGAATTGCATTAGCCGTATAACCTCTTCGGCGAAGACCAGAAATGGTGGGCATTCTTGGGTCATCCCAGCCAGAAACATAATTACCCTCGACTAATTTTAGTAATTTACGTTTACTCATTATAGTATAGCTTAAATTTCTACGAGCAAACTCGCGTTGTTTTGGTCTAATACCCTCTGTATAAATTTGGTCTAAATACCAATCGTACAATTCGCGATGTGCTGTAAATTCTAAAGTACAAAATGAATGTGAAATATTTTCAATATAATCTGATTCTCCATGAGTCCAATCGTACATTGGGTAAATATTCCAATCTGTACCTGTTCTATGGTGTGATTTAAATAAAATACGATACATAATTGGGTCACGCATATGCATGTTTACATGTTGCATATTAATTTTTGCGCGTAAGACATGTGATCCTTCTGGTAATTTACCGGATTTCATTTGTTTAAATAAATCTAAATTTTTTGCAATAGATCTATTTCTATTTGGGCTATTAACTCCTGGCTCGGTTGGTGTACCTTTTAGTTTTGCCATTTCTTCTGAAGACAAATCATCGATATAGGCCAAGCCTTCATTTATCATTTTAATCGCCCAATCATAAAGTATTTGAAAATAATTAGACGCATATAATTCTTTATTCCATTTAAAACCTAACCACTCTATATCTTTTTTAATTGCATCTACATATTCTTTTTCTTCTTTTGCAGGGTTTGTATCATCAAAACGCAAATTTACAGGTGCATTATATTTTAAGCCTAAACCAAAATTTAAGCAAATGGAAGCGGCGTGACCAATATGTAAATAACCATTAGGCTCTGGCGGAAATCTAAAACGGAGCTTACTTTTGTCTAATCCGTTTTTTAAATCGTCTTCTATAATGTGTTCTATAAAATTTAATGACTTTTTATTTGCTGACATATGCCTTTATAATGAAATGCAAATTTAGGTAAAAAAGGTGGAAGACAGAATAAATTCAACTTGAGAAATCGGAATATTTACATCATAGGCACGATTTTTTTATGAAAGATTTTTATTCTTTCTTAATTTATGTAAAATTTTATCAAATAATACGTTAAACCTCACTTTGTAAAATTGATAGTTATTAAGGTGCTCATTTTAAAATTTTTATCTAATTTTAGAGTATTCCTTCATCAGCAAAACTAAAATAAGCATTTAAAGCAATAATTAAATGATCAAATACTTTAATATCAAGAGTTTTACCTGCATTTTTAATTTTTTTAGTCAATTCTCTATCGGCAATACTTGGCTTTATTTTTTCGCTAGGGTGATTGTGGCAAAGAATGATACCCACAGCAGACACCTCTATAGCCTTTTTAAAAACTAGACGAGTATCAACTAACGTGCCTGTAATACCACCTTTACTTAATTGTGTTTTTGTAATAACTTTATTAGCATTATCTAAATAAATTACCCAAAATTCTTCATACAATAAATCACCGATTATCGGTTGCATAATTTTAAAAACCGACTTGCTAGTTGTAATTTTAGTTTGTATTAACGCTTTTTCTAAGCGTCTACGTTTACCTAATTCTAATGCTGTAATTATAGAAATTGCTTTGGCTGGACCAATACCTTTAAACGTACATAAATTCTCTACATTTAATTTTGCCAAAGCATTTAAATTATTATTGACATTTGCCAAAATTCGTTTTGACAAGTCAACTGCGGACTCTTGTCTGTTTCCAGAACTAATTAAAACAGCAACTAATTCGGCATTACTTAAAACAGTCTTGCCTTTTTGCATTAATTTTTCTCTTGGTCGGTCATCTTCTTTCCAATGTTTTATAGAACGTAATTTTTTAGATATATGCATAGAAATTATTTTTTGAACTAAATTTTAATAACTTGAATTCGGATATATCAAACTCAAATTAATAAGGACAGCAAAATACACAATAACTACTTTATTCATACATATATTTGTGTTTTCTTTTAGGTTTAATACTTTGTGTTTTCTGTTTTTTATTAAATTGTGTAAAATCAATAAATACAAATATTTATATAAAGTCAGTTAATATAATTAAACTTCTTACTTTTGTTATATGTATTTTAAAGATATTATTGGTTTAGAAAATATCAAATCTTATTTAACAAAAACGGTTGATGAAGGTAGAGTTCCGCATGCACAACTTTTTATTGGTGCACAGGGTAGTGGTACTTTAGCAACAGCCCTTGCCTATGCACAATATATTTTAGTTAAAGATGCAAAAGATAAAAATGCTTGTAAACTTAAATGTGATAAGTTAATACACCCTGATTTACATTTTTCTTTTCCTGTTGCAACAACCGATAAGGTTAAAAAAAACCCTACAAGTGATTCTTTTTTATCAGAATGGCGAGCCTTTGTTTTAAAAAATCCATATGCTAATTTATTTGACTGGTTTCAATTTTTAGAGGTCGAAAATAAACAAGGGCAAATTGGTAAAGATGAAGCTGTTTTAATTGCAAAAAAATTGACTCTAAAATCATTTGAAGGCGGTTACAAAATCATACTTATTTGGATGGCAGAAAAAATGAATAATACGGCTGCAAATAAATTATTAAAATTAATTGAAGAGCCTCCCCAAAAAACAATTTTAGTATTAATTGCCGAAAACGAAGAACAGATTATTAAGACCATTTTATCGCGTTGTCAAGTATTACGTTTTCCTAAAGTAAGCGAAGAAAATATTATTAAAACACTTATAGAAAAAGAAAATATTGACAAGAATGTAGCACAAAAAATTGCACATCAAGCAGATGGCAACTGGAATAGAGCCTTACATTTAACACAGCGTTCTAGTGATCATAAATTTGAAATGTGGTTTATTATTTGGATCCGTGTTGCTTTTAAAGCTAAAGGAAATGCTCAAGTAATCGAAAACTTAATAGATTGGTCTAATGAAATTGCAAAAAATGGTAGAGAAACTCAAAAACAATTTTTACAGTATTGTTTATTTTTTTTTAGACAAGCATTATTGTTAAATTATAAAGCAAATGCTCTCGTTTATTTAGAAATTACAACTGCAAAATTTGACTTAAATAAATTTGCTCCTTTTGTGCATAGCAAAAATATAATAGCAATAAACGAGACTTTAAATGAAGCTATTTACCACATAGAACGCAACGGAAATGCTAAAATTATTTTTTTAGATATCTCTATTAAATTAACCCGATTATTACATACTAAGGAATGATTAAACACAGATTTTCTTGAACAAACAAATTTAGAATGGATTATTCTCAAATTTTCACTATTCAAAATGATAGGCAATTTTTAGAAATTGCATTAAAAATATTTAGGTTTCAAGCAATAAATAACCCTATTTATGCTACGTTTATTAGTCATTTAAAAATAAAAATAGACCAGGTTTTAACCTTAAATCAAATTCCGTTTTTACCAATTTCATTTTTTAAAACACATAAAATTGTAACTGGTAAAAATAAAATACAACAGGTTTTTTTTAGTAGTGGCACAACAGAATTAAATTTAAGTAAACATTTACTTACAGATATAGAAATTTACCAAACCAGTTATACTAAAGGGTTTTCTTATTTTTATGGTCATATTCAAGATTATACTATTCTAGCATTATTACCAAACTATTTAGAACGCAAAGGCTCCTCATTAATTTATATGGTCACCGATTTAATAAAAAAAACAAATAATATTAATAGTGGGTTTTACCTCAATAACCTTGATGCATTAGCTTTGAAATTAAAAAAATTAGATGAAAAGGGTGAAAAAATATTATTAATTGGGGTGTCCTTTGCTTTGTTAGATTTAATTGAAAAACAAAAATTTAAATTAAAAAACACCATTATTATGGAAACTGGTGGTATGAAAGGCAGAAGAAAAGAAATTATAAGAACTGAATTACATGAACTTTTATGCAAAGGTTTTGGGGTTCAGAAAATACATTCGGAATATAGTATGACAGAACTTCTAAGTCAAGCATACTCTACAGGTAATGGGTTTTTTAAAACGCCTAATTGGATGAAAATTCTAATAAGAGATACCGAAGATTCTTTAAGTATATTACCTCAAAATAAAACAGGTGGAATTAATATCATTGATCTTGCCAATATAAATTCTTGTTCTTTTATTGCTACGCAAGATTTAGGAAAAAGTTTTAAAGATAAAAGTTTTGAAGTTCTTGGACGTTTTGATAACTCAGACATTAGAGGTTGTAATTTGATGGCTCTTTGATTAACCTGCAAAAATAAAACTAAACTACTTTTAACAAAAAATAATTCTTTTTACCACGTTGTAATAAAATAAATTTATTGGCAATTAAATCACTTTTTAATAAGACAGTAGTATCATTTACCTTTTCTTTATTTACTGAAATGGAGTTTTCTTTTAAAGCACGCCTTGCTTCGCTATTTGACTTTAAAAAACTAGATTTTTTATTTAAAGCCTCAATAATATCTATGCCAATATTTAAATCGGTTTTTGAAATCTCTGCTTGAGGAACTCCCTCAAAAACATCTAAAAAAGTTTGTTCATCTAAAGATTTTAAATCATTTGCAGTTGACTTTCCAAAAAGAATATTTGATGCCTTTAAAGCATTTTCATAGGCTTCTTTTCCGTGTGTCATTATAGTAACTTCTTTGCCTATTGTTTTTTGTAATAACCTTAAATGTGGTGTTTCTTTGTGTTCTTTTATTAAGTTTTTAATTTTTTCCTTATCTAAAAATGTAAATATTTTGATATACTTTTCAGCATCAGTATCACTTGCATTAAACCAATATTGATAAAATTTATACGGCGAAGTTCTTTTAGCATCTAACCAAATATTACCTTCTTCGGTCTTACCAAATTTTGTACCGTCTGCTTTGGTAATTAATGGGCAAGTAAGCGCATAAGCCTTACCTTGAGATTTGCGTCTCACCAATTCTGTACCTGTAGTTATATTTCCCCACTGGTCAGATCCACCAATTTGTAACTGGCAATTTTTCTCATTATATAAATGTAAAAAATCATAACCTTGCACTAATTGGTACGTAAATTCTGTGAAACTCATACCGACTTTAGACTCATTACTTAATCGTTTTTTAACTGATTCTTTAGACATCATATAATTTACCGTAATATGCTTACCAATATCACGTGCAAATTCTAAAAAAGTCAAGTTTTTCATCCAGTCATAATTATTTACTAGTTCTGCTGCATTATCTTTATTAGAAGAAAAATCTAAAAACCGTTCTAATTGTGCTTTAACACCATTTATATTTTTTTGAAGCGTTTCTTCATCTAACAAATTACGCTCATCTAATTTTCCAGATGGGTCACCAATCATACCCGTTGCACCACCAATTAAAGCAATGGGTTTATGTCCACATTTTTGAAGATGCATTAATAAAATTATTTGTACTAAACTACCAATATGTAAAGAGTCTGCCGTTGGATCAAAGCCAATATATGCAGTAGTCGTTTCTTTTAAAAGTTGCGCTTCAGTTCCTGGCATAATATCATGTAACATACCTCTCCACTGTAATTCTTCTACAAAATTTTTCATTTTTTATTTTTATTTTTTTGAATTACAAATATATAATAAAGAAATTTAATGATTACTTTAGCAACATGATTTTAGTTACAGGAGGTACCGGTTTAGTTGGGTCACATTTGTTATATCAATTGTCCTTAACGGAAGAAAAAATTAAAGCAATTCACCGAAAAAAAAGCGACTTAAATGCTGTAAAACACGTGTTTAGTTGTTATAATGCTAATTTTGAAAACTTATTTAATAAAATAGAATGGGTTGAAGCAAATATTTGTGATCTATCCTCATTAGAAATTACTTTTGAAAATATTGATTATGTTTATCATTGTGCTGCTCTAGTTTCCTTTAATAAAAAGGATTACCAAAACATGCGAAAAATCAATATTGAGGGTACTGCCAATATTGTTAATTTTGCGCTAAGCGCTAAAGTAAAAAAATTATGCTATGTAAGTTCTATTGCAACTATTGAAAAAAATACGACTAATAAACTAATCGATGAAAAAAATGATTGGAATAATGAAACTAACAATTACGGTTACGCAATTACAAAATACGGTGCCGAGATGGAGGTTTGGAGAGGTGCTCAAGAAGGTTTAAATGTTGTTATAGTAAATCCTGGAGTAATATTAGGTTCTGGTTTTTTTAATAGAGGTTCAGGTGAACTATTTACCAAAGTTTATAATGGTTTTAAATTTTATACAGAAGGCATTACTGGTTTTGTTGGGGTTAAAGATGTTGTTAAAGCAATGATTTTTTTAATGAATAGTAGTATTAATAACGAACGTTTTATTTTAGTTTCTAAAAATGAGTCTTTTAAAAATATATTTTTTAAAATAGCAACTGCTTTTGGTAAAAAAAGACCCAACATTAAAGTTACCAAAACATTAAGTAGTATTGCTTGGCGATTAGAATGGGTAAAGAGTTTAATTACTGGCAAACCGCCAATAATTACTAAACATTCTGCAAGTGCCTCTTTAAACAGTTATAAATATACGTCTGCTAAAATTAAAAAAAATGGTTTTGAATTTGAAAACTTAGAAACTACTATTAAAGATGTTTGTAGTGATTATACCAAATTGAATAAATAGGTTTTCTAGAATAAATGTATGCAAATTTCTACTTGTTACTTATTAGGCTTGACCTGTAGGTCCAAAACTCATAGGTATATTTGGTTGAGCAAACTCCTTAATTACACCGTGTGCATTTTCAAAACGCTCAATATTTTCAGCTAATGCCTTCATAAGTCGTTTGGCATGTTGTGGTGTTAATATAATTCTAGATTTTACTTTTGCTTTTGGTGTTCCAGGCATAATATTTACAAAATCAACAACAAATTCAGATACAGAATGGTTAATAATTGCTAAATTAGCATAGGTGCCTTCTGCCGTTTTTTCATCTAACTCTATATTTATATTTGTTTTATTTTGTTTTTTATCTTCCATTATTATGGCTTTAGGCTATGTTATACGTTCCTGATTATTGCTTACAACAAATTAATTAATTATTTTAAATAGTTTTACAAATTTACAATAAAAGTTAAACAAAACACCTTTCTACAAAATAGAAAGGTGTTAAAATATATACTTAAAGTACAAAAGTCTTTATCTAATCTAACGTTGAATCTACATTAATTTCTTGGTTTGAACCAACGATAATATGATCATAGTCACGCATTCCTGTTCCTGCTGGTATTTTTTTACCAACAATTACATTTTCTTTTAAGCCCTCTAAATAATCAATCTTACCACTAACTGCGGCAGTGTTTAATACTTTTGTGGTCTCTTGGAAAGATGCGGCAGATATAAAAGATTTTGTTTGTAACGATGCTCTTGTTATACCTTGTAAAATTGGTTCTGCAGTTGCTGGCATTGCATCTCTTGCTTCAATTAATGCTTTATCATTTCTACGTAATTTAGAGTTTTCATCTCTAAATTGTCTTGCAGAAATAACTTGACCTTCTTTAATTTCTTCTGAATCTCCTGCATTTTCAACTATTTTCATACCAAAAATTGCATCGTTTACTTCTATAAAATCATTTTTATGAATTAATTGATTTTCTAAGAAAATAGTATCGCCAGAGTCAATAATTTTTACTTTACGCATCATTTGTCTTACAACAACTTCAAAATGCTTATCATTAATTTTTACGCCTTGTAAACGATATACATCTTGAATTTCGTTTACAATATATTCTTGTACTTTACCTGGGCCTTGGATATTTAAAATATCGTTTGGAGTAATTGCTCCGTCAGAAATTGGCATACCTGCTTTTACAAAATCATTTTCTTGAACTAAAATTTGCTTAGATAATTTAACTAAGTATTTTTTAATTAATCCTGATTTTGATTCTACAATCACTTCACGGTTTCCTCTTTTGATTTTACCATAAGTTACTACACCGTCAATTTCAGAAACACTTGCTGGGTTTGAAGGGTTACGTGCTTCAAACAATTCTGTTACACGAGGCAAACCACCTGTAATATCTCCTGCTTTACCTGCTTTACGTGGTATCTTTACTAAGATTGTACCTGCAGTAATCTTATCTCCATCTTCTACAACTACATGTGCACCTACTGGCAAACTATAAGAACGTAAAATATCACCTTTACTATTTTTTAACAATATAGATGGTGTTATTTTTTTATTTTTAGATTCTGTAATTACTTTTTCTTGAAAACCTGTTTGCTCATCAATTTCAACTGTAAAGTTAATACCTCTTTCAATATCATCAAACTCTAGTTTACCTTCAAATTCGGATACAATTACACCATTAAATGGATCCCATTGACAAACAATATCTCCTTTTTTAATAGTTTGACCATCTTTTACAAATAAGAAAGCACCGTAAGGTAGGTTATTTGTACTTAAAATACTTCCTGTTTTTTTATCTAAAATTTTAATTTCGGAAGTTCTAGAGATAATGATTTCATTTTTATTTCCTTCTTTATCAGTACCTGTAACTGTTTTTAATTCTTCAATAATAACTTTACCTTCAAATTTAGTAGTTAATTTATTTTCTTCAGAAATGTTACCTGCAATACCACCAACGTGAAATGTACGTAAGGTTAACTGTGTACCTGGTTCACCAATAGATTGTGCTGCAATAACACCAACTGATTCTCCTTTTTGTACCATTTTTAAAGTGGCTAAACTATGCCCATAACAATTTGCACAAATACCTCTTTTTGCCTCACAGGTTAATGCAGAACGAACCTCTACACTTTCAATTTCATTTGTTTCAATAATAGCAACAACTGCTTGGGTTATTTCTGTATTTGCTTTGACTACGACTTTATTTGTTCTTGGATTATATACATCGTTTAATGTAAATCTACCTAGAATACGTTCTCCTAAAGTTTCTGTAATTTCATCATTTTTCTTTAACGGAAAAACTTCTAATCCTCTCAATGTACCACAATCAACTTCATTAATTATTACGTCTTGAGAAACATCTACTAAACGACGTGTTAAGTAACCTGCATCTGCTGTTTTAAGTGCTGTATCTGCAAGACCTTTACGTGCTCCGTGTGTTGAAATAAAATATTCTAAAATAGATAAACCTTCTTTAAAGTTAGATAAAATTGGGTTTTCAATAATTTGTCCGCCGCCAGAAGTTGATTTTTTAGGTTTTGCCATTAAACCACGCATACCTGTTAATTGTCTAATTTGCTCTTTAGATCCCCTTGCTCCAGAGTCAAGCATCATATAAACCGAATTAAATCCTGCTTGATCTTCACGCAAACGTTTCATAGATAATTCTGTAAGTTCATTATTAGTAGATCCCCAAATGTCTATTACTTGATTGTAACGTTCTTGATTGGTTAGCATACCCATATTGTAACTTTGTTGAACTCCTGCTACTTCTTCATTTGCAGCAGCAACCATTCCTGCTTTTTCGTCTGGTATAATAATATCACCTAAACTAAAAGACAACCCTCCTTTAAAAGCAAATTGGAAGCCCATGTTTTTAATATTATCTAAAAATTCACCTATTGTAGGTACATCTGTTGCCTTTAATATGTTTCCGATAATATCTCTTAATGATCTTTTAGTTAAGACTTCATTAATAAATCCTGCTTCTTTTGGTACAACTTTATTAAATAAAACACGACCAACTGTGGTTTCAATAATTTTAGTTACATTTTTTCCGTTTTCAACATCATGTGTTCTTACCTTAATACGAGCATTTAATGCTACTCTTTCTTCATTAAAAGCGATAATGACTTCTTCTGGTGAATAAAAGGTAATTCCTTCGCCTTTAATTTTTACTTTTTTAGTAGATAGGCGTTCTTTAGTCATATAATATAAACCTAATACCATATCTTGAGATGGTACTGTAATTGGCGATCCGTTTGCTGGATTTAATATATTATGTGACGCTAACATTAATAATTGTGCTTCTAAAATTGCTTCTGGTCCTAGTGGTAAATGCACAGCCATTTGGTCACCATCAAAATCAGCATTAAATGCAGTACACACTAAAGGGTGCAATCTAATTGCCTTACCTTCAATCAGTTTTGGTTGAAAAGCCTGAATACCTAAACGGTGCAATGTAGGAGCACGATTTAATAAAATAGGGTGTCCTTTTAAGATATTTTCTAATATATCCCAAACAACTGGCTCTCTTCTATCTATAATTTTTTTAGCTGATTTTACTGTTTTTACAATACCTCTTTCAATTAGTTTTCTAATTACAAAAGGTTTGTATAGTTCTGCAGCCATATCTTTAGGAATACCGCATTCAAATAATTTTAAGTCTGGTCCTACAACAATTACTGAACGTGCAGAATAGTCAACCCTTTTTCCTAAAAGGTTTTGACGAAAACGTCCTTGCTTTCCTTTTAAGGAATCGGATAATGATTTTAAGGGTCTATTAGATTGTGTTTTTACCGCTGATGATTTACGTGTATTATCAAATAATGAATCTACAGATTCTTGCAACATACGTTTTTCGTTACGTAAAATAACTTCTGGCGCTTTGATTTCTACTAGTCTTTTTAAACGGTTATTACGTATTATTACTCTACGGTATAAATCATTTAAATCGGAAGTTGCAAAGCGACCACCATCTAAAGGCACTAATGGTCTTAATTCTGGTGGAATTACAGGAATGACATCAATAATCATCCATTCTGGTTTATTTACTCTATTTTTAGCAGCGTCTCTAAATGCTTCTACAACATTTAGACGTTTTAATGCTTCTGTTTTACGTTGTTTAGAGGTTTCTGTATTTGCTTTATGCCTTAATTCATAAGACAAAGAGTCTAAATCTAATCTTGCTAATAGGTCTTTAAGACAGGCTGCGCCCATTTTAGCAATAAATTTATCTGGATCATTATCATCTAGATATAGGTTTTCTTGTGGAAGGGTATCTAAAATATCTAAATATTCTTCTTCGGTTAAAAAATCTAATCTATGTAATGGTTCTCCTTCAGAATTTTTAGCAATACCTGCTTGAATTACTACGTATCTTTCGTAGTAAATAATCATGTCTAATTTTTTAGATGGTAACCCTAAAAGGTATCCCATTTTATTTGGCAAAGATCTAAAGTACCAAATATGAGCTATTGGTACTACTAAATCAATGTGACCAACTCTATCTCTACGTACTTTTTTCTCAGTAACTTCTACACCACAACGGTCACAAATAATACCTTTATATCTAATGCGTTTGTACTTACCACAAGCACATTCAAAATCTTTTATTGGTCCAAAAATACGTTCACAAAATAAACCGTTTCTTTCTGGTTTGTGTGTACGATAGTTAATAGTTTCTGGTTTTAATATTTCACCTCTAGAAGCTTTTAAAATCTTTTCTGGTGATGATAAACCAATTGAAATTCTATTAAATTTTTTAACTGAATATTTTTTACTATTTTTTGCCATTTTTCTAAGTGTTCCGCTTTTCAGTGGTTAGTGGTTAGTGGTTAGTGGTTAGTTAACAAATATTGCTTACTGCTACTACTTACTGTCTACTGCCTACTGCAAACTAGTTTTTATTCTCGTTAATATCCATTCCGTTTTTATCCTCTAATCGCATATCTAATGCTAGACCTCTTAATTCATGCATTAATACGTTAAATGATTCTGGTAATCCTGGTTCTGGTAATACTTCACCTTTTACGATTGATTCATAGGTTTTTGCTCTACCTAATACGTCATCAGACTTTACTGTAAGAATTTCACGTAAAGTTGCTGAAGCGCCATAAGCTTCTAAAGCCCAAACTTCCATTTCACCAAAACGTTGACCACCAAATTGTGCTTTACCACCAAGTGGTTGTTGTGTAATTAGTGAGTAAGGTCCTATGGAACGAGCATGCATTTTGTCTTCAATCATGTGGCCTAGTTTAATCATATAAATAATTCCTACAGTTGCTGGTTGGTCAAAGCGTTCGCCTGTTCCACCATCGTAAAGATAAGTATGACCAAATTCTGGTACGTTTGCTTTTTTAGTTAACTTTGTAATTTCATCTAAAGAGGCACCATCAAAAATTGGGGTTGCGTAAGTTTGTCCTAATTCTTTACCTGCCCAACCAAGTACGGTTTCATAAATCTGACCTATATTCATACGCGATGGTACACCTAATGGGTTTAATACAATATCTACTGGTGTTCCGTCTTTTAGAAAAGGCATATCTTCTGCACGAACAATTCTAGCTATAATACCTTTATTACCATGACGGCCTGCCATTTTATCACCTACTTTTAGTTTTCGTTTTTTGGCAACATAAATTTTGGCTAATTTTAGTATTCCTGGTGGTAATTCATCACCAACTGTAATTGCAAATTTTGCTCTTCTTAATGATCCTTGTAAATCATTTACTTTAATTTTATAATTATGAATTAAACGGTTAACTAAATTATTCAATTTAGTATCTGTTGTCCACTTACCTTTGGTTAAGTATTCAAAATCTGTAACCGTATTTAACATTTTTAAAGTAAACTTTTTTCCTTTAGGAAGAATTTCTTCTCCTAAGTCATTAGCTACACCTTGAGAAGTTTTTCCGTTAATCAAAGAAAATAATTTATCTACTAAAACACCTCTTAAATCTTCAAATTCCTTATTAAATTTAACTTCAAGGTCTGTAATATCTTGTTTGTCTTGAACTCTCTTTGCTTTATCTTTAACTACTCTTTTAAAGAGTTTTTTATCTATAACTATACCTCTTAATGAAGGTGATGCTTTTAATGATGCGTCTTTAACATCACCTGCATTATCTCCAAAAATTGCACGTAATAGTTTTTCTTCTGGTGTCGGATCAGATTCTCCTTTTGGGGTTATTTTTCCGATAAGTATATCGCCAGGTTTTACTTCGGCACCGATACGAATCATACCATTTTCATCTAAGTTTTTAGTTGCTTCTTCACTAACATTTGGTATATCACTTGTTAATTCTTCTGCTCCTAATTTAGTGTCTCTTACATCTAAAGAGTATTCATCTATATGAATTGAAGTAAAGATATCGTTACGAACTACTTTTTCAGAAATCACAATTGCATCTTCAAAATTATAGCCTTTCCATGGCATAAATGCAACTTTCATATTAATACCTAGTGCAAGTTCTCCTTTTTGAGTTGCATAACCCTCACATAATACTTGTCCTTTTTCTACTTTATCTCCTTTTTTAACAATTGGATGAAGATTAATACAAGTACCTTGATTCGTTTTTCTAAACTTAATTAAGTTATAGGTAACTGAATCGTCATCAAAACTTACTATTTTTTCGTCTGCAGATCTTTTGTGTTTAATAGTTACGTGATTAGAATCTACATAAGTTACTGTACCTGCTCCTTCTGCATTTATTAAAATACGGGAGTCTTTTGCTACTCTTCTTTCTAGACCTGTACCTACAATTGGCGCTTCTGGCCTCATTAATGGTACTGCTTGACGCATCATATTAGATCCCATTAAGGCTCTATTTGCATCATCATGTTCTAAAAATGGTATTAGAGATGCCGATATCGATGAGATTTGGTTAGGCGAAACGTCCATATAGTTAACAACTGATGGGTCAACAACTGGAAAATCTCCTTCTTCACGTGCAACAACTCTATCTAGTGCAATTGTTCCGTCTTCTTTTAATTCTAAATTAGATTGTGCTATTTTTTTTCCTTCTTCTTCTTCTGCAGATAAGTAAACTGGGTTTTCTTTTAAATTCACTTTACCTTCTTCAACTTTACGGTAAGGTGTTTCTAAAAATCCTAGATAATTCACTTTTGCATATACAGAAAGTGAAGAAATTAGACCAATATTTGGTCCTTCTGGTGTTTCAATAGGGCAAAGTCTTCCGTAGTGTGTGTAGTGTACATCACGAACTTCAAACCCTGCTCTTTCTCTAGATAAGCCTCCTGGTCCTAAAGCCGATAATCTACGTTTGTGTGTTAATTCTGCTAATGGATTGGTTTGATCCATAAACTGAGATAATTGGTTGGTACCAAAAAAAGAATTAATTACGGATGATAATGTCTTTGCATTAATTAAATCTATTGGCGTAAAGACCTCATTATCACGTACATTCATTCTTTCACGAATGGTTCTTGCCATTCTAGAAAGTCCTACTCCAAATTGAGAGGCTAATTGTTCACCAACTGTTCTAACACGACGATTAGATAAGTGATCAATATCATCTACTTCTGCTTTAGAGTTTACCAGTTTTATTAAATTTTTAATAATGGTAATTATATCATTTTTTGTTAATACTTTTTGGTCAATAGGTTCGTCTAAGTTTAAACGAGTATTCATTCTATAACGGCCAACTTCTCCTAAGTTATAGCGTTGTTCAGAGAAAAATAGTTTATTAATTATTCCTTTTGCTGTTTCATAATCTGGCGGTTCTGCATTACGTAATTGTCTATATATGTGTTCTACGGCTTCTTTTTCAGAATTGGTAGGGTCTTTTTGTAATGTATTGTGAATAATTGCATAATCTTGTGATTGATTATCTACTTTGTGTAATAGAATTGTTTTAGAGCCAGAGGTTATAATTTCTTCAATATGTTTTTTTTCTAAAACGGTTTCACGGTCTAAAATGATTTCATTACGTTCTATTGATACCACTTCTCCAGTATCTTCATCAACAAAATCTTCGAACCATGTTTTTAATACTCTTGCGGCTAATTTACGGCCTAAAACTTTTTTAAGTCCACTTTTAGAAACTCTAATTTCATCGGATAAGTCGAACATTTCTAAAATATCTTTATCTCTTTCGTAACCAATTGCTCTAAATAGTGTGGTTACAGGTAATTTTTTCTTTCTATCGATATATGCATACATTACATGGTTTATATCAGTAGCAAACTCAATCCAAGAGCCTTTAAAAGGAATTACCCTGGCTGAATATAATTTTGTTCCGTTTGCATGAAAAGATTGTCCGAAGAAAACTCCTGGTGATCTATGCAGTTGAGAGACTACAACTCTTTCGGCGCCATTAATAATAAATGTACCACTATGTGTCATGTAGGGTATTGTTCCTAAATAAACATCTTGTACGATGGTTTCAAAGTCTTCGTGTTCTGGATCTGTACAGTATAATTTTAAACGTGCTTTTAATGGCACAGAGTGTGTTAACCCTCTCTCTATACATTCTTGAATAGAATATCTTGGTGGGTCAACAAAATAATCAATAAATTCTAATACAAAATTATTACGGGTATCTGTAATAGGAAATATATCAGAAAAAGTTTTGTATAAGCCTTCGTTTTCTCTTTCATCTGCTTTTGTCTCTAATTGGAAAAAGTCTTGAAATGATTTTACTTGAATATCTAAAAAATCTGGATACTCCATTATTTTTTTCGCTGAGGCGAAATTTAATCTTTCGGTTGTGTTTGTTGTTTCCAAATGAAGAAATTTTAAATGTGAAAAATTTATTTCGATACTTTATTTTTAATAATAATATATATTCAAAGTATCTTTTGACTATATATGCAAAATGGTTTAGGTCTTTCCGAGCAATTCGGAAGACCTAAACCTTAATATCTTAGGTAAAAAAAACTTACTTAAGTTCTACTTCAGCTCCTGCTTCTTCTAAAGATTTTTTAAGACCTTCTGCCTCTTCTTTAGATATACCTTCTTTGATTGGTGCTGGTGCGCTATCAACAATACCTTTAGCTTCTTTTAAACCAAGACCTGTTAATTCTTTTACTAATTTAACTACGGCTAATTTAGAGCCACCTGCTGCTGTTAAGATAACATCAAATTCAGTTTTTTCTTCTGCGCTTCCTCCGTCTGCTGCTGGACCTGCTACTGCTACTGCAGCCGCAGCTGGTTCGATACCATATTCATCTTTTAATATGTTTGCTAGTTCGTTAACATCTTTTACTGATAAGTTAACTAATTGTTCTGCGAAATCTTTTAATTCTGCCATTTTATTAATTTTTTAAAATTTATTATTTAGTTTATTGTGTGTTTAATTTTATTTTTCTGATAAGGTTTTTAGGATACCTGATAATTTAGAACCTCCAGATTGTAATGCTGCAATAACATTTTTAGCTGGTGATTGTAATAGGCTGATAATATCTCCTATCAATTCTTCTTTAGATTTAATGTTTACTAGAGCGTCTAATTGGTCATCGCCAATATAAATTGCTTCTTCAACAAAAGCTCCTTTAAGAACTGGTTTATTTGATTTTTTTCTAAATTCCTTAATTACTTTTGCAGGAGCATTACCTGTTTCAGAAAATAAGATAGAGGTGTTGCCTTTTAAAGTATTTGATAATTCACCAAAATCTTTATCTGATTTTTCCATTGCTTTTGCAAGCAAGGTATTTTTAACTACTGCTAATTTTACATTAGCTTTAAAACAAGCTCTTCTTAAATTAGATGTTGTTAATGCATCTAACCCAGAAATATCTGCTAAATAGATAATCCTATTGTCAGTTAATTGGCTTGTCAAATTTTCTATTACTACTGATTTTTCTTCTCTAGTCATAATTATATATATTTAACTTCGCTTAATCTGTTTTAGTTTCTATTGCGATACTAGGACTCATTGTACTTGACATAAAAATGCTTTTTACATAAATTCCTTTTGCAGTTACTGGTTTTAATTTAAATACTGTTTGCAATAATTCGTTTGCGTTTTCTTCAATCTTTTTAGCATCAAAAGATGCTTTTCCGATTGCAGCGTGAACGATACCTGTTTTATCTACTTTAAAGTCAATTTTACCTGCTTTTACTGCACTTACAGCTTTAGCGACATCCATTGTTACTGTACCTGTTTTTGGGTTTGGCATTAAGCCTCTTGGTCCTAATATACGGCCTAAAGGTCCTAATTTACCCATTACACTTGGCATAGTTACAATTACGTCAACATCTGTCCATCCTCCTTTTATTTTTTGAAGGTACTCGTCTAATCCAACATAATCTGCACCTGCTGCTTTAGCATCTGCTTCTTTATCTGGTGTTACTAATGCTAAAACTTTTACATCTTTACCTGTTCCGTGGGGTAGTGTTACTACGCCTCGAACCATTTGATCTGCTTTACGAGGATCTACTCCTAAGCGTATTGCTAAATCTATAGATGCGTCAAATTTCATATTAGATATTTCTTTAACTAATACAGAGGCTTCACTTAAAGTATATGCTTTATTAGCAGTTACTTTTGCTCTAGTTTCTTTTTGTTTTTTTGTTGCTTTTCCCATCGTGATTATATTTTTACTGGAGCTTCTCCTTTTACAGTTAATCCTATTGAACGAGCAGTGCCAGCAATCATAAGCATAGCAGATTCTACTTTAAAGGCATTTAAATCTACCATTTTGTCTTCTGCTATTTTTCTTATTTGATCCCAAGTTACACTTGCTACTTTATTACGATTTGGTTCTCCTGAACCTTTTTTAATCTTGGCTGCTTCAAGTAATTGAACTGCTGCAGGTGGGGTTTTTACAACAAAATCAAATGATTTATCTGTATAAACTGTAATTGCAACAGGTAATACTTTACCTTGTTTATCTTGAGTTCTAGCATTAAATTGCTTACAGAACTCCATGATGTTAACACCAGCAGCGCCAAGAGCAGGTCCCACAGGTGGTGAAGGGTTTGCAGCGCCTCCACGAACTTGTAGTTTTACAACCTTACTAACTTCTTTTGCCATTTTACTTAGTTTTTATTGTTAATATTTTGATTTTTCTCCTATTTGGAAGCGAAGATTAATCTAATTATGTAACTATTTAGGATACTTTATTTACTTGCATATAACTTAATTCTAACGGTGTTCTTCTTCCGAAAATTTTAACCATTACTTCAAGTTTACGTTTTTCTTCATTTATTTTTTCTATGATTCCATCAAATCCATTAAATGGACCGTCAATGACTTTTACAGTTTCTCCTACTACATAAGGAATAACTACATTTTCATTTTGAATAGCTAATTCATCTACTTTACCTAGCATTCTATTTACTTCTGCTTTTCTTAATGGTACTGGGTCACCACCTTTGACTTCACCTAAAAACCCTATTACACCAGTAACTGATTTTATAACGTGAGGTACTTCGCCACTTAAATTTGCTTTTACCATTATGTAACCTGGAAAATATACTTTTTCAATATTATATTTTTTTCCTTTTCTTATTTGGATTACTTTTTGTGTAGGCACTAAGATTTCTTCTACAAAATCTGAAAGTCCTAAACGTGTAATTTCGTTTTCTATATACGTTTTTACTTTATTTTCTTTACCTCCAACGGCTCTAACTACGTACCAATTTTTAATAGTTTCAGACATAATCAATTTATTTAATATAACTTAAAAACGCATCTAAGATGGTTTGGAAAAATTTATCTGTCACAAATACAGCTAAAGAAAAAACTATAGTAAAAACGACTACTAAAATAGTAGATTTTTGAGCTTCGTTCAAAGAAATCCAAGTAACTTCGTTATTTAGTTCTTTAAATGATTCTTTAATGTAATTTACAATTCCCATAATATATTAATTTTTTAAATTATAATTAATAATTTGTATTCTGGAGTATTTTAAAATTTTTAACAACTTTTTAGCGTGTATTTTGATTGTGAGTTTTAGAAAATTATTTTCTATCAAATTCTCAGACAAACTCGTTGTCTTACTACAACCTTATTATTTCAAAGCACGGGCGGAGAGACTCGAACTCCCGACACCTGGTGTTGGAGACCAGTGCTCTACCAACTGAGCTACGCCCGTATTTATAAGCATAAGATGTCCGTCAGATTAACGGACATCTTTATTTATTTTTACAAGCGTACTTTAAATTTAAAGTATCTCTGTAACTTGACCTGCACCTACTGTTCTACCGCCTTCACGAATAGCAAAACGTAAGCCTACATTCATTGCGATTGCTTGGTGCAACTCAACTTCAATAGTTAAGTTATCTCCTGGCATTACCATTTCTATACCTGTTGGTAACGTAATTGTTCCTGTTACATCAGTTGTACGAACATAAAATTGTGGTCTATATTTGTTATGGAATGGCGTATGACGTCCTCCTTCATTTTTTTTAAGAATATAAACCTCTGCTTTAAATTTAGCGTGTGGGGTAACTGAACCTGGTTTACAGATTACCATACCTCTTTTTATATCTTCTTTTGCAATACCCCTTAATAAGATACCAACATTATCTCCTGCCTCTCCTCTATCTAATATTTTACGAAACATTTCAACTCCTGTTACTGTAGAAGTCAATTTTTCTGCTCCCATTCCTATAATATCAACAGAGTCACCTGTATTAGCAATACCTGTTTCAATACGACCTGTTGCTACTGTACCACGACCTGTAATTGAGAATACTCCTTCGATAGGCATTAAGAAATCTTTTTCGACATCTCTTTTTGGTAATTCAATCCAAGTATCAACAGCTTCCATCAATTCTAAAATTGATTTTGACCATTTTTCATCGCCATTTAGTCCTCCTAAAGCAGAACCTGCAATTACGGGTGTATTATCACCATCATATTCATAGAAATCTAATAATTCTCTGATTTCCATTTCAACTAATTCTAATAATTCTTCATCATCAACCATGTCTACTTTGTTCATAAATACAACCATTCTAGGAATACCTACTTGGCGACCTAATAAGATATGTTCTCTTGTTTGTGGCATTGGTCCGTCTGTTGCTGCAACTACTAAAATTGCACCATCCATTTGAGCGGCACCAGTTACCATATTCTTTACATAATCCGCGTGACCTGGACAGTCAACATGTGCGTAATGACGATTTTCTGTTGCATATTCAACATGAGATGTATTAATTGTAATACCTCTTTCTTTTTCTTCAGGGGCATTATCGATTTGATCAAAATCTTTTACTTCACAAAAACCAGCTTTTGCTAAAACTGTAGTAATAGCAGCAGTTAAAGTTGTTTTACCGTGATCTACGTGACCAATTGTACCAATATTTAAATGTGGTTTTGATCTGTCAAAATGTTCTTTTGCCATAATTATTAATTTTAAATCTAGTTATATATTTATTTATTGTGTTCTTAATTTTATTTCTTTTGTTTTTTAATCTTAAAAAAGAGCCAATGACGGGAATTGAACCCGTGACCTCTTCCTTACCAAGGAAACGCTCTACCACTGAGCCACATCGGCTTTTGAAAAAAAGAGCGAGAGACCGGGCTCGAACCGGCGACAGTCAGCTTGGAAGGCTGAAGCTCTACCAACTGAGCTACTCTCGCATTACTTATTTCATCCTTGGTTAAGATATAAATGTGGGGAGAGAAGGATTCGAACCTTCGAAGGCTATGCCAACGGAGTTACAGTCCGTCCTCGTTGACCGCTTGAGTATCTCCCCAATATTTTATTCAAAGAACCTATTAATACTCACAAATGTAAGTATTATCAACTAGAGCCAATGGAGGGACTCGAACCCACGACCTGCTGATTACAAATCAGCTGCTCTAGCCAGCTGAGCTACATCGGCTTTTACTATCTTTAAAACAAAAAAATAGACCGCTATTTCTAACGGTCTGCAAATGTAAGATGTTTTTCTATTTTACAAAACTTTTTTTGTCTTTTTTTTATTTATTTTTAGTATTGTATTTTACGAAAGAAATTTTGCTTTTTTAATTTACTTTTATTTCGCTTTCAATCTAATGATTTCTTTGCTTTGCTTTTAGTTTTTCTAAATTTCTTTTTAATGCTTCAACTGCTAAAGAGATACTTTCTTCAAAAGTTTTAGAAAGTTTTTTTACCATCATATCATCTCCAGGTACATTTAATTTTATTTCTGCAATTTTATTTTCTTTTTCACTTGTTTTTTGAACTTTTAGAAAAACCTCTGCTCCTATTATTTTATCGTAAAATTTGCTAAGAGATGTTACTTTATCTTCAACATAACTTTTTAAGTCTTTATCCATATTAAAATTTACGGACTGAGTAAATACTTTCATAATTTATAATCATTTTTTGCTCCTTGGATGAGCTTGGTTATATGTTTGTTTTATTTTACTTAAACTACTGTTTGTGTAAACTTGAGTTGATGCCAAACTTGCGTGACCTAACAGTTCTTTAACAGCATTTAAATCTGCACCCTCATTTAATAAGTGAGTAGCAAAAGCATGACGCAATATATGCGGACTCTTTTTTACCTTTGAAGATACAGCACTAAAGTAATGCTTAATTATTCGATACACAAGTGTTCCGTACATTTTTTTTTCTTTCTTCGTAATAAACAGATAATCATTTTGTTGCGAATACTCCTTTCTTATTTTCAAGTATTCTTTCATCGTTTTCTGTATGGATTTTAATAATGGAATGTAGCGTTCTTTGTCTCTTTTACCCAAAACTTTTATAACTTGTTGTTCTAAATCAATATCTTTAATTTGTAATGTTATTAATTCATTTCTTCTTATCCCTGTTGCATATAATAATTCAATAATCATTTTATTTCGAATGGATATAAAGTCATTATTCTCACCAATAATGTTTAGCGCTTTTTCTATCTCTTTATTATTAAAAGGTACATTTACTCGCTTAGGTGTTTTAAGTGCTTTATGTTTTTGTAAGGGAGTTTCTTTTATTTCTTTTAATCGCATTAAAAATTTATAAAATGTTTTTAAGGAACTTATTTTTCTGTTAATTGTTTTATTTGTAATTTTTTTAGCTACTAAAAAAACAATCCAAGATCTAATTTGACTGTAATTAACTTTTGTTAAGTTAGTATCTTCAAATTCTTCTTCTAAAAAATTTACAAATAGTTTTAAATCTGTTTTATAGGCAACAATAGTATGTTTTGAATATTTTTTTTCTAAGGAAAGGTATTCTAAAAAAGATTGAATTAATTGCATAAAAAAACCATTATAAAACAAAAATACAATTTCTATTTAATAATGGTCTAGATATATCTCAATTTTGCAAAAAAGCATTCATCACAAACATCAAAAAATAAAATCTATTTTGATTTTTTGCTGTGAATATTCTTACGAAAAATGATTAAAATTCTTCGTTATTTTTCATTTTTTGTACGTACTGCGCTTTTTTTAATTGCTGTCGATTTCTAACTGAAGGTTTAATGAATTGTTTACGATCTCTTAATTGCTTCATCGCTTTTGTTCTTTGGAATTTACGCTTAAAACGTTTTAACGCTCTATCGATATTCTCACCATCTTTTACTGGAATTATTAACATCTGTTAGCACCTCCTTTCATATGTCTTTCGTATTTATTAATTTGGTTATGTTGCATTTACTTACTTTTACATAAAATTATAGAAGAATATTTCATATATTCTATTCTAAAAATTTAATATGGACGGCAAAAGTAATCTTTTTTTAGATACTTAACTACGTATTGTTCATTTAAAAAGTTAAGTGTATTCTATTCTACCTTAACAATCTCAAAATCTTTATACTTTACAACAAAAATTGCTTTATTTGCATGTGAAGACCCTGTAGTTACATAATTAAAATTACTTGTTAATCCTTTTGTTTGTCCTGTCTGAAAAGAATCATTTACATTTTTATATGTTGCGATTCTCAAAAGTGCATCTTTTACAGCATCATAACCTTTATAAGCGAAATTTGAAGGTTCTGCACTATATTTTGATTCGTATTTTTTATTGAACGCAATGATATTAACATCCTTATTATCAACAAATGTAGTTGTTGGGTAATGAAAATTAACTTTGTTTAAGTCTGAGTTTTTTATATTATCAAAGTTATCGCTTTTGTTTAAAGCAAATAATGTTGCTTTAATTTTTGTTGATTTAAAACCTTCTACAGCTATTTCACTTGCTCCTTTATCGTCTAAAATAATTACCCAATTTTCTTTTTTCTTATCAATAGTATTAAATTTTTTGGATCTAATATAGCCTTTTTCTAAATTTAGAACGGTTACTTTATTTATGGAACTGTTTGATTTTAAATAATTTTCGATTTTAGTTGTTTTTAATTTTGATTCTTTTTCATTATTTGCAATTATTATTATATTTTGATTGGTATAATTTTTCTTAATAAAATCTAACATTCTTTTTTCTAATTGTTTTTTTGATACTGCATTCTGAATAACATTTTCAGCATTTAATAACCTATGGTCATTAGTTGCTACTGGTGAAATAATTGGTGCTTTATTATTTTGTAATGTTTTTGTAATTTGTTCTAAATTACTATAGTACATTGGTCCTATAATTATATCTGCATTAGAAAAATCATTTGTATTTACAATATTAGAAATAGTTGCTTTATCTCCTTTGGTATCTAACACTTTTAAATTAACAGATAAGCCTTTCTTTTTTAAATCGTTTATGGCCATTATTGCTCCTAAATAAAAATCTATTATTTTATTTAAGTTTTTATCCTTTTTTATCGAGGTAAATGGCAATAATAAGGCAACATCTAACTTTTTACCACTAAAATTAGCTTCTATATTTAATAAGTTTTCAGCAACTTCTATTTTTTTAGAAATTTTTAGTAACATTCCTTCTTTTAGTCCCTCTTTTAATTCTGGATTTAATTGTAGTAAATCTTCTTTAGTTACATTATATAATTTGTTTAAACTATAATATGTTTCTTTTTTCTTTACTAAGTGTGTTCTAATAATTGGTGTTCTACTATTTCTCTTTGGTATTTTAATTTGCATACCTTCCTTTAGACCGTTTTTTAATTCAGGATTCAAGTCAATTAATTTTTCTTTTGTCGTATTGTAATGTTTTATTAGGCTATAAAATGTTTCTTGAAATTGTACGGTATGTGTTTCTGAAACTTGTGGGTTTATTTGAGTTTCTGTATTTATAATAGGTAATTTTATTACATCATATTCATTTAAAGCCTTGCTTATTAATTGTGGGTTTAAACCTTCTAGTTCATCTACAGAGATTTTATATTTTCTTGCTAAAGCATATTTTGTATCATCTGCTGCTACTGTATAATTAAAAAATTTATTTTCAATATTATTAGTTTCCTCTTTTTTACTAAAAGTATCTTTTTTATTCGTAGGAAATTTTAATACTTGTCCTAAAGAAATTTTGCTTTTTCTTTTGAGTTTATTTAATTTTAAAATCTTTTTCTTTTTTACTTTATATTTTCTACATAAAGAATAAATAGTTTCTCCTGATTTAACTGTATGGTAAAGAATTCCGTTTTTAATAGAGTCTTTTTGAGATAGCGTTAATGTCGTAATTTGTTTTGTTGAAGCTATAGACTTATAACTTCTATTTGGTATAATGAGCACTTCATCAATCTCAATTCCGTTTTTTGCATCTGGGTTTAATTTTAATAAATTAAAAGGTGTAACGCCTAATTTTTTAGCAATACTTGTTACTGTTTCGCTATCGGTTACTCTATATGTAGTATATTTTTTTTCTTGAGAAAAGGAGGTTATACTTACTAAAAAAATGATTATTAAGATTGTTTTTTTCATATTTTAAAATCTTTAGAAAAGTCTCACAAAGGTATAATTGAACTTGGTCTGGCTTTAATTTTTATTTATTCCCACTCTATAGTTGCTGGTGGTTTTGAACTGATATCGTACACAACTCTATTTACCCCTTTAACGTTATTTATTATTTTATTACTTATTTCTTGTAAAAATTTATAGGGTAAATTTACCCAATCTGCTGTCATACCATCTGTTGAACTTACGGCCCGTAAAACTACAACTTTTTCATACGTTCTTTCGTCACCCATAACGCCTACTGAATTTACTGGCAATAGCATTGCTCCTGCTTGCCAAACGTCATGGTATAAATTCCATTTTTTTAATCCGTTTACAAAAATGGCATCTACATTTTGTAATATTTCTACTTTTTCTTTAGTGACATCTCCTAAAATTCTGATTCCTAATCCTGGTCCAGGAAAGGGGTGCCGCCCTAATAATATAGCGTCAATTCCTAAAGATTTACCTATTCTTCTTACCTCATCTTTAAAAAGCATTCGTAAAGGTTCTACAACTTTTAATTGCATATGTTCTGGTAAGCCACCAACATTATGATGCGATTTTATAGTTGCCGAAGGACCGCCTGTTATCGAAACTGATTCAATAACATCTGGATAAATTGTGCCTTGTGCTAGCCATTTTACTTTTTTTATTTGTTGCGCTTCATCGTCAAAAACGGCTATAAATGTTTTGCCAATTGCTTTTCGTTTTAATTCAGGGTCACTAATTCCTTTTAAAGCAGACAAGAAACGTGCCGAAGCATTTACACCTTTAACGTTTAATCCCATATTTTGGTATTGTGCTAAAACAGATTTAAATTCGTCTTTACGCAGTAAGCCGTTATCTACAAATATACAAAATAGGTTTTTACCAATTGCTTTATCTAATAAGACTGCTGCAACTGTTGAGTCAACACCTCCAGATAGTCCTAAAACGACTTTGTCATTACCTATTTTATTTTGTAAATTTTTGACTGTTGTTGATACAAATGAGTTAGATGTCCATGATTGTTTTATATTAGCAATATTTACTAAAAAATTTTTTAGTAGTAATTTTCCGTCTGTAGTATGATATACTTCTGGGTGAAATTGAATTGCATAGGTGTCTTCATTATCAAATTTAAATCCTGCATTTTCAACATCATTAGTACTTGCAATTTTTTTAGTATTTGTTGGTAAGTCTATAATGGTATCGCTATGACTCATCCAAACTTGAGAATTATTTTTTATTCCTTTAAAAAGGGAATTATCTTTTGCTATAAACGATAAGTTTGCTCTACCATACTCTCGGGTATTTGAGTTACCTACTTTTCCGCCAAAGAAATTTGCTAAATATTGTGCACCATAACAGATTGCTAATATTGGTTTTTTACCTTTTATTTTGGTTAAATCTGGATGTAAAACTTCTTTACCTGTAACCGAACACGGGCTACCTGAAAGAATAACTGCTTTATAATTTGTTATGTTAAAGTTCCTACTATTATAAGGAAAGATTTCTATATAGATATTCAATTCTCTAACTCTACGAGCAATAAGCTGTGTGAACTGTGATCCGAAATCTAAAATAAGGACTTTTTCTTGCATTTGCAAAAATAGTTTTTTTTTATGAAAAAGAAAAAAGAAATCCTAGAGATAATTAGAGATATTATTCTTTGCTACAGGTCAAAAAAAATGTAGTACAACGATTTAATAAAAACCAAAAACAATTTTTTTTATATAAAAATAAATGCTCGTAATAAGACACATAATGTGTTTGCAATTCGCTACGAATAGATTTAAGGTTTGTTTAACCAATAACATTAACTAATTATTTAGTACTTTTACAAACTAACTAAAAATATTTATTATGATGACAATGATGCATTCTTTTTGGGCTTATTTAGCACTTGTTTTATTATTAGTAACTGTATTAAAAGCAGTTACAAGTTTAAAAAAAGAATTTAAAAATATTGATTTACGTTTGGCTCTTTTTACATTAATTGTTTTGCACATACAATTATTATTAGGTTTAGGAGTTTATTTTTCTTCGCCTGCCTATAAATCATTAAAAGCGAATGGTATGAGTGGTATAGATAGTTATACTAGATTATTAGCGGTTGAACACCCTATATTGATGCTAGTTGCTATTGTTTTAATAACTATTGGTTATTCTAAACATAAAAAGAAAACTACTGCTAAAAGTAAGTTTAAGACAATTGCTATTTTTTATGGAATTGCTTTGTTATTGGTATTAACAAGAATTCCTTGGGGTCAGTGGTTTTAATTTTAAGACGTATGTTTTTTAGATTTTAAATAAATAAAACCTCGAAAATAAGTTTATTTTTGAGGTTTTATTTGTTAATCAATCTTAAAATTTAAAAGCCTAATATCGATAATGTTCTGGTTTATAAGGACCTTCTACACTAACTGAAATATAATCTGCTTGGTCTTTTCTAAGTTCGGTTAATTCAATTCCGATTTTTTCTAAATGTAACCTTGCTACTTTTTCATCTAAATGTTTTGGCAACATATATACTTCGTTTTTATAGTTAGCTGCATTTTTCCAAAGTTCTAATTGTGCTAATGTTTGATTTGTAAATGAGTTACTCATCACAAAACTTGGGTGACCAGTAGCGCAGCCTAAATTAACTAAGCGACCTTCGGCGAGTAAGATAATTTCTTTACCATTTATGGTATATTTATCTACTTGTGGCTTGATTTCAACTTTGGTATTACCATAATTATCATTTAGCCAAGAAACATCAATTTCATTGTCAAAATGTCCAATATTACAAACAATTGTTTTGTCTTTCATAGCTTCAAAATGACGACCTTGTACAATATCTTTGTTTCCTGTGGTTGTAATAATAATATCAGCAGTACTTATTACGGTCTCTAATTTTTTTACTTCAAAACCATCCATTGCTGCTTGTAAAGCACAAATTGGATCAATTTCGGTAACTGTTACAATAGAGCCTGTGCCTGCAAATGAGGCTGCTGTACCTTTACCAACATCACCATAACCGCAAACAATTACACGTTTACCTGCTAACATAATGTCTGTTGCTCTACGAATTGCATCAACTGCTGATTCACGACAACCGTATTTATTGTCAAATTTTGATTTTGTAACTGAATCATTTACATTTATTGCAGGAACTAAAAGTGTTCCGTTTTCCATTCGTTCATATAAACGATGAACGCCTGTTGTTGTCTCTTCTGATAAACCTCTAATGTTTTTTGCTAATTCTGGATATTTATCAAAAACCATATTAGTTAAGTCGCCTCCATCATCTAAAATCATATTTAATGGCTTGCGGTCTTCACCAAAAAATAAAGTTTGTTCTATACACCAGTCAAACTCTTCTTCGTTCATACCTTTCCAAGCATAAACGGCTATGCCTGCGTCTGCAATTGCTGCTGCAGCTTGGTCTTGTGTAGAAAAAATATTACAAGAACTCCAAGTCACTTCGGCACCAAGAGCAATTAAGGTTTCAATTAAAACGGCAGTTTGTATGGTCATATGTAAACAACCTGCAATTCTTGCTCCTTTTAAAGGTTGTTCATTTTTATACTCTTCACGTAAAGACATTAAACCTGGCATTTCTGCTTCGGCAAGTTCAATTTCTAATCTCCCCCAAGAGGCAAGATTAATATCTTTAACTTTATTTTTAACGTAAGGAACTATTTTTGTGTTCATAATTGTATATTTGTTATCTGTTTTTAATTCATTTTTGAAATGCAAAATTACAAAATAACTTTGATATAAAATGCCTTTATTTAAAACCATAAAACCAAATGAAGACACTCTAGTTTTAGTTTGGAAAATAAAAGAAAATTTGTCTTTTTTAGAAGGTATTTTTTTGAGGGATATTAGTTTAAAGCGTGTAAACGGAATGAAATCTGAGATACATAAAAAAGGATTTTTAAGTATTCGGCATTTGTTGGCAACATTAAATTATTCTGATGCCGATTTATTTTATACGAGTGATGGTAAGCCACATTTAAAAAATGGTAAGTATATTTCAATAACTCATTCATTTAATTTTTCTGCAATTATTATAAGTAATAATGTTGTTGGAATAGATATTGAAAAAAATAGAGAAAAGATTATTAAAATTTCAAATAAGTTTTTAGGTGATGAAAAAAAATATTTAGTTGAAAAAAATTTAGTAGAACAGTTAACTATAATTTGGGGAGCAAAAGAAAGTTTATACAAAATTTACCCTAATGGAGGTTTACTGTTTAAACATCATTTACCTATCGAAAAATTTACTTTAAAAGATAAAAAAACAAGAGGTTGGATTAAAAAAGATAATTTTTATGAGGTTTATACTATTTTCTTTTATCAGATAGAAGATTTTACACTAGTCTATGCGCTAAATCAACACCAAACAACGAGATAAAAAATAGCACGAAAATCGGAAAACAGCGCTACTGTTAATTGTTCTAACGGATGGATTTGATAATAAAGGTTACTAAAGTTTTTAAGTTTTTATAAAAAAAATTACTACATTTGTATTTTAAAGTGTTACATTTGATTTTTACATAAAAAACTTTCACTTTACGAGTAAAAAATAAATTAAAAAACATTTATTAGATTTATACAATGAAAAATAAATTATTATCTCTAATTTTTTTTGTGATATTAATTTCTTGCCTTAATATAAATGCATCAGAAATAGTAATTATTAAAAATAAAGCCACAGACCCAATTCAAATTTTTAGGAATAAGGATAAGTTAATGCTGTATAGTAAAAATAAAATAAAATTTAGTTTAAATTCTTCAAAATTAAATGAATCAACAATTTATGAATTAAGCATTATCGCTGCAAGTTTAATTCAAAACCCAAGACTAAAGGTAAAAATTAATGTTCATAATGATTCGAGATCAGATGTTGATTTTTCAAAAATGATTACTCAAGAAAGAGCAAATACAATTAAAGAGTTTTTAGTTAATTATGGTGTTAACACCAAAAATTTGATAGCAATAGGTCATGGTGATAAATTTATATTAAATAGATGTGGTAATTTTGTTAAGTGTACAGATAAAGAACATAGTATAAATAAAAGGGTAGAGTTAGAAATATTAAATCCCGAAGCGCTTTACAATTATACTTTTTTTATACTAAAAGAACATGTTTAAATACTTTTTAACAACACAAATTTCTAAAATTTTAATTAAAATAATTTCTTAGATTACTTATTTTAACTTTTATAATCTTATTTTTCAATATCAATTAGAACGGTTATCTAAAATTATACTAATTTTGTCACTATGCAAGGATTAGTAATTAAATCTACAGGTAGTTGGTATGTTGTTAAAACAAGAGATGAGATTGTAAATTGCAGAATTAAAGGCAAATTTAGAATTCAAGGTATAAAAAATACAAATCCGGTAACCGTTGGTGACATTGTTGATATAGAGATGGAAGAAAATGCAAATACTGGTATTATTAATAATATTTATAATAGGAGAAATTATATCATTCGAAAATCTGTTAATCTTTCAAAACAAACACATATTATTGCCTCTAATATCGATCAGGTTTTTTTATTAATTACTATTGATAACCCTAGAACTTTTACAGGTTTTGTAGATCGTTTTTTAGCAAGCGCTAGAGCCTATAAAATACCTGTAATTTTACTTTTTAATAAAATAGACTCTTATAACAAAGAGTGTATAGAAATTAAAGAAAAATTAAAAGGTATTTATTCTAAAATCGGATATTTATGTTTAGATATTTCAGCTACTAAAAAGATTAATATAGAACCATTAAAAGTATTAATGCAATCTAAAGTTAGTCTTTTTGCAGGTCATTCTGGTGTCGGAAAATCTACATTGGTAAATACTATTTATCCTAAATTACAATTAAAAACAGAAGAAATTTCTAAACACAAACAAGGCAAGCATACGACTACTTTTGCCGAAATGTTTGCACTCCCTTTTGGAGGTTATATTATTGATACTCCTGGAATTAAAGGCTTTGGTGTAGTTGATTTTGAAAAAGATGAGGTCGGCGATTATTTTATTGAATTTTTTAAACTAAAACAGTATTGCAAATTTAATAATTGCTTACATCTTAAAGAGCCTAAATGTGCTATTAAAAAAGCTGTAGAAAATGGTGAAATTGCTACATCTAGATACCGCAATTATTTACAGATTATAAATGGTAAAAGTGAGCATTATCGTGTATCAGATTTTGAATTTTAAAATAAAATTTATGTTGGATTTAAATTAATTTTATTTTAATTAAAAATAGTTACATTTTAATAAAAATTAATTTTTTGCTTTTTTATATAATGGCACATTAGAACAAGCCTCACCATACATAATACTAGAAGCAACAGGTATTAATTTTTCAATTAACTGTACATAAGCATTTTGTGGTATTGGTTTTGAAGCACAACCTTTAACTAAAATTAATTTATCTCTAAAAAATTCAACATCTAATTTATTAATGATTTCATTAAATAAAATAGATTCTATTTTATCAATATCTCCAACGACAACACGCTTAGTGTAAGGTGCTAAGTTTGTAGCAACTAACAAATTAGCCCAAGAAGGTATAATCGCATCAGTACTACAATGTAATGCAACAAAAGCATCTTTGTATTGACTCCAATCATGGTTTTTTACGCTTTCTCTAAAGTCTTTTTCTTTTAAAACAGTTTCTTCAAATAACCATTTTTTAATATCAAATAAAATACGTTCTCCTAGTGGATAAAACTCTTCTAAATCTATAGTTACTAACTTACTATTTGAAACTCTATTTACTATTTCTTTATGCATTAATTTAGTTTTTATGATTTTGAGTCTATCAAAAGCCTATCTTTAATATTTCTAGAATGTTAGTTTTTACAAAATCTTATAAATACTAACTTTTTCTTTACAAAAACCCTAACTCTAACTTTGCCTCTTCGCTCATTAATTCTTGCGACCAAGGAGGGTCGAAGGTTATTTCTACTTCAGCATTATTTATTTCAGGTATTTCTTTTACTTTTTCTTCTACTTCAACTGGTAAAGTTTCAGCAACAGGACAGTTTGGTGAAGTTAAAGTCATTAATATCTTAGCATCATTATCTTCGTTTACTAAAACATCATAAATTAAACCTAACTCATAAATATCTACCGGAATTTCAGGATCATAGATTTCTTTTATTTTTTCTATAATTTTATTACCTAAATTTTGTACTTCGTTTTCTTTCATTTTATAAAATATAAAACAAATGTATAAAAAATTAACTGTTTTCTAACTCAAATTTTAAAGCAAAATATTTTATACGCTTTATCATAGCAACTAAACCATTTGCTCTTGTTGGTGATAAGTGCTCTTTTAAACCAATTTTATCAATAAAATTCGCATTAGTTTCGATTATTGTTCTTGGTGTTTGGTTTGAATAAACTCTAATTAATAATGAAATTATTCCTTTAGTTAAAATAGCATCGCCATCTGCAGTGAAAATTATTTTAGTTTCTTTTTTTCTTGCATGTAGCCAAACATTAGACTGACATCCAAATATTAAATTTTCACTTATTTTATTTTCAGCACTAATTAATGGTAAAGATTTACCTAACTCAATTAGATATTCATAACGCTCCATCCAATCATCAAAAAAATCAAATTCATCTATAATTTCTTCTTGTAAATCTTTTATAGTCATTAATTTTTAATTTTAGGCTTAATAGGTTTATGCGTTAATACTAAATTAGGTAATTAAAACTAAATTATTTTAGAATTATTTCTTTAATAGTCGGTATTAAAACTTATTTTTGCAAAGATAATTTTTATTTGCGATAATTTCTATTACTAACTTAATAAAAACCTTTCTTAAAAATGAGTAAACTTTTAATAGTAGGAACTGTAGCATTTGATGCTATTGAAACTCCTTTTGGAAAAACAACTAAAATTTTAGGAGGAGCAGCAACATATATAGGTTTATCTGCCGCTACTTTTGGTATAAAGTCAGGAATTGTATCTATAATTGGTGGGGATTTTCCGCAAGAATATTTAACTTTATTAAATGATAGAAATATAGATACATTAGGAATTGAAATCGTAAAAAACGGCAAAACATTTTTTTGGTCTGGTAAATACCATAATGATATGAACTCTCGGGATACCTTAATTACTGACCTAAATGTATTAGAGCATTTTAACCCTATAGTTCCAGAAACATTTAAAGATAGTAAAATAGTAATGTTGGGTAATTTACACCCATCTGTACAAATGCGTGTGATTAATCAAATGACAGAAAGACCAAAATTAATAGTATTAGATACTATGGATTTTTGGATGAATATTGCACTAACTGAACTAAAGGAAGTTATAAAAAAAATTGATGTTATTACTATAAACGATGAAGAAGCAAGACAGTTAAGTGGCGAATATTCATTGGTAAATGCGGCAAAAAAAATTCATAAAATGGGACCAAAGTATGTTGTAATTAAAAAAGGAGAGCACGGCGCCTTATTATTTGGTGAAGATAATATGTTTTATGCACCAGCATTACCATTAGCCGAAGTTTTTGATCCAACAGGAGCAGGAGATACTTTTGCAGGAGGTTTTACAGGATATTTAGCAAAAACAAATAATATTTCTTTTGAAAATATGAAAAATGCCGTAATTTACGGTTCTAATCTAGCTTCTTTTTGTGTAGAAAAATTTGGTACAGAACGTATGATTGATTTAACACAAATAGAAATTAAAAATAGATTACAGCAGTTTAAACAATTAACACAGTTTGATATTGAATTACATTAATTAATACTCAAAAAAATACTTTTATATAAATTATTAATAAACACTAAAAAAAGATTTGATAAAACCCTATAAAATTTCTTTTAGATGTTTTAAATTAACTTTCTGATGAGTGACGCGCTAAAACACGAATGTGGTATTGCCTTAGTAAGATTACTAAAACCGCTTGAGTTCTACAAAAAAAAATATGGAACCTCATTTTACGGCATTCAAAAAATGTATTTGTTACTAGAAAAACAACACAATCGTGGTCAAGATGGTGCTGGTTTTGCAAGTATAAAATTAGACGTAAAACCAGGTACAAGATATATTTCTCGCATTCGTTCTAATGAACAACAACCAATTCAAGATATTTTCAAACAAATTAATGATAAAATTAATGCAATTCTTGATAAAAACCCTGATAAAAAAAATGATCTTAACTGGCAAATAGAAAATATGCCTTATGTTGGCAATGTTTTTTTAGGCCATGTGCGTTATGGTACTTTTGGTAGAAATAGTATAGAATCTGTACATCCGTTTTTACGTCAAAGTAATTGGAAACATAAAAATCTAATTATGGCAGGTAATTTTAATATGACTAACTCTAGCGAATTATTAGAAGAGTTAATTGAACTTGGGCAGCACCCAAAAGAGAATACTGATACTGTTACCATAATGGAAAAAATCGGTCATTTTTTAGATGATGAGGTACAAAGTATTTATCAAAAATGCAAAGAACAAGGCATTACTAAAAAAGAAGCATCCGCAATTATTGAACGCGATTTAAATATTAAAAAAATACTACGTAGAGCCTCAAAAAATTGGGATGGCGGTTATGCTATGACTGGTTTAATTGGTCATGGTGATGCTTTTGTATTACGTGACCCTGCTGGAATTAGACCCGCCTTTTATTACCAAGATAATGAGGTAGTTGTTGTTGCAAGCGAAAGACCAGTAATACAAACTGTTTTTAATGTTGACATCAATAAAGTAAAAGAGTTAGAACCAGCACATGGACTAATTATTAAAAAAAATGGTAAAACTAGTATAAAAAAAATAAGAAATGTTTTAGAAAAAAAAGCCTGTTCTTTTGAACGAATTTATTTTTCTAGAGGAAGCGATGCAAGTATCTATAAAGAACGAAAAGATTTAGGAAAATTAATCTTTCCAAAAGTATTAGAAGCTATAAAAGATGACATTACTAACACTGTTTTTTCGTATATACCAAATACTGCTGAAACTTCCTTTTTCGGAATGACCGAGGAAGCAGAAATTTATTTAAACAAACGTAAAACAAATATTATTTTAAAAGGTAAACAAGATATTTCTGCAGAAGAAATAACTAAAGTGTTAGCCGTAAGACCAAGAATTGAAAAAATAGCGATAAAAGATGTTAAACTCCGTACTTTTATTGCAGATGACAATTCTAGAGATGATTTGGTTGCTCACGTTTATGATGTTACTTACGGTGTTGTGAAGTTGACAGACAACTTAGTGGTAATCGACGATAGTATTGTTCGTGGCACAACTTTAAAACAAAGTATTATTCGAATTTTAGACAGATTAAATCCTAAAAAGATAATTATTGTTTCTTCGGCACCACAAATTAGGTATCCAGATTGCTACGGAATTGATATGGCAAAATTAGGAGATTTTATTGCTTTTAGAGCAGCCATAGAACTACTAAAAGACACCAAACAAGAACAAATTATCGAAGATGTTTATCAACATTGTAATACTTCAAACTCAACGCAAGAAAATTTTGTAAAAGCAATTTATAAATCTTTTACACCAGAGCAAATTTCTACTAAAATAGCAGAATTATTAACTGATAAAAACACTAAAGCTACAGTAAAAATAATTTACCAAGACATAAAAAACCTACATAAAGCAATACCTAACCATAAAGGAGATTGGTATTTTACAGGTAATTACCCAACTATTGGTGGCGTAAAATTTGTAAACAAAGCTTTTGTAAATTATTATCAAGGCAATAATGAAAGAGCTTATTAATACCAAATTAAATATTTTAATCGGAGTAGGTAAACCTAAACATTAAAAACCCATTTAAAATTATCAATAAATTAAACTATTATAACAGTTTTTTTTCATTCTTTTGGCACAACTATTGATTTTATAGTTATAATTGCGGTTATAAAATTTGATTTATAAAAAAAACCCTATATTGTAGTCCGTTTAAAAACAAAAACACATGAAGAATTTTAAATTAATTATAGGTATAACTATTTCTTTAGGGCTACTTAGTTTTATAGAAATGCAAGAAGGTATTTGGAAGGCACCAGCAGAGGCAAAATTAATTAAAAACCCTGTTACCAGTTCTACTACATCTATTGCAAGTGGTAAGAAATTATTTAGATCACGTTGTGCTGTTTGTCACGGCACTAAAGGTCTAGGAGATGGACCTGGAAGTAAGTCATTGACTCCAAAACCAGGAAGTTTAACTAATGCCCTAGTACAAAATCAAACTGATGGTGAACTTTTTTGGAAAGTTAGTAATGGCAGAAATGATATGATAAAATGGGCGCCTATTTTAACTAAAAAACAGCGATGGAATTTGGTTAATTATATGAGAACATTGAAGTAATAGAAAACAAATAAGTAATACAAGTATATTTTTTTTAAGTTTGTTGCTTCTTAACAAAATACAAAAGTTTATGAAACCTACACCTAAGAATAATGAGATAATAATTGATCCTAAAAAAGTAATTATGTCTAAAACTAATTATAAAGGACTTATAGAGTTTGCAAATGAGTATTTTACAGAAACCTCTGGTTATAGTAAATATGAATTAATTGGAAAAGCACATAATATTGTTCGCCATCCTGATATGCCAAAAGTAGTTTTTAAAATGATGTGGGATAAATTACGTAAAGGTGAAAATTTATATGCTATTATAAAAAATTTAGCAAAAGATGGCAGTTTTTACTGGGTTGTAACAAAATTTGAAACTACATTTGATAGTGGCGGTAATATATTATCTCATTATGCAAGAAGAAAAGCAGTACCTACTAAAGTTGTAGAAAATGCGGAATCAATTTATAAAATGATTTTAACTATCGAAAAGTATGATCCAAAACTTGCGGAAGAAACATTTATTGAAATTCTTGAAAATCAAAAACTTACCTATGATGACTTCTTTTTAGAAGTAGCAGGTATGTCTGAGGTAGAAGTTTATGATTATTTTCAAGATAATGAATTAAATATAAATACAACTAGCAAGGATATTATAACAGAGATTGATACAAAAGAAAAAATACAAAAAAAGACTATGAATAGTTTCTTAGGTAGTTCTTTTGAACTAGAACTAAAAGAGGCACTAAAATTATTTCGCAAAAAATAATAATTTGAATTTGAAAAACAAGAAATTAACTTAATCAAAAGCACAAACTATTAAAGTTAATAGTGACTATTTTTTACGCTAAATAAATAAATAATCTAAACTAAAGTTACACTTTTGCAATATTGTTTTTATTTAATCTCAATTGCACTCTAAATAATATATAATACATTACAGGCACAATTATTAAGGTTAAAAATGTTGCGAAAACTAATCCGAAAATAACCGTTTTAGAAAGTGGTCCCCAAAACATTACATTTTCACCACCAATATAAAAATGGCTATCGTATTCTGTAAATAAAGTAACAAAATTGATATTTATTCCGAATGCTAACGGAATCATACCCAAAATAGTTGTTATTGCAGTTAGTATTACAGGTCTTAAACGTACTTTTCCTGCTTGCACAATGCTTTCATAAATTATTTTTTTTGGTAATAATTTATCTGTAGATACTTTTAGTGTTGCTTTTTTTCTTTCTAGAATTAAATTGACATAATCTATTAATACAATAGCATTATTTACAACGATACCTGCTAATGAAATAATACCAAGCATAGTCATTAATATGATAAAGTCCATATTAAAAATAATTAAACCTAATAGCACACCTATTAAACTTAGCAAAACAGATAATGAAATAATTATTGGTGTTGTAGCAGAATTAAATTGAGCAACAAGAATTAAAAAGATAAGTACAACACCTATTAAAAGTGCTTTACTTAAAAAAGCCATCATTTTTTCTTGTTCTTCTTGTTCGCCAGTAAACTTATAACTATAACCTGTTGGTAGTTTATATGATTTTAAAATTTGCTCCGTATTTTTTACTACTTCTGTAGGATTATAGCCTTCTAGAATGTTTGTATAAATACTAATAACACGATTTAAATTTTTTCTTTTAACAGCAGAAAATGTAGTTGAATTTTTTGTCGTTGTTATTGCAGCAATGGGCACTTTTTTTATACGTCCGCTTGCTTGATCTCTAAAAATAATTTTTTGGTTTAGTAATGCTTCTTTATTATACCTATATTTTTCTTGTAGTCTAATATTTATGGGGTAATTATCCTCACCATCTTTAAACGTTGAAATTTCTTTACCATAAAGGGCAGTTCTTAATACATCTGCAATTTGACCTGTAGAAACACCTAATCTATTTGCTTTTTGACGGTCTACTCTTAATATCATTTCAGGCTTGCCTAATTCTACATCTAATTTTAACTCTTCAATACCACTAATGTTTTTACTAACAATAAAATCTTTAATTGCAATTGTATTTTTTATTAATTCATCATAATTTTCACCACTAACTTCAATATTTAATGGCGGACCTGCTGGTGGTCCATTTTGGTTTTTTGCAATTGTAATGTTAACACCAGGGTAACCAACTAGTAAATTTCTTAAATCGGTTAATACATCACTTGTATTTACGCCTCTTCTATCTACAAACTGAACAAAATCTAAAGAAATTCGAGATTTATTAGGTGTATTTCCTTGGTTACCTTGTTCTGGGTCACCTGTACCTTCGCCAACTTGACCAATTACTGATTTAATTAAATAACTTTTACCGTCTTTTTCATATTGTTTAAGGTAATCTTGAATTTTAATTTCTAATTTATGGGTTAAAACATTTGTTTTTTCGATAGTTGTACCTATTGGAAATTCGGAATACACAAATATTTGTTCTGGGTCACTTTCTGGAAAAAAAAGTGTCTTTGGCGGAAATATTCCCATTAAAATAAAAGAGAAAATTAGCATTAAAAAAGTTATTATGAAAGTAATATATGCGTTTCTTCCTTTTAAAGAAAATCGCAATATTTTTTCATAGCCTTTTTCTAACCTTGGTAAAAATTTATTTTGAAACCAATTTATTACTTTATTTATAACGAGTGAAAATAATAAATTTAAAATAGAGAATACAAGTAATAAATTACCTATTCCGATAAAAACTTTAGTAGTTGATTTAAAACCAATTAAAAGAAATAACACACCAATAAACCCAAGAAAAGCACTTCTTATTAATACTTTTTTAAATGGCGTTTTAGTTTTTTCAACTTTCATATACATAGAAGTTAATACGGGGTTTATAACTAATGCTACAAATAAAGAAGACGCTAGAACCATTATTAAAGTTAACGGAAAATATTTCATGAACTGCCCCATAACTCCAGGCCAAAACCCTAAAGGAATAAATGCTGCAAGTGTAGTTGCAGTTGATGCAATAATTGGCCATGCAACTTCACCAACGCCATATTTTGCTGCTTCGGTATTAGAGTAACCTTCATCTATATAACGATAAATATTTTCGACAACCACAATACCGTTATCAACCAACATACCAAGTGCCAATACCAAACCAAAGAGCACCATCATATTTAAAGTAATGCCAAGAGCATTTAAGAGTACAAATGATAAGAGCATAGATAATGGAATTGCTACACCTACAAAAAGGGAGTTTCGTAAACCTAAGAAGAACATTAAAATCAAAACTACCAAAAGCACTCCAAAAATAATATTATTTTCTAAATCGGTTACTTGAGATATTGTTTTGTTAGTTTGATCATTGGTTTTAGAGATAATTAATTTTTTTGGTAGTAGTTTATCTTTTTTTGCTTTTTTTATAAATTCATCAATTTTACGCGATGCAACAATTAGGTTTTTACCGCTACGTTTTTTAACATCTAGCATTACTACAGGTTTGCTAAATTCGCGTGCATAACTTTTTTTTTCTTGTTCTTTATATAATACAGTTGCTATATCACGTAGGTAAACAACTTTTTGATTTTCGTTTTTAACTATAATATTCTCTATTTTTGTTGGGTCTTTATATTCACCAACAACACGTACATTTCTAAGTAATCCGCTTTGTTTAATATCGCCACTACTAAGTGTCATATTTTCATTGCGAATTGCTTCTGCTAAATCATTAAAATTTAGTTCAAGGCTTTCCATTTTATTTAAATCTACAGCTATTTCTACTTCTTTTTCTTGTATTCCCCGTATATCAACGCCACTTATTTCTGATAATTTTTCAATTTCATTTTCTAAAAATTCACCGTATTCTTTTAATTGATCTAAAGAAAATTCGCCTGTAAGATTAACATTCATTATTGGCATCATTTCAGACATATTAAATTCTCTGATCGCTGGATCTGCTGGTAAATCGTTCGGGAAGTCTTTATCGGCTTTAGCAATATCTACCTTATCTTTTACTTTTTGAAGGGCTTGTTCTGGTGTAATATCAAAACTGAATTTAACATTTATTGTAGAAAACCCTTGTTTTGATGTCGAAGTAATTTTATCTACACCAGTTATTTGATTAATTTCTTTTTCTAGTGGTCTAGTTATTAATTTTTCTATATCTAAAGAGGAATTACCCGGATAAATTGTCGTAATAAAAATTTCTGGCATTATCACTTCTGGAAATGCTTCGTTAGGCATTGACTTGTAAGATGTTATTCCTGCAATAAAAATTATTGCTGTAATAACTAGTACCGTTGCTTTGTTATTTATTGCCCAGTTTGAAAGTGCATTTGTTTTGTGAATCATATTTTTTCAAGGTTTTACTCCAGTTTTTTTACTCTAAAATTTCAATTTCTTGATTATTACTTATAAATCTAGAACCTTCCGTTATTAGGATTTCATCTAATTCTAAACCAGCTATTATTAAAGTCATATCTTGGTATGTGCTTTTAGTTTTAATAGTTCTTTTTAGTGCAATATTTATACTGTCTTTGGTTTTCAAAATGTAAACAAACTCTTTACCTTTACCATCAATTTGCACCAAGTTATTTGGTATTACAATGGCATTTTTAGCATCAAAATCTTTTAATTTTATGTCTGCTAATAAGTTAGGCTTAATGGTGCCATTTCTGTTATTTATATTAATTCGTATTTTAAAACTTCTATTTTCAGGGTCTATATAGTTACCTATTTGAGCAACTTTAGTAGTTATTTCTCTGCCTAAAGACTCAAATTTCACTATAGCTTTGTTTCCTTTTTTGATATTTTTTAAATAATTTTCAGAAACATCAGATTCAATATACATGTTATTTAAATTAATGATTTGGAGTAATGGTGTTTGTGATGTTGCTAAATCTCCTTTATTTGCAATAAGATTATCTATAATACCATTAAAAGGGGCAAAAACTTTATAGCTTTTTAATTGTGCATTTAATGTTGTAATTTTATTTTCAAGAATTTCTTTATTATTTTTTGCTTGGAGAAATTGCATTTCAGAACCTATTTTTTGATCCCAAAGTCGTTTTTGTCTTTCAAAAGTTGTGTTGGCAAGTATTAATTGGTTTTTAATTTCAAAAATTGAATTTTGCAATATGGCATCATCTATTTGAAATAAGATTTGACCGTTACTAACTCGTTGCCCTTCTTTTACATAAACTTTAGTAATTAATCCGTTTGACTGCGGTCTTACGATTATGTTTTTATCGGTCATTGTGTTGCCTTGAATGCTGATATAATGTTCAAAATAGGAAGGTTCTATTTTTACGACACTTACTAATTGTAGTTTTTTAACGGTATCTAATTTAGCTAATTTTTTATCAATTTTTACAATTAATACGGATAAACTGTCTTTTGATTTTTCGAGTTTATTTTTCTCTATTTTTAGACCTTTTATAGTGTTTGGTAATGGTTTTTCTTCTTCTTTTTTACAAGATAAAAGTACAATTGTACTTAACAAAATTAATAATATATTTTTCATTTTTATGTATTTAATCACAAGGTTCGCTAGGTTTTTTTTGCAAAAATTGCAAAGATTTATTTAAATTGTTTTTTTTACTAAGTAACTAGTATATTTTTCACTTTTCATTTTTGATTCAAAGCACTCTCTAAACCAACTTTTGCATTAATAATAGCAACGATTGCTTGTAAATATTGTTGTTGTATGGTGTAGAGTTGATTTTGCGCCTGTGATAGGTTAAAACTGGTACTAACACCTTCAAAAAATTTGATTTGTTCTTTCTTTTCAATACGTTTTGCTAAATCTAAGTTTTCTTTAGTTGTTTGATAATTTTCTATTGCAAATTGGTAATTTGCTTTAGTAGATGCAACTTGTAATTTTAGTTTCTGAGCTGTTTCGTCTAATTTTATTTGCGATTGATTTAGTACAATTTTAGCCTGTTGTGTTTTCGCGTCACGTTTAAAACTACTAAAAATAGGTACGTTTAAACTAACGCCAAAAAGCGAAGAGCCAAACCATTTTTGTTCTGATTCTATAAATCTAAAATTGTCATTATTTGCAGTTACAGCATAATTTATAAAAGCTGATAATGATGGTAAAGCTTTACTTTTTTCAAATTTCATTAAAAGTTCGCTTGCAGTAACACTGTTTTGTGCAATCTTATAGTCAATATGGTTGTCTAAATTAAATGCTGTTGCATACAACTCCAAATCCATATTTTTTTGTACTAAAGACTCGAGTGTTTCAGTAAGATTTATAGGTCTATCAATAACAATTCCCATAGTTATTTTAAGCATATTTTTTGCTACCTCTAATAGTCTATTAGATCTATTTAATTGATTTTTTAATGTTGCTCTTGTGATTTTAAGTTGTTCTACATCTTGTTCTTCTGCAAAACCGTTTTCAAAAATTTGTTGTGTGTCGTTAATATTTTTAGTTATAATTTTTACATTATTTTCTAAAATAGTAATAGATTCTCTAGTTAAAAGGACATTTCCGTAAGCATTAATAACTGCTTCTCTAATAGCTTGTTCCGTTTTTATTTTTGCTAATTCAGAAATTTTTAAAAAGACTTTAGCAGACTGTAATCCGACTAAATAAGAACCATCAAATAACAATTGGGATAAAGTTGCGCTTGCATTTATATTTTGCTTTGTTCCGAAATTAACTTCAGCAAATTCTCCTACTGCACCGCCAAAAAACGCTGCTGGAATTAAAGAAATAGGTTGTCTTATAAAGTTTTGATAATCTACATTTGCATTAATTTGTGGTAAACCAATAGTTGTTGTTTCCCAACTCTTTTTTTCTGCTTTATCTATATCTAGGCTTGCATTTTTAGATGCATAACTGTTTGTAATAGCAAAATCTACCGCTTGATCTAAAGAATACGTATTTTCTTGAGCAAATAGAATATTTAGATTAAAAATAAAAATTAGGATTAATAGCGTATATTTCATTTTAATAATTGGTTTAATTTTTTTACTCCTTTTACAGTTGCAATTGCTCTAATGTGGTAATCTAAAAAAAATTCTAACATCAGTTTCATATTATTTTTTCCCAACGGAAAGAGATCAATATCTTTTATGGCGATAATGCCAGAAAAATATATTCTAGTAATAAAATCAATATCTACTTCTTTACGGTAAATACCTGATTTAATACCACGTATAATATTTTCGGATACGCATTTTTGTATTACTTCAAACTGCATGCTATGTAACTTAGCAAATAACAAAGGATAATATTTTTTTAGTTGATATTGCGGTGAATTTTTTTCACCGTTTAAATTTTCAATTACAAATTCTTTAATATTAAATAGTTCTTCGATAGCATTCTTTTCTAAAGCACAAATACAATCAATACCAAGATTAATTTTATCAAAAACAGCCATTACTGTTGCTTCAACTAGCGTTGTTTTATTTTTATAGTAGATATAAATTGTTTTTTTTGAAATTGCTAATTTAGTCGCAATATCATCCATAGTAACGCTTTTAAAACCGTTAGTTAAAAACTCTTCAATGGCAGTATTTAATATTTTTTCTTGCATAATTTGATTGCAAATATACAAAAGGAAACTTTAAAAACAAAAAAAGTTTCCAAAGTTTTTATTTTTTTCATTGAAAAAAAATTATCTTTACCCTAAAATTAATAGTCCTTGAATTTAGAAACTTATAAATCCGTATTTTTAGATTATTTAGAAAATAAAATTTTTCTTAAAGAGCCAAAAAAATTATATGAGCCTATTACATATATTTTAAATTTAGGAGGAAAAAGGTTACGACCAATATTAGCATTAATAGCTTGTGATGCTTTTGGAACTACTTATAAAAAAGCACTACCTGCATCATTAGCAATCGAGGTCTTTCATAATTTTACTTTAATACATGATGATATTATGGATCATGCAACTATCAGAAGAGGTAAGCATACGGTACATGAAAAATGGAATATAAACACAGGTATTCTTTCTGGCGATGCAATGTTATTGATGGCAAATAAGTTGTTTGAGGCTTATGATGGTACAATTTTTAAAGAATTAATGTCACTATTTAATAAAACAGCCTTAGAAGTTTGTGAAGGACAACAGTATGATATTAATTTTGAAACTCAAGAAAACGTTACCATTGCAGATTATTTAAAAATGATAACTTCTAAAACAGCCGTCTTGGTAGCCTGTTCTTTAAAAATGGGAGCAATAATTGCTAAAACATCTAAAAAAAATACAGATTATATCTATGAATTTGGTTTAAATTTGGGTATTGCTTTTCAGTTGCAAGATGATTATTTAGATACTTTTGGCGATACCAAAACATTTGGCAAAAAAATTGGTGGAGATATTATAGAAAATAAAAAGACTTTTTTATATTTAAAATTACTTAAATTAAGTTCTTTATCTGATAAAGAAAAACTGTTAAAATTATATACAACAACCAACAATTTAGATAAAAAAATAAATGAAGTTAGTTTGTTATATCGTAAATATAAAATTCCAAAACTAATTAAGGTAGCAATAAAAAAATACACAGATTTTGCATATCATAGTTTAAGTAAAACTACATTAAGCGACGCTAAGAAATCTATTTTTATAGGGTTAACTAAAACTTTACTTAATCGTATAGATTGAAATAGAAATTTTTAAGCTATGTTTTTAAAATTTATCTTATTTTGTAAATAATAGGCTTACTTAAACTAGCATTATTTTCAATAGAAGCAATTTGTAAATTTAACAAATATAAATCATCTTTAACAGTGTTGTTTACATAAACAAACTCAGTAATGGTAGCATCTAATCTTGGTCTATCATTAAAATTCCAAAATGCTTTGTGAGAAACTAGTTTACCAGCATCTTTTTCTTTATCAACCGATGGCAAATCGATTAACAAATGTTTAATTCCTATTTTTCGTAAATAAAGAGCAGTTTCTTCTAATAAATAAGCAGGATTTGTGTTAGAATAATTTTTATTTAATTTGTCTTTTGTATTAGGAGATGTTCTAATAATTAAGGCTTTTATATTTTTATTTTGAATATTTTTTTTAATTTGTTTTTTGGTAATTATCAAATTCTCTTTTTGCTTTTTTGGTGTAATCGTAATTAATTCTGCTAAAAAAAAGAATTTTTTTAAAGATTGATTAACACTATAAAAATCTTTAGTAATATGCCCAACACATTCAGTATGTGTAGCATTTGCATGTGGGTAAAATGTAATTTTATTAAAATTTGCAGAAGCCCCTTTAGCAACCGAACCAATAAAATTACCATCTATAACAGGCTCTATAGTTGGATTGTTCACGTACCAGGCCAAAGCGCCTTTATTGTTTTCTAAAGCGATAGAAATATCTATAGGTTTAGATAAATTAACTTTGTATTTTTTTTTATTAATTTTTATTTTAGCTTTCATTTCTAGTTTTAACTTATCAGAATATTTATTGTGATATCCTTTTTAAAATAGTAGTATCATCTTCAAAAGCAGTACCAACAACTACAACAGTTGCGCCAGCATTAAAGACAGCATCTATTTGTTGTTTCGTTTTTAGACCTCCACCAACAATAATTGGCAAATTTATTGCTTTTGCTACTTTTTTAATCAATGTAATAGAAACAGGGTTTAAAGCACCCGAACCACCATCTAAATAAATTAATTTATGACCTATGTACTCTCCTGCCAATGCAGTTGCTACTGCTATTTCTGGCTTATGTGCAGGTAATGGTTTGGTATTACTAATATAAGACGCTGTAGTTTCTCTTCCACTTTCAATTAATAAATAGCCCGTTGAAATAACTTCCAAATTAGTTTGTTTTAATAAAGGAGCAGCAATTACTTGGTTACTAATTAAGTATTCTGGATTTCTACCCGAAATTAATTGTAAAAATAAAATAGCATCTGCTTCATTTGAAATTTGAATTGCAGACCCTGGAAATAAAATCACAGGTAAATTTGTATTTTGCTTTACAATTTTTAAAAACTCATCTAATACATTTTTAAAAAGTAAACTACCACCTACAAAAATTAAATTTGCAGACGATTTATCAATTTTTTTAATAATAGAAGGTAAATTTTCTAATTCAATTTTATCAGGGTCAAGTAAAATAGCAAGTAACTTTTCTTTATTTATTTTTGCCGTATTAATAGTATCTAAAATCATCAAGGCAAATATAGATAAAAATAGAATGTAAATCTGTTTTTTCAAAATGCTTTAAAATTAATAAAAAAGATTACATATTACACCAATAGTAAAATTTTTATAAAATAAGATAAAAAAATTTTATAGTGATTCTTAATAAAATAGTTAAAAATTATTAAAAGCCCATTGAATTGACTACATTTGTACATATAATGCGTGTAAATTTAATATACAATTGTGCAAGATTGTTTAATATGTTTATCTGCGTGTTGTGCGTAAGCAAAAAAACAACCTTTACAGAAATTAGTATTGTAGATTTTGTAAAAAACATTACCTTTGTTAAAAGATATTTTTAAAAATGAAAGTACAAATTAAAAATCTTGGTGCTGTAAAAGATGCAACAATTGACTTAAGTAAAAAGTTAAATATATTTTGTGGAGGAAATAGCACAGGAAAAACCTATATGGCTTACATTTTATATGCAATTACTTCTTTAGATAATAAGAGTTTAGGCATAAGTGTTGATAAAAAATATATAGATGATTTACTCGAAAATAATGAAGTAGAAATACCATTAAACATTTCAAAAATGTTTGATTTTATGCAAATAGAAAATAATAAAATAAAACCAAATCTTTGGAAATTATTTTCTATACCAGAAAGTAAGTCAAAAGATTTTTTTTCAAAAACAGAAATCATTTTTCACGAAACGAAAGAAGATTTTGTAAACAGAATTGAAACTATTGAAATAGATGAAGTTATTAAATTTCATCAATATTCATTAAAAATAATTAAGGATAAAAAGAATAAAATTAAAATTTGCCTTTTTGAAGACACTATTAAAAATGAAGAGTTTTTAAGATATTTTGATATAGCATTTTTACCAATGTTATATTCAAAACTAATTTATTATCCGGTAATGTCTTCTACAATTTTTCCAGTTGAAAGAAATTCAATTTTTACATTCAACAAAGAATTATCAATAAAGAACAACGAAAAATATGATTTAATCAAAAAATTATCTTCAACCAAAGATTTTAATAGATTTGATTTGTTATTTAGTTCATCTAATAGATATCCACAACCGATTAGAGATTGTTTAAAAGTTGCGGATGATTTAGATACAATAAAAAAAACTAATAGTATCTATTACGATTTTGCTTTAAAAATGGAAGAGGATTTATTAGACGGAAAAGTTGTTGTTGGTAAAGAAGGAGATGTTGAATTTTCAAGTAATAAAACACCAAAAAACAAAACCTTATCGTTTCATCAAAGTTCTTCAATTGTCAAGACTTTAGCAGGTTTAGTTATTTATCTAAAATATTCTGCTAAAAAAAATGATTTAGTTATTATTGATGAGCCTGAACTGAACTTACATCCTGACAATCAGATTAAACTCACTCGAATTTTAGCACAGTTAATTAATAAAGGTCTTAATTTAGTTGTTAGTACTCATAGCGACTATATTTTAAGAGAAATAAATAATTTAATTATGCTTTCATCTAATGATGAAGAAATAAAGAAAATAAAAAAAGAGTATAATTTCAAGAAAGGTGAATATATTAATAAAGATGATATAGATGTACATTACTTTCATTATCGTTTAAAAAAACAAGCAGATGTGGATTTAATACCTATTTCTGAATATGGATTTAATATACCTTCAATTGATAATGAAATTGAAAAACAGAATAAATTAACGGATGATTTATATTATACGCTTAGATTTGGCAATAACGAATAAGGTATGAGTAAAATACAAATCATAAATACAATATTACACCAAAAATTTTGCGATAAAAGTCAAATTCTAAGAGAAGTAGATAAAGACAAAAAGGGAAAAGTATTCGAAATGAAAAGAAAAATAATTTCGTCTCGTGATATTGAATATACACTTTATAAATATGATCAAAAAAAAGATATTTTTCCTTTTTTTACTGATACTGATACTGATACTAAAAAAGATGATGGAAAAGGTATTAGCCACTTAAAAAAAATGTGTGATTACATTTTATTTGTAGAGGAAAGGGTTCATCTCTTTGTTTTTTTAATTGAATTAAAAAAAGGAAGGCACTCGTCTGGTAAAAGGCAATTAGAAGCAGGAGAATGCTTTGTTAATTATCTAATGGCAACCATAAATCGCCTTAATATTGATATTAACTTAACAGGCAATAATTTACATTTTAAACAAATTCAAATAACTGAATCTCGTTCAAATAAAAAGAAATTAATTCACGAGTGTTTAAAAGAAAATGGAGTTTATGAACATCCTCATTCAAAGGATTTTCATATCAAATTTTATTTAGATTAAGCCTACGCACAACAAAGTATATAAATCATTGGGCAACAAGTGATTAAATCAAATTTAGTGCTTTTAAATAAAGATAGAGATAAACCGAAAATAAGTGCTTTTAAAAGCCCAACTATTCATATACAA
>JAKISG010000016.1 GCA_021648755.1 Flavobacteriaceae bacterium | reverse complement strand
TTATCAAAAATTAAAACATACTTGCTTGACTTACCTGTGATAGAGCGTAATTTTATAATATCAGAGATTGTTAAGTTAAGTGACATTAAAACAGATATTGTTTGTGATTTTCAAAAAATACGTAGAGATGTTTTAAACAACAAGCAAGGAGAATGTCCACATTGTAGTCACACAAAATATGTAAAATTCGGTTTTAAAAGTGGGTCTCAACGTTACAAGTGCAAGTCATGTAATCGTAGTTTTACTGAATATACAGGAACTTGGATAGCAGGTTTGCATCATAAGGATAAAATAGATGCTTATCTAAATTTAATGGTTCAAGAAAAGACTTTAGATAAGATAAAAGTTACATTAGAAATTAATAAGAAAACCGCTTTTGATTGGAGACACAAGATATTGAGTTCAATATCTGACATAGATGATGATGAGTTTACTGGCATTACTGAAAGTGACGAAACCTATACCAATGACCCCAAGTTATTAGAAAGCCTCAAAGATAAAAAAACTGGAACTAGACAAAAGGATATGGGTTTGCCCTGAATTAAAGTTGCTATTTTTTTGCTACTAACAAGTTTAATTGGTAGTTTTGTAAATTAATGTAGACAGTAAATCACAAACAAAACATTAAAGAAAATAAATATCAATTAACCATACTTGTATAAAATATCAAAAAATGAAGCATTATATAATTATTACAACCCTATTTTTTTATAGTATTTGTAATTCGCAAACAAACAACACAATTGAAGTAAATCCTAAAAAAAATGTAATTCTATTTTTTGAATCACCAATATTAACAAGTGTAACAATCTTTGAAAAATCATTATTTAAATTTAATGTAGATAAACCTAATGTAGGTATTGTAAGTGGTATAAAAAATAAAGATTTTAATTTAAAAGTAACCACTAAAGACGGTTTAATCTATAATTTTATTTTAAAATACACTAAAAAAATAAATAAAGATACTTATTTTATTAATAAGGATCAAGCCTCAAATGTTTCTGAAATGATAAATAAAATAGAAAAGGACCTCTCTTTTAATAAAAAAGGCTTAATTGTATTAGAAAATGATACCGAAAAAAAAACAACACCAAAAGTAGCCGTAAAAGAAGAAATAGTAATCCAAAACCCAATATCTAAAATTAAAGAAAAAGAAGTTCGTTTAAAAGCCTCATTTGATATTACAGCAGGGCTTACAGCAGATGGTTTAGGCGCAAACTTAAACTATAACTCACCACTTAAAACAGGCTACCTTAAAACAGGTATTTATACTTCTTTTTCTAAAATAAAAAAAGAAGATTTTGAAGTACCATATACTATTTTTTCAGCTAATATGGGTTATTTTCTCCCAATAATTAAAAGTAAAAAAACAATGCTCTCTCTTGGCGTAGGTGGTTTATTGGGTTTTGAAACAGTAAATAAAGGAACCCGAGAACTAGATAATGGACTGCAAATTGATGCAGAAAATAATTTTATATACGGTGTTTTTATTTCTTCAGAAATTGAATTTAAAGTAAATAATAGCATTGGTATTTTAGCTAAAGCAACAGAATATATACATCTAAATTCCGATTTAGGAAATGCCACTTTTTATGGAGGTCTTGGACTTAGGTTCTACAGTGGTAAAAATAAAACTAATAAATCAGCAAAAAAATAAATAATTATAATTTTTTTATAAGAAATAACAATATTATGGTATGTTTGGTAATACGGTATAACTAATTTATTTTTCCGTAGTTGTTTGAACCGCGTACTTTTATCGTTATTTCATTATATTATTTACCTTATAAACGTGTACTTAGTAAAATGGAACGTAACTTCAAGAGCAGAATCAACACTAATGACCGAAACCAAATAAACTCTATAAATTTAATTAAAAAACACTAGTAAATAAATAAAAAATAAGTTTACTTTTGTAGTTATAAATAAATTATAAATGTTAGTATTATGGATTTAAGTCAATTTTTAGGATTTTTACTTTTTATGGGGGTTTTTACTATGGGTTTTTGGTTATTAATTTTTGCTTTAACATTTATAGTACCTTATTGGTTGATTGGTAGTTTTATAGAAAACAGAAAATTAAAAAAAGAAGCAAAAAGAATTGCTGCTGCAGACGCTTAGTATTCTGATTATTTTCAGAATTCAACCTGTAAATTTTTACTTTTTAATTTGTTATTTTTATAATACTCAACAAACCATTTGCCGTTTTTTTTATATAAAATTCCCTTTTTGTTTTTTAACAAATAAACATCCTTTTTATTTGTAGTTAAAATAACATATATAATTTTTGGTGTATTATCTACTAATTGAAATCCATTTTCGTTTTTTTGAGCATACAAAATTGGTGTATCTGTTTTTTCTAAATGGGTAGATTTAGTAGTTATTTCTTTCTTTGTTACTTCTCTTTTAAGTTCAAAGTTTTTATCTTGTTTAGGCTTTACTTTAACAGAATCGCTATAATTATAATTTAATAACGGAATAGATTTAAATGCATTTCTTAAAGCTTTTTGGTAAGCTCTTTTAAAATCTTTAATTTTACTACTGCCTTTTTCACTTATAAAAACAACTTCATTTTTGCAATCTATTAGTTGAATTTTAAGTACTGTTGTTAAAAAAATTGCTTTTTTAATTACTTTTACATGTAAGCCTAAACAGGAATTTTCGTATAATTCACTTGGTAATCTTTCATTTTCAAATAAGGTTATAAAATTTTCCTTTTCAAATAAAAATTTGGTTAATGCATTTAACTGGTATTGATCAGGTGTTTTTAAAAAATCAAATTTATTTGGTATGATAATATACTTGTAAGCATTTAAATTTTGAGCAATAACAAAATGGTTAGATAGTGCAATAAATAGAATTAATAGGCTTATTTTATATTTCATAATATATTATTTTAAATAAATCGGTTAGAAATTTTTATTGCCTTTTTACTTTCTGAATAATCGTAAAACCCTTCTCCAGACTTAATTCCTAATTTACCAGCCTGCACCATATTTACTAGTAAAGGGCAAGGTGCATATTTTGAGTTTTTAAATCCATCATACATTACATTAAGAATAGATAAACAAATATCTAAACCAATAAAATCAGCTAATTGCAAAGGCCCCATAGGGTGTCCCATACCTAACTTCATAACATTATCTATTTCATAAACTCCTGCAACACCATTGTAAAGTGTTTCTATGGCTTCATTTAACATCGGCATTAAAATACGGTTTGCTACAAAACCAGGATAATCGTTTACTTCTAAAGGTGTTTTTTTAAGGCGTAACGATAAATCCATTATAGTTTTTGTTACTTGATCACTAGTAGAATAACCTCTAATTATTTCAACCAATTTCATTATTGGTACAGGGTTCATAAAGTGCATACCAATTACTTTTTCTGGTCTATTAGTAGCGCTCGCTATTTTTGTAATAGATATGGATGATGTATTGGTTGCTAAAATTGCGTTTTTAGGTGCAAATTGATCTATAGCTTTAAAAATTTTTAATTTTAAATCTTCATTTTCGGTTGCCGCTTCTACTACTAAATCAGCATTTTTCACTCCTTTTTCTGTAGAAGTAAAAGTATTAATATTTGTTAATGTTGCATTTTTAATGGTCTCTGTAATTTTTTCTTTTACCAATAAGCGATCTAAGTTTTTAGTAATATTTACAATTCCTGCAACTAAAGAATCTTCAGAGAGATCTATTAAATTTACGGTATAGCCATTTTGAGCAAAAACGTGTGCAATACCGTTCCCCATTGTTCCTGCGCCTATTACTGAAATGTTTTTCATTTTTTAATTATTTTAGTTTTTAAATGTTTTAAAGTAGCCTTGAAGTTTGTAGGTTAGAAACAAGCTATTATTTGTTGCGCTACTTTTAGAGCTTCTGTACCATCGTTTAATGTAACAATAGGTGTTGTGTCATTATTAATTGCATCTGCAAAAGTTTCTAACTCATCTAAAATAGCATTATTGTTTTTAACTTCTGGATTTTCAAAATAAATTTGTTTTTTTACACCTTCGGCATTTTGCAATATCATAGCAAACTCATCTGGATTTTTTGGTACATCTTTCATTTTTACAACTTCACTTTTTTTCTCTAAAAAATCAACTGAGATATACGCATCTTTTTGAAAAAATCGAGTTTTACGCATATTTTTCATAGAGATTCTACTGGCTGTTAAATTAGCAACACAGCCATTTTCAAATTCTATTCTAGCGTTGGCAATATCTGGAGTTTCGCTAATAACACTAACGCCACTTGCATGAATACTTTTTATTTTTGATTTTACAACACTTAATATAATATCTATGTCGTGTATCATTAAATCTAAAACTACAGGCACGTCTGTTCCTCTAGGGTTAAATTCTGCTAGCCGATGCGCCTCAATAAACATAGGGTTTTTAATTAAATTTTTAACTGCTGTAAATGCGGGGTTAAATCGTTCTACATGCCCAACTTGCCCTTTTATATGGTTTTGACTTACTAGAGCCCTCAATGTAATTGCCTCATTTACTGTTTTTGTAATTGGCTTTTCAATAAAGATATGTTTGCCTTTTGTAATGGCCTCTTTAGCACAATCAAAATGAGAAAGAGTTGGTGTTACGATAGTAACAACATCTACAGCGTTAATTAATTTTGAAACAGTATCAAAATAGGTATAGCCAAATTCTGTTGCTACTTTTTTCGCATTATTTTTATCTGTATCATAGAATCCAATAAGTTGATATTTAGAAGATTGATTTAATAATTTTAAATGAATTTTTCCGAGATGACCTGCACCTAAAACGCCTACTTTTAACATAAATTTAAATTATTTTGAATGTGTTTTGATGATTAATGTTGAATTATAAAAGTATAGCGCGAAAGTATAAAATTCAAAATTTATCATTAGCGATGAATGTTGGTTTTAAGTTACCTCATTTACGTTACATTTTTTAACATTTTTCAAAAATACAAAAACTTACTTTATTTTGTTTTATTTTATAAATTTATTTATTTTTGTTTTGTGAAAAATTTACCAAAACATCAAGATTTACCGAAACATCAAGGTTTACGAAACCAATTAGTCAAATTAATTAGAGCGAAGGGAATAAAAGATGAGAATGTTTTAAGGGCTATAAATGAAATACCAAGACACTTTTTTTTAAATTCTAGTTTTTTAGATTACGCTTATAAAGATAAAGCATTTCCTATTGCTGCAGATCAAACCATATCTCAACCATATACAGTTGCTTATCAAACGGAATTATTGCAATTAAGTGAAAAGGATAAAGTTTTAGAAATCGGTACTGGTTCTGGGTATCAAACGGCTGTTTTAATTAATTTAAAATGTGATGTGTATAGTATTGAAAGGCAAAAGGAATTATTTTTAAATACTAAAAAATTATTACCTAAGATAGGGTTTGTAGCCAAAAAACTAATATATGGTGATGGTTATAAGGGGCTACCAGACTTTGCGCCATTTGATAAAATAGTAGTAACTGCTGGAGCGCCAAAAGTACCAAAAGCATTATTGGCACAACTTAAAATAGGTGGTAGATTAGTAATACCTGTAGGTGATAAAATACAAGTAATGACTTTATTTATTAGAAAAAGTGAAAAAGAATTTGAAAAAAGAGAATTTGATCATTTTTCGTTTGTTCCTTTTTTAAAAGATGTAAATTCATACTAACTAAAAAAATAGTCAATTTAAATAAATATGCTAGTATTTCTCAAGTAAGTAAAATTATTAAGCAAAAAAAAGAGCACGCAAAGCGTACTCTTTATGTTTTATATAAAAATATTATTATTTTTTAGGTCTTGGGTCAGAAGAAACACTAACTCTTTTTCTGCCTTTAGCTCTTCTTCTTGCTAAAACTTTTCTGCCATTTGGACTTGCCATTCTTTCTCTAAAACCGTGCTTGTTTCTTCTTTTTCTTTTTGATGGTTGGTATGTTCTTTTTGGCATATTGTTGTTTCTTTATTATTTTAATCCGTTTAACGGTCGGCAAATATACAATTAGTTTTAATTTAAGCAAATAAAAAATAAAAAAAATAGCGTTAATTTTTTGCTTTTTTGTAGGCTATAACTTTCATTTCTATCAATAAATTTTTATGTGGTAATTGGTGTACTGCGACGGTAGTTCTTGTTGGGCCATTAAAGTCAAAAAACGTTGCATAAACTTCGTTGTAATCTTTAAAATCTTTCATATCGATTAAAAAAGTACTGACATCAACTACATCTTTTAAGCTTGCGTTTTCTTCTTTTAAGATTGCATTAATATTATTTAAAACAGCTCTAGTTTGTAGTTTTATATCTAGAGTAACATTTCCATTTTTAGCGATAACTACACCTTCATGTGTATTGTCTGCTCTTCGTGAACTTGTACCAGAAACAAACAAAAAATCACCAACTCTTTTAATGTGAGGGTACTTACCTAATGGTTGTGCTTTACCTTTTATGACAGTGCTTTTCATTTTTTTTCTATATTAATTTTATTTATTAAATCTATTTTAGAATTATTAGCATCACCAAAAACCCAATTTAGCACATTGTCTTTCCAGATAGCATTGTACTCTTTTTTAGTAAGAATTTTTTCATCTATGGCTAAGTCTAAAATTTTTCCTGGGTAAGATGATTGTGCATCGCTTTCCATTTCTCCTAATGGGTATGGGTCATCTAACCCCATAATTACCTGCTCTACACCTTGTCTTTTAATTAATAGGTCTAAGGAGAAAGTGTCATGTACTAAAGTATCAAAAAATGTATTTTTGTGTCCTACGGATTTTCTAGGGTGTGATTTTCCCTTAAATAAATCGGGTCTTCCGTCAAAACCTTGAATTCTTCTTCCTAAATTCATTTGCGCTAATTGTCCGCCATGTGCAAAGCAGGTTCTTAAATTTGGATAATTTTCATAAATTCCGTTAAGGGAATAAAAATGATAGGCATCACCACATTGAGCTAGCATCCAAATTAAATGAAATCGCCAATTTTTATCTTCTAATTTTATCATTTTATCACCATCGTAAGGGTGAATTTCAATGGCTAATTTATATTTATTTGCCAGTTCGAAAATAGGCGCATTTATTTCATCAAAAATAACTTTCCATTGTCCTGTTGTGTCTTTAAAGTGTGTTGGTAAGCAAAGAACTTTCATGTTTAATTTCTCTACACAACGTTCTATTTCCCACAAGGCACCATTAATAAATGCAGGTTGTACTACAAATCCACAAGTAAATTTTGAAGGGTTTTCATGTTGTACTTGTGCATTAAAATCATTTTGAAACCGCAGGGCTTGTTTCATAATATCGTAATGCAATCCGTTACCATATAGTTGTGAGAGGTTTAAAACAACAGCATGGTCTATGTTATTTCGATCCATCCACTCTAATTTTTCATTTAAAAAAAAACTAGAGTCGGTTACAGGTCTTTTCCAACCTTTTTGTAACATGTATTTTCTGTCGTCACCAACCCAAAAAATTTCCTTATCACGCATAAATTTTGGTATTTGCTCTGGGTATGGTAATAAATGAGAATGACCGTTGATTCTTATTTTTTTCATCATTAGAAAATTTAGTTTTTAAATGTTAGCTTACAAATTCAAAATTAAATATTTAAAATTAAGTTTAAATATTATCAGGTTTTTCCATATAATTTCCACATTTAGCACAAGTACATTTTTTTTTGTCTAAATAATAAGCCTCAAAAAGAGCGGGCATATCTGTTTCTATATTTTTTAATTTAAACGTTTCTCTATATAGTTGGTTAGTGCATTTTTCGCAGTACCATTCTAAAGCATCTAGCATATTTTTTTCTCTTGGGTATTCAATAACTAAGCCAATTGTATTTTTAAAACGTTGAGGTGAATGTGGTACTTTTGCAGGTAGGATAAAAATTTCACCTTCCTTAATATATAGGTCTCTAGGTTTTCCTTTGTCTATAATTTTTAATAACATATCACCTTCTATCTGATGAAAATATTCTGGAGTTTCATTATAATGATAATCTTTTCGGTTATTTGGACCGCCAACAACCATAATAATATATTCACCATCTTTCCAAACTACTTTATTTGCGACTGGAGGTTTTAGTAGGTGGCGATTTTCATCAATCCATTTTTTAAAATTTATTGGGTTTCTAATCATGCTTTAAGTTTTAGCAAATACACTTTAAGTTTAGTGTAGAGCAGTTATATAATTCCTTCCTTTAATAATTCATGAATATGAACAATACCTTTATAAGTATCATTTTCTGTTACTACGATTTGTGAAATATTATTTTTTTCCATTTTTGCAAGTGCATCAACAGCCATTGCATCAATATGAATTGTTTTAGGGTTTATACTCATAATATCTTTGGCCTTTAGTGTTTCAAAATCGATATTATCTTTTAACATTCTGCGTATATCACCGTCGGTAATAATCCCTATAATAATATTATTTTTTAGAACTACAGTTGCACCTAAGCGTTTTTCTGAAATATTTAGGATAACTTCTTTTATAGTTGCTTCATAGTTTACTTTTGGTATAGCATTGTCTTCTATTAAGTTGCGAACTTTTAAATATAATTTTTTACCTAAGGCGCCACCTGGATGAAATTTTGCAAAATCATTAGATTTAAAATCTTTTACTTCTAATAATGCAATAGCTAAAGCATCGCCCATGACTAATTGTGCCGTTGTACTACTTGTTGGTGCTAAATTATTAGGGCAGGCTTCCTTTTCTACAAAGGTGTTTAAAACAAAATTAGCTTGTTTGCCTAAAAAAGAATCTTTATTTCCTGTTATCGCAATAATTTTATTGCCATTATTTTTAATAAACGGAACTAAAATTTTTATCTCTGGTGTATTGCCACTTTTTGAAATACATATAACAACATCATCTTTTAATATATTACCTAAATCACCGTGAATAGCATCTGCAGCATGCATAAAGATTGCTGGGGTTCCTGTTGAGTTTAGCGTAGCGACAATCTTTGTTGCAATATTTGCACTTTTACCAATTCCAGTAACAATAACACGACCTTTTAAATTTAATATAAAATTAACTGCATTTTCAAAATCAAAATCCAAAAAATTGATTAAATTCGCTATCGCTTTGCTCTCTTCTAAAATAGTTTGTTTAGCAATTTGTATAATATTTTTGTTTTTTTTCAAAGTATAATTATTAAATTAAAATAAAAGCAGTACATTTAAGGCAACCAAAAATGATATCTTAATTAATTAGATATAATTGATTTGTTGCAAATGTATTTAAAAATAGATAATTAATAGAATGAATAGCGTAAAAATCGACTTACATAAAAGTTTAAAAAAATTCTTTGGGTTTGATTCTTTTAGAGGATTGCAAGAGCCTGTAATTAAATGCCTTTTACGAGGAGAAAATACATTTGTCATTATGCCCACAGGTGGCGGTAAGTCATTATGTTATCAATTGCCAGCATTAATACAAGAAGGTACTGCAATTGTTGTTTCACCTTTAATTGCATTAATGAAAAATCAAGTAGATTCACTAAGAAGTTTGTCTACTGATAAAGGCATTGCACATGTTTTAAATTCATCTTTAAATAGAGGTGAGATTGCTCAAGTTAAAGAAGATATAGAAAAAGGCATCACAAAATTATTATATGTGGCTCCAGAATCTTTAATCAAAGAAGAATATGTGACCTTTTTGAAAAAGCAAAAAATTTCTTTTTTGGCTATTGATGAGGCACATTGTATCTCTGAATGGGGGCATGATTTTAGACCAGAATATCGTAATTTACGTTCAACGATTGCACAAATTGCAGATGTACCAATTATTGGTCTAACGGCTACTGCAACTCCAAAAGTAGAATTAGATATTCTTAAAAACTTGAGAATGCCAGAAGCAAATAGATTTAAAGCATCATTTAATAGACCTAATTTATTTTACGATGTTAGACCTAAAACAAAAGATGTAAATAAGGATATTATTCGTTTTGTTAAGAAATATGAAGGTAAGTCAGGTATTATTTACTGTTTAAGTAGAAAAAAGGTAGGTGAAATTGCACAAGTATTACAAGTTAATGGTATTAGCGCTTTGCCGTATCATGCTGGTTTAGATGGTAAGACAAGAGCTAAACATCAAGACATGTTTTTAATGGAAGATGTAGATGTAATTGTCGCTACAATTGCATTTGGAATGGGTATTGATAAGCCTGATGTTCGTTTTGTAATCCACCATGATATACCTAAAAGTTTAGAAAGTTATTATCAAGAGACGGGTCGTGGAGGCCGTGATGGTGGCGAAGGTTACTGCTTAGCATATTATGCTTACAAAGATATTGAAAAATTAGAAAAATTTTTAACAGGAAAACCAGTTTCTGAAACGGAAATAGGTATGGCCTTATTGCAAGAAGTTGTAGCTTATGCGGAAACATCTATGAGTAGAAGGAAATTTTTATTGCATTATTTTGGTGAAGAATTTGATGAAATAAATGGTCTTGGTGCAGATATGGATGATAATACACGTAACCCCAAAACTAGAGTTGAAGCAAAAGATAATGTTAAAAAATTATTAGAAGCAGTTAGAGATACCAACCAAGAATTTAAATCAAAAGAAGTAATAAACGCACTTATAGGTAAATCTACTGCATTATTAAAGTCGAGAAAAACAAATTTGAAACCTTTTTTCGGAACTGGCGCAGCTAAAGATGCTCCTTATTGGATGGCCTTAATAAGGCAAGTGCTAGTAACACCAATGCTTAGCAAAGAAATTGAACAATACGGCGTGCTTAAAATTACTAAAGAAGGATTAGCCTTTATTGAAAATCCAGTATCATTTTTAATGACGGAAGACCATATTTATAGTATCGAAGAAATTGGTGATATTATCACCAATACTAAAGGTTTTGGCTCTACTGATGAGCAATTAATGAAAATGTTAAAAGATTTGCGTAAAAAAGTAGGTAAAGATAAAGGAGTACCTCCATTTGTGATTTTTCAAGACCCCTCTTTAGAAGATATGACCTTAAAATATCCGATAACTATTGCAGAACTTTCTAATATTCATGGAGTTGGAGAAGGGAAAGCAAAAAAATATGGTAAAGATTTTATAGCATTAATTGCTAGTTATGTTACGGAAAACGATATTTTAAGACCCGATGATATCATTGTTAAAAGTACGGGTTCTAACTCAAGTTTAAAATTATCTATTATTCAAAACACAGATAAAAAAATTCCGTTAGAAGATATTGCCAAATCTAAAGGCCTAACCATGGAAGAACTAATTGATGAAATGGAAACTATCGTTTATTCAGGTACAAAATTAAATATTGATTACTTTATAAATACTATGGTAGATGAAGATTCGCAAGAAGAAATTTTTGAATATTTTATGGAGGCAGAGTCCGATAAAATTGACGATGCTTTAGAAGAATTTGATGGTGATTTTGATATCGAAGAATTACGTGTCATGAGAATTAAATTTATTAGCGAGGTAGGGAATTAAAATAAAAAATAAAATTCTATAAGTCAGCGGTAGTAAAATAGTCTTTGAAGTTTAACAAAAAAAGGAATAACTTAATAAATGACAATTACTCAGTTAAAATATTTACTTGCAGTTGCAAAATATAAAAATTTTACACTAGCTTCTAAAAAATGTTTTGTTACCCAACCAACCTTAAGTATGCAAATACAAAAATTAGAAAATGAGTTGGGTATTCAGATTTTTAACCGTAAAAAAAAGCCCATAGAATTAACTACTATAGGTGTTGAAATAATTGAGCAAGCTAAAAAAATAATTGATGAAAGTCAACGGATTAAAGATATTGTAGAACAGCAAAAGGGATTTATTGGTGGTAATTTCAAAATCGGAATTATACCTACAATAACACCCACTTTATTGCCCTTATTTTTAAAAACTTTTATAAAGAAACACCCAAAAGTTAACCTAATTATTGAGGAATTAAATACTAGTGAAATTATATTAAAATTAAAGGAAGGTTCTATAGATGCCGCAATTGCCGCTACGCCTTTAGAAAAAGAAAGTATTAAAGAACAACTGTTATACTATGAACCATTTGTTGGTTTTATTGCTGAAAAACATCGCTTATTTAAAAAAGATAAAATCACAGTTAATGATTTAAATATTGACGATATTTTATTATTAGAAGATGGACATTGCTTTAAAGATAGTATTTTAAATTTATGTAAATCCCTACATCGTAATAAAGAATTATTTCAATTAACTATTGGTAATTTTAATACCTTAATTAAACTTTCTAAAGAAGGTTTCGGAATGACCTTGTTACCTTATTTACAAACATTAGATTTAACTAAAAAAGATCAAAGATATTTAAAAGAATTTAAAAAACCTGTACCTGCAAGAGAGGTAAGTCTTATTTTTCACAAATCACAACTTAAAATGCAATTAATTAACGCTCTAAAAACAACTATTGATTCTGTTATTAGAGGTGTGATCGCTTTTAGTGATGTTAAAATTATAAGCCCTTTACATTATAATAACTATAAAAAATAAGTATTATTAGTTTTGAGTTTAAATTTTGGACTATGTTTTTAGGCGTTTTTAATATATAATATTAGAGGTATATCATAATCATATTATGCACAACATTTAGTGTAAATAAAACCCCTGAAAATAACAGGGGTTTTTTAATAAATTAAAATGTAAAATAAACTATTTACCTTCCATTTTTTTCTTTAAATCAGCTAAAGCAGTATTTGCTTCACCAATAGTTATCTTCTCAGCACTTTCTTGTTTTTTCTGTGCTGTTTTAATATTTTTAGTTTCTTGTTCTTTAAATATTGCTGTATGAGAAACTACTAATCTTCGGTATTCTTTGTTAAACTCTAAAATTTTAAAATCAACAGTATCACCTTTAACTAATTTGCTACCATCTTCTTTTTCCATATGACGTAATGGTACAAAACCATCTACATCTTTTTCAAAGTTTACAATAGAGCCTTTGTCATTTTTTTCAGTTACAGTACCAGAATGAATACTATCTATAGTATAAGTTGACTCAATAGCATCCCAAGGGTTTTCTTGTGTCTGCTTATGGCCAATATTTAACTTTCTGTCTTCAACATTTAATTCTAGAACTACAACATCTAACTTATCACCAACACTTACAAAGTCTGATGGGTGTTTTACTTTTTTAGTCCAAGATAAATCAGAAATATAAACTAAACCATCTATACCTTCTTCTAATTCAACAAAAACACCAAAGTTAGTATAGTTTCTAACCGTACCTACATGTTTAGAACCAACCGGATATTTTTTAGTAATATCTGTCCAAGGGTCAACATGCAATTGTTTGATACCTAGCGACATTTTGCGATCTTCTCTATCTAAAGACAAGACTTCTGCCTCTATTTTATCTCCAACTTTTACAAAATCTTGCGCAGAACGTAAGTGCGTTGACCATGACATTTCAGAAACATGAATTAAACCTTCAACACCTGGAGCAACTTCAATAAATGCACCATAATCTGCAATAATTGTAATTGAACCTTCTACTTTATCACCAACTTTTAAATCGCCATCTAAAGCCTCCCAAGGGTGCTTACTTAATTGCTTTAAGCCTAATTGAATTCTAGTTTTACCTTCGTCAAAATCAAGAATTACAACATTTAATGTTTGATCTAATTCTACAATTTCATTTGGATGATTAATTCTTGACCAGGATAAATCGGTGATATGAATTAAACCATCAACACCTCCAAGGTCAACAAATACACCATAAGAGGTTACGTTTTTAACAATTCCTTCTAATACTTGTCCTTTTTCTAATTGACCAATAATTTCTTTTTTCTGAGATGCAATATCTGCTTCAATTAGCGCTTTATGCGATACGACTACATTTTTGAATTCATGATTTACTTTTACCACTTTGAATTCCATATTTTTATCTACAAATTGATCGTAATCTCTAATTGGTTTAACATCAATTTGAGAGCCTGGTAAGAATGCTTCAATACCAAATACATCAACAATCATTCCGCCTTTAGTTCTACATTTTACATGACCAGTTACAATTTCTCCAGAAGTATGTGCGTCATTTACTCTTTCCCAAGCCTTTATTACTCTTGCTTTTCTATGCGATAATACCAATTGACCTGTAGCGTCTTCTAATTTATCAACTAAAACTTCAACTTTGTCACCAACAGCTAAATTTGAATTATATCTAAATTCATTTAAAGAGATAACGCCTTCTGACTTAGAATTGATATCAATAATTGCTTCACGATCCGTCATTCTCATAACTGTACCATCAATTACTTGACGCTCTTCTACAAATCCTTCAATACCTTCTAATGCTTTGTCAAAAGCTCGAATTTTTTCAGCATCAATTAACTCTATACCTTCTTCATATTTGTGCCAGTTAAAATCTGCTAAAAATTGTGCAGGATCTACTTTTGGCTCTTCTTCATTTACCTCAGTTACTTTTTTGTCAACAAGTTCTGTAACTTCCTCAATTATTTCAGTTGCTGAATCTACTGGGGTTTCTTTAAGTTCTGAAATCTCTTTAGTTTCTTTTTTTACTACGACTTCCTCTTTTGAAGAGATTTTAGTGTCTTCATCATAATTTACACCTAAATCCAAATCTTGCACTAAAAGATAGTAAAAGATTGCACGGTACTTATTTTTATTAGACTTTCCCATTTTTTCACATACAGACATAATTACTGTATCTAATTTTTCAGTGTCTTCTAAACCGTGTTTTTTAATTAAGAAATTTTTCTTAACAGTTGCTAATTCTGAATCATCTGAACAAGAAACTACTTCAGCATCTTTTCTAAAAAGTGATGGTCCTAAACCTTTGGTTACTTTAGTGAATAAATCTTTTTCAAAACTTAGACCTAATTTGTTCATCTCTGCGATGTACAATTCAATTTTTTCTTCTGTTTTAGTCATGTGACTTTAACTTTGTATTTTATTGTTAATTAGATTCTGAACGATAGAAACAATAAAAGATTATTATGTAAAATTTGTTTTTAACTCCTTAATTTAAATCTATACTCGTAAAAAGGAATGCAAAATTAGTTAATATTTTAGACTTGAGCAAGATGGTTGTTCTTTTTTATTACTAGAATTCGTGACCCGTGCAAAATAATGTTGACTACTCCTTAACTATACCTCTATACTTTTATCATAGGGTATTTTTTTTAAGATATGCTCGATAACGTCTATACGAGCAGTTGTTTTTCTATTTGCCCTAATTACTTTAAACCTGATTGCTCCAGATTTTTTAGTATTTAAAAACATTTTCTTTTTATATTCTGTATAAACATCCCAAAGTCGTTGTGCATTTTCATCTACTTTAGTCATTTTCCATTGTTTTAATGGATTATTTTTAATATCTACAAAGCGTTTTTTTTGCTGTGTTTTAGAAATTGACATATATATTTTAACCAATTTTGTACCAGATTCTATAAGCATTCGTTCAAAATCATTTACCTGATTCATAAATATTTTATAGGCGTTATTGCCACAAAATCCATTTACAGGTTCAACTACAGCTCTATTGTACCAAGACCTGTCAAAAAACACAATTTCACCTGCTTTTGGCAACTCATTTACATAACGCTGAAAATACCATTGGCTTTTTTCAACTTTAGTAGGTTTTGGCAAAGCAACAATTCTTAAATGTCTTGGATTCATTTTTTCTGTTACACGTCTAATGGCACCACCTTTACCTGCAGCATCTCTTCCTTCAAAAATAACAATGACTCGTTTTTCTTTTTTTATAACCCAGGTTTGCAATTTTATCAATTCTATTTGATATTTTTTTAACTTTTTTTCATAGTCAATAAAACGTATCGCTTTATCATAATTTAAAGGCTTTTTTCTCAATAAAGCTAACATTCCTTTTTTAGAATTTAACTTCTTAATATTTTCTGGCTCAAATAACATTTCTTTTTCCATTTTTTTTAATTTTTACTAGATCTATAACGCATTACAATATTTGGGTCTGGTAATAATGTTGTTTTATCATAATCTTTATTATCATAATCAAATTTTGATAAAACATAGCGAATACTTTCTAACCTAGCTTCTAATTTATTATTTGTTTTAATATTAATCCATGGGCAATATGGGGTGTGCGTTTTACTAAACATTTGTTCTTTATAAAATGAATACTTATCCCACAATTCTTGCCCTTTTTGATCTACAGGACTAAATTTCCATCTTTTTAAAGGGTTCTCTAACCTACTATCAAACCTTCTTTGTTGTTCTTTTTTAGTTATTGAAAACCAAAATTTAATAATCTCGACTCCAGATTCGTATAACATGTGTTCAAATTCTGGCACTTGAACCATATAACGTTTATATTGCTCTTTTGTACAAAAGCCCATAACTGGCTCTACTACTGCCCTATTGTACCAAGACCTATCAAAAAATACAATTTCTCCTGTATTTGGTAGTTGTTTGATATATCGTCTAAAATACCATTGACCTAACTCAACTTCTGTTGGTTTTGACAAAGCTACTAAACGCATAGAACGCGGGTTTAAATGTTCAATAAAACGTCTTATTGCACCTCCTTTACCTGCAGCATCTCTTCCTTCAAAAATAATAGCAACACGCTTGTTATTATTTTGAATCCATTGCTGTAACTTTACTAATTCTACCTGTAACATCTTCAACTCTTCTTCGTATTTTAATGTTTTTAAAATTAACTGAATTGAAATGTCTTTTTTTTTAATTATTTCTAATAAATCTGCATTAGAATTAGCACTTAAAAACTCTTCTTTTGTTATCATAAGTATTCTATAAAGTACAATCAAAGGTAATAAAAATTCATTTCTAAACGACGTTTTTATTTAAAAATTGATAACTTTACCGTTTATTTAAAATCCATTATATTTAAAATGATAAGACTTCTTTTTTATGTAATATTATTACAATTAGCAATACAGAGTTGTGACAAAAAAAATGTAAAACTACCTTTAAATAATACTAAAGGTATTCAAGATACTATTTATGATAATAGTAAAATTTGGATTTTTTATTCAGTTAAAGCTAAAGATACTATTGCCAAATTAAATCGAAAAAACAGTATTGGAAATACACATACTATTTACAATATTGATAAACGCTTAACATTAAAGCATATTAAAGATTATGTTACTAAAATTCAATCTAAAAAAGAAAAATCTGGCATACGTTCTAATGGCAGATATATGCATAGTTATTTGAGTTATGTAGATACAAAAACCAATACACTTTCTATGATTTTATTTGATTCGGTTAAATTTAGACCTTTAACGGAATTAAAAAGAGATATCAAGCAACTTTTGATTAAGCAAACTGCTCGTAAATTAACTCTAAATGATGCAGAAATTTCAATAACCGAATTAAATAATGAATTAGTAAAGTATAAAGATTCATTAAAACAAAAAGTAAGTTTAATTTTGGACGCTAATTTGCCTTATGATAAGTACGTATATTTAAAAGCAGTATTACAACAGCTTAAAATAGATTCATTATCATTTAATGTAAATGAATTTATTAATTAATTTAAGTTTTTGTACCTTCTAGAGCTTTCTAATATAATGTAATGTATTATTTTTTTACACTAAACTAAACGCTAACAGTCATTTATCATTTTTGTAACGAAACCTTATAAATTTAAGATAATACTTTAAAATAAAATTCTATCTTTGAAGTTCTAAAAACAGAAACTTAATACTAATAAAAAAGACTATTGCAATTGCAATAGAGAGTTTAAATTAAAAAATATTTTAAATAAAATAAAATGGAAGACAAAACAGAAATGCCCGAAAAAGAAATTACAACAAACGATGGAAAAACCATTGCAATTATTTCATACATAACTATAATAGGTTTAATCATCGCCTTTATAATGAATAATGAAAAGAAAAACGCCTTTGCAAGTTATCATATAAGACAGTCATTAGGTATAGCGGCAACAGCATTGGCGCTTACTGTAATTGGTATAATTCCAATATTAGGGTGGATTATTAGTTTTTTCGGCTTCTTTTTTATATTTGTTTTATGGATTATAGGGCTCATAAACGCATTAAATTCAAAAGAGAAACCACTACCTGTTTTAGGTAAAAAATATGAAGAATGGTTTAAAGATGTAAAATAATATATTCTTATATTCGTAATTTCAGTAAAATGCTTAGTGTAAAAAAAATATTAATTTTATTTATTCTCTTTAATTGCATTGTAACTTCTTATGGTCAAGGGGCATCATTTTGTGGTCCTTACACAGTTTCAGCACCAATTATATTAAACGGAGTGAACAATATTACAATAAGTGAATTAGAATTAACTAATTCTAATGGTAATTGTATTACTCTTTCAAACTGTCAAAATATTATAATTGAAAAATGTAAATTAGGATCTTCTATCGGAAATGGTATTGACCTTTATAATTGTACAAACATTACTGTAGTCGATTGCCGTATGGATTCTGTTGCAACAGCCGTCTATGCTAATGAGTGCCAAGGAATTAGTGTCACTAATATTGAAGTCACAAATGTACAAGGTCCTATGCCAAGAGGACAAATGGTTCAATTCAATAAAGTTAATGGTACAGGAAATAGAATTAATTTCAATGTTGTTGAAAATGTTGTTGGAGAAAGTGGGCAAGAAGACGCTATAAATACATTCCAGTCAAATGGAACTATCGAAGACCCCATTCAAATAATCGGAAATTGGATTCGTGGCGGAGGACCAAGTAACAGCGGTGGCGGTATTTTAGTTGGAGACTCAGGAGGTTCAAATGTTATTGTACAAAATAACATATTAGTTAATCCAGGACAATATGGAATTGCAGTAGCTAGCGGAACAAATATGCAAGTTTTAAGCAACCAAGTCTTCGCCCAACAGCAGAGTTATACTAATGTAGGTATTTATGTTTGGAATCAATATAGTTCGCCTTGTAATAGTATTACTGTAATGAATAATAAGGTACATTGGACGAATAACACAGGGGCTTTAAATAATCGTTGGGATGGAGGAAACTGTGGAATTATTAACGGATGGGATAATAACGATTGGTCAGCAAACATTAATTCGACAATTCTTCCAGAGCAAATAGTTTTAGATTGTTCAACTTTTTCAAATGACGAACTAGTTAGAGTATTTCCGAATCCAACAACAGGCAAAATATTCCTATCGCCCGAATTACAAAACTCTTATTTTAGTATATTTTCGGTAGATGGAAAAAAAATAAAAAGTGGAAAAATTGAATCGGATTTTATTGATTTAGAAGATTTAAATAACGGAATTTATTTAATTAAAATCATAAATAATGAAATAGATAAAAAGCATCAATCAATTAAAGTGATTAAAGAATAACTTAGACTAACATCTATTGAGACTTAATCATTACAAGATGCTGCATTAGTAGTAATATTTAACTTAGTATCTGATGGCGATACATACGGCACACCTAAACCTAAACCGCGAAGTATAAATAGCAACCCTATTACCACTACAAAAACAGGAATTATTTTTTGAATTTTTTTTCGTATTTTTATTTTTAAAACATTAGTTACAAAAACTGCAAATGTCATCATTGGCACTGTTCCAAGTCCAAATAAAAACATGTATGAAAATCCTGAAAAAGCACTTGAAGAGGCAATTGAACCAATTAATGCCATATAAACTAGACCACATGGCAGAAACCCGTTAAAAAACCCGATTAAAAAGATTGATTTATTAGATTTTTTATTGAGGTACAGCCCCAATTGCTGTTTTACTTTACCGATTATTCTATACAATGGTTTTGTAAGGTTAAAACTATTGAAAACTTGTACGGGAATTATTACTGCTAAAATCATTACTATTCCCATTAAAATAGATAATCGTTGCTGAAAACCAGCGAGATACAATCCTTTACCAATAATACCGAATAACAAGCCTATAAAAGAATAGGCTAACAATCTACCTATATGGTATAAAAATGTTTGAAATATTATTTTTGCTTTACTGCCTCTGTCTAATGGTAAGGCAAAAGCAATTGGACCACACATACCAATACAATGAAAACTACCAAGTAAACCTAATGTGAAAGCAGTATAGAGCATTATTTTTTAGTTAATCATAAAGTTATAAACCTTAATAGGAATGTTTTTCTTTAAATAAATATTTTACATTATTAACAGTCCAATCTATTTTTACATTGTATAGACCTTGTACTAATTTTTCTCGCGGAATTAAAAGTTGGTTGTTTGTTAATTTTATGGGTAAATTAAAATCAAGTTCTACATCTGATGCTCTTTGAAATTGAATTACTCCATTAATATTACTAAATTCTTTAGGGAAAATTATTACGATTCCGTCTTTTCTATTTTCTAATTTAACATTCTCTTCTAATTTTTTTGCATTAGTTAGGGCGTCTATTTCTTGTTGGTAGTTTATCTCATCTTTATAATATTCTTTACTTACTAAATGATGATTATACTTTTTGTTAGTAAATGTTTTATATACAAAAGAGAGTATAAAAACTATAAATACAAACATTGCTATTACTAAACCTGTACCCCAATTTATTTTCATCATTTTTAGTTTTTAATCTTTACGTCATCTTTGGTTAAACAAAACAATTTGTATCGTACAATTAATAGGTATATTTAATTCTAGATTAAAAATTAATGGCTACTTAATGGGCCTGAGAAATTTGTAACTGCTGTTTCTACTAATTTTTTATCTACATAGACTCCTATTTTAATTTTTTCTTTATGCGATTTTAAATATTTTTTAGGTATTAATATAAAAATTGTTCCTTCTTTTAAGTTTTGTTTTTTTACAAATAATTTTCCTCCGATCATTTCTATTTTACCTTCGTGATTAATTAACCTAAGACTTATATCATCCATATTATTAATCGTTTTATTAATTATTTTATAGGTGTAAACGTTTTTAATATTAGCGCCTTCTGTATAAAACATTTTACCTGGCAATCTAACAATGGTCAAATCTATGTTATTTCTAACAAATAATAAAGATACTAACAAAACTAATAAGATAACTAATATGGCCGCATTAAATTTTAATCTACTTGTTAGTTTAAATTGTTCTCCTTTTGCAATATTATCTTCAGATGCGTAACGTATTAAGCCTTTTTCATATCCTATTTTACCCATTACCTCATCACAAGCATCTATACAGGCCGTACAATTTACACATTCTAATTGTGTACCATTTCTAATATCAATACCCGTTGGACAAACAACTACACATTGGTTACAGTCTATACAGTCACCATGACCTAATTCTTTTCTGTTTTCATTTTTACGAATTTTTTTTCTACCATTATCATCTTCGCCTCGCTTATAATCATATGCAACATTTATCGATTTATTATCTAATAAAACGCCTTGCAATCTACCATAAGGGCATACTATAATACACACTTGTTCTCTAAACCATGCAAATACAAAATAAAATATTGCTGTAAAAATCAATAATTTTAGAAAAGTTCCCGAATATACAATTGGCCCTCCTTTTATATGGTTTAATAAAACATCACTGCTAATAAAATATGCAAGAAACACATTTGCTATTAGAAAAGAAATTAGAAAAAACAAAAACCATTTTAATCCTTTTTTTTTGATTTTTTCAAAATTCCATTCTTGTTTATTTAACTTAATTTGTTTGTTTCTATCTCCTTCTATTGCATATTCTATTTTTCTAAAAACCATTTCCATAAAAATAGTTTGTGGGCACATCCAACCACAAAATATTCTACCAAAAATCACTGTAAAAACGACAATAAATACAATACCTATCAGTAAAGAAATTACTAATAAGTAAAAATCTTGTGGCCAAAAAGGGTATCCAAAAATATTAAATTTACGTTCAGAAAAGTTAAATAACAAGAACTGGTTACCATTAATTTTTGCAAAAGGTGATAGCAATAACATTGTTAATAAAACCCAAGAAACATAGGTTCTATAACTTGTAAATTTTCCTTTTGGTTTTTTTGGATAAATAAAGTTTCTTTTACCCGAATCATCAATCGTTGCAATAGAATCTCTAAATACTTCTTTTTCTTGATTTGGCATAGAAGTAAGGTAATTAACTACTAAAAATTATACTAAAATAATTATTTTCCGTCCCAGATTATATCACCTTCTGCAGCTTTAGGGCTAGCTGTTGTTGTTCCTTGTATAGAGACAATATAACTTGCCAACTGCTGTCTTTCTTCTTTGGTAATCGAACTTTCCCAAGCCACCATTCCTTTTCCTGGCCTTCCTCCTTTTGTTATTACTTCAAATATTTTTTTAAATCCACCGCCTAAGATCCATTTATCATCGGTAAGGTTTGGACCAATACCTCCTCCACCATCTGTAGCATGACATGCAAAGCAAGTTTTAGAAGTATATAATTTTTTTCCCTTTGCTAAATTTTCTGCATCGGTATAAGCAACTGCTTCTGTATATTTATTTGGGTTGTTTATTTTATCTTGTTCCGTCCATATAGCAACATCTTTTTTTCCTTGTTCAACAGCATCTACATATTCTTTTTCTTGATTATAATTACCCATCAAAATCATTATATAATAAAATATACTTATTGCTATGGTAATATAAAATCCATACAACCACCAAGGTGGCAAAACATTATCTAATTCACGAATACCATCATAATCATGGTCGGTCATTATGTCTTTTTCTTTTCCTAATTCGTGGACTTTTGTCATACGCTTAATAAAACGTTGCCAAGCAGATAAATTTTCTAAATTACTCATTCTTTTTTATTTTAAACTTTACAAACAATTAGAGTTAGTTATTAATCTTCCAAAGGTAGATTTTCTACTTTCTCTAATTTACTTTTTTTCATTTTTAATACCACAATTAACATCACTACAAAAACAGTAAAAAAAGTTACTAAAGAAATGATTGGATATATTGCTACACCGTCTATACTTTCTAAATTGTGCTTAATATATTTTAACATGGTTATTGTGTTTTTTTAATATCAGTTCCTAAACGTTGTAGGTATGCAATCATTGCTACAATTTCTTTATTTTCAATATTACTATTACCATAATTAGTAACATATTCAGGGTCTTGACGCAGTTCTTGTTCAATCTCTTTTGCTTGTTTCTCTAATAGATTTGTCGCTTGTTCAATTTCAGAATCACTATAAGGTACTCCTATTGCTTTTAAGCCTTTCATTTTTCCTTTTATATTACTATAATCTAAATCATCAGTTATAAACCAAGTATATTTTGGCATAAAGTTACGCGTTGTACCTAATATTTTATCTTCCATAGGTGAAGTAGAAATTGGGTCTAAGAAATGATTAAAGTGCCAACTACTATTGTATTTTCCGCCTATACGATGCAAATCTGGGCCAGTTCTACGAGACCCCCAAAGAAATGGGTGGTCATAAACAAACTCACCTGCTTTTGAGTATTCGCCATAACGTTCTACTTCGGATCTAAAAGGTCTAATCATTTGCGAGTGACAATTATTACAGCCTTCACGTATATATAAATCACGTCCTTCTAACTCTAATGGTGTATATGGTTTAACTGTAGAGATTACGGGAACATTAGATTTTACCAATAACAATGGTACTATTTCGACCAAACCCCCTATTACAATTGCAATTGTTGTTAGTATTGTAAATAAAACGGTTCTTCTTTCTAGCCAAGAGTGCCAATGTTCTCCTGTAATACGTTTAGAACTAATTTTCTTTAGCGGTACTGCCTCAGCTAATTCATCTTCAACTTTTGAACCTTGTTTAGCTGTCATTATTAAGTTATAGGCTAGCATAATAAAACCTACTAAATACATAGTACCTCCTAATGCACGCATCCAATACATTGGTAAAATTGCGGTTACAGTTTCTAAAAAATTTCCGTAAACTAAAGTGCCGTCTGGGTTAAAATCTTTCCACATTAGTGCTTGTTGAAAACCTGCTATATATAACGGAATGGCATAAAACAAAATACCAATTGTAGCAATCCAAAAATGCATATTAGCTAATTTTTGAGAATACAATTGTGTTTTAAATAATTTTTCTGCTAACCAATATAAGATACCTGCTAACATAAAACCGTTCCAAGCTAAAGCAGCAACGTGAACATGTGCAATAATCCAATCTGTATAATGCGCAATTGCATTTACATTTTTAAATGATAACATAGGACCTTCAAAAGTTGCCATACCATAACCCGTAATTGCAACTACAAAGAATTTTAAAACAACACTTTCACGAACCTTATCCCAAGCACCACGAAGTGTTAATAAACCATTTATCATTCCACCCCAAGAAGGAAATATTAACATAATCGAAAATACAGTTCCTAAATTTTGTGCCCATTCTGGTAAAGCTGTATATAATAAATGGTGCGGTCCTGCCCAAATATAAATAAATATTAAAGACCAAAAATGAATAATGGAAAGCCTATAAGAATATACAGGTCTATTTGCTGCTTTAGGTAAAAAATAATACATTAAGCCTAAAACAGGTGTCGTCAAGAAAAATGCAACTGCATTATGGCCATACCACCATTGCACCAATGCATCTTGAACTCCTGCATAAACAGAATAACTTTTAAATCCTGAAACTGGCATTGCTAAACTATTAAAAATATGCAAAATTGCTACAGTTACAAAAGTTGCAATATAAAACCATATAGCAACATATATATGACGCTGTCTTCTTTTTAATATAGTACCAATCATATTAATACCAAAAACTACCCAAATTAATGTAATTGCAATATCAATTGGCCATTCTAACTCCGCATATTCTTTAGATGAGGTTATACCCATAGGTAAGGTAATTACAGCTGCCACAATAATTAATTGCCAACCCCAAAAATTTATTTTACTTAGGGCGTCACTAAACATTCTAGCCTTTAATAGCCGTTGTAAGGAATAATAAACACCCATAAATGTACCATTACCAACAAAGGCAAAAATTACAGCATTAGTGTGCAATGGTCTTAAACGACCAAAACTTAACCAAGGTATGCCCTCCATATAATTTGGAAATAAAAACAGAAGAGCCACTAGTAAGCCTACAAGCATACCTACAACTCCCCAAAATATTGTGGCCCAAAAAAATAACTTAACTATCTTATTGTCATAATAAAATTGTTCTTTTTCCATACTAGTAATTGATTTGATTTGTAGTTAATTAATTGATTTGGATTTTCTTAGATAGTAAAATTTTCGAAGTATCTTTCACTAATTCATCATCAAATAACATTCTAACTGATGGTGTATAGATATCATCATATTGTCCCGACTTAACTGATTTAAGAAAAATAAATAAAAAAAGTACTGCAATAATAATACTTACTCCTATCATTATATAAATTACATTCATTTGATGCTTTTAAAATAACTGCAAATATACTATAATTGATATTAATTATTTTATGATATTTATCATATTTTATGTGTTTACATTCACTAGCCTTTCGTAACGAAAACATTAATAAAAAATACTTTGTAGACTTATCTTTTTTATGTTCGCTTTTTGCTATTATTTCTTTTTATGAATAGTATCATAAACAGCAATAGTTCCTACTTCTCCTTCCGAACCTTTTCCTTTAATTTTTTACTAATAATTTTTCTCCAGTTTTACCAAGTATAGATAAATGGCTTATCTAAATCTGTTTCTTTAATTAAATTACCTTGTTCGTATTCTTTCATTACCTAGAAATGAAATAAGAAATTCTTTTTACTGTTGATTTTAATTTACCACTTTTGTAATAGCGGTTTGAAATTTCGAATTCTAAATCTTTAGATTTTACAATTTCAATATAGGTATTGTAGTGTCTGTAAATTTTTAAAAAATCACTTGGTACTAAATAAAAATAAGTTGCCTTTTAAAAAACGGTTACAACTAATTATATATTCAATGTAACATTATCTACTAAATTACAACAAAAACTTAATTATTTTACGTTCTTTGTAATATGCTTACACTTTACACGAAATTGAATTATAAATGACCAAAAATTTAAATAAACTAAACCCAATAGATTACATATTAATTAAAGGTGCTGCATTACATAACCTTAAGAGTATTGATATGGCAATACCTAGAAATAAACTAGTAGTCATTACAGGTTTAAGCGGCTCAGGTAAATCAAGTTTAGCATTTGATACTTTATATGCCGAAGGGCAGCGACGTTATGTAGAAAGTTTGTCAAGTTATGCTAGGCAATTTTTAGGCAAACTAAACAAACCTAAAGTAACTTATATAAAAGGCATTTCGCCAGCAATTGCCATAGAACAAAAAGTAAATAGTACAAATCCAAGATCTACAGTTGGAACATCTACTGAAATTTATGATTACCTAAAATTGCTTTATGCAAGAATTGGTAAAACCTATTCCCCAAAATCTGGTAAAGAAGTTAAAAAAGATAAAGTATCAGATGTTGTAAATTTTATAAAAAAAATAGAAGAGAATACAAAATTACTGCTTTTAGCGCCAATTTGTTTAACCAAAAATAAAGACATTACCGTTTACTTAAATGTATTACTACAACAAGGTTACTCTAGAATTAAAATGGAAGATGAAGTACTACGACTAAAAACACCCTTTGAAAAAAGTTTTATGCAAAAAGTAAAAAAAGCAAAAAAACGATTTTTGATTGTTGATAGAGTTGTAGTAAAACACAACGAAGATTTTTATAACCGTTTAGCAGACTCCATACAAACTGCCTTTTATGAGGGTAACGGATTGTGTAGCCTGCAAAATCTATCTAATAAAAATCAACAAAATTTTAGTAATAAATTTGAATTAGACACGATTACATTCTTAGAACCAAGCACTCATTTTTTTAGTTTTAATAATCCCTATGGCGCTTGTCCAAAATGTGAAGGACATGGTAATATTATAGGTATCGATAAAGATTTAGTAATACCTAATACTTCGCTTTCTTTTTATGATGATGCTATTGTGCCTTGGAGAACTGAACGATTTAAAAACTATAAAAATGCAGTAATAGAAAACGCTAGCAAATCTAATTTCCCAATTCATAAGCCCTATTTTAAATTAACAAAAGAACAAAAAGAACTGCTTTGGACAGGAAACAAATATTTTAACGGATTAAATCATTTTTTTAATGCTATTGAAAAAGAAGTTTACAAAATTCAATATAGAGTAATGCTCTCTCGTTATCGCGGTAAGACTATTTGTGATGTTTGTTGTGGTAAACGGTTGCGATTAGAAACCAATTATGTAAAAATAAGTAAAAACAATATTTCCGATTTAATCGAATTACCTTTAGATGAATTACTCATTTATTTTAAAGAATTAAAATTAGATGAATCCGACAAACAAATAGCAAAACGATTATTAGTAGAGATTGAGAACAGATTACAATTTTTAAATGATGTTGGTCTGAGTTATTTAACTTTAAATAGAGCGTCTAATACACTTTCTGGAGGTGAATCACAACGCATTAATTTAGCAACATCATTAGGTAGTTCCTTAGTTGGTTCTATGTATATTTTAGACGAACCAAGTATTGGCTTACACCCAAAAGACACAGAACGATTGATTAAAGTATTAAAAAACTTACGCGATTTAGGTAATACTGTAATTGTAGTAGAGCATGATGAAGATATTATGAGAGAAGCAGATTATATTTTTGACATTGGTCCAAAAGCAGGTTTTTATGGAGGTGAATTAGTAGCAGAAGGTAACTTTAACAAAATATTAAAATCCGATTCATTAACCGCTAAATATTTAAATGGCAGTCTAAAAATTGAAGTACCCAAAAGAAGAAGGAAAGTTAAAAATTATATTGAAATTATTGGCGCAAGAGAAAATAATTTGCAAAATATAAATGTCAAGTTTCCATTACAATGCTTAACTGTTGTTACTGGAGTTTCAGGTTCTGGCAAAAGCACTTTGGTTAAAAATATCTTATATCCCTCAATACACAAACATTTACATCAATATAGTGATAAAATAGGTGAATTTACAGAATTAAAAGGTGCTATTACCACAATTCAACATATTGAATTTGTAGATCAAAATCCAATAGGTCGTTCAAGCCGTTCAAACCCTGTAACTTATATTAAGGCTTATGACGATATTCGCGCTTTATTTGCCAACCAGCAATTATCAAAAATAAGAAACTACAAACCCAAACATTACTCCTTTAATGTAGAAGGAGGACGTTGTGAAACCTGCAAAGGTGATGGTAGCATAATTGTAGAAATGCAATTTATGGCAGATGTACATTTAACTTGCGATATCTGTAAAGGCAAACGATTTAAAAAGGAAATATTAGAAGTAAAAATATACGATAAATCAATTTCAAATATTTTAAATTTAACAGTAGATCAAGCCATTGTGTTTTTTAAAACTATTGATAATAACAAAATAGTTAAAAAAATACAACCCTTACAAGACGTTGGCCTGGGCTACGTAAAATTAGGGCAGTCATCTTCTACTTTATCAGGAGGTGAAGCACAACGTATTAAATTAGCTTCCTTTTTAACTAAAGGAACAACTACTAATAAAATTCTATTTATTTTTGATGAACCAACAACTGGTTTACACTTTCATGACATTAAAAAATTACTAAAATCATTTAACGCATTAATAGAAAAAGGACATTCTATTATCGTTGTAGAACACAATATAGATTTAATTAAATGCGCCGACTACATTATTGATCTTGGTCTAGAAGGAGGAAAAAAAGGTGGCAAATTACTTTTTCAAGGAGTCCCAAATAATTTAGTTAAAGATAAAATTTCTTATACCGCTAAATACTTAAAAAACAAATTAGTAAATACCTAATATCTTACCAGTAAGTGCAAACTTAAAGATATTAACTAAATAAATTATTTTTACAAAAAAACTCAAATGCAACAAAAAATCGTCATTACTGGTGGTCCAGGAACAGGAAAATCTACAGTAATAAGTGAACTTGAAAAACGAAATTTTACCTGTATGCACGAAATTTCTAGAGAAGTAACATTAATGGCTAGAAAAAATGGCATTGAACAATTATTTTTAAAAGACCCATTACTTTTTAGTAAATTACTTTTAGAAGGTAGAGTTCAGCAATTTAAAAAAGCAAAAAATAGTAAAGCCGATTTAATTTTTTTTGATAGAGGTATTGCAGATGTTTATGCGTATATGAATTATTTGGGTGTTAGTTATCCTTCCATATTTGTAGAACAATGTACACTTAATAAATATGATAATCCTATTTTTTTAATGCCTCCATGGAAAAAAATTTATATAACCGACAATGAACGCTATGAAAGTTTTGAGCAATCTCTAGCAATTCATAATCACTTAAAAGCTGCTTATGAAAAAATAGGGTATCTAATAATTGAAGTTCCTTTTGGAACAGCAAAAGAAAGAGCTGATTTTATTTTAAAAAAAATTAAAAAATAAACGATTAAAAAAATCGACAACATAACACCTCTTGTGCTTCTTCAAGAATATTGGAAACATGATGAATTTCGGCACCCACAGGAAGAAATAATTAAAGCTGTGCTTGCTAAAAAAGATGTTATAGCATTATTACCAACTGGTGGCGGAAAATCTATTTGCTTTCAAATACCAAGTTTACTTTCTAAAGGAGTATGTCTTGTTATTTCGCCTTTAATTGCATTAATGCAAGACCAAGTAAATAACCTTAAAAAAAAAGGAATAAAAGCCCTTGTATTAACTTCAAAACTAACAGAATCTGAAATTATTATCGCTTTTGATAATTTACGGTATGGCCATATTAAATTCTTATACCTATCACCCGAGAAACTACAATCTGAATTTATTCAAAGTAAAATAAAACAATTATCTATTCATTTAATTGCCGTAGATGAAGCACATTGTATCTCAGAATGGGGACATGATTTTAGACCTAGCTATTTAAAAATAGCCATACTAAGAAAATTAAAACCCAATGCAAATATCATTGCACTTACTGCAACAGCAACAGCAAAAGTCAAACTTGATATCGTTGCTAATTTAATGCTAAAAAATCCGATATATTTCCAAAAATCTTTACAAAGAGAACATTTAGCATATCAAGTTTTTAAAACTGAAGACATTTTTAATAAACTAAAACGTATTCTTATTAAAATAAACAAACCAAGTATAGTTTATGTAAATTCACGCAAGCAAACTAAAGAAATAAGTGCCTATTTAAATAAAAATAATTTCAAAAGTACTTACTATAACGGAGGTTTAAGTATAGAAGAAAAAGAATTGGCATTTAATAATTGGCTCAGTGAAAAGACAAAAACAATGGTTGCAACTAATGCATTCGGTATGGGTATTGACAAAGAAAATGTAGCAGTTGTTATACATTTAGATATACCAAATAGCATCGAAAATTATATGCAAGAAGCAGGTAGAGCTGGTAGAAATAATAAAAAAGCATTTTCAGTAATTTTATATAATGAAAACACAGTACATAACTTTAATAAGAGAGCTCGTAAAAGTATAATAGAAATAGACTATCTTAAAAAAATATATTTACTATTAAATCAACACCTAAAAATTGCTTTAGGAGAGTTATTAGAGAATAAATACCCTTTTAATTTACAAGAATTTAATAGCAAGTATAATTTAGATATTTTAAAAACATACAATGCAATTAAATTATTAGAAAAAGAAGGGATTTTAATTTTTAATCAAAATTATTACAGAAAAAGCAATGTTCAATTTTGCACAAGTAATAATACCGTTCTAAATTATATAAATAAACATTACAAATACAAACCAATAATACAATTATTATTACGAAGTTATGGAGGTATCTTTGAAAACAAAACCGAGATAAATGAATACTTTTTAGCAAAAAAGTTAAAAATGAGTAAATTAAAAACCGTAACCCAGTTAAAACATTTAAGATTCGAAAAAATTTTAGATTATGAATTACAATCTGTACAAAGTTCTTTAGTCTTTTTAGTTATGCGTGAAGATGAAAAAACAATATATAAAATTTCAAAAAATGTCAAAAAACACAACTCACAAAAAAAAGAAAAAACAAAGTCAATAATTAAATATATTTTTGACAATCAAACTTGTAGAAATAAACAATTACTATCATATTTTAATGAAACTGCTATTAAAAACTGTGGTATTTGTGAAGTATGTTTAGCCCAAAAAAAAACACATCTAGATTTAAAAGACATTGCAAAAAAAATAAATTTAATTGTCAGTAAAAATAAGAAATTAGATGCTAAGGAAATTGTAATTTTGTTAGATGAAAAAGAAGAATTTATATTAAAAACTTTACAGCTAATGTTAGAAAAAAAATGGTTAAATTTAAATTCAGAAAATAAATATGAGCAACGCTAAAAGAAAGATCAGAATTGTTTTTATGGGTACACCTGAATTTTCTGTAACCATTTTAAACAGCATTATAGAAAATAAATATCTTGTTGTTGGTGTAATTACAGCACCAGACAAACTTGCAGGTAGAGGTAGAAAATTAAACCAATCTGCTGTAAAAAAATATGCACTAAAGAAAGGCTTAAAGTTACTACAACCAATTAATTTAAAAAATGAAGAATTTCAAAAAGAATTAAAAACACTTAAAGCAACTTTACAAATAGTAGTTGCATTTAGAATGCTCCCTAAATCAGTTTGGAGTATCCCTAAATATGGCACTTTTAATTTACATGCATCATTATTACCAGCATATAGAGGCGCTGCACCAATAAATTGGGCAATAATTAATGGTGAAACCAAAACAGGAGTTACAACATTTTTCATAGATGACAAAATAGACACAGGCGAAATTATTTTACAAAAAGAAATAAAAATTTTACCCGATGAAAATGCTGGTAATATACACAATAAATTAATGTATTTAGGCGCTAAATTAGTTTGCAAAACAATTCTAGAAATTAAAAACAATACTATCAAAACAAAAGCACAACCAAAAATAAAAAATAAAATTGCCCCAAAAATTTATTCTGAAACTTGTAAACTTAATTTTAATAACAATTTAGAGAGTATATATAACAAAGTAAGAGGACTTTCACCATACCCTGTCGCTTGGACAACAATTAATAACGATAAAGAAACTATTAAAGTAAAAATTTATACTGCAAAAAAAGAATTTATAGAGCATACCAATAGTATTGGTAAAATTATTACCACAAAGAAAGAACTTAAAATTGCAACAAAAGATGGTTACCTTATTATTACTGAATTAAAAGTTTCTGGCAAACGAAAAATGGACATTATTAGTTTTTTAAATGGTTTTACCTTTCATAAAAATGCATTTGTACACTAAATAACTATAATTAAAAAAACTATAAAGACTGTTCTTACGTACTATTTTTAATGGTTTTATAAAAAAAATTATTGTGGTTATTAACAAAATGTAGTTTTTATTAACAAAAAAGTGTTTTTTCACATTAAAATATTGCCTGAACCCTTATAAAACATATATTAGCTGTGCTATTTAAGCATTAAAATTATTAATCATATTAAAAATTAAATTTATGAACAAAACACAATTAATTGATGTAATAGCTGTTGAGGCAGGTATTTCAAAAGCTGCAGCTGGAAAAGCATTAAGCGGAATGATGGATGCTGTAAAAGGTAGTCTTAAAAAAGGAGATAAAGTTTCTTTAGTAGGTTTTGGTTCTTGGTCAGTTTCTAAAAGAGCTGCAAGAAATGGTAGAAACCCTCAAACGGGAGCTACTATAAAAATTGCTGCTAAAAATGTTGTAAAATTCAAAGCAGGTTCTGAATTAAAAAATTCAGTAAACCAGTAACCAATTTTTTTGTAATAAAAGAACTCTCTTCTTGAGGGTTTTTTTTATGTCAAAAATTTTTATATATTTATACTTTAAATAACTGTATGACTGAAACAAAACCAAAAAAAGGAAAACTATTAATTGCTGAACCATCTATTTTAAATGATAATAACTTTAATCGTTCTGTAATACTAATAACAGAACATAATGAAACTGGCACAATAGGATTTATTTTAAATAAACCAACTATCTACTCTTTAAAAGATTTAATTCCAAAAATAAACTCTAATCATAAAGTTTATATTGGAGGGCCAGTTGCTGAAGATAATTTATATTTTATACACAGAATCCCTAATCAAATACCAAATAGTATTAAAATAGAAAAAAATATTTTTTGGGGAGGAGATTTTGATACTGTACAAAACTTATTAAATAATAATTTAATTTCTAAAGGCGATATTCGTTTCTTTTTAGGATATTCTGGTTGGTCTGAAAATCAATTATTTGATGAATTAAAAAAAACAGCTTGGCTTGTAAAAGAAAATAATTATAAAAATATATTGAACGTACAGCCAAATTCTTTTTGGAAATTAGAATTATTAGATACTGGTGGTGAATACCAAATTTGGGCAAATGCACCTAGCAATCCTAAATTAAACTAATTAGTATCATCTAAAAATCAACCTTTTTAATTAATTAAGTATTTTTTTTTATAAATAGATTACTTTAATCTAAAAAAGTACTAAGGGCTAGTACTTTTTACACTTTGACCTAAAAGTTAAACAAACTAAAATTTTCTCTAATAATAGTATCATTTATTTCTAGATACCTATTAAAAGAGAGTTTATTTTCTAAAAAAGACACATTTCTAATGTATTTATGTACAATTTGATATAATTCACTTTCTTTATGAATTACACCTAAAAACTGTAAACTAAATTGTTCTACATTTAAGTTTAACTGCTCTACAGTAAAAAGAATATAATAAATAAAGTCTTCTTTTGTTTGATGCTGAAATGTATTGAAAAACAACAATTGTTTATTTTTACTTATTATGACTTCAAAATGTGTTTTTGAAACATGAACAAAAAATGAAATGCCATCATTCATAGTAAAATAGTTTAAAAGATTTTCGACTAAAATACTAGAAGTATGCTTATAATTAAAACTTCCAAATTGATCTATTAAAAAATTATTTATATTAATATATGGTATATAAACCAAATTCATTTCTTGATTTACAAGGCTATCAAAAGTAAAATAATCAGTATTAAATACTTTATTATTAAATGCAACATAACTCTTTAAATTCTTTTTATTAAATAAGGCTTTTGGCACAAAAGACGATAAGTTATTGTCGTGAATTACACTGATTTTATCATACTTAAGTTGTAAAATTTCTTCGGTAATAAAAAGTTGTTGAATCTTTTTTAATAATTTTTCTGGCGTATTTATTTTCTCTAAAAATTCATATTTATGAAATATTATGAATTCTTGTAAATCACTATCAAAAACACAAAAAGAAAATCCATCTAAACTAAATTGGATGGATATTTCTTTATGTTGTATTTTTTTTAAATCTAAATGATTACTCTTTAACTTTAACTTTTTTACCATCATAAATAGGAGGCCAGTTTCCTGTAACTTTTACATCGGTTAATGAACCAACTGAAATGAATTTACCTTTTACTTGTGTACCACCAATTGCTTCTTTTTCTTCTTGAATTAAATAGGCATCCATACCTAATAATATATCTGCTTTATCTACTTGTGCTAAAAAAACTGAAGATTGAATACCATCTACTTTCTCTACACTATCAATTTTTATATCAAACATTTTTTTAGTTCCTGGCACTTTAAACATATTTTTATAATCTCTGCCAGCAAAATCTTTTCTAACGTTAGTATAACCCACAATTTTTTCTACTCTTATCTCTTTATCAATTACAATTCCTCCACCTCTATTTATTTTTTTAATTTCAGTTTTTACTTCTGTAATAGGTAATTTACCTGTATCAACAAAAGCAATTAAGGCGCTTTTATCAGCTGTATATCTTCCGTTTTTCTTATTATATGCAACTTGAGCATCTCTAATCATTTTTAAATTAGCAATTACTTTAGTGTATTTTACTTTTTTCTCTTTTGCAAACTTAATTGGTTTCATAATACTGCCAATAATTTTAAAAGACAATAGTACTATTAATGCTAAAAGCACTAAAGATAATAACCAATGTAACTTTTTTGGCACAAAATTTACAATTATATATGCTACAACTGCTATTAATACTAAAGCCAATAAAATATAAAGTGCTAAGTTCATAAGGTTAATTTTTTTAATTTAGGTTACTCGCAAATCTACAAAAAATAATGTATTACAAAAACATTTTATACGAGATTTATAAAAAAATTATTTAGGTCATTAATTATTACTTAAAAAACAATCATTTTCTACTCATTATATTTTACTTTAATTGTAATATTTACGTGTAAAATTTTTAATGTTGTTTATGGTGTTTTTTTACCTTTAAAAATTTTAAAAGATAAAATGTGCTAAAAAAAATTAGTTATAAAACTAAAAAAAACACTGAAAATCAAATGATTATCAGTGTTTTAACCTATTACTAAGTTTGTCGGGGTGGCAGGATTCGAACCTGCGGCCTCCACGTCCCAAACGTGGCGCGATAACCGGGCTACGCTACACCCCGAATTGGTTATCTAAAATTTTGCGGAGAGGAAGGGATTCGAACCCCCGGTACCCGTAAAGGCACAACTCCTTAGCAGGGAGCCCCGATCGACCACTCTGGCACCTCTCCTTCTTAATTATTTAAAGAACTTTCTTTTTAGCGATTGCAAATGTAATATTAGAATTGAAATAACACAACTTTTTTTTAATATTTATTTAAACTGTTTTTATTATACCTTAAATCTACAAGATTGAATTAATTTCCTTATTTTAAAGTAACCTTTTTTTTATTTAAAATTTCTATACTTAGTCGTTATCTCAAAAACATATTCTAATATTTTTTGTTCTTTTTTATCGAATTCTAATTTTCTACGTTGCATAACTACGGTTGCTACCTCTCTTACTTTATTCATTTGATAAATAGTAAAACCTGCGTTTCCACCCCAAGAAAAAGAAGGAATAAAATTTCTTGGAAAATTACCTCCAAAAATATTAGCACTCACACCAACGACAGTACCTGTATTAAACATCGTGTTAATACCACATTTTGAGTGATCACCAAACATTAACCCGCAAAACTGAAGTCCAGTTTTGGCAAAACGCTCCGTCTCATAATTCCATAATTTCACTTCGGCATAATTGTTTTTTAAATTAGAATTATTTGTGTCTGCTCCTAAATTACACCATTGGCCAATAACAGAATTTCCTAAAAATCCATCATGAGCCTTATTAGCATACCCGAAAAAAACGGAATTATTAACTTCGCCACCAATTTTACAATGTGGACCAATTGTCGTCGCTCCGTATATTTTTGTTCCCATTTTTAAAGTAGAATTATCTCCTAATGCAAATGGCCCTCTTACCATACAACCTTCCATGATTTCAGCATTTTTACCAATAAAAATTGGTCCGTTAGACGCATTTAATACAGCAACCTCTACTTTCGCTCCTTTTTCTAAAAATATTTGTTTTTTATTAATACAATGTACTGTTTCTGGTATTTCTTGTGAAATTTTTCCGTTAGTTAATATCTCAAAATCTGCTTGTAATGCAATTCCGTTTAAAGAAAAAATATCGTAAGTATTTTTTATTTGCACAAAATTATCAACACATTTTATTTTTTTGTAGGTGTCAAAATTTACTTTCTCTTGTGTATCTAACGTATAGAAAGCCACAATTTCTGTCGCTTTAAAAATAGCTTCATTCTGTTTTAATTTTTTTATTTGATTTGCTATTTTTTCAGTTGGTAAAAAAGAAGCATTTATCATAATATTTTGCGCCATTTCTACCATAGGATATTTTTCTTCTAAATACTCTTCCGTTAAGGTAGTTGTAGTTAGACCTAAATAATGTTCCCATTTTTCTCTAATAGTCAGAATACCAATACGAATATCAGCAACTGGTCTTGTATATGTAAATGGAAGCAAATTATTTCTTGCCGTTCCATCAAAGAGTATGTAGTTCATTTTTAAAATATAAAAAGTAAAAATAATATTTAACTTAGCGCGCTAATGGTAATTTAACTAAAATTAAAAAAATATTATTTTTAAATATAGAAAAATCAATCCTCCCCCGCTTGTTCTTTCATCGCTACAACAAAACCTCTAATATCTGCCTCATTCATTTTTTTATCATAATTTTCCATATTAGAAAAAAGATAACTTAAACTCTCAACAGGGTCTATTTCTACTGTAATAGGTTCTTTCTCAAAACCTTCAATCGGTTCATCTTCAGGTATTTCAATATTAAACGTATTATTCGCTACTATATGTTGAAATATCAAACGTATAGCTTTAGCTAATAAAGGTTGATTCTCTTCAACTACCAACACTCTTAAAGCCTTTAATTGTTCAACAATAGCAGTCGTTACACCATCATTAGCAATTATTTCTTTTATTTTTTTTAGCGACTTATAATAAATAGGGTTATTCAAGATATTTAGTATTTTAAATTATGGACAAATTTAGGAAAAATAAACACTAAATTCTAAATAAAAAATTACAAAAAATATAAAAATTAAATCTTAACAGGATTTTAAATAAAATTTGATCAAATCGTAGTATTTTAGCCTAAAAAATAATAATTAAGATTATGAAGAAAAAAAAAGTACTAAAGCGGATATTGATTTTCATTTTACCGCTACTTGCTATACTAGTTGCACTGCCATTTTTATTAAAAGATACGTTAATTAAAAGGTATGTCAAAAAAATAAATGAGGATTATAATATAAATATTACCTACGATGGTGTTAGTATTAGTTTAATAAAACATTTTCCAAGTGCAACATTAACTATCAGTAATTTAAGTATTATAACCGAAAATTCTTTTAAAGAAGATACTTTGCTGTTTTCAAAAAATATTTTTTTAGACATTAATATTAAAGATGCATTTAAAAAAAATATCGAAAAAATTAAAATTAAAGAATTGACTTTTGACCAAACGAAGTTAAATTTATTAGTTAATGAAGAAGGGGTTGCAAATTACACCATTAAAAAAGTAAATAATGTCAATGCCGTAGAAAATAAAAATACCAACTCAGAAGACTTAACATTTGAGGTAAAGAACTATAAATTACAACATGCAAATATATTATTTGAGGATAAAAAAAATAATGTGCTTTTGGAATTGAAAGAAATAAACCACCAAGGTAATGGAAACTTTTCTGCTTCACAAACAGACCTCACTACAAAGACAACAGTAGATGTTTTGACTCTAAAATTGGGTAATATTACTTACTTTAATAAAGTAGAAGTTGATTTAGATGCCGTTTTAGGAATTGATTTTAACAAAAACAAATTTACCTTTAAAGAGAATAATGCTAAAATAAATGACTTAAATTTAAGTTTCGATGGTTTCATACAATTAAATAAAAATGATATAGAAACAGCCCTATCTTTTAATTTACCCAAAGCAAATTTTAAAAATGTATTATCCCTAATACCTAGTGCTTACTCTTCTAATTTTAGTGAGGTTACAGCAACAGGAATTGCAAATATTTCAGGTTTTTTAAAAGGAAGAAATTCAGATACAGAAACACCAAAATATACTCTAAAAATTAAAACAAATAACGCATCATTTAAATACCCAGACTTACCAAAACAAGTTACAAATATTGATTTTGACGGTGCAATTGTAAACGACAGTTCAAAAAGTAATGTGTCTTTAAATATAAATAACTTAAAATTTACTATCGATAAAGATACTTTTAGAACTAATGGAAAAATCACAAACTTGACTACAAACCCTATTATTGATGCATCGCTTAACGGAACATTAAATTTAGAAAACCTAACACAAGCATACCCTATCAAACTAACTCATAAATTAACAGGTGTCTTAAAGGCCGACTTTACAACACATGCAGACCAAAACGCTATTAAAAACAATAATTTTAATAAAATTAAAACAAATGGTATAGCAAGTTTACAAGACTTTTCTTACAACAATAAAAATGTTGCAAATACAATTTTTATAAAAAATGCAAATATTAAGTTTAATACAAGTACTATTTCATTAACCGATTTTAATGCAAAAACAGGTAAAAGTGATATTAAAGCTACTGGAACTTTAGATAATTTATATGCTTTTATATTTAACAATAAAGACTTAAAAGGTAAATTTAATCTAATTTCTAACAATTTTGTGGTAAGTGACTTTTTAGTTGATCAAAACAATAATACTGCACTAAAAACCGAAGAAAACAAAAATAACACTTCAGAAGCACTTAAAATTCCTGCGTTTTTAGATATATCAACAACAATACAAGCTAAAAATGTAGTTTATGATAACCTTATATTAAAAGAATTAAGTGGTAAAATGCAATTAAAAAAACAAAAAGCAATTTTGACTAATGTAAAGGCTAAAATGCTACAAGGTGACGTTTCATTTAGCGGAATTATAGACACTCAGAAAACACCCTCAATATTTAATTTAGATTTAATGATTAATGATTTTGACATTGCAAAATCATTTACACAATTAGAAACCTTTAAAAAAATAATACCAATTGCAAATACCTTAAATGGTAAATACGACACAAAATTTAAAGTTAAAGGAAATTTAAATAATGATTTTTCACCAGATATAAACACTATCAACGGTAGCGCTTTTACTAAATTATCTATAGACAAAGTTAATGTAGAAGCAAATCCATTATTTCAAACACTAACTACAAATTTAAAATTTTTAGACCTTAATAAATTAGATTTAAAAAATTTAAAAACAGCATTGACCTTTAAAAACGGTAGTGTTAATGTAGAGCCATTTAGTTTAAAATATGAAGATATAACAATACAAGTAACTGGAAATCACAATTTTGATAAAACTTTATCGTATAATTTAAAAATGGATCTCCCCGCAAAATATTTAGGCAATGAAGCCGTAAACTTATTATCTAAATTAACCAATGTAAATAAAGACACTATTAAAATCCCGTTAAATGCAATAGTAAATGGTTCGACTTTAAAACCAAAAATAGCCACTAATTTTAAACAAGCAATGACAAACTTAGCCGTTAAAGTTGCGAAATATCAAAAAAACCAATTAGTAAATCAAGCAACTAGCCAAGCAAATGACATTATTAATGATGTTGTAGAAGATAACGAAGTTATCAATGATATACTTCAAGGTACTGGTATTCTAAAACCTAAAGACTCCGCAAAACCAAAACCTAACGGAATTATTAATAATGTAGCTAATGATTTGATTGATGGATTATTTGGAAAGAAAAAAAAGAAGAAAAAAGATACCGTTAATTAGTTAGTAAAGAACAAGCACACCCATAATTTTTATTAAAATAGTTAAGCCATTTAAAAAAAATATTTTGTGCTTCATTTTTTATTTTGAAAGAAATGAATTAACAGGGGTGTTCTTAATCAAATATTCCTATTTTTACAAATCATAAACTACAAGAATGTCTTTAGAAAATTATATAGTAACACCTTTAGATAGCGCCGTATTAGATACAAAAGAACAGTATTCATTTTATTTTAAAATTGTAAAGCATACTTTTAAAGAGTTGATTTCAAGTTTATTAAAAAATAAAATTTGTAATGAACAAGAAACCATTTTTTTTAAACAATATACCGAATTGCTAATTTATTCATTAGAAGCATTACGCGTAAAGTACTTGTTTAATGATGAAGATAAAATGAAAATTGATTTAACAGAATCTGGATTTCCTAATTATATGGAATTTCGTTATCTAGTTAATGACCTTTCCTTAAAACATAAATTTTTAGAAAAATTACCAAAAATTAAAAATTTAAAAACAGAATTTTTAGAAACACTTTTTAAACATAAAGAAACAATTAATAAAGTCAAATTACACCAAGCAGCATCTATAATTTATTATACAACTATCAATAAACGCTATATTTTTAAACGTTTTGTACAAGGTAAAATTATAAAAACTTCAGCGCATAACTCACAATATTTAGTCAGTTGGAGTTTTTATGACATTACGTACAATAGACCATTTATTTGCTTTATGTATTTTAATTATGATGGAAAAAATATAGAAGATTATAAGTCTAAAATTTATGACGTTCTAAAAATTACTGCAGACAGAAGCATTGATTTAGATACCATAGCCTATTTAATTGATAAGAAATTAGAAAAAATTTACCCAAAACAGATTAAAAAATTAGACTTAGGACCATTACATAATCTCTTTGCAAAAGATGAAAATATATTTACACATACATTATTAACCCATATTTCAAATAAAAGTATAGACATGTCTTCCTACTGTATATCATTACATATAGACGAAGTCTATAGCAAAGATTCTTTTAAAGAAGGTTCTTTTTTTAATAAACAAAAATTACAAATTTGGCAAAGTCAAAAAAAACAAAAGTTCTTATTCGCACCGCACTCTATTATGCAATTATTTTACAATAAAATACCTGAATCTATTAATTTATTAAGCAAACCTCCATTTGTAATTAGTAGTGTTGATCAATAAAATACAAAGCATTTAAAAAAATTATAATTTTACAGTAATTTATAGCCCTTTTGGCGATAGTTTTAATATATTTAAAATGCTATTTTCGCACTTAACTTATTAATTAAATAAATGAAGTTTATTTTAAAACATGCGTTACTTATTCTAGCAATAACTATAATTAGTTGTAAATCAGAAAAAAAAGAAATTAAAAAAGATGCAAAATCTGGAGCAACAAAAATCACCAAAAAAATACATTACAAACAAGAGAAGCATTTAAAAAATGTAAAGCAACTTACTTTTGGAGGTGATAATGCAGAAGCGTATTGGAGTTTTGACGATAAACAATTGGTTTTTCAAGCCTCTAATCATTGGGGGCTAAAATGTGATCAAATATTTGTAATGTCTGCTGAGAGTTTAAAACATGACCATAATATTCCGCAAATGGTAAGTACTGGTAAAGGTAGAACAACTTGTAGTTATTTTATGCCAGGTGATTCAACAATAGTTTACTCATCTACGCATTTAGCAGACATTAATTGTCCGCCAGTACCAAAAAAAGAAGATCATGGTGGTAAATATATCTGGCCAGTTTATGAAAGTTTTGATATTTTTGTGGCAGACACTAAAGGAAATCAATTAAAACAATTAACAAATACACCAGGTTATGATGCAGAACCTACCGTTTCACCAAAAGGAGATTTAATTGTATTTACATCACTTAGAAGTGGTGATTTAGAACTATATACAATGAAACTTGACGGCTCTGATGTAAAACAAGTAACTAAAGAGTTAGGCTACGATGGTGGCGCATTTTTCTCCCCAGACGGCACTAAATTAATCTTTAGATCATCTAGACCAAAAACAGATGCAGAAATTAAAGAATACAAAGAATTATTAGCAATAGGTTTGGTAAAACCAACTAATATGGAATTATATATTTGCAATATTGATGGCTCAGAATTAAAGAAGATAACAGATTTAGGTTCTGCAAACTGGGCGCCATTTTTTCACCCTAGCGGCAAAAAAGTTATTTTTTCTACCAATCACAAAACCAAATCAGTACCATTTAATTTATATATGATTAATATCGATGGTACAGGTTTAGAACAAATTACATTTGATCCAATTTTTGACTCTTTTCCTATGTTTTCTTATGACGGGAAAAAATTAATATTCTCATCAAATAGAAACAATAATGGTACACACGACACCAATCTTTTTATTGCAGATTGGGTAGAATAAAGCCAATATTTAATTTTAATTAAAATATTTAAAGTCCTTTTTTTACAGGTTGGCTTTTTTTTATAAAAAAATATCTTACATTTGTAACAAATCTATAAATTAACCCTCTAATTAAGTAACTAATAAATTTAAAAACAAAAATATGAAAAAATTACCCTTATTACTATTTGTATTTATAGCAAGTTTTACAATAAATGCACAAACCGCAGATGAAATTATAAATACTTATTTTGAAAATATTGGAGGTGTAGAAAATTTTAAAAAATTAGAAGGCTTCAAAATTACCGCAGAAATTAATCAAGGTATGGTAATACCTATAGATATAATTAAATTAAAAGACGGTAAAGAAGCTGTTATTGTTAACATACAAGGTAAAGAATTAAAACAAAATGTATTTGATGGCAAAACTTTATGGAATACAAACTTTACGACCATGAAAGCTGAAAAAGCAACTGCAGAAGCAACTGCAAATCACAAATTAGCCATAAAAGACTTCCCTGATCCTTTTATCGATTATAAAGAAAAAGGATACTCTATAGAATTAATGGGTAAAGAAACTATAGATGGTGCAGAAACTTTTAAAATTAAATTTACACAAACACCAATGACCATTGATGATGCAAAAGTACCTAATATCTCTTACTACTTTTTTGACACAGAAAATTTTGTACCTATTGCAATGCAAAAAGAAATCTTGTTTGGACAAGGCAAAGGAATGGTTTCTGAAACAAAATTTAGCGATTACCAAGAAATAGACGGCTTATATTTTCCTTTTTCAATGACACAAGGAGTTAAAGGGAAAGCAGGAGGGCAACCAATCACAATTACTAAAATAGAATTAAACCCAAAAGTTAAAGCAGATATTTTTACTTTTCCTAAAGTAATTGAAGAGACTACACCTGACTCAAAACCTCAAAGTCAAAAAAAAGAGGACACACATAAACATTAATTATACTATTAAAAATCCTCAATGCATTGAGGATTTTTTTTTACCTAAACCAAACTTTTAATTATGGGAAAAATACTTTTAGTATTCCTTTTATTAGTAGGCTTTACCCCTATAACTCTAAAAGCACAAGATAAAATTATTTTAAAAAGCAACGAACTTTTTGGTGATTTAAGCGCAAGACATATAGGCCCTGCCTTAATGAGTGGTCGTATAAACGACCTTGAAAATCACCCTACAAATAACCGTATTCTTTATGCTGGTGCAGCAGGAGGAGGAGTTTGGAAATCTAATAATGGCGGCCTAACCTTTAAACCAATTTTCGAAGAATATTGTCAATCTATTGGAGCAATTGAATTAGACCCAAACGATCCTGATAAAACCATATATGTAGGTACTGGCGAAACTTGGACACGTAATAGTGTCTCTATTGGTAATGGGCTATACAAATCTATTGATGGAGGTACCAATTGGAAAAAAATAGGCTTAGAAAAATCCGAACGTATTGCAAATATTATTGTAAATCCAAAAAATTCTAACGAAGTTTATGTTGCTGTTTTAGGTGCGCTTTGGGGTGATAGTGATGTTCGTGGTGTATATAAATCTAACGATGGAGGAACTACTTGGAAAAAATCCCTTTATATAGATCAAAAAACAGGTTGTGCAGACTTAACTATAGATCCAAATAACCCAAATATTTTATATGCATCTATGTGGGAATTTAGACGTACAGCTTGGTCTTTTGAATCTGGCGGAAGTAAAAGTGCATTATATAAATCTATTGACGGAGGAGCAACTTGGAATAAAATACATAACGGTTTTCCAAAAGGAAATTTGGGCAGACTAGCAGTTGCAGTTGCACCAAGCGATTCCAATATATTATACACCGTTATTGAAGCAGAAAAAGATGAAAAAAAAGGATTGTACCGTAGTGATGACGCAGGAAATTCATGGAAACAATTAAATAATGACTTTGGTATTACTGTAAGACCTTTTTACTTTTCACGAATTGTAGTTGACCCTAAAAATGCAGATGTTGTAGTCAAAGGAGGACTTATGGGCTCTATTTCTAGAGATGGCGGAAAAACATTTAAAAATTTAGGGAGAATGCATGCCGACATTCATGATATAACTTTTGATATTCATAATTCAGATAGAATGTATATAGGAACAGATGGTGGCGTTTACCGTTCATTAGATGGAGGAACTACTATGGAAATTGTAGAAAATTTACCACTATCCCAATTTTACCATATTAGTGTTGATGACGCAGAACCGTATAACATCTATGGCGGTCTACAAGACAATGGGTCTTGGTATGGACCCTCTACATCTGCAGGCGGAATAAGTGGTCGCGATTGGAATTATATTGGTCCTGGTGACGGATTTCGAGTTTTAAAACACCCTACCAAAAATATTATTTATTCAGAAATGCAAGGCGCAGAAAATGTTTGGCGTTATGATGTAACTAAAAGTAAAATAAAAACCATACAACCATTACCGCAAAAAGAAAATCCAAAATTACGTTTTAACTGGAACGCACCAATGGCAACAAGCACACACCAACCAGACCGTTTCTATATGGGGAGTCAATTCTTACATAAATCGGAAGATATGGGTAATACTTGGAAAATTATCTCACCAGATTTAACCACTAATGATAAAACCAAACAAGAACAAGAAAATTCTGGTGGCTTATCAATAGATAATTCTGGTGCCGAAAATCATACCACTATTTTTACTATTGCAGAATCTACTTTAGATCAAAACGTAATTTGGGTTGGTACAGATGACGGAAATGTACAAGTAACTCAAAATGGCGGTAAAAGTTGGACAAATACTTCAATGAATATCAAAGGTTTACCAAAAAATACTTGGTGTTACCATATTGAAGCAAGTGTTTTTAATAAAGGTACTGCATATGCAGTTTTTGATGGCCATACTAATAATGACAAAAACCCATATGCTTATAAAACAATTGACTTTGGTAAAACATGGACTAATATTATTACTGATGATATTGAAACAGATAGTTTTGTAAGAAACATACAAGAAGATTATGAAAACCCTAATTTATTATTTTTAGGAACAGAGTTTGGTTTATATATCACTATTAACGGAGGAAAAAAATGGCATAAATTTGAAAATAATATGCCTGCAGTTGCTATACATTTCATAGACTTACAAAAACAAACCAATGATCTAGTAATGGGTACCCACGGTCGTGGTGTTATTATTATTGATGATATTTCGCCATTAAGAGAAATTAATCAAAAAATGTTAACAAAAAAAGTACATTTCTTTAAATCTAAACCTACATCAATTTATGAAAACAGTAGTTTTTCTAGTAATTATGGTACAGAAACACAATTTGTTGGTAGAAACCCAAGCCGTGCAGTACAAATAAAATATTACTTAAAAAAACGACACACTTTTGGTAAAATGATTTTAGAAATTCAAGATTTAGAAGGTAATATAATCTCTACTCTTGGAGCAGGGAAATCTAAGGGAATCAATATTGTAAATTGGAACTACAACATAAAACAGCCAAAAGTAGCCAAAGGTAAAACCTTTAGTTTTGGTGGTTTTTCATCACCAAAAGTACAAGCAGGAACATACAAAGCTGTTCTCAAAAAAGGTAAGGAAACCTTTAAGCATCAATTTGAAGTCGTTTATGATAAAAACTCAGATTTAACCAAAGAAGATAGAGTATTTAAACATAAAACAACTATGAAATTATACGATATGACACAAGAATTAGCATATATAGTATATGAATTAGATGCAATAACTAAAAAAGCAACCTCTCTGAATAACACAAAACTACTAACCAAACTGAACGATTTAAAAGAAACTTTAGTAATTACCACAGGTGATAACTATGTTGGCTCTGCAGAAAAACAACTAAGGGAAAAATTAGCAGATTTATTTAGTAAAATTTCTAATAGTTATGACAAACCATCTTCTGCAGAATTAGAAAATATTCAAATTATTGAAGACCGATTTAATGCTGCAAGTAAATCATTTCTTAAAATTAAAAAGAAAGTGAAATTTGTAAAAGAATTAAACTTAAAAACTTTTGAAGAATTTGTAAAATAAAAACTTTACGTATCAGGGCAAACTCTACTTTTCATATTTGATGACAGTCAGTTACTTATGTTTTTTCAGTCTTTTTAACTATTAGATTTTTTGAAAATATAATATGCTGAAAATAAGGTGTTAAATTTTTTATTTTTATTTAAACTTTTTTTTTATTAATTAAAAGAGTTATTAATATTAGGGCAAGCATTTGCTCTTGGAGTTTTGCAAAACAGATCAAAACCTAAAGTGAATTGATGATAACCACCATTTGCAAAAATAATATCTCCTAACTGATGAGTATAAGTATAAGAAACCATAGTTTTACCAAAATTCATACCTATAATTGGCGTTATTTGTGATAACTCTTGAATCTCATTTCCATCAAAACTTCTTCGGTAAGACAAAGTAGCCCAAAGTGTATTATTATTTTTTAGTTTCTTATATGCTTTTAAGTTAATATCTACACTAATTTCACCAGTTCTCTCCGTCATTTGTATTAAAGTTGAAGGTTCTAATTTTATTCTATTTGGGTTATCGTAATCAAAAAAATAACCAATAGAAAGTAAGTATCTTCTTAAATTTAAAGATTCAAAAGAACTAGTTTCTAAATTCCGAATACTTAATAATAAATTTTTAACTGTAAAATAAGCAAAACCTGTTTTATAATGATATGCTAAACCAAAATCTGCATTGTAATAATTTTCGGCTCTAATTAAACCTATGATTACAGGGTCATTAATTTCGCCTGGCAAAATAAAATTCCTCTCATCAATTCTATTTTCTGCAAACATACCTGATAAAGCAAAGGATAATTGATTAAAATATTTGCCACCCATATTTACATGATATGCAAATGTTGCCTGTGCTCCTATTTGAGAGTGAAATCCATTTTTATCATTAAAAACAAGACCTCCTAAACCTACATTTGACGCTGCTTTTAATTTTGTATGGTAACTCAACGTTTGTAATTGTGGAGCATTATCATTACCCGACCACTGTTGCCTATGTGTTAGTCGTAATTTTGCGCAATCACCAATTCCCGCAGCCGCAGGATGAAGTAGATATATATTGTCCGACAAATAATCTGAATATATAGGTACTGTTTCTTGTGCTACTAATTTAGGAATACTAACTAATACGACAATAAAAAAGACTAGAATTAAGGGTTTCATATTTTCTTTTTTTCAATTTAGAATAAAAACGTTTATATTAAAAACAACGCTTTTATGTATTTATATTATTAATACCCCCCAAATGAACTTCATTTTACTACTACAATCAAAGATTGTTAGGTATTTTAAATTAATAATTGGCTTTAAACACAAATAGTTGAAAGAGATTTACCAATAAAAAAATAAGTTTCCTATACCGAAAATAAAGTTCCAAATATAAGTATTAGTTTTAAACTATTAATTAATTTTGTCATTAAATTCTTAAATTACAATTTAAAATGTTAACCATTGAAAAAACAAATAATAAAGCAATTTTAAAATTTGTCTCAGAGACTATTTTAACTAAAGGTAGTTTTGAATATAATAATATTGATGATGCCGTTAATTCAAAATTAGTACAGCAATTATTTTATTTACCATTTATTAAAAAAATATTTATAACTGCTAACTTTATTGCTATTGAGCGATATGAAATTGTTGAATGGGCAGAAGTTCAAGAAGAATTAAATAGTATGATAAGTAATTATTTAACTACAAATGGCACACTATTTAACACCGACTTAAACAAGAAAGATAATCAAAAATTAGCTGTTCAAGTTTATACAGAAAGCACACCTAACCCAGGTGTCAATAAGTTTGTAAGTAATAAATTTTTAAGTAAGCAAGTAATCGATGTTAAAAAAACAGATAATTTAGATGAAATTCCGTTGGCAAAAGCACTTTTTTTAAACTTTGAAAATATTGATGAAATTTTTATAGTTGATAATTATGTATCCATTGCAAAAAATAAAAATATTGAATGGTTTGAAATTACAAATGAAGTTCTAAGTTTTATTAAAACCTATTTACAAGAAGGTAATGAAGTTGTTACCAACAATTACATTCCTAAAAATATAGTTGGCTTTAAAACTTCTGAAAATAACACTCCTAAATTAGATACTATTTCTAAAGAAATAATTGCAATATTAGATGAATATATTAAACCTGCGGTAACTGCAGATGGTGGTAATATTATGTTTCAATCTTATAATAAAAAAAGTAAAGTAGTCGAAGTAGTATTACAAGGTGCATGTAGCGGTTGTCCTTCCTCTACAGTAACGCTTAAAAACGGAATTGAAGCAACTTTAAAACAAATTCTACCAAACAAGATTAATGAAGTTATTGCTATTAATGGGTAGTGTTAATTCTTGTAATTTTAAGAATTTTAATAAACATTTTGAATGAAATGGTTATCAACACTTTAGACCAATCTGTTCTGTTTGTTTACAGAAAATTATTGTTGGTAACAGCTATTTTTAATGAAAGTATAAAAACAATGGAGTTTTTGGAGTTTTTTCAATTCAAAATATTAAAGTAAAATTTTGAAAAATTTTACGGACTTCGCTTTACAAAACAGACTTTGAGTTAATTAGCCATTATTGTTTTTATTGATTGTTGTAGGGCGTTTTTTATCAGCATTTTCTTTCACTTTTATAGATTTCGATTTGTTAAGTAATTTATAAGTAATTCCAAATCGAGTTGACTCTATAGAGCGCTTACTATATTCTTTAATTAAACTAATCGTGAAATTTTTATAATTATATTTTAATATAAATCCATAAAAAAGTCCGTTTTCATCTCGGGTTTTCTCTTTATCTAAAAACAAAAGGTCTCCTAAAAACATTCCATAGCCAATATTATTATCTTTATTTATTCGGAATGTAATTTCGGTGTTTAAATTAAAAGCAAAAATTGATTTTTCATCAACAATAGCTACATCATACATTTGAGGTAAGTCGCTTAATTTGTCAATATAAGAACCAAATTCATTTACATAAACAAACTCCACTCCAATAATACTATACTCAAATTTTTTCCAAGTTTTTGTCAGGTTAACACCTGCTTTTAAATTGATATTGTAAAAATTTAATTTATCATTTTCACTAAAATAATTTACTGAATTATCTAAATTAGTTAAATCACTTCTAAATTGATAAGTTCCAAAACTACCACCTAAACCATAATAATAATTTAGTCTTTTATCAGTAGTTGTTCTGTATATTGAAAAGTTCCCCATTGTTACTTTGTCATCACTTTCATTATTCTGTGGATGATTTAGATTGCTAAGTGATCCCGAAACATATGTTGATGTTTCTTTTTTTCCGTTGTAAATAGGTTTTTCAGTATATGATTTTAAAGAACCGTAACTTGCACTTGTGTAAACTTTTTTGGCACTACACGAAATAAATAATACTAATATTGTGCTAATTAGTAATCCTTTTAGTAGGATTTTCATTTTATTAGATTTAATACAATTATATCATTCAAATTTCCACTCTTTAATAATGTTCTACAACGTGTGAATAAATGCAATAGTGGATTTTAGGCACACTTATTTTCAGGATATAAATATAGTAATATTTTTGGAATTTTTACAAAATTCAAAAATAAAAAAAGACTAAAACTTTGTAAAAAGACACAAACTTTGAATTTAGCACATAAACCGCAATTACGTATATTTTGTGTTAGCAACTATTCGCGTGTTGACTTTTGATATTCAGAATGTTATGAGTTTTAAAATTTTATATTCAGATATGATATCCCGTTAGTTTACTATTTTTATTTTTCTAGATATTGCTTTTTATGTCTAACTTTTTAGTTTTTTATTCTGCCTGTTTTGGGTAATATTACTTTTGGTCTACTATATTTACTTTTATTTGAAATTAAATAAATTGTATCTCCAAAAGGTAGTTCTCTCATAAATTCTCCACTTTGAATACTTAATGTTCTTAAATTGTGTATTTGATACTTCTCTTTACTAAAAATCAATTCTCTTACTTTTTCTTTAGTGTTAATTTCAAAGTATCCGTTTTTTTTACTAAGTGTAGTATTTAAAATATCTTTAGTATAAATTTTAACATTATTCTAAACTCCATTTCTTGTATTTCATATCTCAAATGTATTGTTTTGAAATTTAAAATATCACTCCGAACTTATTGGGGGCTAAATTACGTATTACGCCAATGGAAAAATGGAGTCAAGAAAAACACTTAATTTTAATGAAAAAATTAACCGCTTAATTAATAATCGAAATTTAAAAGATTACTCTTGTTTTATAGGGGTCAAAACAGCAACAATTAGAACAAACTGAATGAAAAGACTAAGAAACATATCAATTTACTATATTATTTTTGGAGTACTTTGTGCTATTAGTTTTATTTACTTTCAATTATGGCGTATATTAATTCCTGGAGTTGCTTTACTTATTATATTTTTAATTCTTAGATTTATTTTCAGAATTAAAACATTACCTCCGAAACTTAACAAAACCCAATCACTCTATGTAAGTGTTTTTTTATATGCTTTACCAATACTTTTTATTTTTTGGGTGAGTTGGTACGGAGAAAGACCTTTTAGACAAACAATTATAATACCTGAAAATTATGAAGGTGTTATTGCCATACAATACGGTCAATATGACGGACAAAGACAATGGACAGGCGGTTTTTTAGGTATAGGTGCTTCAAGACTTATAAAGGTTGATACTTTTGGTATTGCTTTTACACAATTTAAATATCATAATAATAATTTAGATTTTTTAAATACTCGTGCACCACGTTTAAATAATGGTTTAGAAATTTATTTTAAAAATGATTTAAAAAGCGATATTCCATATAAAGAATATCCAAAATCGATTAACTTTAAGAATGATTTTGAAAAAGCAGTAGAAAAAGGGAAGTCTGTTGCTTATTTTACAGAATTTAATACTCCTCCTTTAATGATATTTGTGGTAACAAAACCTTCAAATTATCATAAGTATTTTATGACCGAAAAGGAAATGATAGAAGAGTATCGTAAAAAACACAATGAAGAGCCAAGACCATATACTTTTGAAGATGCACGAAAACTAAGAAAAGAATATCATAAATATTATTAATTATACAAACAAATATGTTATCATTAAGAATTACATTTCAAGCATATATTCCAAAATCATTAGGAAAACCATTGATTGAATATTTTAACAATCACAAACATTTCAATCCTAAGGACATGATTAATTATGATGAATTTAAAAGAAAATTACAAACTAAAAGTAAATTAGGTAGTAGTACTTGGATACCTGAACCTTTAATTGGTGGAATAAGAGATACCTTCTTTGCAACAGACAATACTGATTTTCATAATCATCATACCGAACATGATAAACGTTTACAAATAACTGCAAATATTGATTTGAGCAAGATTGGAAAATTTGGCGTTTTTGATACTGTATTTACCCATAATCATGGTAAGTTTAATCACCAACATTCAGATGAAAGCCATCAAGTACAAGTATATATTCAAAAATTATCGAATTACGTAGATACAGGTACAACATTTATAGAAACAAGTGCCGTTTATAAGGGTATTTTTAATGAAGAAATGCCCAGACGTTCTGAAGAATACCCTTTAAAAACTAGTGTTATTAATAAACTTTCTGGTACTTTTTTTCATCAAATGGGTACAAGAGTAGAAAATAATACGACTATAATCAAAGTTGCTGCTTCGGCTGGTTATCCTTTTATATGGAATTCAACACATATAGATTTTGAATTAGAAATAGAATTGATTAAAGATATATCTAGCAAAAAAATTACAGTAAATATTAAAGGTTCGCACGATGATTTCCCTGCGTATGAATTACTTATTAATGGTCTTGTAAAATACAATTATAATCCTGCAAGGCATGGCTATTCTGGGCCTACACCATACAATTTAGGCATGGCATCAAGAGATTTTAGTGCAACTGAATGGATTAGTTTAAGTGACCATGATATAAAAGGTAATGGAAAAAATAATGAAAATTTCGGTTGGTAAAAGTTGCCAACAATCTGTATAGTTAATGGCTACAAAGTGCCAAATTTAAAGTTCAGTTCTTTTAATTAAGTTATGTGATAAATTGAAAGTTTTGGTTCTATAAAACGCCACTAACCATACAGGCAACGTCAGACTGTCTAAAAACTTTTTTCAAAAAGCATTAAATAAATTTTGTAGTTTCTTTGATTTTTCGTATTTTTATGTATGAAACCGACAGAGGAGGTTCACGAACACAAAATAATAAAATGTGAGTAATTACATCAAAGGATTTGACAGAAATCAAGCCATTTTAATTACTCACATTTTATTATTTTATAAATTTGTGTTCGTGATATCGCTATCGCTAAGTTCCCGAAACAATAGAGCAAATAATAGTAGCA
>JAKISG010000042.1 GCA_021648755.1 Flavobacteriaceae bacterium | reverse complement strand
AACATATTGATCTGACCATTTAACTTTTGAGAGATATTCTTTGCAATCTTGATCGGTTTTAAATCGTTCAGTAAACTCTATGAGATTTTGACCTTTAAAAATTTCCATTTTTTGTATATTTTATTGACGTTAAAGATATGAAATTAAATGCTTACCTCAAAACATATTAAACAATCTTGTGTAATTGTGTATTAAATTTACACGTATTATATGTTAATTCAACGGACTTTAATGATTTTTATAATTTTCAATAAATCTTTTGGATAAAATGAAGGTCAGGCGTCAAAAAATATTATTGAAAAAAAATACCAACTACCTATTGACCATATTAGCAAAATATATATAGAAATTCATTATTTTGATTCTAAAATTGAAAAAAATATTAAAATAGTTTAAACAGTTTTTTTAGTTGTCTTTTGAGCTTTAATAGCATTCATATATTTAGATAATTCTTCTCTAACTTTTGGAAATAAGAAAAATAAACCAATAACATTTGGAATAGCCATTGCAAAAATCATAGCATCAGAAAAATCAGTAACAGCTCCTAAACTTGCGGCAGACCCAATAATAATAAATATACAGAATAATATTTTATAAGAGTAATCAGACTTTTTAGATCTACCAAATAAGAACATCCAACTTTGCAAACCATAATAAGACCAAGATAGCATGGTAGAAAATGCAAAAAGTACTACGGCAACAGTTAAAATGTATGGGAACCATGGTAGTACAGATGAAAATGCTTTTGAAGTTGCTAAAACACCGTCTGCTGATTTGACACCATAAGTCATGATTTCGCCGTTTCCGTTTGTAATAATAATAACTAATGCTGTCATTGTACAAACAATAACAGTATCTATAAAGGGTTCTAATAAAGCGACCAAGCCTTCAGAGGCAGGGTATTTTGTTTTAACTGCTGCATGTGCAATCGCTGCAGATCCTACTCCGGCTTCATTTGAAAAGGCGGCTCTTTGAAAACCAATGATTAAAACACCTACAATACCACCAGAAATTCCTTTAGGGTTAAATGCGCCGTTAAATATTTCTACAAAAGCACCTCCAATACTGTTAAAGTTAACTGCTAAAATTATGATTGCTGCTAACAGATAAATACCAACCATAAAAGGAACAACCTTTTCAGTAATGTTACCAATTCGTTTAATTCCACCAATAATAACGATACCAACAGCAATGGCTAAAAAAGTACCAAAAATTACTCCTGCTAGAGGAGAACTAGCACCAATCATATTATTAAATTGTTGTGCAGCTTGATTTGCTTGAAACATGTTACCGCCTCCAAAAGAGCCTCCAACACACATAATTGCAAAAAATACGGCTAGTACTTTGCCTAATTTTCCTTTACCAATATCTTGAAATCCTTTTTTAAGATAATACATTGGTCCACCGTAGATAGTTCCGTCTTCGCCAATATCTCTATATTTTACACCTAAAGTGCATTCAACAAATTTTGAGGACATTCCGATAAGTCCTGCTAAAATCATCCAAAAAGTAGCGCCAGGCCCACCAAGAGAAATCGCAATTGCAACACCTGCTATATTACCTAGACCAACAGTGCCAGATAATGCAGCAGTTAATGCCTGAAAATGTGAAACTTCACCATCATGACCTTCAATTCTGATCGTTTCAATAGCATCTCCTCCAGGAGTCATATCGCCAGCCATTTTTCCAGAAGTAACATGGTCAAGATCATCGTATTTGCCTCTTATAATATTTATTGATATAGGAAACAGTCTTATATTTACAAATTTAAATAGTATAGTAAATATCAACCCTGCCAATAATAGCATAATAATTACTAGTGGTATACTAGTTTTTTCGTATTTACAATTTACTTCATCTACATTTTCTGATACGGTAACTGCCGTAAAAACAGTATTTACAATAGGTATAGAAAATCTTGCAAAACTACCGTTTATTCTTTCCTTAATATTTGTAGGTTTAATAAAAACAGCAACACTTTTTTTATTTCCATTTACATCAATAACTGTAACTTTATAGGGATAGTTTTCTATAAGTCCTGTAATTTTAGGAGTACAAAATAAATTACTGCTATTGCTCCATTTAAATTTGTAGGGCGCTTTTCCGCCAACTACCTTTACAATTGCTTCTGCATCTTGAACATCACTTTTTCCTGAAGAAGTTTGAATTTCAACTTGTAATTCTTGTGAAAAATTTAATAAAGGAATTATAAGTAAAATTAGTAGAAATTTTTTCTTCATAATTTAATAAAGGTTTTTTAGAATTAAGTCTGCAATATAAAAAAAATATTAAAAAAATATTAATTTTAGAGGGTAAAGTTATTACGGTTTTATCTTGTTTTTTGTAGGCTACTAAAAAGTGGTCATAAATTTTACTAATTTTCATGAAAGTAATGTATGAGAGGTTAGGTTATTCTACCTTTTAGGTCTAAAAAGTTGTCACGAGCCCTTACCGTGAAATACTTCAAAAATTTTTCCTGATTCTGCAAGTTCTGTATTTTGAAAAATAGTTTGTGCTTCTTTTTTAAAGAGTGCTAAATTAGTGTAACGACTAGAATAATGACCAAGTATTAGTTTTTTAGCGTTCGCTTCTAAAGCAATTTTAGCTGCTTGTTTAGCCGTGGAATGTTTGGTAACTTTACACAGAAACTCCTTGTCTTCTAAAAAAGTGGATTCATGATATAGCAAATCAACATTTTTTATAATTGTTGTAATTTCTGGCTTGTATGCCGTATCACTACAAAAAGCATAACTACATATAGATAGCGGGTCAAAGGTCAAATCTATATTAGGTATTAATTCTCTATTTTCTTTGGTAAAATCACGACCGTTTTTTAGATTTTGATAGTCGCATATTTCTATTTCTTTAATTTTAGAAATTGCTTTCATGTTTAATTTTCGCTTGCCTATTTTTTCTTTAAATAAAAATCCGTTAGTATAAACTCTGTGATCTAATGGTATTGTATGTATTTCTATTTTGTCATCTTCAAAAATAAGTTCACTTTTGATTGATTCTAATTCATAAAAAAACAAATTATAGCCTATCCAAGATTTGGTTAATTTTAATTGTAAATTAATGATTTCTTTAATTCCTTTTGGACCGTAAATATGTAAGTCAGTTTCTCGGTTTAATAAACTAAAAGTAGAAATTAAACCAATTAAGCCATAAAAATGATCACCATGTAAGTGTGAAATAAAAATACGTTTTATTTTAGAAAATTTGATTTTGTACTTTCTTAATTGTACCTGTGTGCCTTCGCCACAATCTATTAAAAAATGATGTTTGTTAACTTCTAAAAACTGTGAAGTAGTATGTGAATTTGTTCTTGGTGTTGCTGAATGACAACCTAGTATTGTTAATTTTATGGGCATATTTTGGTAAACTGTTTTATTCTAAATCACGTATCATTTCATCTATTTCAATAATATCAATAGCTTCTTGTAAAGTAGGGACTACGTTAACTTCTTCTAGTTCTTCTATATTAGTGTCAATAATAATAAAAGATGTACTGTTTTCTTTTTTATTAATTGCAATTTCTTTAAAAATTAGAATTTCATTTTTATTTAAATTTGTTTTTAATTTAGATAAATCAATAATGATGTTTTTAGTCTTAAATTTTTTAATAAAAGGGAAAACTTCTTTTATTTTTTTTGGTTTTATTAATTTATAATTCATTTTTTTATCATTGCGTTTGAATACAGAACACTAATTTGGAATTTGTTGTGCTAATAAATAAATAACTGCCATCCTAATTGCAACACCATTTTCAACTTGATTTAAGATTATCGCTTGTTTAGAGTCTGCAACATCGCTTGTAATTTCAACACCTCTATTTATTGGTCCAGGGTGCATAATGACAATTTCTTTACCTATGGCATTTAAGAGTTCAGTATTGATGCCAAATAATTGAGTATATTCTCTAATACTAGGAAAATATTTACCATTCATTCGTTCATGTTGTACTCTTAATACATTGGCGATATCGCACCATTGTAATGCTTTTTTAATATTAGTTTCTACTTTTACGCCAAGGCTAGATATATATTTAGGAAGTAGTGTTGTCGGCCCACAAACCATTACTTTTGCACCTTGTAATTGTAAGGCATATATATTTGATAGGGCGACTCTTGAGTGTAGTATATCACCAATAAGAACTATTTTTTTACCTTTTAGTGTTCCTAGTTTTTCTCTAATAGAGTAGGAGTCAAGCAATGCCTGTGTTGGGTGTTCATGTGTGCCATCACCAGCATTTATAATTTTTGCATTTATATGTTTTGATAAGAAAACTCCAGCACCAGCATCTGGGTGTCGCATTACAATAATATCGACTTTCATTGCTAAGATATTGGCAACGGTATCTATTAAAGTTTCTCCTTTTTTAACAGACGATTGGTTAGATGAAAAATTAATAACAGTAGCAGAAAGTCGTTTTTCAGCGAGTTCAAAAGATAGTTTTGTGCGTGTACTGTTTTCAAAAAATAAATTAGCAATCGTAATGTCTCTTAATGAAGGAACTTTTTTAATTGGTCTGTTAATGACTTCTTTAAAATGGTCGGCAGTTTTAAAAATAAGTTCAATATCTTGTTTATTAAGATATTTTATTCCTAATAAATGTGTTACACTTAGTCTAGGCATTTTTTTTTGGGCTTTGGTAGTTGGTATTTTGCCTTTGATTTTTGGTCTTTAGTTTTTTTTTGCTATTATTTATCAAATAAACGGTATCTGTTTTATCAGTCTCTTTCCAAGAAACTTTAACTTTTTCTTCATTTATTACATCAACTTGCCTGCCTTTATAGTCTGGTTGAATAGGTAAATTTCTGCTAAATCGTCTATCTATCAATACCATTAATTCAATAGCAGTTGGTCTTCCGTAAGATTGAATTGCTGTTAATGCAGCGCGAATACTTCTGCCAGAGAATAAAACATCATCAATAAAAACCACTTTTTTATTTTCTACAATAAAGTCAATATTAGTTTCGTTAGCTTGTAGTGGTTTCTCTCTTCTTCTAAAATCATCTCTATAAAATGTGGTATCTAATTGACCGTAATTAATATTCTTTATTTTATACTCTTCTTTTAATAAGGTAATTAATCGTTGAGCAAAAAACACACCTCTTGGTTGTAGCCCAATTAAAACAGTTTCTGAAAAATCATTGTGATTTTCGATTAATTGACATGCTAATCGATGTAAAATAATAGCGATCTCTTTTTCGTTAAGTAATATTTTACAAGACATTTTTTAGTTTAAATTGTGTGCAATTTACATATTAATTCTGAATTTTATTTAGTTAAATTGAATTAGGTTTAGACCTCTGAATTACTTAAAAATTTGTATTTATATAATTTTACCATCAATTAAAACAGTGTCGATTAAATCACTACCAAAAGCGTAAGGTAAAAAAGCATATGAATTAATTGCTTTAGTAATAATTAAATTTGCTTTTTTACCTTTAGTTATGCTGCCATGTGAGTGTGCTAAATTCATAGCATAAGCAGCGTTTATTGTTGCAGCATTAATGGCTTCTTCTGGAGTAATTTTCATTTTAATACATGCTGTTGAAACTACAAAATTCATATTGCCACTTGGTGTTGAGCCAGGGTTATAATCGCTTGCTAAGGCTAAAGGTAAACCGCTATCGATAATTTGTCTAGCAGGTGTATAAGGTATGTTTAAAAAATAAGAGCAGCTTGGTAGAGCAACTGGCATAACCTCGGAATTTTTTAATGCATTTAAATCGTCTTTAGGCAATATTTCTAAGTGGTCTAAACTCAATGCGTTATGTTTTACGCCTAATTGAATTCCACCAATACTTGTAAATTGATTAACGTGTAGTTTAGGTATTAATCCATATTTTTTAGCTTCAATAATAATTTTTTCGGTTTGTTTTACAGTAAAATATCCAGTTTCACAAAATACATCTATAAATTCTGCTAGATTATCTTCAGCAATTTTTGGTAACATTTTAGTACAGATTAAATCGATATAAGCTTTTTTGTTTTTTTTGAATTTTTTTGGAAAAGCATGTGCTCCTAAAAAAGTTGCTTTTATAGTTATAGGGTAATTTTTTTTTAGTTTTTTGATGACTCTTAGTATTTTAATTTCTGCTTCAAGTGTTAAGCCATATCCTGATTTTATCTCAATAGCACCAGTTCCTAACGCCATAACTTCTTCTAGTCTAGTTGTAGATTGCTTATATAACTCATCAAAAGAAGTTATTTGTAACTTTTTGGCGGAGTTTAGGATTCCGCCACCTTTTTTAGCAATTTTTTCATAGGATAGCCCGTTTATTCTATCTACAAATTCGCTTTCACGGTTACCAGCATAAACTATGTGTGTATGAGAGTCACACCAAGAAGGTAAAACGATTTTACCAGTTGCATCTATGGTTTTGTTCGTATTTATTTTTGGAAGGTTATCCATTATACCAAAATCGACAATGAAGTCATTTTTTAATAATAAGTATGCATTTTTGATAGTTGGTAAAATTTTCATTTTTGCCCCAACAACCTTTTTAATAGTGGCATCTCTTATTTGAAGTAATTCTTTTATGTTTACTATTAATGTAGTCATATGTTTTTAGGTGCTAAAAAAGTCTTATTTTTTTGTAAAGGTAGTAAACTGTAACATTATCTAAAAATGAATTTATGCAAAATTTTATCTTGGTGTAGGTATTTAGAAATACAATATATAAAACCCAAACTTTTCTTCGCTAGAGTAACGAATAGTTGGCGCAGGTATTTTTATAAAATTAACTGCAGAAAATACGGTTTTTAAAAATTTTGAGTTTGTTTTAATTTTGGTTAAATCTAAATCTAAACTTAGGTAAAATTGTCTAAATCTATTGTCATTGTTAGTTACATTGCTAGTAATCATATTTTCAGCGCCATAACCTAAGGCTAAATTTAGCCATTTAGGGAATTTACTTTTTTTATTAAAAGACCAAATATTTGCAGAAATCCAATAGGTTTGTCCGTTGTAATCTTTTAGTGTATTTTCTAGAAAATTTCTGCCTAATAATTCTGGATTTTGTTTTGCAAATTTTGTTTGATGAAATGAATATTTTAATTGAATACGCTGTTCTTCCCAAAGAAGTTCTTGTCCAATCAGCAGTCCTGTTCCAGAGGCATTTGCGAGAATGTCACCAAATGAAAATCCCCATTCTTTAGAAAAGCCATCAAAAATTTCTATGGTAGATAAAAAAGTAAAACCTAAAGTTGCTCCATAGATTAATTGATTTTTTTTTGATTCTCCAGACCAATCTAGTAATTCCATTCCTATTTTACCAATATAATAGGAGGTCATTACATGACCAAATTTATCCATTTGTAACCATTCCTTATTGTCATTAATACTATGAAGGTTTGATTTTTCAAAGTTAGCATACCAAAGTTGATTGATACCAACCATAGATATTACATAAGCAGAGCTTCCGCCAATTATTAAAGTTTTGCGTTTTTTTAAATCTAATGTATCTGATTTTTTCCAAAAAGAATCTTTTTTTTGCGCAAAAACAGAAATACTAATTAAAAATAGACCAGCAAAAAAAGTACGATTCATTTCATTCAGTTTTTGGTTACAGAACTAGGACTGTTCATTAAACTACTGCATAACACCTTGTTTATTTTTTTTGGCAATAAATTTTTTTCGGTTTAGATTATGTTGTGCTAAAGTTTTAGCAAATTCGTGATAGCCAATTTTAGAAACACTGGCACACATAAAATAATACTCATGTTTTGCAGGGTTTAAAACAGCATCAATTGCACTAATATCAGGCATTGCTATAAGGCTAGGAGGTAAGTTTTTAGTTTTATAGGTGTTGTATGGTGAATCTTTTATGTCTTCTATATTTTTAAATAATACCCGTCGCATTTCAAAATCTTGTCCATATTTTTGTTTCATAGCAAAAATAATGGTTGGGTCTGCTTGTAATGGCCATTTATCTTTATATCTATTAAGGTATAGACCTGCAACAATTGGTCTTTCTTCGTTTCTTGCAGTTTCTTTATGTACGATAGAGGCAAGAGTCATTACTTGTTTAGGGCTTAAATTTTGTGCTTTTGCTTTTTTAAGGCGTGATTTATTCCAAAATTTTTGATATTCTTCATACATTTTATTTCTAAACTGTTTAGCAGAACTATTCCAATAAAATTGATAAGAGTTTGGAATATATATTCCTAAAGATTCTTTTTCGGTAAATTCAATTTGATTTAAAAAGTCCTTGTCTGTAAAGGCTTTAAATAATTCTGTAGGACTTGCTTCGATTTGTTCCCCTATTCTTTTTGCCAAACTTTCTAAAGTACCTTGATTATTAAATGCAAGTTTTATGGGGGTTTGTTTACCGCTACGAAATAAATTGACCAAATCGTTATTGGTCATATTTTCAGTAATTTGGTATTTTCCTGCTTTGGGAGTTCTAAATTTCTTTTTATTAGCAGTCCAAATAAATGAATCTTCATTTTTTAAAAACGGTGCTATTTCTTTTGTTAGATTATCAAGAGTTGCATTTGTTTTAATAAAAACAAATCCAGATTTGCTGGTATTAGAATAGTATACTTTATTATAAACAGTATAGCCAAAAGAGCCTGCTATTAGGATTACGATTGTTACTAATGCTATTATAATTTTCTTTTTACTCATTGGTTTATTATTTGTTTATTAATTGAAATAAAACGACATCTTTAAAATCATTATTAGTATTAATCCAATCTTTTTTTATTCCTGTTTTTCTAAAATTCTGTTTTGTAAATAAAGCGATACTATTTTTATTATCGCTTGTAATATTAGCATATAATTGATGTAAGTTCAAAACACCAAAAGCATACTTTATAAATAGTTTTAATGTTTCGGTTGCAAACCCTTTATTTTGAAACTCTTGTAATATTAAAATACCTATTCCTGCTCTTTTATGCTGTGGATTAAAATCAAATAAATCAACCATACCAATTGGTTTCTTGTTGTTTTCAATTATTAAACGCATTTGTTTTGCTTCGTATATATCTTGATGTGAATTTATAATATACTGTGTTAAGGTATATTTAGAAAAAGGTATTTGAGTATTGCTAACTTTCCAAAAATTAGTATTATTCTCGGTATAGAATAAGAATTGCAAATCTTTTAGTTCTAATGCTCTTAACTTTATATTTTTTGATTCTAGTTTCATTTACTAACTGCAAAGGCAATGTTTTTTCGCAAAGTACGAAAAGAAAATTAATCTTTTAAGAGTTAAAAGGTTAAATTTTGCAGCTGCTGAGATTATCATTTTAATAGATTTAAAATTATTGGGTTTTAAATTTTAAAAGTTCCTTTAAAAACTAAAGTTGCTAACCCTTTTAAAAAAACATTTTTATAGTTGCCATTTTTAATCTCAAAACTAACTTCTAATTTGCCACCAATAGTTTCTAAGATAATATTTTTTGATTTGCTTTTACTTATTTTATGAGCAGCAATAGCAACAGCTGTTACTCCAGTGCCACAACTTAAAGTTTCATCTTCTACACCTCTTTCATATGTTCTTACTTTAAACGTATTTTCGTTGCGTTGTTCTACAAAATTTACGTTGACACCTTCTTTAAAATAGGCTTTACTATTTCTTATTTCTTTCCCTTTATTATAAACGTCAATTTTAGAAATATTGGTAGTAAATGTAACATAGTGAGGTGACCCTGTATCTAAAAAAACATAGTTTTTAAAAATAGTAATATTTGAAACATTAATCATCTGTAATTTAACAAAATTATTTTTAATGCTTGCATAGTGTAAGCCATCTATAGCTTCAAAAACACAATTGTTATTAATTATTTTTAAATGGTTTGAAAAAGCAACAATACATCTTCCGCCATTACCACACATACTACTTTGATTACCGTCAGCATTGTAGTAAATCATTTTAAAATCGTATTTATTAGAATTTTCTAATAGTAATAATCCGTCAGCACCAACACCAAATTTTCTATGGCAAATTTTAGCAATTAGTTCTTTGTTTTTTTTATCAAATAAGTTATTTCTGTTATCTAGAATAACAAAATCATTACCGGTACCTTGATATTTGTAAAACAGTAGTTTCATACGACAAAAGTAAGTATAAAATAGTAAAAAATTTATAAGGAAAGAAAATTACTTCACATTATTTAATTTTACCCGTTGTGCATTTAAATAATGCTAATTAATTTTATATATTTGCTTCTAATTAAATTAATAACTAAAGATATAATGAAAAAAGAAATTAAACTAGTGGTACTTATTATTATGTGTATTGTTTTTGGGAATGAAATGCAAGCACAAAAAACTGAAGAAGTGAAAAAGGAGGCTGTTATC
>JAKISG010000041.1 GCA_021648755.1 Flavobacteriaceae bacterium | reverse complement strand
CAAAACTGTGGTGTCTGCCTATTTGTTGTTGTAAAATAATGCTTTTAAAAGTTGGTATTTTTTCACCTCCAACATAAATTTCTGTAACCGATTGTAATGCCATAATGTTTAGTTTTTAATATTTTTATTTATCTCCTTGTTTTAGTATGAAAATTTTTTAAAAAATTATAGTCTATTTTAAATGCAAAAATAATTTTTTTTTCTTCTCTAAGGTTTTTTTGTCTGTATTTTTATTAACAACATAAAGTCTACACGGCAAATACAGAAAGGATTAACTGCTTTTTATTCTTTTTAAAGTGTAAATTCATAAGTTTAGGTAGGAAAAGTTTATCGTTTTTTTTAAAAAAAGTTTTTCTTTAAAAAAATATAAAAAAATGTTATGTAGGTAATTTTGTTTTTGACAACTTTGTAAAATACCCTTTTTAAAATATACTAATTATTTAATGATATTATATTGATAATTAATTGTGTGGTTTTTCAGTGAGCACTAATACAGAGCAAAGTTTTGTTAGTGCGTTTTGCTGTCTTAATTAGAACTTAGCCCTAATTACTATTTATTAATTGTTCTCAATATAAAATGTTCTTTTTCAAACTGTTCTTTTCTAAAAAACACAAATCCCCAGTAAAAAGTATCTATGGTTAGGGTTACTTCTTTATGATTTTTTATATAGTTCCATGCTTGGTTCATGCCATTGCTCCAATGTATATCGTCAAAAATAAAAACAGAATCGTTATGTTTGGTTTTTAAACATTGTTCAAAATAATTTATTGTAGGCTCTTTTTGGTGATTACCATCAAAATAAATTAAATCGTATTTTTTAGTTAAAACGGTCTCTAAAGTTTTATTAAAATCGCCAGTTACATATGTAACATTATTAATACCAAAACTGGTTAGTTGTCTTTTAGCAATTTTTAATGTTTCTGGACAGCCTTCTAGCGTTGTAATTTTTGTGTTGTGGTTTTCCAAAGATAAGCCTAAAGTACCTATACCTAAAGATGTTCCTATTTCTAAAATATTTTTGAATTTAAAGTAATCTCCTAAGCGCACTAACAATTCAACATTTTTTATAGTTGCTCCAGCATTTTTTGCAATAGCAGAAACCTTACGTGTGTTTGAAGTAAAAACTTTAGATCCCGCTCCAAAATCTGTTACATTTATAGTTGAATTGTCTTTGAGTAATTGCCGTTTATATTTTTTTAGGATATTACTTTTTTTCTTATCCGTTTTTTTTTCAAAACATTTTTCAACCAAATCAAAAACAAAAGGAGAATGAATACTGTGCTTATTTGTAGCGCGGAATAAAAAAAATAAATAATTTTTTAATTGAAATAACACTTTGTTTTTAAGCAAAAATAAAAGAAATTTATTGAAAAATACTATAATAAAGGTATATTTGCATTTCGTAAAAAATAAACAGGTAATGAAAAAGTTTTTTTTAATTGTAATTTTAGGCACTTACCTAACTTCATGTATCCCTACAAAAGACTTAATCTATTTTCAAGGAGAGCCTAAAAAAAATACTAAAATAAGTACTGTATTAAATAAGGCGTATAGACTTCAAGTTAATGATATTGTTAATATAAGAATAAAAGCAAACGATGAAAAGTTAGTTGCACTTTTTAAAAGTGTTGAAAATGAAAATACAAATTTAATAACCTCAGAGAATTTATATTTTAGTTCATATACAATTGATCATAATGGTGTTATTAGAATTCCTTATCTTAATGAAATTAATATTTTAGGATATACTGAAAAAGAAGTGCGATTAAAAATAGAATCGGAGTTATCAAAAATGTTTAAAAGCATGAACACTATTTTTGTTGCTGTTAAACTTGCAGGAATACGTTATACCGTTTTAGGTGAAGTAAAAAATCCAGGTACAAACGTACTATTTCAAAACCAAGTAACTATTGTAGAGGCAATTGCTAATGCAGGTGATATCACTATTACAGGTGATAGAAAAAAAGTAACTGTTGTTAGAAATAATGCAGATGGTGTTAAAAAATTTCAATTAAATATGACCTCATTTGATTTTATTAATCAAGAAGGTTATTTTATTGAGCCAAATGATATCATATATATAGAGCCTTTAAAGCAAAAATCTTGGGGAACTGGTGATACTGGCGCAAAAACTTTTACAACAGTGGTAACTGCTTTGACATTAATTACTACAACCATTTTATTGATTAGAAATTTATAAAACATTAATGAATAATCAAATTAACCCTTTTGAACTTGAAGAAAATTCAATAGACTTTAAAGCCTATTTCTTTAAACTAATATCGCATTGGAAATTATTCTTAGTTGTTATAATTTTAGCCTTTTTAGTTGCAAGATATATTAATAAAAGAAAAGAACGTATTTACAGTTTAAGTACAACAATTGCAATACAAGAAGAACAAAATCCGTTATTTTCATCGAATACAAATATAATGTTTAGTTGGGGTGGCACTAGTGATAAGTTAGAGAGTATAAAATCCATCATAAAATCAAGAACACATAATGAAAAAGTAGTTAAAAAACTTAACTCATATATCTCATATTATAAAAAAGGTAAATATCGAATGGTTGATATCTATAAATCAGCACCTTTTTCTATAAAAATTGATACTACTGCAAATCATATTATAAATTTACCTATCACCCTTGATTTTACAATTAAAAATAAAGTTACGGTAAGTTTTAATAGTGATGCTGTTAAAAATTTTGTAGAATATAATTATACTTCTAATACTCCAAATTTGTTAGAAAAAGAAGTAGCGTTTTCAAAAGAGTTTGCACTTAATAAAGAAATACAAACGCCTTATTTTAAGTTTAGCATACTCAAGAAAAATATATTAGAAAATTTAAGTGGTATTTATTTTGTAAGGTTTTCAAACTTTAATAAAACTGTTGCAGCGTATCAAAAATTAGATATTAAGTCACCTATGAAAGGTGCATCTATTTTAGAATTAGTATTAAAAGGACCAAATAAAAGTAAAATAGCCGCTTATTTAAATACAAGTATAGCTGTATTAGAAAGCGATCAAAAAAATATAAAAATTCAGTATGCTGTAAAAACTAAAGCATATATCGACGGTTTATTTGATAATGTTTCTGATAGTTTAAAGCAAATAGAAAAAGATTTAGGAAGCTTTAAGCAAAACAATAAGATTTATGACTTATCTACAGAAGGGCAATCTTTTTTTGAAAGTGTAGCCGATTTAGATAAAGAAAAAGAAAAATTAAAAGGTAGAATTCAATATTACGGTAACCTAAGGCAATATTTAAATTCAAATAATTCGGTAGATAGTAATATACCTGTTCCTGCCATAATTGAAATAGAAGACCAAACAATTAGTTCTAGTGTTAAAGAATTAATTGCATTATATAGAGCCAAAGAATCATTAGAACAAACAGTTACTAATGATTTTCCGAAATTAAAAGATATTATTCGTGAAATTAAATCTACAAGAAAAATTTTAAATGAAAATATCCATACTTTAAAAAATGCTATAAATATTAATTTAACAAATGTAGAACATCAAATTTTTAGGTTTAAAAACAAATTATCTTCTTTGCCAAAAAAAGAGCAAGGTTTAATAAAATACCAAAGAAAGTATAATCTAACAGAGTCTAATTATAACTATTTATTACAAAAAAGGTATGAAGCAGGAACTGTTATTGCTGCAAATGTTTCCGAAATTAAAATTTTAGATAAAGCCAAAGATGTTGGGCAATTTCCTATATATCCAAAACCACTTTTAAACTATTTAATAAGTTTAATTATAGGGCTATTAATACCTTTAATTTTTGTAATTCTTAAAGATATATTAAATAATAAAATACATACTGTTGAAGAACTAGAAAATAAATTTAAAATACCAATTTTAGGTGTTATTGGTAAAAATAATACGGCAGATAATTTAATTGTTTATAAAAAACCAAAAGCAACTACTTCAGAATCATTTAGAGCAATACGCTCTAATCTGCAATTTTTGTTTAAAGACAATTCAACTAAAAATAAAACAATAGTTATTACCTCATCAGTAAGTGGAGAAGGTAAAACTTTTGTAGCTATAAATATAGCAACTGTTTTTGCTTTAAGCGAAAAAAAAACAATTTTATTAGGGTTTGATTTAAGAAAACCGAAAATTTTTGATGATTTTGATTTACCTAATAATATAGGCTTAACTAACTATTTAATTGGAAATAAAGAATTAAATGAAGTATTACATAAAACAAAAATTGAAAATTTAGATTTAATTTTATCAGGACCCGTACCACCAAACCCATCAGAATTAATAATTAGTAAAAAAGCAACTGAATTAATTACTCATTTAAAAGAAACTTATGACTATATTATTATAGATACACCGCCAATTGGCTTAGTAGCAGATAGTCTTGAATTATTTAAGTATGCAGATGCTTCATTGTATGTCGTTCGTCAAGGTAAAACAATGAAAAATATGCCAAAAATGATTGATGATAAATATAAAAACGGCGAAGTGAAAAATATTAGTTTTGTATTAAATGATTTTTCTGCTAAAGATACTGGTTATGGTTATGGTTATGGTTATGGTTATGGAGATTATAATGCAGGTTATCACGATAACGAAGATCTAGATAAAAAATCCATTTTTAAAAAAATTTTTAATAGAAAAAAATAATGGAATTAATTAAAAACAGAAAAATTAATTTTGCAGTAATAGGCTGTGGGCATATTGGTAAACGCCATATAGAAATGATTAGCAGAAATCCCAATTGTACGCTAGCTGCTTTAGTAGATGTAAAACCAAAAGATACACTAAATATCGACTCATATGATGTTCCGTTTTTTCTAACTATAGAAGACTTATTATCAAGCAATATACAGACAGATGTAATAAGTATTGCTACACCAAACGGATTTCATGCAGCGCATGCAATAAAGGCACTAGAGGCAAAAAATCATGTAGTTATTGAAAAGCCTATGGCTCTTAATAAAGCAGCTGCCGAAAAAGTAATTTTTAAAGCTTTACATGTATCAAAGCAAATATTTACGGTAATGCAAAATCGCTATTCTCCACCTTCAGTTTGGATTAAAGATTTAGTAGAAAATGGTACACTTGGCACTATTTATTCCGTTCATATTAATAGTTTTTGGAATAGAGACGAACGTTATTATAAAGCAGGCAGTTGGCATGGTAATAAAAAATTAGATGGTGGCACACTATTTACACAATTTTCACATTTTATTGATATTATGTATTGGTTGTTTGGTGATATAACCAATATAAAATCGATTATGAAAGATTTTAAACACCAAAAAATGACAGATTTTGAAGATGCAGGTGTGGTTAATTTTGAATTTGTAAATGGAGGAATTGGCAATTTAAATTTCTCAACTGCTCTATTTGATAAAAATATGGAAAGTAGTATGACAATTATAGCTGAAAATGGCGCCGTAAAAATTGGCGGACAATATATGAATGAAGTAGCGTATTGCCATATTAAAGATTACGAAATGCCTGTATTAGCACCAACAAACCCAGGTAACGATTATGGGTCATACAAAGGTTCTGCACAAAATCACCATTATGTATTTGAGAATGTTGTTGCTGTCTTAAAAAACGGAGAAGCAATTAAAACAAATGCTTTAGAAGGCATGAAAGTTGTAGATATTATTGAGCGCATTTATGCGAGTAGTAGTAATTAATTAAAAAATTATGCTAACTAAAAAGCAACAATTAGTAAAACGTTTCTTTGATTTATTTTTTTCTATACTTGGCATATTAATTTTGACATTTCCGATTTTAGTATTAGCAATATTAGCAACATTAGCAACAAAAAATAACGGTATTTTTATACAAAAAAGAATTGGTATGCACGCAGAACCCTTTTATATCTTAAAGTTAAGAACTATGATTAATTCGGATTCTAAAGATAATATTACATTAAAGAATGATCCTAGAATAACAAAATTTGGTAAATTATTGCGGAAATATAACTTAGATGAATTACCTCAAATTTATAATGTTTTTATTGGTAATATGAGTTTTGTAGGTCCAAGACCAGATGTTAAAGGCTATGCAGATATATTACAAGGCGATGATAAGGTGATTTTAAATATAAAACCTGGCATTACAGGTCCAGCAACTTTAAAATTTAAAAATGAAAATGAAATTCTATCTATAAAATCTAATCCAAAAAAATACAATGACGAAATACTTTGGAAAGAAAAAGTAGAAATTAATAAAAATTATATTAAAAATTGGTCACTAAAAAATGATCTTAAATATATACTTAAAACATTATTTTAAATGAAAGATACTAGAATAGCAATTATTGGTCTTGGTTATGTAGGGTTACCATTAGCCGTTGAGTTCGCTAAAAAATTTAAAACCATTGGTTTTGATATTAATAAATCACGAATTGAACAGTTACAAAATAATACAGACATAACTTTAGAAATAGCATCAAATGATTTAAAAGCAGTTAATTGCAAATCATTAAATGAAATGCAGGCTAGCACTAACGGGCTTTGGCTAACAACTACTATTGATACTATAAAAAATTGTAATTTTTATGTGGTTACTGTGCCTACACCTGTTGATAAAAATAACAAACCAGACCTTACACTATTATATAAAGCAAGCGAAATGGTAGGAGGTTTACTAAAAAAAGAAGATATAGTAGTTTATGAATCTACTGTATTTCCAGGCGCCACCGAAGAGGAATGCGTACCAATTTTAGAAAAATTTTCTAACCTAAAGTTCAATACCGATTTTTATGTTGGCTACTCACCAGAGCGAATAAACCCAGGAGATAAAGAAAGAACTGTAGCCAAAATAGTGAAGGTTACCTCAGGGTCAACACTAGAAATAAGTAAAAAAATAGATACTATTTATAAGTCCATCATTACTGCAGGAACCTATCTTGCACCATCAATAAAAGTTGCCGAAGCAGCAAAAGTAATAGAAAATGCACAACGTGATATTAATATAGCATTTGTTAATGAGTTATCTAAAATTTTTAAATTAATGGATATTGATACCAACGAAGTATTAGCTACTGCTGGTACAAAATGGAACTTTTTACCATTTAAACCAGGCTTAGTCGGAGGTCATTGTATTGGCGTTGATCCATATTATTTAGCACAAAAAGCGATTAAGTTAGGTTACAACCCTGAAATAATTTTAGCAGGGAGGCGTTTAAACGACAGTATGGGTGCTTTTGTAGCTCAAGAGACCGTTAAGTTAATGCTCAAAAAAGACATTACAGTTAAAAATGCAAATGCACTAGTTCTAGGTATTACTTTTAAAGAAAATTGCCCAGATATTAGAAACTCAAGAGCAATAGATGTTATTAATGAATTAAAGTCATTTGAATTAAATGTAGATGTTTATGATCCTTGGGCAACTATATCTGCAGTGAAGCACGAATACGAGTTAGATTTAATCTCTGATTTTAAAGATCTCACCAAGAAATACCAAACTATTATTATTCTTGTTGCGCACGAAGAGTTTAAAACATTAAATTTAAAATCTGTTTTAGCAGAAAATTATGTTTTATACGATGTAAAGGCAATATTACCAAAAGAAAAATCAGATATAAGATTGTAATTTTTATAAGGTTTACCTTGCAACAGCCTTAAATTACCTTCATCTAAATTTTTCATTATTATAAGGCGACCCTATCTGCATAAAAAGCAAGTTTTAAACCAATAATTCATCATTTTCTTATTCTTGGGTAAGCTGTAATTATGTTTAACCATCTACAGCCGTTTTTGTGCTAAATTTAAAGTTAGTACCTTTGCACAGATTTAGTCTTAAATTTAAAGTTAAGTTCCTGAAATACAATACTATTATTAATACTGGAAAACTGGCTATGAAATAGGTGAAAATATTTTCTTAATATTTGAACTAAAGTTAGAAATAAAAGAATCGTAAAAATTACAAATAAATAAGATGCAAATATTAGACGGTAGGAAAACTTCAAATGATTTAAAAGAAGAGATTGCATTAGAGGTTTTATCTATAAAAAAAGCAGGTAATAAAACACCCCATTTAGCAGCAATAATTGTCGGTAATGATGGTGCAAGTCAAACTTATGTAGCAAGTAAAGTTAAGGCTTGTAAGAGGGTAGGTTTTCAATCTACATTAGTTGAATTACCTGAAAATATTACTGAAAAAAAACTCCTTCAAGAAATTGATATTTTAAATAATAATAATGCAATTGATGGTTTTATTGTGCAATTACCATTACCAAAACATATTAACGAACAAAAAGTGTTGATGTTGGTAAACCCTGATAAAGATGTTGATGGTTTTCACCCTACAAATGTAGGTAGAATGGTCTTAGATTTACCTTGCTTTTTACCAGCAACGCCATTTGGAATTTTAGAATTACTAGAGCGTTATAATATTAAAACTTCAGGTAAAAATGTAGTTGTATTAGGCAGAAGTCATATTGTTGGGCGACCAATGAGTATTTTAATGAGTCAAAAACGAAATGCAGGAAATGCAACAGTAACAGTTTGTCATAGTAGAACAAAAAATCTAAAAGAGTTCACTTTAAGCGCAGATATTATTATTGCTGCAATCGGAATACCAGAGTTTTTAAAAGCAAATATGGTTAAGGAAGGTGTTGTGGTAATTGATGTTGGTATCACAAGGGTCGATGATGCCACTAAAAAGAAAGGTTACCGTCTAGCAGGTGATGTGGACTATGTACACGTAAGTAAAAAAGCAGCATTTATTACACCTGTTCCTGGTGGCGTAGGTCCTATGACTATTGCAATGTTATTAAAAAATACACTATTAGCTTTTCAACGAAAAAATTAATAAAATTGCTTTTAATCTTCTCCGTTTACTTTAGTTAATGCAGGTAAGCAGATCGATAAATATTCAACCTCCATCCTCACGCTATTATAGCAATACTTAATTCAGATAATATACTTGTTAAACCAAAATGTTCTTCTATTAAGGAACAAATGATTTTTTTGAATTTGGTATTTCATAATAAAAAATCACCATTAAGGTAAAAACATATTTATATATCTTCAAACTCTACATCAGTAAAACTTTTGCCTTCAATAGTGTCTGATTCTGAATTTTTAATTGGTTTTGTAAAATCTTTTTGATGTTTTTCTGAAATAACCTCTTCGCCTTTTTCGTTTAAAACATACGCTGTTGTTTTAGTTAAGCGTTCCTGAAATTCTACAAAATCTTCTTTGTATAAAAAAATTTTATGTTTTTTAAAATTATAAGAACCATCATCATTAGTAAATTTTTTACTCTCGGTAATAGTTAAATAATAATCTCCTGCTTTAGTTTCTCTTACATCAAAAAAGTAAGTTCTTCTTCCTGCACGCATCGTTTGAGAAAATATTTCCTCTTGATCTACGTACTTCTTTTCATCACTCATAATTATAAATATTTTAGATTATTCGTCAAAATTAAAACAAATAAATAGAAATTTACTTATAAAATTTATTTTTTTTGGTTTTAAACTGATAGTGTTCAATGTATTCAAAAGTTCCGCCATTTTCGGGCTGTATCGTATATGTTTAGTGCTATAAAAATAAGAAAATAATTTGAAGTTTCGCGAGTAGCGAAATTTTTAATTTTTTCTTTTCCGATATTAACGCAAAATTATAAATTTTGCGGACTTTGTTCAAGGCACTTCACTTTGGGTTAAGCACCAAAACCCGTATTAACTATAGCCCTTTGTTACCCTTTGTTATTTTTTTAGTTCGCAAGTTTATAATTATTCACGAGTACAGAAGCAGATATGTGTAAAATTCGCTCTAATTCTCGTATCATTTCTACGGTCAGTTTTTTCTTTTTATTCAAGATTTCTGATACTCTACTTTTTCCTCCAATTACTCCAACTAAATCTTTCTGTTTAAGGTTCATTTCCTCCATTCGAATTTTAATTGCCTCAATTGGATCTGGTGGTTCAATAGGGTAATGCTTATTTTCGTAATTGTCAATTAGCATTGATAAAATTTCTGCTTCATCTCCTTCTTTTGAATTTGGGTTTGCATCAAATATTAATTCAAGTCTTTCGAGAGAGTTCTCGTAGTCTTTTTCCGTTTTGATAGGTTTTATTTCCATAATTCTATTTTTTTAAATTGTGTCAGCATTAATTTTATCATATTCAGCGTGTGTTCCAATAAACCTAATAAATGCCCATTGCTTGACATAATTAAATTTTACAATAAGTCTATATGAATTTCCTTTGATATTGAAAACAACTCTACGATTTTTTAAGATACTTGCATTGATATAAGTCTTTTTTATATCATTCGGAGAATTCCAATTTGAATTTTTAGCAGTTTCGTACCAAGTCTTCAGATATTGCTCCGAATCTGCGTGCTTTTCCCAAAATTTTCGCAAAGTTTTTTTCGCTATTATTCGCTTCATATTTTTCTTTCTGATGCAAATATAATACTTTTGTTCTCAAAACACGAACTTTCTGTGATTTTTTTAATAAAGGGTAACGACTCGGCTATGGTTAGTACGGGATTTCGAAGGACTGAACTTTCGATTGAGCACTTAGCCAAATTTTTAATTTTTTCTTTTCAAATATTAACGCAAAATTGAAAATTTTGCGGACTTTGTTTAATGCACTTCACTTTGGGTTAAGCACCAAAACCCGTATTAACTATAGCCTTTGTTGTGGTGTCGTTATTTTTTTAAGCAGACATTGGATTCACTTGAATTTGTCCTCCGATTGATTT
>JAKISG010000005.1 GCA_021648755.1 Flavobacteriaceae bacterium | reverse complement strand
TGGTTCTACTGGATAAGAAAAAGGAAATGTTTTTAACGTTTTTGGCAACTCTAAAAGAGTATTTAATACCATAAGTGCATTTTGTGGACTTTGCTTTGCAATATGTTCTATATTGTCGTTGAGGTCGTTATTTGCTTTACTATCCCAAATTATGTGCATCGACTATGTTTTTTCTTACCTCTTCGGTAGTGTATAAAGTTGCTGTTCCGTTTTGAATTGCTTTTATACTTTCGTTCATTTCTTTGATGTACTCACTTTCGTAAATTGGTTTACCTTTAGCATTATAACCAACAATATTTTCTTTTTCAATAAGTGATTTTACTTTATTCAAAAGGTTATTATCTGATATTGCTAATATCTTTTGTGCCAATGATATTTTTAATGTTTCTGTACTCATAACTTTATATTTATTAATTAACTGCTAATTCTTTTACTACTCTTAAATTGGTTTGTTTTTTTGCCTTTTCGATTTGTTTAAGGTATATCTCTGCTATCTGTTGGGCATAGTCAATATTGGTTTTACCGATATAGTTCAAAAATATTTTTTCGGTGGTGTGCCCAGTAATACTCATTAATAAAGGTAATGTCCATTCGGGTTTTCCGTAGTTGTTTGTAGCAAATGTACGTCTTAAATCGTGTGAGGTTATTAATTCGTGTTTAGGGTATTTGCCTAATACTCGCCTTTTATCTTCTTTTACATACTTGTAACCCTCTGTAATTGTATCAACCTCTGCAATTTCGCAAACGTCTTTTAGATGTTTATTGAATTTCTGAATACTAATTTTATAAGGAAAACCATATTGTAAAAGAGTTTCCATTTGTGGAGAAAATGGTATCACTACATTTTTGTTTCCTTTTTGTTGTGTGAGTTCTATTAGTTTTAAATCACCTATATAAATTATATTGTTTTCGTTTAGGTTTAATAAATCGTTACCACGTTGTCCAATCATAGCACCTAACAATAACCATTTTTTAGCATTTATTAAGGCATCACGTTTAAACTCGGTTTGCTCTATTTGTTCAAGTTCGGTTTCTGTAAGATAAATAATATAATCGTTTTTAGTTTTAATTCCAGTAACACTCCTAATTTGTTTATGTGTTTCTATTCCGTTTAATTGTGCATACAAACAAATAGTTTTAATATCGGATATTTTCTTTTGTGTATTACCATTATTATAATTTTGTTTTTGCATAAATTCAGTAAACAAGGAAACAAACGCAAGGTTTATATCTTTTATTTTTAATCTTTTACCTTGTTCTTTTTCATATCTTAACACAACGTTTTTTAATCCTTTATAGGAATTAATTCTGCTCTTTGATAAACCAATTCCGCCTTTAGAATTTTTACGTGTAGGTGCTATATCGATATATCTTTGTATTGTATCGGTTAATAAATTGCTTTGCGTTCCTTTTTCTTGTACACGATTAAAATATAAATCTATTCGATAACTTAACCAGTCGCCATTTATTTCTAAACCTTTACTGTTTGCTTCATTTAAATTTTTAAGAATAGTATTAGTTAAATCTTTTAATTTGGTTGTGAAGTTTTTGTTTGTTGGGTTGTTCTGCTTTGGTAATCCTGTTGTATTACTCCAATCTTTTGAGTTTATTGATAATCCTATTTTTCGTTTGATATAAAATCCTCGACTTATTGATAACCTTAAGTAAATCTGTGCATTGTCTGATTTACTCTGAATAGATAATTTTATTGACGCCATAATTTAAAACATTTGAACATAACAAAATTAGTCTAAAAAAATGAGTTAGACAACATTTAGACAGTAATTAGACAACATTATTAAATACTATACTATTTTATGCAATTATCCATAAGTAGTAAATATAAAAGGATTGTGTTGTATTTATTGAGTTTGTCTAATGTTTTAAGGGGTTTCAAGAATGGTTAAAATAGGGAGTTTTCGTTCCCGCCTTGAGTACAATTTATAAGTAATTTATAGCGAATCTAATTCTCGAAATTGTTTCTTTTTTACCTAACATATTAATAATATCAAATAAATGAGGACCTTGCATAGCACCAACTAAACTTAATCTAAAAGGCTGCATTACTTTACCAAAGCCTATTTCTTTTTTAGTAATCCAACCTTTAACAACTGTTTCTACATTTTTAGAAGAAAAGTTACTTATTTCATTTAAAACAAGAATTAATTCTTGCATTAACTTTGCAGTACCTTCTTTCCATACTTTTTTAGTTGCTTTTGTGTCAAACTTAGTTGGGGCAAGGAAGAAAAAAGAAGATAAGTTCCAAAAATCACTTACAAAAATAGCTCTTTCTTTTATTAAGGAAACTACTTTGGTTATATATACTAAATTATTGTTTCTGTGAAAATGGGAGTCTTCTCTATTATCTAAATCATGTTTAAATAATTTAGCTAATGTAGCGTTACTTTTTTGTTGTAAATATTGTTGTTGAAACCATTTTGTTTTATCTAAATCAAATCTTGCTCCAGCCTTATTAACTTTTTGTAAGTTAAATTTTTGTACTAATGTATCTAAAGAAAAAATTTCTTGTTCGGTGCCAGGGTTCCATCCTAAAAAAGCAAGCATATTAATCAAGGCATCGTTAAAATAACCTTCTTCTTTGTAGCCTCTAGAGGTCTCATTAGTTTCTTGGTTTAAATATGCTAACGGAAAAACAGGAAACCCTAATTTGTCCCCATCACGCTTACTTAATTTACCTTTGCCTGTTGGTTTTAATATTAATGGTAAATGAGCAAATTCTGGTACTTTCCAATCAAATGCCTTATATAACAAGATATGTAATGCCATAGACGGCAACCATTCCTCACCACGAATTACATGTGAGATTTTCATTAAATGATCATCTACAATATTTGCTAAATGATATGTTGGCATTCCGTCAGATTTAAACAAAATTTTATCGTCTAATACATTGGTGTCAATTTTAATCTCGCCTCTAATAATGTCCTGCATTATCAAAGTTTGGTTCGTTGGTGTTTTAAAACGGATGACGTATTTATCTCCATTTTTAATACGGTTTTCTATTTTTTTCTCTGTAAGGGTTAAAGAATTATTTAATTTTTTGCGATTATGCCAATTGTAAATAAAAGTTTTTTTCTTAGCCTCATAGTCTTTTCTATGAAAATCTAATTCTTCAGTAGTATCAAAAGCGTAATAGGCTTTATTATTTTTAATTAGATAATTTGCATATTGTTTATAAATATCTTTGCGTTCAGATTGTCTATAAGGTCCAAATTTTTCATTTTTATTTGGGCCTTCATCAAATGGGATATTACACCAATTTAAAGCATCAATAATATATTTTTCAGCATTAGCAACATAACGATTTTGATCCGTATCTTCTATTCTTAAAACAAAAGTACCCTGGTGTTTTTTAGCAAATAAATAATTAAAAAGGGCTGTTCTAATACCACCAATATGCAATGGCCCAGTTGGGCTTGGTGCAAATCGTACTCTAACTTTATGGATCATTTTCTTGTTTTTAAAAAAACAAAGATAGGCAGTAATATCAAAAATAAAGCAACATTATTATAATTTTATATATATTTAAATTTTAGACCTTAAACTTGACTTTGATTTGTTAATTTTAAATTTAAAACTTCCTAAGTAGGTCGTATTTAAAAAAAATATTTTTAAATCAATATAGAGCCAAAAGTTTAATGTACTTTTGTTATGTTAAATTATAAAATGTGATTCAAAGAATTCAATCCTTATTTTTAGTAATAGCTTCTGGGATATCTGGAGGCTTAATTTTTCTTTTTTCTTTATGGAAGAATTTAAAATCTAACGAGATATTTGCAATAGACACTTTATTAAAAGAGTCTATATTAACTAAAAGTATTGGGTCATTATTTATAGTTTCAGCAATATTATCGTTCATTACTATTTTTTTGTTTAAAAACAGAAAATTACAATTTGTAATGAATAGGTTAAATATATTATTGAACTTTTTATTAGTAGGCTTTATTGTTTATCATTTATTAACATTATCTGGAGATGCAAAAGTGTCTGAGAAGGGTATTGGTTCTTTTTTACCTCTATTAAGTGTAATTTTATTAGTTTTTGCTAATAAATTTATCAAAAAGGATGAAGATCTTGTAAAATCTGTAGATAGATTACGATAACCTATAATTTAGTTATATTGTGTTTAAAGTTGCTTGTCTTTTGACAAGCGACTTTTATTTTTAATATTTCTAAATCTAAAAATGATAACTAACCAATAATAAAAATTATTTGTTTCAAAAAAATTGCTACTTATTAATAAATTAAATCTCTAATTTTTAACGTCTAAAGCATCGCGTAAAGCATTACCAATTAACATAAATGCCATTACCAAACTCATAATTGCCAATCCAGGGATTACGGCAAGGTAAGATTTACCTAAAATGATGTAATTATAATGGTCTTTTATCATTGCTCCCCAAGAAGGTGTAGGGGGTTGCGCACCAATACCCAAAAAACTAAGACCGCTTTCAATTAAAATTGCAGCAGCAAAATTAGCCGCCGAAATTACAATTACTGGAGCCATAATATTCGGTAAAATATGTTTAGTAATAATTCTAAAACTTGAATAACCAAGTGCATTTGCAGCCTCTACATATTGTTGTTGTTTGGCGCTCATTATTTGCCCTCTAACAACTCTAGCTACTTCAACCCACATGGTCAAACCAACAGCAATAAAAACCTGCCAATACCCTTTGCCTAATGACAAAGTAATAGCAATAACCATTAAAAGTGTCGGTATTGACCAGGTTACATTAATTAACCACATTACAAAAGTATCTACTTTACCACCAAAATAACCAGCAACTGAGCCAATACTAATACCAATAATTAATGAAATAAAAACAGCAATAAAACCAATAAAAAATGAAATACGCGTACCAATAAGCATTCTGCTTAAATAATCCCTACCATATTTGTCAGTACCTAAATAAAAGGTTTTATCATTAATTTTGTATTTTTCTTTTATGTAGAAAAAAGTTTTTTGTTTACTAAATTCATCTTTTACATTCTTATTAACTTCACTATATAAACGAACCGTTAAAGTATCTTTTTTTATAAAAAAAGCATTTATTGGTGTTTCTAAAGCATAATTTTTGTTCCCAAAAAACAATTTATTTAGATAATTTTGATTTACTTTTTTCTCTCGAATTTCTTTAAGTAGTTTTACTTTAAAAAAAGGTTTTTTAGTATGTATTTCTATATGTTGAATTTTAGCATTTGGTGAATTATCAGGTGCTAAGACATAAGCAAAAACGGCCATAAAACCACAAAGAATAATGTACCAAAAACTAAACAAACCAATTTTATTTTTGGTAAATTTTTTTAAAGCAAGTTTTGTTAGTGAAGTAGGCTTTGATTGCATTTAGTGCATAAAGTTAAAACGCTTAAAATTTAAGCCTTAAAATAATAAAAATATTTTTTAAGCCTTTTGTTACATAAATCTACGTTCAATTAAAATAATTAAGCGTTCTTCATATTCTTCTTTGCCATCCCAATTATAATCTAGTTTAACTCGGTTTGTTATAAAATGTTTTGATTCAGTTTCGGTATTAAAAGCATTTAATTGCGACAAAACATGATTAAAATCCTCTTGACTAAAATTAAACAGGTGCTTTACAAAAGCAATTCGATCATTTAAACCAACTTGTATTTTTTGACTAAAGATGCGATCATTCAAAGAGGCTTTAACTTCAGGATTTTGTTCTTTTTTTACTGTTCTTTGCTCAGAAGTAATCTTATTAAGATTTTGAGTTTGTCTAAGTTTATTTGCTTTTTCAAATAAATCGGCAGCAACATCTGCAGGAATAGAATCTTTAAACTCTTCGTTATTTGCTAAAGAACCTTCTTTAATAGGGTCTTTTAATACTTGTTCAGAATTTTTAGAAACCTCTTTAAAATTAGTAACTTTTTGTGTAATAATTTTATTTACAATTTCTTCGGCTTCTGCCTTTATAATATTTTCATTTTGCTTTTCTATTGCTTTAGAAACAGAATCTTCTTTTAAGATGGGTTCTTTAACGACAACTTCTTTCTTTAAAGTAGGCTCTTTAACTGTAACTTCTTTTGTAGGTTTTTCTTTAATAGGTTTAGCCTTATCTATATTATTTATAAGTTCTTCTTTATTTTCTACTGCATTCGGAGTAGTTAAAAAATAATGATTTACAAAAGCTAAAACGGATAGTTTTTCATAGGCATCCTTTGCCTTGTCACGTAATTTTACAACATCATCTTTATTCTTCATCTGAAGAATCTGATGTGCAAGACTTACTAATTCTGCTTCTAATTTTTTGTGCATAAGTTCGTGTTTAAAAATAAAAATTACTATTATTTTTTAATAGATTTGTTTACTAATTATTAGGATACTGAGATAAATTCAGTACATGTTCATTAACAAGTCATAAAAGTACAAAATGTTTCTTGAAAATACAGTAAATCAAACAGAACAATTTGGATGGATAGAAGTAATTTGTGGTTCTATGTTTTCAGGTAAAACCGAAGAATTGATTCGTAGGTTAAGGCGTGCTCAGTTTGCTAAGCAAAAAGTGGAAATTTTTAAACCCTCTATTGATACACGTTACGATAAAAAAATGGTAGTATCTCATGATGCAAATGAAATTCGTTCAACGCCTGTACCTTCTTCCGAAAATATTCGGATTTTAGCAAATGATGTCGCTGTTGTTGGTATAGATGAAGCACAATTTTTTGATGACGGTATTGTAGCTGTTTGTAATGATTTAGCCAATCGAGGTATAAGAGTAATTGTTGCTGGTTTAGATATGGACTTTAAAGGCAATCCTTTTGGACCAATGCCAGCACTTATGGCAACTGCTGAATATGTTACTAAAGTACATGCAGTCTGTACACGTACTGGTAATTTAGCACATTTTAGCCACAGAACAAATACAAATGAAAAGTTAGTAATTTTAGGAGAAACACAAGAATATGAACCTTTAAGTAGAGCAGCATATTACAAAGCAATTAATAAACAAAAAATATATAATCAAAATTTAGAAGCATTAAGTTCAAAAAAAGCAGTTCAAAATATAAAAAAAGACATTAAAGTTATAAACTCTAACACTGTAAAAAAGTAATTAAGAATAATGAATAATGCAACCATATTAGAAATCGATAAAAGCGCGATACAGCATAATTTAACGTATTTTAAAAGTAAGTTAAAAAAAGACACCCTAATTTTAGTAGTAATAAAGGCCTTTGCTTATGGAAGTGATGCTATTATCTTAGCAAATATTTTAAAAAAAGAAAAAGTAGATTATTTAGCAGTTGCCTATACCGAAGAAGGAGTGGTTTTAAGAAAAGCAGGTATTAATTTACCAATTATAGTATTACACCCGCAGATTCAAAACTTTAAAATATTAATTCAAAATTACTTAGAACCTAATTTATATACTAAAAAAACCTTACTTCAATTTATAGATATTGCAAATAGTCTAAAATTAAAAAAATATCCAATACACATAAAGTTTAATACAGGTTTAAATCGTTTAGGTTTTAAAACTAGCGATGTATCGGAAATTATTATGATATTAAAAAACAAAAATACAATAGCACTAAAATCTGTTTTTTCACATTTAGCAGCAAGCGAAGATTTAAATGAAAAAGTATTTACTGAAAATCAAATAACATCCTTTAAAGAAATTAAAAAAAAATTTGATGCCTCAACAAACCCAAACAAACCAATATTTCATTTATTAAATACTTCGGGCATTGTAAATTATTTAGAAGCACAATTTGATATGGTAAGGCTTGGTATTGGTATTTATGGGTTTGCAAATGAAGATAAAATTACAAAAAAATTACAAAATGTATTGTGTCTAAAAAGTATAATCTCTCAAATCCATATCCTTAAAAAAGGAGAAACAGTTGGTTATAATCGTATATTTAAAATAACCCAATTAACTAAAATAGCAACTATACCAATTGGTCATGCTGATGGGGTTAGTAGGCAATTGGGTAATAAAAAAAGTTATGTAACAATCCATAATCAAAAAGCATATATTATAGGTAATGTATGTATGGATATATTAATGGTTGATGTTACTACTATAAATTGCCAAGAAGGAGATATTGTAGTAGTATTTGATTCACAAAAAAAAATAATTGAAATGTCTAAAACAATGAATACTATACCTTATGAATTGTTAACAATGATTTCGCAACGCGTAAATAGAGTACTTAAAAAAAATAAGTATATTTGAAGATTATTAATTAATTAAAAATAAATTATCATGTTAAAAGAATTTAAAGAATTTATTACTGGCGGGAACGTTATTGAGTTTGCAGTTGCAGTTATTATGGCTGGGGCTATAGGTAAAGTAGTAAACGGTTTTGTAAACCTTATTGTTATGCCTTTTGTCGGTCATTTTTCTGGTGGTGTAGATTTTTCTGATAAAAAAATTATATTAGATGAGGCTGTTGTTGATGCAGTAGGTAAAGTAACAAGTCCCGAAAATGCAATTATGTGGGGGTCTTGGATAAACGAAATAATTAGTTTAATTATTGTAGGTTTTGTAATGTTTGTAATGATAAAATCATATAATAAAATGAAAAAGAAAGAAGAAGAGGCTGCACCAGCAGCACCGTCTCAAGAAGATTTATTAACTGAAATTAGAGATTTATTAAAAAAATAATTTAACTATTATAAAATAAAAATATATTACTAAAAATTTGTAATTTTTTAATAAAAAGGCTAAAAAAAAGAGTTTAGCCTTTTTATACTATTTTACACCTTTACTAGTTATAATAGTGTTAATTAAATAAAATAATTGATAAAAAAATTACATATAGTTTCCTTTGACGTTCCCTTTCCTGCCAATTATGGTGGTGTTATAGATGTCTTTTATAAAATAAAAGCATTACATAAATTAGGTGTTAAAATTCATTTACATACCTACGAATATGGTCGTGGAAAAGCAGTTGAACTCGAAGAATTTTGCTATAAAATAACGTATTACCAAAGAACAAAGTCGCTTAAAAATTTAATCTCTAGAAAACCTTTTATTGTTAAAACAAGAAATAGTGAAGCATTAATTCAAAATTTAAAAAAAGGCGATGACCCTATTTTATTTGAAGGCTTACATACCACTTTTCCGATAATTAAAAACGGGTTTAAAAATAAATACATTATGGTTAGAACACATAATATTGAACATAAATATTATGATGGTTTGGCAAAGAGTGAAAATAGATTTTTTAAAAAACGATTTTTTAAAACCGAAGCAAGAAAATTAAAATACTACGAAAGTATTTTAAAAAAAGTAGATAAAATATTAACTATTTCACCTTTTGAGCAAAATTATTTTCAAAAAAAGTATGGCGAAAAAGCAACATACATTCCCGTTTTTCATAAAAACAAAAATGTAATAAACCTTTCTGAAAAGGGTGATTACGCATTATATCATGGTGATTTAAGAGTCTCTGATAATGAAAAAGCAGTATTATATTTAATAAAAGTATTCAAAGAGTTAAACTATAATTTAGTTATTGCAAGTAGTTATAAAAACGACTGCATAAATAGTAAAATAGATACTTATAAAAATGTAACGTTTGAATTCTTGTGTCCAGAAAGTGAAGAGCAATTAACGAATCTATTTAAAAAAGCACATATAAACGTATTGCCAACATTTCAAAAAACAGGTATTAAATTAAAACTAATTCATGCACTATTTGCAAGCCGTTTTTGTATCGTAAATAATGAAATGATTGAAGATACAGGTTTAGAACCACTTTGTGAAATTGCTAATACTAAAAAAGAATTTAGAGAAAAAATAGCGTATTGTTTTTCAAAAAAATATACAACACACGAAATAGAAAATAGAAAAAAAATTTTAGTAGATTTTAATGCTTTAAAAAATGCTAAAAAAATTATTTCTATTTATTAAAAATCTAGTTATTTCACTAATTTATTTTTAAGCAGTCTTCTGTACAACTTCAAAAACCTGACTTCCCTCACATTTTAAAGTTTTATGAGGGTATTTTAAAATCAATGCATAGTCATGTGTTGCCATAAAAATACTTTTACCACTTTGATGAATTTCGTGTAATACATCCATAATTTCCATAGAAGTTTTTGGGTCTAAATTACCAGTAGGCTCATCAGCCAAAATCAAATCAGGATTATTTAATAACGCTCGAGCAATAGCAACCCGTTGCTGTTCACCACCAGATATTTGATACGGCATTTTATGAATACTCTCTAAAATACCAACACTACTTAAAACCTCGTTTATTTTTGCCTTAATATTTTCTTTATCTTTCCAACCAGTTGCTCTTAAGACAAATCGTAAATTTTCAAAAATATTTCGATCATTTAATAACTTAAAGTCTTGAAATACAATACCTATTTTACGTCTTAAAAACGGAATTTCCTTATCTTTTAAAGTATTTAAATTGAAACCAACTACAGTTCCTAAACCACTTTCTAAAGGTAAATCACCATATAAAGTTTTCATTAAACTACTCTTGCCAGAACCTGTTTTTCCAATTAAATAAACAAATTCACCTTTTGCAAGTTTTAAATTCACCTTTGTTAATACTTGTAATTCTCTTTGATAAATATCAGCATCACTTAACTGTAAAATATTGTCTTCCATTTTATAAAATTGGTTTTAGCAAAAGTATTAAATAATTTGAATAAAGAGCAGGAGCGACGCATTAAACTTTTTAATATTTAAACCCAAGTATACTGGTAACAAAAAGTATTTAAAAAAAATAACATTGATTAGTTAAAATCAATGTCATTATATAAAAAAATTAATTTACCTTAAACCCAATAGCAATATAAGGCTGTGCAATGTTTGGTACAGGACCTCCAGCGCCATAAAATACAGAGCCCTCAAAAACTACATTCCCTTCAGTTATAGGGTATGGAGGGTTTGTAAAGTCAGATTTTCTTAATACACGACCAAAGGTTTGATCTAAACTTGTGTATCCAGGTAAAATAGTTCGTTTAATAGTAATAAAATCACCATTTGCTACAATTACTGGAGTAATTGTTTGGTAATCTAAACCTGTTTGTAAAAATGTATGAACTCCTGAATAATTTGTAGCAGTAGCATTTGTATTGTTAATCACTTCCATAGTATAATCTCCTGTATATGTACTTGGGTTTTGATAACCAATACTACAGATTTCACCATCAGCATTGATTTGAATTTCATATTCGTGTGTTTCTAAGTCCATCCATTCTGCTAAATCATCATATCCATTTGTTGTAGAAAAGGCATCAGAAATAAGAGTTGATACATAAGTGTCTTCACAAACATTATTGGTCGGGTCACTGTCATTATCACAACTTATGATTAATACGAAGCCAATTAATAAGAATAAAAAAAAATTTAAATGTTTCATTGTTTTTGTTTTAAAGTATTTCATTATTTTTTTAATATACTTTTATATAAAATGTATTGTGTAATTGTTACCTCCTATTTTTAAAAGAATAGTAAATTACTTTATATAAAACACGAAAGATAGAACATTTTCTTTATTTTTTTTATTTTTATAAAATTTTTGTGAAATTGAACTCAGGTAATTAAAACGGATAGTTAATACCAAAATTAAAGACTTCATTTTTAAAGTTATAATTTCTAAACCATTTATTGTTATCTAAATAGGGTTCGTAAGTTTTAAAACCAAGATCTATTCTAAAAATTAAAAAACTAAAATCATACCGTATACCAAAACCCGAACCAATAGCAATATCTTGAAGAGAGCTAACCCCTTTAAATTTTGCATCACTATTTGTTAATTCTGAGTTAGTTAAATCCCAAATATTACCAGCATCAATGAAAATAGCAGCGTAAAAATTGTTGATAAATTTAAACCGATATTCAAAATTAGAGACCATTTTTAAATTACCAATATTAAATTCTAAATTACTTAAAGAAGTTCCTGGTCCCAAATCAAAAGTTTGCCAAGCTCTAATATCATTTGAGCCACCAGCCCTATAAGATCTACTAAAAGGGATTTCAGTAGAATTACCAAACGGAAATGCTGCGCCAACAAAAGATCTAAAAATTAAATGATTACTTCTGCCTAAATCCCAATATTTTTTATATTCAAATTCTGATTTAATATATTGTGCAATTGGTAAATCAAAAAGTTCACTTCTACCATCTTCATTTTTTTTAATTAATGAGTTTATTAATGACCCCGCAGAAATTAATTTTGCTCTAAAGAATGAAAAACGATTGTCATTTAAACTTTTTTTGTTGTCATAAGTAAATGTGTAAGATATTGTTGGTACTAATATGTCTTCTGTAATTATACTTCTTCTTTCTTTTACTTTTTGTGTGCTTAGAAATTCAGTGCTATTTGTGGTTTCAAATCTATTTAACGGATTTAATACAAAGTCAATATAACCCAAAGCATTATTAATATCACCATCAACATCCATATTAATTGGGTCAATAATAGTTTGGGCAACAGTTTTTAACTTGTTTAACTCTGAATTAAAAATATCAAAATAACTTTCAGGATTTAAATTATTAATATACTGAATATTAATTAAGTCAAATCGATGTTTAAATTTACTTGATTTTTTCCAAAAGTAACTAATATTTCCTGTTATATTTTGTCTATCTAAACCAATATTTTTTTGAAAACTAGTACTAATACTAATATCCGTTTTAGGCCGCATAGATTTTGGAATTAACTTACTAGTGTTAATCGGAAAAAATATTCTAGGTATTTTTAATGAGGTAGTTGCTCCAATTTCCCAAGCAGTAAAACCAAAAAAGTTAAAATCTGGATTTGCTGCATCTTCGGCAAGGTTTAAAAAAGAGGCCTGAAAAGAGAGTTCAAAAATTTCGGAACCTTTAAAAATATTTCTATCAATAAAAGCAAACTTACCCAATACTCCAAAAGGTTTAATATTACTGTGTGTCACTTCAATATTGGTATCAATTCCATATTTTTTTAATGGCGTAAGGTATATGTCTGTTGTTAAAGACCCGTCTTTATTTTCAGAATAATCTATAGCTATTGGTGATCTAAATATTTTTAAATCATTTAGATAATTTCTAGTTAACTTTAGTTCTTCATTTTTATAAATTTTATTTGGCGAGATACCTATTGCATTTATAAAATATTTAGGATTAAATTTTATTTTTTTATGAGTCCAAAAAGTATAACCTTTATAATAAATGGAGTCTAAATATGGCTCATCTTTAGTATTGAAAGAATAATCCGTATAAATATTAATATTTTTTACTTTTTGAATTTTAAAAGGTTTATGAAAAAGACTATCACCAATGTTGATGATTTCATCAGATATTTTTAATTTAATATCAACCTTATTATCTAATTTAGACGAGTCAGCATCAAACCGTATATAACTTTTATTAAATTTATAAATACCAGAATTTCTAAAGAGATTGGTTAATCTTTTTTGCTCTAACTTAAAATTAGTTAAATCATATGGATCACCTTTTTTTAAAAACGATTTTGATTGATTCTTTTTATATAAAAAGTCAATTACTTTTGAACTTATATCAACCGCTATTGTGTCTAAAAAATAGGACTTATTTGTTTTAATTATATAATCTATAGTTGCTCTTTTTTTAGAATTTTTGTTTTCAGTATAATAAACTTCAACATCAAAAAAACCATTATTTTGAAAATATTCTTTTAAAGATTTTAAAGACTTTTTTGTTTTTTTAGTGTTAATAATAATTGGTGCTTCCCCATTTTTTTTAAGCCAATTATTAAAATTTTTATTAAAATTATAAATCGATTTTGTTTGTTTATTAGAAAAGTGCTTATCAAAAAAAGTGCTTTTTTTAGGATTTTTTTTTACCCAATCATCAAAACTCACTTCGAAATTATAGTTTGACCAATTATAAACATATAACGCTAGTGGTAAACCTAAAGTTTTTTGATTAGGTCTTTGTATTAAGTAAGAATATAATTCTTGTTTTTTTGTTTTTTTATCATTTATATAAATAGTATTTTTATCTAATAAATAGGCATCATCATTTACTCTTTTTACCGCATTACAAGATGTAATTAAAATAACTATTAGAATTAATACTATTTTTGTAACTTGTTTAATCAAAGGTAAAATTTATTAAAATCAAAAGTACTATAAATAAGCCAAAGTAATGCAATGACTAAAGACAAAAATCGATGTTAAGTAAAAACCAAATTAAATTATTAACAAGTTTAAAATTAAAAAAAAATCGAATTAAGTTTGGATTATTTGTAGTGGAGGGTCTAAAATCTGTTACTGAATTTAACCATTCAGAATTTGAGGTAGAAACCCTTTTTTATACTACTAAATTTAAAAATTTTTTACCAAAACAAAACACACAGTTAATAACAGAAAAGGAACTTAAAAAAATAAGTAACCTAAAAAATCCTAGCCAAGTACTAGGTGTTTTTAAAATCCCTAAACCTGTAATTAAAAAAAAAAAAGGATTAATAATTGCCTTAGATGCTATAAAAGATCCTGGGAATTTAGGAACGATTATAAGGCTATGTGATTGGTTTGGGGTTAATCAATTAGTTTGTTCTTTAGAAACGGTTGATTGTTATAACCCAAAAGTTATACAAGCAACAATGGGCTCTTTAACTAGAGTTTCTATAGTTTATGTCGATTTAAACAAGTATCTTTTAAACACAAAGTTAACTGTTTTTGCAAGTTTGATGCAAGGAAAAAATATCTATCAAACAAAGTTACCAAAACAAGCAATACTTGTTATGGGAAATGAAGCAAACGGAATTTCAAATAGAAATCTTAAACTAATAAAAAATAAAATAAGTATTCCGAAATTTGGTAACTTACAAACCGAAAGTTTAAATGTAGCAACTGCAACAGCAATTTTGTTGAGTGAATTTAAAAGATAGTTTTTTATTCAAATGTAAACTTTAAAAAAACACCTCGTGTAGCAAAATTATCTATTGGTGCTGTCCAAGGGCTTGTAGCCGAATTATCTCTAGTTATCTCGTTATTTAATGCAAAAATACCTCTTAATGAAGGTGAGAATTTAAAATATGGTAAGTATAAATCAATACCAATACCTAGTTCATACATAAAGTTAGATTTTTTCATTCTAAATTCTCCAGCAGAGTTATCATCTGGGTTATTTTGATTAGATGAAAAGTTATAGTCAAAAGCTAAACCACCAACCACATAAGGTTTGATATTTTTATACCTATCTGCACTAAACTTTAAAAGTAAAGGCATATGTAAATAGGTTCCTGAAACCTCCCTCAACCTATCTTTTTCTTCACTAAAATCACCAACTTCATTATTAAAATATAATTTTTTCACATTACTCATTAATCCAGGCTCAAAACGCAAACTAAAGTTTTTATGTAATCTCTTTTCTACCATTACTCCTACTAAAAATCCAAAACTTTCATCAACCTCTACAAAAGTATTGTTTGTGTTTGGAGATTTATAATCTACCAAAAAACTATTTTTATTAATCCCCAAATAGTAACCAAAATTCCATGGTTTTTTATCAAAATTTGGTAAATTTTCTATTTTTTTTCTTTGTGAAAAAGCAGTTGCACCTATAAAAAAGGTAAAACAAACACAAAATATTAATATTTTTTTCATTTTGATTTTCTAGATTATTTTTTAGTCGCTATATAAATAGATGAAATTCCAAATGTAACAGGAGTATCTTTTGCAGTATTAAACCCATTTTTTAATAAAATATTGTTGAAGTTTTTACCATAAGGAAATTTTGCTGCAGATTTTGGTAAATAGGTGTATGCTTTTTTATCTTTTGAAAATAAACTGCCAATTGTCGGAATAATATATTTAGAATAAAAAAGAAACAATTGTTTCATAGGAAATTTAGTTGGTTGAGAAGTTTCCAAAACTACAAAAACACCATTTGGTTTTAAAACTCTAAAGATTTCTTGAAGACCCTTGTCTAAATTTTCAAAATTACGAACCCCAAACCCCACAGTTATAGCATCAAAACTATCATTTTTAAAATTTAATTTTTCTGAATCTCCTAGAATAAGTTCAATCTTATGGTTTAGTTGTTTTTTTGCTATTTTTTTTTTGCAACAACGAGCATTCCTTTAGAAATATCTAAACCTATAATTTTTGCGTTTTTTATAGTTGCTAACATTATTGCTAAATCACCTGTACCAGTAGCAATGTCTAAAATATTTAACGCCTTTTTATGGGCAACAATTTTAACTACTTTTTTGCGCCAACTTATATCTAACCCAAAAGTTAAAACTCTATTTAAAAAATCATATTTAGTAGAAACCGCATCAAACATTTGAGTTATTTGCTCTTTTTTTCCTAAATTAATATCTTTATAAGGTGTAATCGTATTTTCTGACATTTAATTTTTTATTTGGCAAAGGTAATAAAGATAATAGAATATTGATAAATAGTAGTTTAATAGTTTCCCTAAATATTTTTCGTTCGCTTTACAAACTCAAATTCTAAAAATTTTAACCAAATTAATAATCAAGAAAATAATAATTAATATTTTGTTAGAAAACACTTGACTTTGCCTATCTCGAAAGTGTATCTTTGCATTCTTTTATACAAAAAAATTTATTAACAAGCATGTTAACAAAGTTTATGAATGACTAGCATGTAACTAATTTAACAAATATTATAGATATGAAATTATCAAAATTTATATATGATTTACCTAGTGAATTATATGCACAACATCCTCAATTAAATAGAGATGAGTCTAGATTAATGGTTTTAAATAGAGCAAAACAAACCATTGAACATAAACAATTTAAAGATCTTATAAATTATTTTGATGAAAGTGATGTTATGATTTTTAACAATACTAAAGTTTTTCCTGCAAGACTATTTGGTAATAAAGAAAAAACAGGAGCAAGAATAGAAGTTTTTTTATTGAGAGAATTAAATAAAGAAACTAAACTTTGGGATGTTTTAGTAGACCCTGCAAGAAAAATAAGAATTGGTAATAAATTATTTTTTGGTGAAGATGAGAGTTTAGTCGCAGAAGTTATTGATAATACTACATCAAGAGGTAGGACTTTACGCTTTTTATTTGATGGTAGTTATGATGAATTTAGAGTGAAATTAGGTGAATTAGGTGAAACACCATTACCAAAATATATAGATAGACTTGTAGAACCCGAAGATAAAGAAAGGTTTCAAACTGTTTACGCAAAGCATGAAGGTGCTGTTTTTCCTCCTACTGCAGGAATGCATTTTTCAAAACACTTATTAAAAAGATTAGAAATAAAAGGTGTTGATTTAGCAAAAGTAACTTTACATGTAGGTTTAGGCTCATTTAATTCTGTTGATGTAGAAGATTTAAGGAAGCACAAACTAGATTCAGAAAAAATATTTATTTCTGATAAAACAAGTATTTTAGTAAATAATGCTATTAATAGTAAAAGACGTGTCTGTGCCGTTGGTACAACAGTTATGCGCTCTATAGAAAGTTCAGTAACAACAGACCGTAAATTAAAATCTTTTGAAGGTTGGACTAATAAATTTATTTTTCCACCGTATGATTTTAGTATAGCTAACTGTATGATCAGTAATTTTCACCCTCCAAAATCTACTTTGATGATGTCGGTTGCTGCTTTTGCAGGATTAGAATTTTTACAAAAAGCATATAAAATAGCCATAAAAGAAGAGTATAAATTTTTAGCATATGGTGATGCAATGTTAGTAATTTAAATTTTTTAGGAATTAGGTTAAATTTTATTGTACATTTACATCATATTTAATATATTATGATGAAAAAAATATTATTCTTAGGGTGTTTACTTATATTTTTTATAACGTTTTCTCAAATCACAAATAAAGGTAAACCAATAAGTTGGTCTATTCCAGAAAATCGACAAGTAACAAAGATTGAGGTACCAACAATTGACATTCAAAAAACGATTGCAGAAGATGCTATTAATGATTTATTACCAGAAAAGCCATATAGAATAGGTATTTTATCTAAAATAAATTATGGTTTTGAAGCAGGAGTTTGGACAAATTTACCAAATGGTGACCGCTTTTGGAGACTAAATATTGGTTCAAAAAATGCCTTAAATTTAAGTGTAAATTTTGATGATTTTTATTTACCAAAAGGATCAAACTTATACTTATATAATAATGATAAATCTGATTTATTAGGCGCCTATACAAGTATTAATAATAGTAAAAGTAATATTTTAGGCTCGTGGTTTGTAAAAGGAGACAATCTCTGGATTGAATACTTTGAACCAAGCCAAGTAAATGGGCAAGGTAGATTACAGTTATCAGCTATTATACACGGTTATCGTTTAGGCACAGAACACCAATCTATCGCAGAACAACAAAAAGGGCTAAATGATTCTGGTGCTTGTAACCACGATGTAGATTGCTCTGTTGGTGCAGATTTTGAAGATTTAAAAGACCGATTAAAAAAGTCGGTTGCTTTTTTAAATATGGGCAATGGTTTTATTTGTTCAGGAAATTTAATAAACAATGTTAATAATGATAAAACACCGTATTTTTTAACTGCAAACCATTGTTATGGCACCTCAAATCCAGCAGAATATTCTATGCGTTTTAATTGGATAACAAACGGTACTCCTAGATGTGGAAGTACATTAAATAGTTCAAACGGACCAGTTAATTTTTTAGCAAGTGGTTCGGTATTAAGAGCTAGAGATACAGGGTCAGATTTTATGTTGGTTGAATTAAATAACCCAATTAATAGTAGTTGGGATATAAACTATGCAGGTTGGGATAGAACAGATACAAACCCGAATTTTGAAGTTGGTATTCATCACCCAAGAGGCGATATTATGAAAGTTTGTAGAGATGATACAGGAGCTGTTAAAGGCACAAATTCAGGAGCGCAAACATGGCAAATTACAACAGCAGGAAGCGGTTGGGAAATAGGAGTTACTGAAGGAGGCTCTTCGGGATCACCATTATTTGATCAAAACGGTAGAGTTATTGGGCAACTCTTTGGAGGTGCTGCTGCTTGTTCTGGAACAAATGATAACGGACAAATTGACTTTTATGGTCGTTTTGCAATATCTTGGGTAGGTTCTAGCACAAATTCAACTCGACTAAGTAACTGGTTAGACCCAGACGAAACAGGAGTAACAACTGTAGATATGTTAGACCAGACAGCAACTATAAATGATGTTTTAAAAACTAACATTGCCATTTTTCCAAACCCAACAACAGGTTTATTAAAAATTGATTTAGGTAAATTATCTGGAGACTTTACCTATAAAGTAGTCACTATTTTAGGTCAAGTAGTAATGACAAATAAATTAACAAATAGTTCTTCTGAAATAGACTTAAATAATTTATCAAATAATATTTATTTTATTAAAATAACAGATAACACGAACAATACTAATTTAGTTAAAAAAATAATTTTACAGAAATAATAAAACAAATTTAATTTTTATAAAGGTTGTCTAAATTTAGACAACCTTATTTGTTTGCTATAATTTATAAAAAAATACTATTTTTTCAAAATATGAAAACTATAAAAAAAGACATAAGAACTTTAAGTAAAGAAAGTTTACGAGTTTTTTTTGTTAAAAATAGCGACAAGGCATTTCGTGGTAATCAGGTTTATGAATGGCTTTGGATAAAATCAGCTCAAACTTTTAATGAAATGACAAATTTACCTTTAACAACAAGAGAAATGTTAAAAGATAATTTTGTAATTAATCATATTTTGGTTGATAAAATGCAAAAATCTATTGATGGAACAATCAAAAACGCTATAAAATTATACGATGGTTTAATCGTAGAATCTGTTTTAATACCAACAAAAAAAAGAACAACAGCATGTGTTTCTAGTCAAGTAGGTTGTAGTTTAGATTGTAATTTTTGTGCAACAGGAAAACTAAAACGTATGCGAAATTTAAATGCAGGCGAAATTTATGATCAGGTTGTAGAAATCAATAGGCAAAGTAAATTGTATTATAACCGTAAGTTGTCTAATATTGTTTTTATGGGTATGGGTGAACCATTACTTAACTATAAAAACGTTATTAATGCTATTCATAAAATCACCAATGATGAAGGCTTAGGAATGTCTGCAAAACGAATTACTTTATCTACTGTTGGAATTCCGAAAATGATTAAAAAAATGGCAGATGATGGTGTTAAATTTAATTTAGCCGTTTCATTACATGCTGCAATCAACGAAATTCGCTCTAGATTAATGCCAATAAATGATACTAATAATTTAGAAGACTTATTAGACTCATTACAATACTGGTATGAAAAAACAAAACGGAAAATTACTTTTGAATATGTTGTTTTTAAAGAATTTAATGATACTCAAAAAGATATTAACGCATTAGTTAAGTATTGTAAGCAAATACCATCTAAAGTAAATTTAATTACGTATAATAATATTGGAGATGAAGAATATCAAGCAGCAGACAGAAAAATAATCGAACAATATGTAAAAACTTTAGAAACTAATAATATTATTGTCAAAGTAAGAAGAAGTAGAGGTGATGATATTGCTGCTGCTTGCGGACAGTTAGCTAATAAGATGATTAGATAAACTATTATTTATTCAAAAACAAAAAATACTTTGTTAATTTGGTTTGAACTAAAGTAACCGTAAGGATAATTATCACTGCTAGATATGTTCGTGACATTTCCTTTTACATTAACAGGAGGTGATGCAAATGGTCCAAAGGTACTACCTGACTGTGTTTCTAAAACTTCTAAAAAATTATAAAATCGTTCGGATATTTTATAAATTATTATTTCAAACTCGTCATTTACCTCAAAAGCACCTTCATAAAAGCCACTTATAATATTATTTTCTTCAAAACGAGCATCGTAAGTAAAAAAATCATGATTAATAGTTTCGCTTGTACTAGGTCTAATTTGTTTAACAATAATTCTATAATAATCTTCTTGGTCTATAAAATCTTGAAAAAAGATATTAACTTCTGGATCTTCATCTGTAAATCCGCCTTCTAAAGATTGTGTGATTTCAACAATTTCTGGCGCCTGAAAAAGTGTAGAGGTTGCTTTGTAATCTTCGTTTTGATACCTTATAGTTAATTCATAAGTATCATTTAAAACCGATATAAAATTACTCGTTTGATAAATTCCGTTTATAGTTTCTGTAAAAATAAATTCTTCTAATGTATTGGTGTTTTTAACCTTTACACTTGCACCAACAGCATAAATAATTTCATTATTATAAAACGAAGAAGTTTTGGTTAATTTAATAGTTTGTTCGTTACCTGCTGTTCCATTTTCCCATTGTATTAAAGCTTCAATAACTAAACGCTCTTTACTAGTTTCTAAATCTACATCTACAACATCTTGACAAGAAAAGGTTGTTATTAGTAAGATGATGATGATTATTTTATTTATTGTTTTCATATTTATGTCTTTTCAAATTTTGTAAATTTTTATAAAATTTTCATTTTTTTTCACTTTTTAAAATTTCCGAAAATCTTCGAAAAAATATTAAAATTTAAAATTATAAGTTATTGCTGGCATTATTCCAAAAATAGATGTTCTTGTTGCTTCGTTTAACCCACTATCTTCATTTCTACCAAAAGTTATAGATGCTGCATTTCTTCTTGCATAAAGGTTATAGATACCAAAAACCCATTCACTTTTCCATTTTCTATTAACTTTTTTTTTGGGTGTTAATGTTGCTGAAATATCTAAACGGTGATATGCTGGTAATCGTTCTGCATTACGAGTAACAAATACAGGTACTGTAGTTTCTTCAAATTGATATTGACCGCTTGGATAATTAGCTGGTCGCCCTGTTTGGAAAATAAAATTTGAACCAAATCGCCATTTTTTGTTGTAATTGTAAGAGCCCGTAATCGATAAATCGTGTGTTCTATCATAAGGTGTATTGTACCAATTACCATTATTAATTCCTGTCTCTATTGCTGTTCTACCTTCTATTTTTTGTTCAGATTTACTTAAGGTGTAACTAAACCAACCTGTAAATTTTCCTTTGTTTTTTTTAACTAAAATTTCCAAACCATAAGCACGTGACTTACCTGCTAAAATTTCGGTTTCTAAAGTGTTATTTGCTATTAAGTTTGCTCCATCTATATAATCAATTCTATTATTTACATCTTTATAATAGGTTTCTATCTCTAAAGAGTAATTTTCGCCTTTTAAATTTTTGAAAAACCCGACAGCATACTGATTAGATTTTTGTGGTTTTATATACTTGCCACTTGGAGCCCAAACATCTAAAGGTGTTGCTGAATTGGTATTTGATATTAAATGAATATATTGATTTACATTTTGATAACTTGCTTTAATAGAAGTCGTATAGTTTAATTGATATGCTAAAGATGCTCTTGGTTCTAAACCATTAAAAGAAGCAATGGTTTTATTTTTATCATAAAACATTTCTCCTATTGGGTCTGCACGTTCGTAAATGCCTAAATTTTCGTTATAAATTATTGGTAAATCATTTGAATATAGTTGCATAGTTTGTTTACCAATTCTATAAAAAGAACTGAAACGTAAACCATAACGCAAATTTAATTTATTAGATACTTTATGTTCTAATTCAGCATAAACGGCTGATTCAACAGCAAATTTTTTAGCTAATTTATCTTCATTAATACTTGAGGTTTCACTTGTTTTATTTAATTCGCCTGGATTAAAATTATAATTAATAATATTTACACCAAAATTTAGTTTGTGCGTATCGTTTATACTATATTTTAAGTCATATTTTAAATTAGTATCTACAATGTCTGATACCCATTCAAACTCTAAAAGATTAAAATTCAAGTTGTAATCGTATTTGCTATAAATTAAAGATAGATTAGAGAAAAAGCGAGAATTAAATAAATGATTCCAACGTAAATTAAATGTATTATTTCCATAAGAATTTTCGAAAAAATTTTCTATTTTAAAGTTGTCTTTTCCAAAGTAACTAGATAAAAACAATTTATTATTATCGTTTATTTCATAAGATAACTTGACGTTTAAGTCATAAAAACCAACTCTATTGTTATTGTTTTCTGCTTTTAAAAACATATTTACATATGATGTTCTACCTGCTAATAAAAAAGATGCTTTATCTTTTTTTAGAGGTCCTTCAACCATTAGTCGGCTTGATATTAAACCTATACCACCTACTGCATGAAACTCTTTTGAGTTACCATCTTTTTGTCTTACGTCTAAAACTGAGGCTACTCTACCACCAAATTTAGCAGGCATTCCGCCTTTGTATAGGTTGATATCTTTTATTGCATCTGCATTAAAAACAGAAAAAAAACCAAATAAATGAGAGGTATTATATATAGTTGCTTCATCTAACAACACTAAATTTTGATCTGCTGCTCCGCCCCGAACATTAAAACCAGCACTCCCCTCGCCGTTTGTAGTAACTCCTGGTAATAGTGTAATCGCCTTTAAAATATCTACTTCACCTAAGACTACAGGTATTTGTTTAATGGTTTTTACACTTAGTTGTGTAACGCTCATTTGTGGTTTTTTGATTTTATTACGAATTTTTGCTTCTCTAGTTGAAATAGTTACTTCTTCTAAAGTATTAGACTCTTCGGTTAATTCAATATTTAAGGTTTGATTTTCAACTAAATTTATTTGTTTTGTTTTGGTATTAAAACCAACATAACTAAAAATAATTTTTTGGTTTTCTCGTGGTAAACTTATGGTATAAAAACCGTATTCGTTTGTAGTTGTACCTATTTTAAAATCAGCTGTTGTTATGTTTACACCAAATAAACTTTCACCATCTAATAGGTTAGTTACTTTGCCACTTAAAGTAACTTGTTGTGCAAAAATAATTGTAGTAAAAAAAAGAAAAATTAAATTGATTTTGTTTTTCATTATTATTATCTTAATAGTAAAAAGTTTCTAATTTTTTGTTTCATTGCTAATAGACAATTCAAATCAATCTCTTTTTCATAAAAATAACTTTCTTATAACTGAAAAATATAAAGTAAGGTTATTAAAATTCAAATTTTCATCTTTGGTAATTTCAACGTCAAATTTTAATACTTAAAATAGTTACAATAACGTCTTCTAGTCTAATATCAAATTTAGTAATATTTTTCTTTATTCGATTTACTAATTTCATTTTTTTTGATACTTAAAATATTTTTTTATTAAAACTAAACACATTAATTTATGATTTATTTAAGAGAATCAACATTTTTTTTAAAATATATTAGCTTTCTATAATTTAATCATTTTTTATTTTGATAAAGAAAATATTTTTTTTTCTTATTTTTTCTTTTTCTTGGCTTATAAACGCTCAAGAAAGTAAAAAAAACATCACTATTCATAGCGTTGAAAATGCACCAAAAATAGATGGTATTTTAGACGATATTGCATGGAAAAACGCTGAAATCGCAACAGATTTTGTAATGTTTCGTCCAAAAAGTGGTACTCCTGAACCAAAGAATATAAAATCTGAAGTTAAAATTGTGTATGACGACTCGGCAATTTATTTTGGCGCTTATCTATATGATGATAAGCCCAAAGAAATTCCTATGGAGTTTCAAACACGTGATAATTTTGGAAATGCTGATTTTTTTGGCATTGTAATAAACCCTTTAAACGATGGTATAAATCAAACTCAATTTTTTATAATGAGTACTGGAAATCAAAATGATGCCAAAGTTTTGCCTAATGGTCGTGAGGATTGGAGTTGGAATGCTGTTTGGTATAGTAGTGTAAGAGTAGTTGATGACGGTTGGATTGTTGAGGTAAAAATTCCGTACGATGCCTTGCGATTTTCTAATGAAGAAATACAAACTTGGGGATTAAATTTTCATAGAAATCATAGAAAAAATAGAGATCAATACTCTTGGAATTTTATAGATAGAGAAAGTGGAAATATTGCACAATACAATGGAGTGCTCCATGGCATTAAAAACATAAAACCACCTGTTAGACTAAGCTTTAATCCTTTTGTGACTGCGTACACATCTTCCGTTGCAGGTGAAACTGAATTTGATTGGACAGCAGGGTTGGACGTAAAATACGGAGTTACCGAAAATTTTACACTAGACGCAACTTTAATTCCAGATTTTGGGCAAGTTGCTTTTGATAATGTCATCTTAAATTTAAGCCCTTTTGAGCAACAGTTTTCAGAACAACGTGCATTTTTTAATGAAGGCACCGATTTATTTGGCAAAGGAAATTTCTTTTTTTCTCGAAGAATTGGAAGCGCACCAACTGGAAAAATTGAAACAGCAGACAATGAACAGGTAGTAGATTTTCCCAACAAAGTGGATGTTTTAAATATTATTAAAATTTCTGGAAGAACAAAAAACGGTTTAGGAGTTGGTGTTTTAAATGCAATTACTGAAAAAACAATGGTAAGAGTCCAAAAAACAGAAATTAGCAACAGCGAAGAAATTATTTCGTATAGAAATGAAGTCGTAGAACCATTGACAAATTACAATGTGTTTGTTTTAGATAAGCAGTTCAATAAAAACTCTTCGGTTTCTTTGGTAAATACCAATGTAATGAGAAGCGGTCATTTTAGAGATGCCAATGTTACAGGGTTACTATATAATCTTCAAACAAAAGACAGTAATTATGGCGTTAATGGAGGGTTTTCTACAAGTAATATTTACAACGGAAATCAACAAAAACCAGTTACAGGAATAGAGGGAAGCATAGAAATCGGAAAAATTGGAGGGCAACATCAATATGATTTTGAAGTTGAGTTTATGGATGAAAAATACAATAAAAATGATTTAGGATTTCAAAGAAGAAATAATAATTTAGAGTTTAGTGGAAGTTATTCATATCGTATTTTTGAACCAAAAGGAATTTTTAATAATTATGGCGTTTTTCTTTGGGGCAATTTACGCTATATGTATGAGTTAGATGAAAATACAGATAGTTACCGTGAAAAGCCAAATACATATACAGGAAATAGCATTGGAATCAATTCGTGGTTTACTACAAAAAAACAACTATCATTTGGCGGAAATATAAATAGTAGTTTTGGGAAACAATACAATTATTTTGAGCCAAGAGTTGTAAATAGATTTTTTATACTAAATCCGCGTGTCAGTTTCAATGGTTGGGTTTCTACTGATTTTAGTAAGAAATTTGCGATTGATGCCAGTTATTTTCATGGTTTAAGAATTAATGAATCTCGATCATTTCAAAGTTTAAATGTTTCTCCACGCTATCGAATCAGTAATAAAATGATGCTTATCTATTCTTTTAATTTTAGGAAAGCCATCAATCAAAAAGGATATGTAGCTATAGATACTGATGAAATTATTTTTGGAAATAGAGATTCAAAGAGTATTGAAAATACCATCTCAGCAAAATATAATTTCGGTATAAAATCGGCATTATCACTCTCTTTACGGCATTTTTGGTCGCCAGTTACATACGATGAGCAGTTTTTTCAATTAGAGTTAGACGGAACTTTAAGTCCAAATGACTATGCTCAATTTGAAAACTCTAACAATAACCCCAATGATGATATTAATGAAAATATCAACTTTAATACATGGAATTTAGACCTTACTTTTAATTGGGAATTTGCCCCAGGAAGTCAATTAATTGCGTTGTATCGAAATACAATATTCAATCAAAATAAGTTATCACAATTAGACTTTACAGAGAATTTAAGTGATTTATTTAGAGAAAATATTTCTCAAAATTTCTCCATAAAAGTAGTGTATTTTCTTGATTATAATCAAATGAAGACTTGGTTGTAATTTGAGATTATTGAAAAATTCAGTTACGTTTAATCTTATTGGTTAGTTTTTATAAAAAACAGGTGTTGTTGTATTATTATTTTATTTCATTTTTAAGTTAAAAAAGATTTTAATATCATTAGAAAGTTATCTTTGTAAATTTAAAATCTTAATTTACTTAAATGAATCCATTATTACAAATTTTTAAAACTAAACATCAAACTGCACCATTTTCAATAGTAAAAAACGAACATTTTAAACCCGCTTTTATTCAAGCTATTGCTAGCGCAAAAGAGGAAATAGCACAAATTATAAGTAATAATGAGGTTTCTACTTTTAAAAACACTATTGAAACTTTAGAATTTTCAGGCGAAACATTAAATCGGATTTCGAGTATATTTTTTAATCTAAATGCCGCTGAAACTAATGAAGAAATTCAAAAAATAGCACAAGAAGTTTCCCCATTATTATCAGATTTTAGAAATGATATTAGATTAAATAAATCATTATTTAATAAAATTAAATCCGTTTACGATAAAAAAGAAACTTTAAATTTAAGCACAGAGCAAGAAACTTTATTAGACAAAAGTTACAAAAATTTCTCTAGAAATGGAGCAAACCTTAACAAAAAACAAAAAGATAAACTAAGAGCTATCGATAAAAAAATAGCCAAATTAAAGTTACAGTTTGGTGAAAATATTTTAGCTGAAAGTAATGCTTACCAGTTATTAATTACAGAAGAAAGTCAACTTAAAGGTTTGCCAGAAAGCGTAAAAGAAGCTGCGAAAATTTTAGCAAAAAACAATCATAAGAAAGGCTGGTTAATTACATTAGATTATCCCAGTTATATCCCTTTTATGACTTATGCCGACAATAGAAATTTAAGAAAAAAATTAGCGAAAGCATTTGGAGCAAGAGCATTTCAAAACAATAAATTTGACAACCAAAAAATTGTTTTAGATATCGTAAAACAACGTTATTTAAGAGCTAATTTGTTAGGTTATAAAACGCATGCAGATTTTATTTTAGAAGAACGTATGGCAGAAAATCCGAAAATTGTAAAAACATTTTTAACTAATTTACTAAAAAAAGCAAAACCTGCAGCAGAAAAAGAATTTGAGAAGTTAAGTGATTTTGCAGCAAAAGACGGTGTTAAAAAATTAGAAAAATGGGATGCTTCCTATTATACAGAAAAATTAAAAAAAGAATTGTTTAATTTAGATGAAGAAGCGTTAAAACCCTATTTTAAATTAGAAAATGTTTTAAATGGTGTTTTTACAATTGCCAATAAACTATACGATTTAAATTTTAAAGAAGTCACTACAATAGACAAATACCACAAAGAAGTTAAAACCTATGAAGTAACCGATTATTTTGGCAATTTCATAGCCGTATTTTATACGGATTTTTTTCCAAGAAAAGGCAAACGAAATGGTGCGTGGATGACTTCATATAAATCACAATTTAAAAAGGAAAAAGGAAATTCAAGACCTCACATATCTATTGTATGTAATTTTACAAAACCGACAAAAACAACACCATCATTGTTAACTTTTAATGAAGTAAGGACTTTATTTCATGAGTTTGGTCACGCATTACATGGTATGTTAGCAAATACAAACTACCCTAGTTTATCTGGAACCAATGTTTTTTGGGATTTCGTAGAATTACCAAGTCAAATTTTTGAAAATTGGGCTTTCGAAAAAGAAGCCCTAGATTTATTTGCTAAACATTATAAAACTAACGAAATTATTCCAATAGAATTGGTAACTAAAATTAAAAAAGCAGCTAATTTTATGGAGGGAATGAGTACTTTAAGACAATTGAGTTTTGCTATGTTAGATATGCATTGGCACGGAGAAAATCCTGAAAATTACAACAATGTAAAAGCAATAGAAATCGAATCTTTTACCAAAACCCAATTATACCCTAATGTAAAAGAGAATTGTATGAGTACCGCATTTTCGCATATATTTCAAGGTGGTTATTCTGCTGGATATTATTCATACAAATGGGCAGAAGTTTTAGATGCAGACGCTTTTGAACACTTTAAAGAAAATGGTATTTTTGATAAAAAAACAGCCCATAAATTTAAAGATATTATTTTGTCTAAAGGAGGTACAGAAAAACCAATGGTGTTGTATAAACGTTTTCGCGGTAAAGAACCAAATGTTGATGCTCTTTTAGATCGTGCTGGTTTAATTTAAAAGAAAAACTATAGAATTATTTAAGTTTTTTTTACACAAAAAATATTAAAAAGTTGTATTTTTGCATCATTAAATTTAAAAAAGTATAAAATCAAAACAAAATGAAGAAAATTATTTTAAGCACAATAGTATTAGCAAGTTTATGGGTCATAAATACATCTTGTGAAAAAGCAAAAGACACTGACAAAGCAAAAGATGTTGAGGAAGTAGTTGAAGATATTAAAGAAGACAAAGTTCTAGATACCGATTTATCTAAAGTAGTAGAATTACATTTATCTAGTGATGATGCAATGAAATTTGACAAAACTGAATTAAGAGTAAAAGAAGGTCAAAAAGTAACTTTAACTTTAGTACATACAGGTAAAATAGCAAAAGACTTAATGGGTCATAACTTTGTATTGCTAGAGCAGGGCACAGACTTGGCTAAATTTGCTGAAAAAACAATGGCAGCAAAAGAAACCGATTACATACCAAGTGAAGGCGTAATTGCTCATACAGGTCTTATAGGCGGTGGAGAAACTACCACTATTACATTTGTTGCTCCAGCAAAAGGAACTTATGATTTTATTTGTAGTTTTCCTGGGCATTATGGAGTAATGAAAGGTAAATTTATTGTTGAATAAATTTATTTTCATAAAGTATTCTCCAGTTATAACAAACGGGGAATACTTTAATTATTTACTTCATTTGCTTTAACCTTACCTTTTTATAAGACTTATAAAATTATTTTTACAAAATGGCAAGAAAAAAGAAAAATTATATTTTTGAAAATATAGAAGTAATAGATGCTGGAGCAAAAGGAAAATCTATTGCCAAATCACCAGATGGTAGGGTTATTTTCTTAAATAATGCAGTACCTGGAGATATTATTGATGTACAAACTTTTAAAAAACGCAAAGCCTATTTTGAAGGAAAAGCGATAAAATTTCATAAACTTTCTGAAAGAAGAACTAAACCAGTATGCAATTATTTTGGCACTTGTGGAGGTTGTAAATGGCAACATATGAGTTATGAAAATCAACTTTTTTATAAAGAAAAAGAAATCATTGAAAACCTAAAAAGAATAGGGCATTTAGAAATACCAGAAATTACACCAATTTTAGGTTGCGAAGAACAATATTTTTATCGTAATAAAATGGAATTTTCATTTTCAAGTAAACGTTGGTTGACTTATAAAGAAATAAATTCTGATAAAGAAATAAACAATAAAAATGCATTAGGGTTTCATATTGCAGGAATGTGGGACAAAATTTTAGACATTGAAAAATGCCACTTACAAGAAGATCCATCTAATGAAATTAGGAATTTTGTAAAAACGTTTTGTGTAGAAAATGGTATTGAGTTTTTTGACCCTAGAGAACTCACAGGAATCATGCGTACTATGATGGTTCGCATCTCTTCAAATGGGGAAATTATGTTGGTATTTCAGTTTTTTAAAGAAGATAAAGTAAAAAGAGAACTCTTATTAAACGCAATTGTAAATACATTTAAAATTACCTCTTTACAATATATGATTAATAGTAAAGGAAATGATTCCATTTACGATCAAGACGTTATTTTATTTAGTGGTAGAGATCATATTTTTGAAAAAATGGAAGACTTAAAATTTAAAATTAATGCCAAATCATTTTACCAAACAAATTCTAAACAAGCCTACGAACTCTATAAAATAACTAGAGACTTTGTCAATTTAACAGGTAATGAAATCGTTTATGATTTATATACTGGCACAGGTACAATAGCACAATTTGTTGCAAAAAAAGCCAAAAAAGTAATTGGCATAGAGTCTGTACCAGAAGCTATTATAGATGCTAAAGAAAATGCTAAAAACAATAAAATTGAAAATGTACATTTTTTTGTTGGCGACATGAAAGAAATTTTTACACAAGAATTTATAAATCAAAACGGACAACCAAATGTTATTATAACCGACCCGCCAAGAGACGGAATGCACAAAAAAGTAGTAGCACAAATTTTAAAAATTTTACCAGAACGTATTGTTTATGTAAGTTGTAACTCTGCAACACAAGCAAGGGATTTAGCAATATTAGATGAAGCTTATAGAATTACGAAAACACAAGCAGTAGATATGTTTCCACAAACACACCATGTAGAAAATGTAGTTCTGTTAGAAAAACGGACTAAACTCTAAAACTAAATGATATGCTATCAACTACATTTTAAGGTTTAAAATGTAACGGATAGAAAAATAATAATGCCAAAATACCGTTAAAAACATAAATATAAACAGATGAAAAATATTTTGTTCTTTATAATTTTTAGTTCTTTTATTAGCTGTGAAAAAGACGATATTTGTATTGACCCAACTACACCAAAATTAATTGTAGTATTTTACGATAATGTAAATCAACTTGAAAAAAAAGAAGTCCCAAACTTAAAAATAGAAATAGAATCCTTAGGTGTTTTTGTGCCTATAAATGTAACTTCTAATGATTCGATAAGAATTCCGTTAAGAATTGACGTAGATTTGACTAAAATTAGATTGTCAAAACAAGAAACAGATCAAGAAGAAATAGTAGATGTGTTTACACTAAATTATCTTAGAAGTGAAATTTTTGTTTCAAGATCTTGTGGGTTTAAAACAACCTATTCCGAAGTTTCGGATACTGACTTAACAACAAATTGGATTAATTCATTAACCATTAATCAAACTATTGCCGATGAAACAGCAAAGCATATCTCTATATTTCATTAGCATTTTTTTTATTTCAATTCCTCTTTTCTCACAAGAAGTAAAAAAAGATACCGTAATAATTAAAGATATTTACGGTTTACGAATAGGTGTAGATATATCAAACCCAATTAAAACACTATTTAACTCCGATAGAAAAGCATATGAAATAGTCGCTGATTATAGACTCAACAAAAAACTCTATGCAGCAGCTGAAATAGGTTATTTAGATAATTTAAGAGCTGAGGATAATTTTGAATTTACTACAAAAGGACAATATATTAGACTAGGAGTAAATTATAACACCTATAAAAACTGGTTAAATATGGATAATGAAATTTATATTGGTACACGTTATGGTTTTAGTACCTTTAGTCAAACACTAGAAAACTATACAATAACAAGTGATATAACATTACCAGAAATAGCCAATACTAATGCACAAAAATTTACAGGCTTAAATGCAAATTGGGTAGAATTTATAATAGGTATAAAAGTAGAAGTGTATGCAAATATTTTTTTAGGATTTTCTTTAAGTACTAGAAAAATGATTAGTACCAAAGAACCCAAAAACTTTAAAAACTTATACGTTCCTGGGTTTGACAGAGTCTTTTTAAACGATTCTAGTTTCGGATTTAATTATACAATAAGTTATAGATTACCTTTATATAAAAAGGAATCAAAGAAAATACCAACAAAAAAGGAAGACTAAAAGTTTAAATTTTTTCTTAAATTTGTAGTTACTCAAAAAATTTATTATGAAAAACATACCAAGTGTAGATTTAAGCGACTTTTTATCAACAGACTCTGAACGCAAACAAAAATTTATAAATGAAATCGGAAGAGCCTATTCTAAAATAGGGTTTGTAGCCTTAAAAGGTCATTTCTTAACAGATCAATTAAGCACAAATCTGTACGATGAGGTAAAAGAATTTTACAATTTACCACAAAAAATCAAAAATAAATATGAAATAGAAGGACTTGGTGGACAGCGAGGCTATACAGGTTTTGGAAAAGAATCTGCTAAAGGAAAAACCGAAGGAGATTTAAAAGAATTTTGGCATTTTGGACAAGAAGTTACTGATGATGAAAACCTAAAAGAGATATATCCAAATAATATTAAAGTACCTGAAGTACCAAACTTTAATAGATTTGGTATGGAGGCATACAGAAAACTAGAAAAAACAGCCATTTATGTATTAAAAGCATTAGCACTATATATTGGTCTAGATGAAAATTATTTTGATAATTACGTACATAACGGTAATAGTATTTTACGACCAATTTATTACCCACCAATTGTAGGCGAACCAAAAGAAGCAGTACGTGCAGCAGCGCATGGCGACATTAATCTAATTACTTTATTAATGGGAGCATCTGCTTCGGGTTTAGAAGTACAAGCAAAATCAGGAGAATGGGTTTCTGTAACAGCATTACCAGAGCAATTGGTAATTAATGTAGGCGATATGTTAGAAAGATTAACCAATGGTAAATTATGTTCAACGATTCATAGAGTTGTAAACCCACCAAAAGAAGATTGGAACAAACCACGATATTCCATCCCTTTTTTTACACACCCAAAAAGTGAAATGTCCTTAAACTGCTTACCCGAATGTATCGATGCAGAACACCCAAAAGCCTATGATGATATTACAGCAGGAGAATTTTTAAATGAACGATTACGTGAATTGGGACTTCTTAAATAAATGGGAAATGCAAGTCCACAATCACTGTTATTAGCAGGTATCGCTTTAGCAGGAATAGCATTTAAACTAAAAACAGACTACCTATACTTTTATTATATAGGTGTTACTTTAGGATTAACCCTTTTTATTATTGGAATTGTAAAATATTTACAACAAAAAAATAGATATAAATAAAATGGTAAAGAAAAAATTAAATAGCCTATCTGATTTAGGATTTGTATTTTCTACAAACAATAACGAAGACTTCTCTAACCAAGAAGAAAAAGAAAATCTAGAAAATAAACAACAATTTTTAGAAGCACACTTTTCTAATAAAGGTCGTGGTGGAAAAACAGTAACGATCATCAAAGGTTTTATAGGTTTAGATGAAGATTTAAAAGCACTTGGAAAAATGTTAAAACAAAAATGTGGCGTTGGAGGGTCTGTAAAAGACGGCGAAATTATTATTCAAGGAAATTTTAGAACTAAAATTATTGAAATTCTTAAAAAAGAAAACTATAATGTAAAACGTATTGGTGGATAAACTCATATAAAAAAGTAAAATTGTAAAGAATAAATAGGACTTTGCAATTTTTTTAAAAAACAGATAAACCTTGTCTTTTCGTAAAAATAAAGCAAGAAACTAAAAAATGAAATTAAAAATAGTAAGTAATTTTAAACCAACAGGCGACCAACCTCAAGCCATTAAGCAATTGGTCAAAGGAATACATGCTAACGAAAAAGAACAAGTCTTACTAGGCGTAACAGGGTCTGGAAAAACATTTACAGTTGCTAATGTCATTGAACAAACCCAAAAACCAACCCTAATATTAGCACATAACAAAACTTTAGCAGCACAACTATACCAAGAATTTAAACACTTTTTTCCAAATAATGCAGTAGAATATTTTGTTTCGTATTATGATTATTACCAACCAGAAGCCTATTTACCAACTACAGGCTTATATATAGAAAAAGACCTATCCATTAATGAAGATATAGAACGCTTAAGACTAAGTACAACATCATCATTATTATCAGGTAGAAGAGATGTAATAGTTATAGCATCTGTCTCTTGTTTGTATGGTATTGGAAACCCTGTAGAATTTAAAAAAAATGTTATTTATATCGAAGCAGAACAACTTATAACACGCACCAAATTTTTACATCAATTAGTACGTAGTTTATACTCTAGAACAGAAACAGAAATAAAGTCAGGTACATTTAAAGTAAAAGGAGATACCGTTACCATTTACCCATCTTATGGAGATAATGGATATCGCATTCATTTTTTTGGAGATGAAATTGAAGAAATAGAAAGTTTTAATTTAGAAAATAATGAGGTGTTAGAAAATTTTGAAAAACTCACCATTTATCCAGCAAATCTATTTGTAACATCACCAGATATTTTACAAAATGCCATTCATTTAATTCAAGAAGACCTAATAAAACAAGTAACTTATTACAAAGAAATTGGCAAACATTTAGAAGCAAAACGTTTATTAGAACGAACCGAGTTTGATTTGGAAATGATACGAGAATTAGGCTACTGTTCAGGTATAGAAAATTACTCACGTTACCTTGACGGAAGAGAGGCAGGAAGTAGACCATTTTGTCTATTAGACTATTTTCCAAATGATTATTTAATGATTATAGATGAAAGCCATGTAACTATTCCACAAACACATGCTATGTATGGAGGCGATCGTTCACGTAAAGAGAACCTCGTTGAATATGGTTTTAGACTACCAGCAGCAATGGATAACAGACCTTTAAAATTTGAAGAATTTGAAGCCATTCAAAATCAAGTAATTTATGTAAGCGCAACACCAGCAGATTACGAGTTGCAAAAAACAGAAGGTGTTTTTGTAGCACAAGTTATTAGACCAACAGGACTATTAGACCCAATAATTGAGGTTAAACCGAGTTTAAATCAAATAGACGATTTAATAGAAGAAATACAGATACGTGTAGAAAAAGACGAACGAACTTTAGTTACAACTTTAACTAAACGTATGGCGGAAGAATTGGCAAAATATTTAACCAGAATTCAAGTGCGTTGTCGTTACATACATAGTGATATAGATACATTAGAGCGCGTAGAAATTATGCAAGACTTACGTAAAGGTTTGTTTGATGTTCTTATCGGAGTTAATTTGTTACGTGAAGGATTAGATTTACCAGAAGTCTCTTTAGTTGCTATTTTAGACGCAGATAAAGAAGGGTTTTTACGAAGTCACCGTTCCTTGACACAAACCATTGGGAGAGCAGCAAGAAATATAAATGGTAAAGCAATTATGTATGCAGATAAAATGACTAAAAGCATGCAAAAAACAATAAATGAAACTAATTACAGAAGAGAAAAACAAATTAATTATAATATAGCAAACAATATAACTCCAAAACAAATTGTAAAAGCAATTGAAAGTGATTTAACTAAAAGTAGTATTACTTCTTTTCACTACGATAATGCATTACGTAAAGTCGCTGAACAAGATTTAGAATACTTACCAAAACCCGAAATAGAAAAACGAATTAGACAAAAACGTAAACTGATGGAACAAGCAGCAAAAGCACTAGATTTTATTACTGCAGCTCATTTACGTGATGAAATTAAAATTTTGAAAGAAAATTTATAGATTACCCTTAATTAAATAAATTTTGAAACTTTCAGTTTTTCATTCTTTTTCTTTAATTAAAAAAATTAAACCGTACAAAGACTAGTAAAAGTATGATTTCTTAAAATATATCTACTATAAAAAAAATCAATTTAAAAAATCATATTTTCTATTTGTCAAACAAATAAGAGTTTGTATTTTTGGCAAAACCTAATAGTAATGTCAAAAACCAAATATATTTTTGTAACAGGAGGTGTAACTTCATCACTTGGTAAAGGAATAATTTCAGCTTCACTAGCAAAATTATTACAAGAAAGAGGGTACTCTGTAACCATACAAAAATTAGACCCTTATATAAATATTGACCCAGGGACATTAAACCCGTACGAACATGGTGAATGTTTTGTAACCGAAGATGGCGCAGAAACCGATTTAGATTTAGGACATTACGAACGTTTTTTAAATATACCTACCTCACAAGTAAATAATGTTACTACTGGTAGAATTTACCAAAGCGTAATTGACAAAGAACGTAAAGGCGAATTTTTAGGTAAAACAGTACAAGTTATACCACACATTACAGATGAAATAAAATATAGAATTCAAATTTTAGGTAAAACAGGCGATTTTGATATTGTAATTACAGAAATTGGTGGAACCATTGGTGATATAGAATCTTTACCTTATGTAGAAGCAGTTCGACAATTAAAATGGGAATTAGGTGATCAAAATGCTTTGGCAATTCATTTAACACTAATACCATACCTTGCTGCTGCAGGTGAACTAAAAACAAAACCTACACAACACTCCGTTAAAATGCTAATGCAAAGTGGGGTAACTCCAGATATCTTAGTTTGCAGAACAGAACACCATTTAAATGATAATATTAAACGTAAATTAGCTCTCTTTTGTAATGTCAAAAAAGAATCTATTATTGAATCTATTGATGCAGAAACAATTTACGATGTACCCAATTTAATGCTAGCAGAGAAATTAGATTTAGTTGTTCTAAATCAATTAAAACTACCCTTAGGCAAAGTCCCTAAATTATTAAAATGGAATGATTTTTTACAAAAACATAAAAATCCAAAAAATAACGTTACAATTGGCATAATAGGTAAATATGTTGAATTACATGACGCTTACAAATCAATTAATGAAGCATTAATTCATGCAGGCGCTAACAATGAAGTTAAAGTTAATATTCATTGGGTTCACTCTGAAAATCTAACTGAAAATAATGTATCTAAAAAACTAAAAAATTTAAACGGAATTATTGTTGCACCAGGCTTCGGTGGTCGTGGTATTGAAGGTAAAATTGATGCCGTACGTTTTGCTAGAGAAAATAAAATACCTTTTTTAGGTATTTGCTTAGGTATGCAAATGGCAGTAATTGAATATGCAAGAAATGTATTGGGTTTAACCAATGCTAACTCTCTTGAAATGAATGAAAAAACACGCCACCCAGTCATTAATCTAATGAAAGAACAAAAAAAAGTCACCAATAAAGGCGGAACTATGCGTTTAGGTGCATGGAATTGCTCTTTGTCAGAAAATTCTAAAGTTTTTGATATCTATAAATCTAAAAAAATTAGTGAAAGACATAGACACCGTTATGAGTTCAACAATAAGTATTTAAATCAATTCAACAAAGCAGGAATGCAAACAACAGGCATAAACTCAAAAACGGATTTGGTAGAAATTATTGAACTATCTAATCACCCTTGGTTTATAGGTGTACAATACCATCCTGAATATAAAAGTACTGTTTTAAATCCACACCCATTATTTGTTGCCTTTATTAAGGCAAGTTTAGCACATAAAAAATCAAAGTAATTTTAACACTTCTTTAAATCAAATTAATTAATTCTGTCAAAATAATAATATTAAAATGTTTGTTTTCTACTAAAAAAATTTACATATTATCTTGAGATGCATCTAAACTTATTTTACCATTAAGAATTTCAAAATACATTTTAAAATCTGATTTAAAACTCCATAACGGATATGCAAAAGAGGTAGGTTTATTTTTTTCGAAAAAAAAATGACCAACCCATGCAAAACCATAACCAGAAATAGGCACAAATATTAACCAATTAGGATCTAAATGAATTATTGCAGTTACAACTAAAGCAAGTACAATTGTAGTGCCTATAAAATGTAATGCCCTACACATTTTATTACTATGTTCTTTTAAATAAAATAAGTAAAATTCTTCGTAAGTTTTAATTTCTTTTGGCATTATGTTTTTTGAATGTAAAATGTCATAAACATCTAAAGTTTAAAATAATTATTAGTACAATTTAATCAAATTCATATTGCACCCCAAAAATTAAATTACCTTTTGGCATCAGTATGTTTGCTTGCTCTATATATTCAGTATTAAAAATATTATTTACTAATGCAAAAATTCTAAAATCAGCTAATTGTAAACTTACTTTTGCATCAACTACATTATAATTATTTAAAGGTCTTTCTACGTATTTATAAATTATACTTTGCCGTACATTTTTAAAAAACTGAGTTTGTAAACTTGTAGTAAAATGATGTTTTATAGATGTATTAATTAAATATCTAGATGCAAAAACATTAGTACCCTTATAATCATCATTTAAAAAAGTATAGCCCAAATTTAATTGCTGCTTCAAGTTTAAAATTTCAAACTCATAATTAGCATTTACTTCAAAACCTTGTGTCGTTATTTTTCTTAAATTTTGTGCTATAAAAAACGGGCTGTCTTGATTTTCTTTAATATAATCTATTAAATTAGTGGCTACTCTATTAAAAATAGCGCCACTTAATTTAAAATTATTTTTGTTGTATTTAAAACCCATTTCTTGTGAAACTGCTTTTTCTTGTTCTAAATTTTCATTTCCAGAAAGAAAATTAGGAATATTAACATACAGCTCTATGTAGGTTGGTACCCTATATGAGTAACCAAAATTCCAGTACAATTTAAAATTAGTATTTACTTTATAACCTATATCAAATCCTGGAAAAATATTTGATTCAAAATCTGAAAAATAACTAATGGAAACACCAGGGGTTATATCTAACCTATTATTTGCTAACTGAAAACGATGTTCTAAAAATGCTGTTAACATCGTTCTTTCTTGATCGCCTAAATTATTACTAGACAATGAAACTTTAGCAACATCTAAACCTAAACCAGTTGTTCCAATTTTTGATTTATATGACGTGTTTATTTCTGCACCTATTTTGTTTGAAATATTAAAATTTCTAGAAAATTCTGGATTTTTACGTTTTAATAAAAACATATCCTGATTACGCCTCCAATAAATTTTTGGTTTAATTTGAAATTTGTTAAAATTGTATTTTGTAGAAACCCCTACTAAACTTGTTTGAGTTTCTTCGTATTCATTAAAAGCGACATTGTTTGTGTAAAAATTATTTGCACCAAACTTTCTATCTGCAAAAGTTGCTAATATATTTATCGAATTTTTTTTAGTCTTAAAACTGCTTTTTAAAAAAACATTATGATTTTTAAAATCTGTATTTTCTCGATAACCTTCACTTTCAGCATAATTATAATTTACCTGCATATTTGCATAATTAAAATCATTAGTCGCTGTTAGACTTATGCTTTTTTGCTCGTAAGAGCCATAATTAACTGCTAAACTGAGTTTTTTTTTTACGTTGCTCTTGGTTACAATATTTATTGCGCCAGTAAATGCATTTTGTCCAAATATTCTTGCAGCTGGTCCTTTTATGATTTCAATGCGCTCTATATTCTCTAAAGGCATCATAATATTCATACTATGATGACCAGTTTGTGGGTCTTCAGTTTTTATACCATCAATTAGAATTAAAGTTTGATTAAAATGACCTCCACGTATGTAAATATCAGATTGCATACCGTCAACTCCTCTTCTTCTTACATCAACCCCTGCAACTTCTTGTAATAAATCTGCTACATTAGTTGCTACACTATTTTGAATTTGTTCCGCATTAATTATAGTAATTGTTCTTGAGTTTTTAGAAAACGGTAAATCAATTCTGCTTGAAGTCACTACTACTTCATTTAAGGAGTCTTGTTTAATTTCTTGCGCTTTTATAGCATAAGTTAAAAAAAGAAAAATTAGTATTCTAAAATTTTTAATCATTTGTTATTTTTAAATTTTCGTCAAAAATATTAAATTATTATTTGTGACCTATCTAAATAATTAAAAATAAATAACAAAATTGACGACAAAAGTTTAAAAAATAATTAACTTTGTCTTTACAAATAACTCAAATATGAAAATTACGAAAAAATCCCTATTGGTAATAACAACATTGTTAATCTGCATTATTAGTTTTGGACAAGCTGTAAAGAATCAAGAACTAATTAATAAGGCATTATCTAGTGAAAGTATTGAAAATCAGTTTACTATTTTAATTTCTAAATCACCTAGTTTTCAAAATTTTAAAAATATTAGGCAACTTAATTTAAATAAATTTTCAAAAAATTTTAAAGATTCATTAATTGCAGCTACTAAAAAATTTAACAATGCACAGTTAAAAATTCAAACTCAAAAAACGGAGATAAAAAAATTAAATGAGGTTATAAGTACTGCTAATACAGACTTAACTAAAGCATCTGAGGATAAAGATTCTATTGGTTTATTTGGTTTAAGAATGAGTAAAGCAATCTATAATAGTATTTTATGGTCTATAATTTTAGGTTTATTAATTACTACTTTATTCTTTTTATTTCGTTTTAAAAGTAGTCATAGCGTTACAAAAAATGCAAAATCAACATTGGCTGAAATTGAAGATGAATTTGAAACACATAAAAAAAATTCTTTAGAACGCGAACAAGTTTTAAGACGTAAATTACAAGATGAAATTAATAAACAACGTAATGTAAAATAGATTTTGATAAGTGTTAATTTGGAAGAAAATTATTCTAGTTTTAGAAATAGTCTATTTAAAAATTAATTTAAAATTGCTTCAATACCAGGCAATTTTCTTCCTTCTAACATTTCTAACATAGCTCCACCACCAGTAGAAACATAACTCACTTTGTCTGCAAAATTAAATTGTTTTACTGCAGCAACTGAGTCGCCACCACCAACTAAAGAAAATGCGCCTTCTGCAGTTGCATCTATAATAGCAAAACCCAATTCTTTAGTTCCTTTTTCAAAACTTTTCATCTCAAAAACACCTAAAGGTCCGTTCCATAAAATAGTTTTTGAACCTGCTATCACAAAAGCATTACCAATGTTTGTTTTTGGACCAGTGTCTAGACCCATCCAACCATCAGGTATCTCATTTGCTTCAATAATCATTGTATTTGCATCGTTGCTAAAAGCATCTGCAGCAATCACATCTATTGGTAAATAAATTCTTGTTTTCTTTTCTTTTGCTTTTGCTAATATTTCTAAAGCAAGTTCTAATTTATCATCTTCTACTAAAGAATTACCAATATTTCCTCCTTGTGCTTTTATAAATGTAAATGCCATACCACCACCAATAATAATAGTATCAACCTTATCCATAATATGATTAATTACCTCTATTTTAGATGCTACTTTTGCGCCACCAATAATTGCTGTTACGGGTTTTTTGCTATTGTTTAAAATTTGGTTAATGCTTGTAATCTCCTTAGCTAAAAGTAAGCCAAAACACTTGTTTTTAGAAAAAAATTGAGCGATAATCGCTGTTGAAGCATGTGCTCTATGTGCAGAGCCAAAAGCATCATTTACATAAATATCACCTAGTTTTGCTAATTGTTTAGCAAAGTCAATATTGCCCTCTTTTTCTTCTTTATAGAAACGTAGGTTTTCTAATAAGAGAATTTCTCCATTTTTTAAATTTTTGACTTCCGTTTCTACTTCATTTCCTATACAATCAGATACAAATCTAACCTTTCTATCTATAATTGCTTCAACTTTAGAAATAAGGTGTCTTAATGAAAATTTATCTTCTTTAGCTTTAGGTCTTCCTAAGTGCGACATTAAAATCACCTTTCCACCATCTTTTAATATTTTAGAAATAGTAGCTTCTACTGCTTCAATTCTTGTAGTATCTGTAACCTCTAATTTTTGATTTAACGGAACGTTAAAATCAACTCGAATTAATGCTTTTTTATCTTTAAAATTGAAATCGTTTATGGTAATCATTTCTGAAAGTTTGTTTAAACAAAAGTATTGTTTTTAAATGATATACTCTCAAACTAAATATAGGTTTTCATTCTTTTATTTTGGTATTCCTAATTCGCTCTAGTTTAAAAATTAGAAAATGGTAGAAATTATCCACTATAATAAACCAAATTCAATGATACGTTGAAATTAACCGCCAGAAACAGGAGGAATTAAAGCAATAATATCTTTATTTTTAATCATAAATGTATCTTCTTGGTAAACTTCATTAACAGCAACCGTGAAATTATAATCTTTTAGTTTCGGGAAATTCTCAAAAAAAATAATTTTTAATTCAGAAATTGAAATAGTATTATTTATTTTCATTTCAAGACTACTCTTATTAATGATGTCTTTAATTATTCCAAAAAATAAAATTTTAATTTCCATTTTTCAAAAATACGGAACAATTTATAAATATTTAAGATAAATTAATTAAAATCCTTAATCTAATTTTTAGATTAGGTAAATAGTAAAATTTAAATTTTTACAGTCTAAAGTTTGAAAATAAAATTTGATAAAAATAAATGTTTCGATAAAAATCTAATTAAAAATAGACTACATTTGTTTTTTTACTAAAGTTTTTAAAAGTTCATAATGAAAAACAACGATAAAAATCTAATAAAAATAACATTAGAAGATGGGTTTTTACTTCTAAAAATTGAAAATAGTACTTCAATAAATCAATTATTTAAAAAAGAAGTAACTACCAATTACATTCAACTTTTTTTTGGTTTAAATGGTAAAGGAAAATTACTATATAATAATGGTAATTATACTATAGACATTCATGAAAATAAATCTTTAGTAATGTTTAATCCACAAAAAGAGTTACCTATTAATATTGAAGTTTACAGTAATTCTAAAATTATTATTTTATTAATTGCCATTTCAAAATTTCATTCATTTTTTTCTGAGTTTACTAAACACATCAGTTTTTTAGATAATGAAAATAAAAAATACTATTCTGCAAAAGATTTATTACCTAAAGAAATGGTCGTTTTAAATCAATTATTTAAACACAAAATACATCAATCTCTAGAGAAATTATACAGTAAAGGTAAAGTTTATGAGTTACTTAGTTTATATTTTAATTTATCTGGTGATAATGATGAAAGTTGTCCTTTTTTAGAAGATGAAGATAATGTATTAAAAATAAAAAAAGCCAAAGAAATTATTATCGATCGTATGGCAGAGCCACCAAGTTTAAATGAATTGGCCAATGAAATAGGACTTACCTTAAAAAAATTAAAAGATGGTTTTAAGCACATTTATGGAGAAACGGTATTTAACTTTTTAATTGACTATAAATTAGATTATTCTCGTAAATTATTAGAATCTAAAAAGTATAATGTAACCGAAATAAGTGGTCTAATTGGATACAGTACTTCTAGTCACTTTATTTCAGCTTTTAAGAAAAAATTTGGAACTACCCCTAAGCGTTATCTAGGTAAAATTTAGTTTTTTTATACTAAAAAAATTTATTCTAATTTTTTTAAAAATGATTAGTTAGTTAATAACTTTCTAACCTTTGTTGTTTTTAATCTTTGTACCCTTTATGTGAAAACTATTATATTTGTCACTTATTAAATATATTCAAATTGGTAACCGCAAAAAAAATATCTCCTTTAATGAAGCAATACAATGGTATTAAGGCAAAATACCCTGATGCTATGTTGTTATTTAGAGTTGGTGATTTCTACGAAACCTTTGCCGAAGACGCTATAAAAGCATCTAAAATATTAAATATTACTTTAACTAAAAGAGGTGCTGGTTCTCCAAACGAAACTGCCTTGGCAGGCTTTCCGCATCACTCTATAAATACCTATTTACCTAAATTAGTTAAAGCAGGTTTGCGTATTGCTATTTGCGACCAGTTAGAAGACCCTAAAATGACTAAAACCATTGTAAAACGTGGTGTTACTGAAATTATTACACCTGGTGTATCTCTACATGATGATGTTTTACAAGCAAATACTAATAATTTTTTAGCTGCAATCCATTTTTCAAAAACTAGAAAAGGGTTGCAAAAACAATTAGGTGCTTCTTTTCTAGATATTTCTACAGGCGAATTTTTAACGGCACAAGGAAATGAGGAATATATCGATAAATTATTACAAAATTTTAGACCTAGTGAAATCTTGGTACAAAAACAATTTAAACAAGATTTTTTAACTATTTTTGGAGAGAAGTTTCAAACTTTTTATTTAGATGATTGGGTTTTTAATACCGATTATGCAAACGAAGTTTTACAAAATCAATTCAATATAAAATCGTTTAAAGGTTTTGGTATTGATGATTTAAAAAATGGAGTAATTGCCTGTGGAGCAATACTTTTTTATCTTTCTGAAACACAGCATAAAAAATTAGCACACATTACACATATTTCTAGAATTTTAGAAGATAATTATGTTTGGATGGATCGGTTTACTATACGCAATTTAGAATTATATTATGGTACTTCGGAGGCATCAGTTACACTTTTAAATGTTATTGACCAAACTATTTCGCCAATGGGTGGGCGTTTATTAAAACGCTGGTTGGCATTACCTCTCAAAAATATTGTACAAATTAAAAGCCGACATGAAGTTGTAAAATATGTAATAGATAATACTGATTTTTACAAAACGGTAAGTTATCAAATCAATCAAATAAGTGATATTGAACGGTTGATTTCTAAAGTTGCAACTGGTAAAATAAACCCGAGGGAAGCCGTACTTTTAAAAAACTCTTTAAAAGCAATTTCACCTATTAAAACTGCTGCTGTGAAAAGCACTAACAATTCCCTTAAAGAAATAGGTAAAAATTTACATTTTTGTATTGAATTAATCCAAGAAATTGATCGTGTTTTAAATGATGACTCACCAGTTCATATTACAAAAGGTAATGCTATTGCAGAAAAAGTCAATCAAGAACTAGACGATTTACGTGAAATATCGGCTAATGGCAAACAATATTTAGAAAACATGCTCAAAAGAGAAACCGAGCGTACGGGTATTTCTTCATTAAAAATTGCTATGAATAACGTTTTTGGTTATTATATTGAAGTAAGAAATACACATAAAGACAAAGTACCAGAAGAATGGATTAGAAAACAAACGTTAGTTTCTGCAGAAAGATACATTACTGAAGAGTTAAAAGAGTATGAAATAAAAATTTTAGGTGCTGAAGAAAAAATAGGTAAACTAGAACAAGAAATATATCAACAATTGTTGGCTTTTATGCTAAAATATTTAAAGCAAGTACAACAAAATGCACAACAAATTGCAAAATTAGATTGCCTTTTTTCATTTGCAAAAACGGCTATGACCAACAATTACGTTAGACCAATAATAGACGAATCTACCGATTTAGAAATTAAAAACGGAAGACATCCTGTTATTGAAAAACAATTGCCTATTGGCGAAGAGTATATTGCAAACGATTTGGTTTTGAATCGAAATCAACAGCAAATAATTATGATAACTGGTCCAAATATGAGTGGTAAATCAGCTATTTTACGCCAAACAGCATTGATTGTTTTATTAGCACAGATGGGTTCTTACGTTCCTGCTCAACAAGCCAAGATTGGTCTTGTTGACAAAATATTTACACGTGTTGGTGCAAGTGATAATATTTCTATGGGTGAATCTACATTTATGGTAGAAATGAACGAAACGGCAAGTATTCTAAATAATTTATCTGATAGAAGTTTAATTTTATTAGATGAAATTGGTCGTGGAACAAGTACTTATGATGGTATCTCTATTGCTTGGGCAATTGCTGCATACTTACATGAACACCCAACAAAAGCAAAAACTTTATTCGCCACGCATTATCATGAACTAAATGATATGACCGAAACTTTTGAGCGCATAAAAAACTTTAATGTTTCAGTAAAAGAACTAAAAGACAATGTAATTTTTCTTAGAAAGTTAGTTTCTGGAGGTTCAGAACATAGTTTTGGTATTCATGTTGCAAAGTTGGCAGGAATGCCAAGCCCAGTAATTCATAGAGCCAATAAAATACTAAAACGCTTAGAGAAAAGTCATGCTTCTGAAGATATAAAAGAAAAACTCAAAAAAGCAACTGAAGAAAATGTACAATTGAGTTTTTTTAAATTAGACGATCCGCTTTTAGAAGAAATTAAAGAAGAAATATTAAATACTAATATAGATACTTTAACACCAATCGAAGCTTTAATGAAACTCAATGAGATTAAACGAATGTTAGTAAGAAATAAATAGTTTAGTTTAAAATCATTGTTGCGATAAAATTAACCATTAATTTTAACGATAGTTAAATAAGGTTTAATATTTATTTAATCTCTTTCCAACTATCATTTCTTGCTGGGTAAACACGTAAAAGCATTTCTTGAAGCCCTCGTGTATCTATTTGTGGACCTTCTTTAAAAATAGAAACTATTTCATCTTCTTTTGTATCTAAAAATACACGTAACAAATAAGCCCTTGGTCTTTTAGAGTAAATACGTTGTAGGTTAGTTATTGCTTCACCAATAGTTTTTTTTGCTTTATCTTTATCATCAAACATAACATCTAAGCCATTACGATGATAGCGATACATTACTAAACGATAGTCTTTAAAGGTATTATTTAGCATATTTTCAATAAATTGATATCTGGTTGTATTACCATCTATTCTTTTCCAGCCTTTATAACCACTTTGTTGTGCTACAAGCATTGCATTTTCAGCTTTTTTAAAGTATTGATCTCCTCCATTATATGCAAAAGTATCTTCGTCAACCCCTAGTATTACATAGGCATAGAAAGTTAGTATGGAAGTTAAGTTAGATTCAAAAATATTTTCGTTGTAAATTAAGGGTTGAAACTCTTCGTAGTTAAAAGATAAATTATCATCATTAAAATTAAGAACAGGTGTCAAATACGTTGAATTGAATACGGGTCTTAAAACTTGAATCTGCAAAGAACCCTTAAATGTGTTGTTTTCTGGTCTTTCAGTAATATTTAAAGTTATTGCACATTGAATTTTTTCTTGTTTCTTATACTGCTTGTCTGTCCATTTTGTGTTATTAAGATAATCGTTAATAGATTTTTCTAAAGTTTTAAAAATTTGATCATCAGACCCTCTTACTTGATCGTGATTTACAGTAATTGTGCAATTTAATTCTTGTGCCTTTATATTTATAAAAGTAAAAATTAGAATAAAAAAGAGTACTAATTTACGCATTTTTTTAGTGTTATGTTGCAATATACTAAAAACGTTTTGAATTAAGTGATAGTATATTTATTTAAAATAATTTCAAAAATATCTTTGGCAACTTTGGCTTTAGATTTTAGTGAGAATTTTGTTATGTGTTCTTCGGTGTCAATAATGGTAATTTTATTGGTTGCAGTTGCAAATCCAGCACCTTTATCTTGCAAAGAATTTAAAACAATTAAATCTAAATTTTTACGTCTTAATTTGCCTTTTGCATTTTCTAATTCATTATCTGTTTCTAAAGCAAAGCCAACTAAAAATTGAGCTTCTTTAATTGCACCAATAGATGCTAAAATATCTTTTGTAGGTGTTAATTCAATTTGTAAAGTTGTATCTTTCTTTTTAATTTTTTTAGAATGTATTATTGTTGGTTTATAATCTGCTACAGCAGCAGCAGCAATAACAATATTTGCATCTTTAAAATTAATATGCACTGCTTGGTACATTTCTTCAGCACTTTTAACGGCAATTTTAGTAATGAAATTATGTGTTATTTTTTCATTAGATGGTCCAGAAATTAAAAGTACTTTTGCGCCTAAATTAGCTGCTTGATGTGCTAATTCGTAACCCATTTTTCCTGTAGAATGATTTCCTATATAGCGAACAGGGTCTATTGCTTCATGTGTTGGTCCAGCAGTAATTAAAATGGTTTTGTTGTATAAAGGTAATGTTGTAAGTAAATCTTTTTCTATAAAAGCAATGATGTCTTCTGGCTCAGCCATTCTCCCTTCGCCAACTAGACCACTTGCCAATTCACCACTTGTAGCAGGAATTAAGACATTGTCAAAATTTTGTAATTTAGTAATACTGTTTTTGGTACTTTGATGTTTGTACATGTCTAGATCCATTGCAGGAGCAAAATATACTTTACATTTAGCAGATAGGTAACAGGCTAATAAAAAATTATCACTTATACCATTAGACATTTTAGAAAGTGTGTTTGCTGTTGCAGGAGCAACGAGCATTAAATCTGCCCAAAGTCCTAAATCGACATGGTTACTCCAGAGTTCATGGTCATTTTCTTTATCAAAAAAAGTAGAATATACTGGGTTTTTAGAAAGCGTCGATAAGGTTAAGGGGGTTACAAAGTCTTTTGCAGAAGGTGTCATTATCACCTTAACTTCTGCTCCAGATTTAATAAATAAGCGTACTAAATTTGCCGTTTTAAAAGCAGCTATCCCTCCACTTATACCAAGTAGTATTTTTTTACCGCTTAAAACAGACATATTTTTTTAGTTTTCTTCAGTAGAGTCTTCTTTCACTTCTGGTTTTCTATAATAAATTTCATTGTTTAACCATTCTTCAACAGCAAGAGCTGTAGGTTTTGGTAAACGCTCGTAAAATTTAGAAACTTCAATTTGTTCTTTGTTTTCAAAAATTTCTTCTAAACTATCATTATATGTAGCAAACTCTTCTAATTTTTCAACCAATTCTTGTTTTAAATCTACATTAATTTGTGAGGCTCTCTTTGCAATAATAGAAATTGCTTCATATATATTTTGCGTAGGTGCTTCTATTTCATTTTTGTCGTAAGTTACAGTTGTTTGTGCTGCATCAGTATTTTTATAATCTTTCATAATATTAATTTATTTTTTTTTTTAAGGTCACGTTGTTTGTTATTATTTTTCTTTAAAAACAAACCTTTAACATGCTTGTTTCATAATTATTTACTGTTTAATAGTTCCATATTTTCTAACGTTATATTTATTCTTTCTAACATTGCATCAGACTCTTCTATATATTGAGATTCTGGGTAATATTTTATAAAACGTTTGTGGTACTTTAAAGCATCGTTTAAGCGTTTTTCTTTTTTATGAAAAATACTTTTTAAACTTAAATCATAACCTGCTTTAAATTTATAAAATAAGGCGTCTTCTTTGTATTTTGAACCTAAATACTCCGTTGTAAAATTACCCAATGCTGTAATTGCAGCGATATAATTTTCAGTTTTATAATATTGTTTTGCTATTTCAAAAGCCTTTTTTTCTAATTTTTCGGTTAATTCTTTATACTGACTGTTAACTAATTTTGCATTATTAGAGTCTGGATAGCGGTCTAAAAATACTTGTAATGATGTTAGTGCTTTTTGACTATCTTTTTGGTCTAAACTAAAGACAGGTGAAGATTTATAATAACTTTGAGAAACTAAAAAATTGGCTTCTTCTAACTTAGAACTTTTAGGGTAATTATTTATAAAACGATTAAAATAATAAGCAGCTAATTCGTAACTTTTAGTTTTAAAATTAGAGTTAGCAACCATAAATTGAATTCTTTGCATCTGTGGCTTCCCTTTAAATGCAGGTGTTACTTTTTCAAATAGGGTAATTGCTTTACTATACTTACCTGCTTCATAAAGTTCTTCTGCCATTTTATATTGATCTGCAATAGTTCCTTTATTCAATGCCTTTTGATATTCACTACAACTTGTAAATAAAACGGTAATAAATAATAAGAAAACTAAATTTTTCATCTTGCAAAAGTACTATTATTATATGAAACACGGTATAAAAAACAAAAGTAATTTGACGCTAGAAATTATGAGGTTTTTTTAGTGCTAAATGTTTGTTAAATGTTGGGTGTCAGGTAAACTCACACTTTTTCATATTCGATAATAATTTCGTTGCTTGTGTTTTCAGTTTTTCTAACTATTTAGAGTTTTTAAAAATATAATAGTTAGAAAATAAGGTGTTAATTTTTTTTTAAAAACAAAAGTATAAGTTTACAGAAATGAAGAAAATATACTAGAAATTAATTCAAAGAAAAATTATAATTCGCTGGCAATAAGCCTTTTTAATTCATCAGAAGCCATAACCAAAGGCAAACGAACATTAGCCTCCATAATATCCTTATGGTTTAAAATACATTTAACACCAGCAGGATTACCTTCTCTAAAGATTAAATCGGTTAGTGGCATTAATTCATAATGAATGTCAAATGCTTTTTTAGTTTCTTTTTGCAATCCGTAACTAATCATTTTGGTAAATTCATTTGGCATTGCTTGACCAATAACACTAATTACACCAGAACCACCCGCTAAAACAGACGTTAAACCCAAAGCATCATCACCAGAGATTATATGAAAATCATTTGGTTTGTTTTTTAGTAATTCAAAAGTTTGTAAAATAGCACTAGCAGCATCTTTTACAGCAACAATATTTTTACAATCATTGGCTAAACGAATTATGGTTTCAGGCGCTACATTTTTACCTGTTCTGTGTGGTACATTGTAAACAATAATTGCTTTATTTGTTGCATTTGCAATTGCCTTAAAGTGCTGATAAATACCTTCTTGAGTTGGTTTATTGTAATATGGAGAAACGGATAGTATAGCGCAAAAAGCCTCTAAATTAGTCGTTTTGATTTCGTTAATAACCTGTTGAGTTGAATTTCCTCCAATTCCTAAAACTAGAGGTAAACGTTCGTTGTTTACTTCAATTATTTTAGCAATTACACTTTTCTTTTCATCATTTGTAAGTGTTGCTGGCTCACCAGTTGTTCCTAATAATACAAGATAATTAACAGCATTATCAATTTGAAAATTAACTAGTTTTTCTAAAGCAATATAGTCAATTGCACCTTTGCTTGTAAATGGTGTAACTAACGCAACTCCTGTACCTATTAACTGTTTCATAATTAAATTTTATTTAAAATTTTTAGATATTTAATAAGTTCTTTATTAAACTGACTAATTTTTTCATTTTCTACTGCAATCATAAAATCAAAAAGACGATTATCAATAGCTGCATAACCAACTTTAAATTTTGCATTTGATTTTGCAACTAAATATTTTTTATATATTGTTGCAGATTTTGTATAATCAATTAACATATCAAAATTAGATTCTAAAAAAAAATTTACTTCTTTTGATTTTAATGTGCCGTTCCAAGAAAAATCTTTTTCATTAAACGATACGCCTCTAAACTCGTTGTAATTATCGGTTGTATTTTTACAGGTTAAAACATGGAAATTTGTAGAGTCAGAAGCTATATTTTTTTGTAATTCCTTAAGAGATTCAAAGTTAAATTTAGAGCCTTCATCTACAATTATGCCAACAGTATTTACTCTAGAAGAAACTTCAAGAGCATTTTCTTCATTTCTTCTTTTTAAAAGTTTTTCCGTTTTCTTAATTATTGCTTTTAATTTAATGCCAGATAAACTCATTTATAATTATTAATGAGCTAAAGTAAACTAATTTAATTGTATACTAAAATATAAGGCAATATAAAATCAATATAAAATATACCATAATAAGTTAGACCTACTTTTTGCCCTGTTAAAAAATTAATGAACTTTCTTTCGATAAAGTAATGATGATTTTATTAGTCTTAAAAAAATAGTTAAAAACTATTACTTTATTAAATACACTAGTATATTTTGCTTCGTTTTTTTTACCTTGTACAAAGTATAAAGTTTTATAGATGATTTAGAAGTAGTTGTTATTTTTAAGATTTTAATTTACAACATGTTACAGTTTTTAAAAAAGAATTTTCTAACTATTTTTTTAAAAACAAATTACAATTTTAAGAAAAATTTTTTATTTATTTAAAATGATTTAAACTTTTAAAAAATTAATTTACTAACTTTGTAACTAAATTTTTTGGTCTTTAAATAAAAAAATCTAAAATCAAAATCTAAAAATCAATGATTATATGCATATAGATTTAGGAAATAAACAATATTACAAAATAGGAGAAGTTGCCAAAGCATTTGGCGTTAACACTTCATTAATACGATTTTGGGAAAAAGAATTTACTTTAATTAAACCTAAAAAAAACAAAAAAGGAAACCGATTATTTAGATCAGAAGATATTAAAAACTTGCAACTGATTTACCATTTAGTAAAAGAAAAAGGATTTACTTTAGAAGGTGCAAAAAAGAAATTAAAAGAAAAACCAGAAGTAATAAAAAATAATCACGAGATTATTACAAGATTAGAAAGTATAAAATCTGAACTAATAAATTTTAAAAACCAATTATAAATCACTAAAATTCACAAATATGAAAAAATGGTTGTTACCTTTAATAATTATTGCTTTAATTGCTTTTTGGGCATATAGCAAAGGATCAGGATTTTATAATAACGCTATTACTTTAAAAGAAGAAGCAACAGGGCAATGGGCAAATGTCGAAAGTTCTTATCAACGTAGAGCAGACTTAATACCTAACATTGTTAGTACTGTAAAAGGTTATGCAACACATGAAAAAGAAACTTTAGAAGGCGTAATAAAAGCAAGGGCAGAGGCGACTAAAACAACCATAAATGCAGGAGATTTGACTCCAGAAAAAATGGCCGCTTTTCAAAAATCACAAAGTGGCTTATCAGGAGCCCTAAGTAAATTAATGGTAGTAGTTGAAAAATATCCAGATTTAAAAGCAAATCAGAATTTTTTAGAATTACAAAGTCAATTAGAAGGAACCGAGAATAGAATTAATGTTGAACGTAACCGTTTTAATGATAAAGTAAAACCTTATAACAAACTACTTAAAAAATTTCCTAATTTTATTTTTGCAAAATGGTTTAATTTAGGAGATATGACTTATTTTAAATCAGATTCTGGTAGTGAAAAAACACCTAAAGTAGAATTTTAATCTTTTTGAATATTTTGCTTATTACAAAATAAAACTTATAAAATAAGCACCTCAATGTCTAAAGCAGCAAATTTTTTAACACAACAACAAGAACAACAAGTTATTAATGCTATTCTTAATGCTGAAAAAAATACTTCTGGAGAAATTCGCGTACATATAGAAAAATCTACCACAAAAAAAACCTTAGATAGAGCAAAAGAAGTTTTTTATTATTTAAAAATGGACGAGACTAAAGCCCGAAATGGAGTCTTGTTTTATCTTGATATTAAGGATAAAAAATTTGCCATTTTTGGAGATAAAGGAATCCATCAAAAAGTACCAACAGATTTTTGGGATAGTACAAAAGATATCGTTCTAGCCGAATTTAAAAAGAATAATTTTGTGCATGGTTTAATACAAGGTATTAATGAAGCAGGCAAACAATTAAAAGCCTATTTTCCTTATGCTAAAAATACGATTAACGAATTACCAAATACAGTTTCTAAAGGCATTTAAAACCCTATTTATAATTTACTAAATTATAAGATGAAATTTTAACATTTTTTTATAAAAATCACCCCTACATAAGATTTTTTTATAAAAAAACGGTACGTTTGAAAAAAACCATATTTTATATTAAATTTAGGATTAATTTGTTTTTTAGTTTTTAGCCTTTTGTTTTTTAGAGGTGCTCTAAAAGACAAACTATTACAAAGCGCTTTTTAACTTTGCGTGAAAAAAAATAATACTATCTTGCACCCTTATAAATGAACATGAAGAAAATAAGAAATTTTTGCATTATTGCACATATAGATCATGGCAAAAGCACTTTGGCAGATAGGTTATTAGGATTTACAAATACGGTAACTGAGAGAGAGTCAAAAGCACAACTTTTAGATAATATGGATTTAGAGCGTGAACGTGGCATTACCATTAAATCACGTGCAATTCAAATGAACTACACTTTTAAAGGCGAAGACTATACTCTAAATTTAATAGATACCCCAGGTCACGTAGATTTTTCTTACGAAGTATCTAGATCAATTGCTGCTTGCGAAGGAGCATTGTTAATTGTTGATGCAGCACAAAGTATACAAGCACAGACTATTTCTAATTTATATTTAGCTCTAGAAAATAACTTAGAAATTATACCCGTTTTAAATAAGATAGATTTACCAAGTGCTAGCCCAGAAGAAGTTAGCGACGATATTATAGATTTATTAGGTTGTGATTTAGAAGAGATTATTCATGCAAGTGGTAAAACAGGGTTTGGAGTAGAAAACATTTTAGAAGCAATTATTAAAAAAATACCACACCCAAAAGGAGATAAAGATGCACCATTACAAGCATTAATTTTTGATTCTGTTTACAATACTTTTAGAGGAATAGAAACCTATTTTAAAGTAGTAAATGGAGAAATTAAAAAAGGACAAAAAGTGAAATTTTTATCAACAGATAAAGAATATTTTGCAGATGAAGTGGGTACATTACATTTAACACAAACACCAAAAAAAGTAGTTTCAACAGGCGATGTAGGTTATTTAATTACAGGAATTAAAGATGCAAGAGAAGTAAAAGTAGGTGATACAATTACAGATGTATTAAACCCAACAACCGAAAAAATTGATGGTTTTGAAGATGTAAAACCAATGGTTTTTGCAGGGATTTACCCTGTAGACACAGAAGATTTTGAAGAGTTAAGAAACTCTATGGAAAAGTTACAATTAAACGATGCTTCTTTAGTTTGGCAACCCGAAAGTTCAGCAGCATTAGGTTTTGGATTCCGATGCGGGTTTTTAGGTATGCTACATATGGAAATCATTCAAGAACGTTTAGAACGTGAGTTTGGAATGACAGTAATTACAACTGTTCCAAACGTTTCTTATCATGCCTTTACAAGAAAACAACCAGATATAGCAATTTTAGTTAATAACCCAAGTGATTTGCCAGACCCTTCAGGTTTAGAACGTGTAGAAGAACCATTTATTAAGGCAAGTATTATTACAAAATCAGATTTTGTTGGTCAAGTAATGGGTTTGTGTATTGAAAAGAGAGGTTTAATTACCAACCAAACATATCTAACCACAGAGCGCGTAGAATTGACTTTTGATATGCCTTTGGCAGAAATAGTTTTTGATTTCTACGATAGATTAAAAACAGTTTCTAAAGGCTATGCCTCATTTGACTATTCACCAATAGGCATGCGAAGTTCAAAGTTAGTAAAATTAGATATTTTATTAAATGGCAATAGTGTAGATGCACTATCAGCTTTAATACACGCAGAAAACGCACAGTATATTGGTAGAAAAATGTGTGAAAAATTGCGTCAATTGATTCCACGTCAACAATTTGACATACCAATTCAGGCAGCAATTGGTGCAAAGATTATTGCAAGAGAAACCATAAAAGCATTGCGCAAAGATGTAACTGCAAAATGTTATGGCGGTGATATTTCAAGAAAACGCAAATTGTTAGAAAAACAGAAAAAAGGAAAAAAACGTATGCGTTTAGTTGGTAATGTTGAAATACCACAAAAAGCATTTATGGCGGTTTTAAAGTTGAATGATTAATAAAAATTATTTAAATCAATATTTTGTGGTCTTTTAAATTCCTCTTTTTTCTGATTCTTATTTGCAATGAATATACCTATATTTTGATATAAGCCTAAATTTTCTCAATAAAAATACATTTGTCTATATTTTGCGTTAGAATTAATTAACTTTGTAAGAAGAAATAAGATATTGAGAAAAGAAGATATTAAAATACTATTAGTAGATGACGAACTAGATATTTTAGAAATTGTTAGTTACAATTTAAAAAATGAAGGATTTCAAGTTTTCACCGCTATTAATGGCAAAAAAGCAATACAAAAGGCTATTAAAATAAAACCACATTTAATTATATTAGATATTATGATGCCAGAATTAGATGGTATTGAAACCTGTACAAAAATTAGAGAAATTGATAGTTTACAAGATGTTATTATTACTTTTTTTACTGCAAGAAGTGAAGATTATTCGCAAATAGCAGGTTTTGAAGCAGGTGCTGATGATTATATAACAAAGCCTGTAAAGCCTAAAATATTAATCAGTAAAGTTAAGGCTCTATTAAGGCGATATTTAATAAAAGAGACTATAACAAGTCTATTAAATGTTGGTGATTTAGTAATAGATAGAGAGTCTTACTTTGTCTTAAAAGACAAAAAAAGAATAATATTACCTCGAAAAGAGTTTGAATTATTATATTTTTTAGCATCTAATGTTAATAAAGTAGTAAAAAGGCAAGATATAATGAATAATGTTTGGGGGACAGAGGTCGTTGTAGGAGACAGGACTATAGATGTACATATTAGAAAATTACGAAAAAAGATAGGAAATGATTATTTTATTACTATTAAAGGTGTAGGTTATAAATTTGAAACTATAAAATAGGTTAATTATAGAATGAAGTATAGAAAGACATATAAATTCGCATTTTATTCTTCAATTGCATTGTCTTTTTTTGTTTTTTTAATTTTAATAATTTCAAATTATCTTTTTAAAAATGAAAATTTTAGTTATTGGTATTTATTATTTTTTGTACTTATATTTATTATTTTTTCTTTCTTATTAATTCAGTATAGAGTTGAAAAATTTATTTATAAAAGAATTCAGAAAATTTATAAAGACGTTTCTATTTTAGATATAGAAAATTTAGCTAAAAATAGCATAACTTCTAATATGGAAACTTTATCAAAAAATGTACAACTATTTGCCGAAAATAAGCGATTAGAAATAGAAATACTTACTGAAAGAGAAAATTATAGAAAAGAATTTTTAGGTAATATTTCACACGAGCTAAAAACACCTTTATTTACGGTACAAGGCTATATTTTAACTTTGTTAGAGGGTGCAATTAATGATAAAGAAATTAGACTTAAATATTTAGAGCGTGCAAATAATGGTGTAGAGCGTTTAAATCATATTGTAAAAGATTTAGATTTAATTTCTAAATTAGAAACAGGTGATTTAAATCTAAAAATCACCCATTTTGATATTTTAGATCTAGTAAGAGAGGTCTTTGAATTGTTAGATATGAAGGCAAAAAAGAGAACTATAAATTTACTTTTTGACAAAGTGTATGAAGGTAAAATATTTGTAAAAGCAGATAGAGATAGGATAGAACAAGTACTTTTAAATTTAATTTCTAATGCGATTAATTATAGTAAAAATAAAGGCTTTACAAAACTGAGTATTCAAGCTTATCAAAAAGATAAAGTAATAGTACAGGTAATAGATAATGGTGTAGGTATAACCAAAGAAAACCAATTAAGAATTTTTGAGCGATTTTATAGAGCAGACAAAAGTAGGTCTAGAAATCAAGGAGGGTCAGGTTTAGGACTTTCTATTGTAAAACACATTATTGAAGCACATAATGAAGATGTTTTTGTTGAAAGTGAAATTGGTAAGGGCTCTATATTTTCTTTTACACTACAGCAATTATGATTTAAAGTGTTAGTAATTAGATTATTTATTCAGTATAAAATTATTACAATAAAGAAGAGAGAGCAAGAGTTTATAATTAAAAATAACAACAAAAATTATTTTTAATAACACATCACTCATAAATTAAACTATATTTGTAGTCTAAATACATTTATTATGATAGCACAAAATATTTTTTTAGGAATGATTGGTCCTCCACAAGTTATACTAATTGTAGTCGTAATATTATTATTAGTTGGTGGAAAAAAAATACCAGAATTAATGCGCGGTTTAGGTTCTGGGATTAAAGAATTTAAAAACGCTTCTAAAGAAGATGATAAAAAAGAAGAGGTAGTTAAATAAACTAAAAAGTCAGGCTTCACTATGAAACTTGACTTTAAAATAAATTTTTCTTACTTCTTTTTATTTTTATTAGCAGATTCATTCATTTTATTAGCAGCAACTAAACTAGTAACCATATCACTAAGCATAGAACTTGCAGCCGTTGGATTATTAGGTAATAAAATTAAGTTAGAATTAGTATCAGCACCAATACTTTGTAACGTGTCGTAATGTTGAGTTATCACAATTAATGCAGAAGCCTCTTGAGAGTTTATACCTGCTCTATTTAAAACCTCCATACTTTCTTCTAAACCACGAGCAATTTCTCTACGTTGATCAGCAATACCTCTACCTTGTAAACGCTTACTTTCTGCTTCTGCTTTTGCGCGTTCTACAATTAAAATACGTTGTGCATCACCTTCGTGCTGAGCAGCTACTTTTTCACGTTCAGCAGCATTAATTCTATTCATGGCAATCTTTACGTTTTCATCTGGGTCAATATCGGTTACTAATGCTTTTACAATATCATAACCATAATCTAACATAGCCTCTTTAAGTTCACGTTGTATTGCAACAGCAATTTCTTCCTTTTTAACAAATACATCATCTAAACGCATTTTAGGCACTTCAGCCCTCACCGTATCAAAAATAAAAGCAGTAATTTGTTCATGCGGGTTTTGTAATTTATAAAACGCATTATATACATGGTTTCGTTGAATTTGAAACTGAACAGATATTTTTAAATGTACAAATACATCATCTTGTGTTTTAGTTTCTACAATAACATCTAATTGTTGAATACGTAAACTTATGCGGCCAACAACTTTATCAATAATAGGAATCTTAAACTGAAACCCTGCACCATAATCTTTAGTAAATTTACCAAGACGCTCTACAACAGCAATTGTTTGTTGTTTTACAATAAAGAACCCAGAGGCAATCAATATTAAAATAGGTATTATAATCCACCAATTATTAAGTAATACATCCATAATTTTTTTATTTTATAAGTTAAAAATCAATGTATCAAATATACAATTTTAATAGTCTAATACGGAACTTAAACAGTTAATGTTATTCACATTTTTAAGAAATTAAAACCAATAGCACCTAATTTTGAAGACCAAAAAGGCTTTACTAAATTATCTTTATTTAGATAATATATAAACCCCAAAAATAGTAACCATAAAATAAATAACAATAGTCATTGCTCCAGCATAATCTTTGGCTATACGTTGCCCAAATAGTAATGCCAGTAATACTTTTGCACAAATAACAGCACCAAGTAAACCTAAATTTTTAGAATCGTAAAAGTAAATTTGAAAAACTCCTACTAAAGTTAAAAAACCACCAATTAGTTCACCTATAGTAACAACAGTTAAAAGTAAAGGAGCCGATTTTTTTAAAAAAGTTTTTTCAAAAACAGAATTTATATAACTTAAATTCCCTTTCCAATCACTTAATTTATCGATACCAGATTGTAAAAAAGTTACGCTTAAAAATGCAAGAATTAGTAATTCGGTGGCATTCTGCATGCCTAATTCATATAAATTTTCCATAATTTGGTGTCTATTTAGCACAAATATAAATTATTAATCCTCGTTTATAAAATAAATTTAGAAATAACACTATTATTTTGTAATTTTATAGCATTAATAGAAATAACATATTATTTTAATAGATTTTAAAAGCACAAGGATCTCTTTAAATAGTTTATACTTAAAAACAAGTTTAAAACAATCGTATTTGTTTTAATAAAAACCATTTAATTATGCAATTAACAACTAAAAAACTCATTAAAACAATCGTGTTATTTATAATTGTTTTTACAACAGTTATTTCGTGTAAAGATAAAAAACCAAGTACAGATAATCTTTTTAAGTATAAAGATTACATTTATTATACAACTTCTGGTCGTGTCTCTGTTACCGAACCTATTAAAATTACCATGGCAAAAGATGTAGATTCTTGGGAAGCAAATCAAGAAATTGACAAAAGTATATTTCGTATTTCACCTTCTGTTAAGGGAAAATTATATGCATTAAACAAGCGAACATTAATTTTTCAACCAGAAGAAAATTTAAAATCAAATACAGAATATACCGTTACGGTAACATTAGGAAAACTATTTACTGTTAAAAAAGGACAAAATAAATATAAATTTTCTTTTAAAACTATTGCACAGAATTTTAATATCACCACAAAGAATTTACAGTCGTATTCTAAAGAATGGCAATTTTTAGAAGGCAATGTACAATTGGCTGATGTAATGTCTATAGAAAATGTAAAACAATTAATAAACGCATCACAAAAAGGGAAAAAACTCGATATTAAATGGGAAAATAATATCGAATTTGCACAAAGTTTCCTTTTTAAAATAGATAGTATTAAGCGCTTTGAAGACGATTCTGAAATAGATATAAAATGGAATGGCAATAAATTAAACATAGATAATAAAGGCGAAAACACTTTTAAAATTCTAGGTAAAAATAATTTTTCCGTAATAAGAGTTAATGTAGAACATACCCCAGAATTACATTTACAAATAAATTTTTCGGACCCATTAAAAAAACAACAAGATTTTAGCGGTTTAGTGCACCTAAAAAATGCTGGAGAATTAAGATATGTTGTTGATGGTAACCTGTTAAAAGTATATCCATCAAAAAGAATTGTGGGCAATGTAAACCTAGAAGTTTTTAAAGGCATTAAAAACAGTGATGATTACAAACTTAAAAATCCGTACACTGCAACGGTTACTTTTGAGCAATTAAAACCAAAAGTGCGCCTGATTAGTAATGGTGTTATTTTGCCAAACTCATCTAATTTAAATCTCAATTTTGAAGCCGTAAATTTAAAAGCAGTAGATGTTCGTGTAATTAAAATTTATGAAAAAAATGTATTACAATTTCTTCAAAATAATAATTTAAATAGTAATAACCAATATGAAGTTAGAAGGGTTGGAAGAAGAATTGCTAAAAAAACAATTCAATTAATTAAAAATAACTTCCTAAATGATGGCAAATTTAAAACCTATTCCGTTGATTTGTCAAAGTTAATAAACACAGAGCCAGGAGCAATTTATAGAGTAGAATTTAGTATTAAAAAAGAATACGCTTTATTTACCTGCGATGGCTCAGAAGCAATAGATAATGAAGATGAAGATTACTATGAAGAAGATTATTATTACGATGAAACTAAAAATTATACAGCCAAAGAAGCAGCAGAATTAGACGAACAAGAAGAACAATATTGGGACAATTTAATTTATAACTATCGCAACTACGATTATAATTGGAACAATCGAGAAAACCCATGCAAACAAGCCTATTACGACCATGATGATAATAGCATTGTGTCACAAAATATTTTAGCATCAAATCTAGGTGTTATTGTAAAAAAAGGAACAAACAAAAATTATTATTTTGCAGTAACCGATATTTTAACAACCAAACCAGTTTCAGGAGCAAAAATTAGACTCTATAATTATCAACAACAAGAAATTCTTTCAACAACAACCGATAACGATGGATTTGCAAATATAGATGAAAGTAAAAATGCTTATTTTGCAATTGTTTCTAATGGTACTAATTTTTCATACCTAAAATTAGAAGATGGCAATTCTTTATCACTAAGTAAATTTGATGTTTCGGGTAAACGATTAGAAAAAGGATTATTAGGTTACATCTATGGAGAAAGAGGCGTTTGGCGACCAGGAGACACACTACATCTAAACTTTATTCTAAACGATAAAGCCAATAAATTACCAAAAAATCACCCTGTACGTATGGAAGTTACCGATGCCAAACAAAAATTGATTTATAAAAAAATAATAACTCAAGGCATTAACGGATTCTATAAATTTGACATAGTAACATCAGATACAGCACCAACAGGTAGTTGGAACGTTAAGGTCAGTGTTGGTGGCGCAACATTTTACAAAGTCCTTAAAGTAGAAACTATAAAACCTAACCGATTAAAAATTAAAATAAATTTTACAGATGAAATTTTTTCTGCAAAAAAACCAATACAAGGTAAATTAGCAGTAAAATGGCTACATGGAGCACCTGCTAAAAATTTAAAAACAGATGTAAAAGTTAAATTTTCTAACGCCTATACCAGTTTTAAAAACTATCCAAACTATGAATTTAGCGATCCTACACGTACATTTAATAGTGAGGAATTGACCATTTTTGACGGTATTTTAGATGCTGACGGAAATGCAACAATTTCTAAAGAAATAGATTTTGGAAATAAAGCACCAGGTATGTTAAGAGCATCTTTCTTTACACGTACTTTTGAAAAAGGAGGCGATTATTCAATGGATGTTTTTTCAAAAAACTACGCACCATATACCTCTTTTGTAGGTTTAAAATCACCTAAATCTCGTGCTTACGGTTCCTTTTTTACTGATGAAGATATAACTTTTGATGTAGTTACTGTTGATGATAAAGGCAACCCAATTAAAAGAAAAGGATTAGAAGTAAAAATCTATGAAATAAAATGGCGCTGGTGGTGGAACTCCTCTTACGATGATTTAGCATCTTATGTAAGTAATTCATATCATAAAACTTTTAAATCATTTAAAATTAACACCGATAATAATGGTAAAGGAAATTTTAAAATTAATGTTCCTAACGAAAACGGAAACCGATATTTAATACGAATTTATGACCCAAAAAGTGGACATGCAACAGGTAGAACAGCCTATTTTTATAAAGATTGGTGGAAACGTCAAAGTAGTGACGACCCAGAGGCAGCAAAAATGTTAGTTTTCTCTAGTGATAAAGACAAGTATAATGTTGGTGAAACAGCACGAATTACGTTTCCAAGCGGTACAGAAGGTCGCGCATTAATCAGTATAGAAAATGGTAGCGAAGTATTGCATAAAAAATGGGTAAAAACAAAAAAAGGAGAAACAGTTATTGATATTCCTATTGATAAAAATATGGCACCAAATGTATTTGTAAATATCTCATTATTACAACCTCATGCAAAAGTAGAAAATGATTTACCTTTACGCTTGTACGGAATAATTCCATTATTGGTAGAAGATCCAAATACTAAGATACAACCAATAATTGATATGCCAAAATCTTTAAAACCCGAAGAAAATTTTACACTAAAAATCAAAGAAAAAAATGGTAAACCTATGACATATACCATTGCAATTGTTGACGAAGGATTATTAGATATTACCAGATTTAAAACCCCAAATGCATGGACAGATTTTTATAAAAAACAAGCCTTAGGTGTAAAAACATGGGATCTATTTGATGCTATTATTGGCGCATATTCAGGTAGTATAGAACAAGTTTATGCCATTGGTGGTGATGGAGAAGCCAAAGGCAAAAAATCTAAAAAAGCAAATCGATTTAAACCAGTAGTCATAACTTTAGGACCATTTACTGTTGGTAAAAATAAAAGCAAATCGCATATAATTAAAATGCCAAAATACATTGGCTCAGTTAGAACAATGGTAGTCTCTGGCGATAATACTTCACCAGCATATGGTTCGGCAGAAGAAACAACACCCGTTAAAAAACCACTAATGGTTTTAGCCACTTTACCTAGAAAATTAAGCCCCGGAGAAAAAGTAACACTTCCAGTTGCCGTTTTTGCAATGGATAAAAAAATTAAAAATGCAAAAATCTCCTTAAAATTAAGTAAAGGAATAAAAATCATTGGTAAAAGAGTACAAACCTTAAATTTTGATAAACCAGACGAAAAAATGGTATATTTTGATTTAGACGTTTCCGAAGCAAAAGGCATTAGTAAAATTGAAGTTATCGCTCAAGGGAATGGTGAAAAATCCTCTTACGAAGTCGAGATTGATGTCGTAAATCCAAACCCAATAACTAATAAAGTAATCGATATTATTTTAGAACCAAATGCATCTAAAACCATTGATTTTAAAACCTTTGGTATTAAGGGAAGTAATAAAACAACCCTAGAATTTTCTACATTACCACCCATGAATTTTGGACAACGTATGCAATATTTAATCCAGTACCCTCATGGATGTGTAGAGCAAACAACATCTAGTGCTTTTCCACAATTGTATTTAGGTACCATTTTTGACCTAACAGTTCAGAAAAAACAAGAAATGGAAGATCATGTTAAAATGGCCATAAAAAAACTAAGCGATTTTCAAACGCCTTCTGGTGGATTATCTTATTGGAGAGGACAAAATGATGCAAACGATTGGGGTACTTCTTACGGAGGACATTTTATGTTAGAAGCAGCAAAAAAAGGATTTGTTTTACCATTAAGTTATATGAGTAATTGGTTAAAATATCAAAAACGAACTGCAAAAGATTGGAGAGCAAGTTCTCATAATTGGAATACTACGCTGTCTCAAGCATATAGATTATATACGTTAGCTTTAGCAAATCACGCAGATTTATCATCTATGAATAGATTGCGTGAAGAAAACCTAAGTAATGATGCAAAATGGCGTTTGGCTGCAGCTTATGCAATTGCTGGTCAAAAAGAAGTAGCTGTAAAATTGTCAAATCAAGCAAATATAGATTTTAAACCGTATAAATATGATTATTACAGTTACGGTTCGGTTGACAGAAATAGAGCTATGGCCTTAGAGACTATGTTACTTACTAATGACGAACCAAAACAAGCCTTAGATTTGGCAAAATTAATGGCAAAAAACTTATCTACTAATCGTTGGATGAGCACACAATCAACAGCATATAGTTTATATGCATTAGCAAAAATGGTTACTAAAAATGGCGGAAAAGGTATCGCATTAAATTATAATGCTAATACACAAGGGCAGCAAAATATCAATACAAGCAAAGCCATTGCACAGCGTAAAATAAAAGTGAATTATGGAACAAACAGTATCACCTTAAAAAACACCAATGCTAACAATGTGTTTGTACGTGTATTAAATTCTGGTATCTTACCTTTAGGACGAGAAATTTCGGAAACTAGAGGTTTAAAAGTTTCGGTAAAATATAAAGACGAAAAAGGAAATATAATTCTTGTTTCTGAACTAAAGCAAGGTGCCGATTTTATGGCTCAAGTAACCGTTGAAAATACAAAAGGAGGATCTGTAAACGATATTGCACTGACCCAAATTTTTCCTTCAGGTTGGGAAATTGTAAATACCCGATTTACCGATTATGGCAATGTAAAATCTAGTAGCGCAGAATTTACAGATATTAGAGATGATCGAGTTAATTTCTATTTTAGTTTAGGTAGTAGAAAAAGTAAAACCTTTAATGTATTGCTAAACGCATCGTATCTAGGTAAATATTATTTATTCGGTGTACAAGCAGAAGCTATGTATGATAATGATTACTTTACAAGAACAAAAGGGCAGTGGATTACCGTTGTGAAATAACTTTGTTAAGCAAGACGACTTGAGCCAAAAAAAGATGTAGAATCATAACATTTGTAAAAACTAAAAAAATTAAGTTAAAGAAGAAATATTTATAAGATAAATTACCTTTCTTTGCAAAAAATATTTTAATTGCAAAAAACAAATTTTATAGAATTAATGGCTCCCGCTGGGAATTTTGAATCTATGCAAGCAGCCCTAGATAACGGAGCAGATTCTATTTATTTTGGTGTAGAGCAACTAAATATGCGTGCTAGAGCATCTATTAACTTTACTTTAGATGATTTAAAAGAAATATCGCAACGATGCCAAGAAAAAAATGTCAGAACTTACCTAACATTAAATACTATAATTTACGATCATGATTTATCGGTTATTAAAACCTTGATAAAATGTGCAAAAAAAGCAAATATTACTGCTGTAATTGCTATGGATCAAGCCGTAATTCAAGTAGCACGTTCCGAAGGTATGGAAGTACATATCTCTACACAAATAAATATTACAAACATAGAAACTTTAAAATTCTACGCTATGTTTGCAGATACTGTTGTATTGAGTAGAGAATTGAGTTTAAGGCAAATAAAACACATTACAACACGTATAGAAAAAGAGCAGATAAAAGGACCAAGCAGTAGGTTAATAGAAGTTGAAATTTTTGGACATGGTGCATTATGTATGGCTGTTTCGGGTAAATGTTATATGAGTTTACATGCCGCCAATTCATCTGCAAATCGTGGTGCATGTAAACAAAATTGCCGAAAAAAATATACGGTAATAGATCAAGAAACTGGTTTTGAAATGGAACTAGACAACGAATATATTATGTCTCCAAAAGATTTGTGTACCATTGATATTTTAGACCAAGTTGCTGATGCAGGAATTAAAGTTTTAAAAATTGAAGGTCGAGGTCGAGCGCCAGAATATGTAGCAAAAGTGATAAAATGTTATCGCGATGCAATAGATAGTATTAGTAACGGAACTTTTAATAAAGAAAAAGTTATTAATTGGATGAAAGAACTAGACAAAGTTTATAATCGCGGATTTTGGAACGGCTATTATCTTGGTCAAAAATTAGGCGAGTGGTCTAAAGAATCTGGCTCTCACGCTACACAGAAAAAAGTATTTTTAGGTAAAGGAGCCCATTATTTTCCAAAAGCAAAAGTAGGCGAATTTAAAATAGATGCCTACGATTTAAAAATAGGTGATACCATTTTAATAACAGGCCCAACAACAGGAGCAAAAGAAATGGAAGTTACAGCTATGTTTGTAAACGATAAAGAAAATAGCATTGCCAAAAAAGGAGATTTAGTTACTTTTAAATTAGACTTTAGAATTAGAGAGTCTGATAAATTATATAAAATTATAAAAACTGAATTTGCTTTTGAAAAGGCAAATACCTAACTAATTAGACATTAGTAAACATCTGGTTCAAAAAATGATAGTAATAACCTTGCAAAGAAAAAAGTGTATCGGTTGCAATTATTGTGTAGAATTTGCACCTGAGCAATATCGTATTTCTAAAAAAGACGGTAAATCAGTGCTATTACAATCGGTTGAAAAAAAAGGATTTCATACGCTAAAATCTCTAGATGAGTCTATTTTAGATGCAAATTTAAAAGCAAAAGAAGCCTGCCCTGTTAAAATTATTTCGGTTAAGCAGGTTTAAATTAGTTTGCTACTTTTGCGAATTTAAGAGAAATTAATCATGCAACCAAAAAGTCAAAATAGTAAATGTTATAATTACTAAAAGAATTGTTAACCCAACTTTCCAAACATTTTTATAATAATATTTTCGATGTTTTGAGTCTTTTGAGTATGCAAAAAACATTGCTACAGCAAATGTAATAATAAAACCTATTGTAAATATAATTCTTCCAGTAGTAAACATATAATTTGTATATTTACTGGCAAAAGTAATAGTTTTATGAGTAAAAATGCAATAATTTTAGGTGCAACATCAGGAATTGGCAGAGAATTAGCAAGATTATTAATAAATGATGGTTATCAGGTGTTAATTACAGGAAGAAGATTGGATAAATTAGAAGAAATACAAATAACAAATCCGAAAAAATATGCAATAAGACAACAAGATATTACAGATATTGAAGATTGCGGCAAGTTTTTTGATGAAATACCATCTTTCTTTAACAAAATAGATCTTATAGTAGTAAATTCTGGTGTTGGTGGGGCAAATTATAAACTAACTTGGAAAGAAGATTTACCAATAATTAAAACTAATGTTTTGGGTAATACACGCATGTTTCAATTAGCTTATAATTATTTTAAAGTACAAGGTTACGGTCAATTAGTTGGCATAACTTCTGTTGCATCTATTCGTGGTAATAGACATGTGCCAGCATATTTTGCATCAAAAGCATTTCAGGCAAGTTATTTAGAGTCCCTTTGGATGAAAGCAAAACGAAGTAAAAAAGATATTACAATTACTAATATATTACCTGGATTTGTAGAAACTAAAATGGCAACAGGCAATACTTTTTGGAAAGCACCATTAGATAAAGCAACCAAGCAAATATTTAATGCAATTAAAAGAAAGAAGAAAAAAGCATACATTACAAAACGTTGGCGATTTGTTGCCCTTTTATTAAAAATTGCACCAGCAAATTGGGTTAATAAGTATTTTTAATAACGTTAAATAAAAATCAGGAACTTTTAAAATAGGTTGCTTTTTGTGAAGAGAAAAGACATAAAGTTCTTAAGAAATTTTTAAGTAAATAATTGTTTTAATTCCGAAGCATCTTGAGGGTTCATTTTACCAGAAAGCACTAAACTTAGTTGTTTTCTACGTAAAGCACCAATAAAACGCTCTTTTTCTAAATCAGTTTCTGGTATAATTGGCGGTACTTTTACAGGGGAACCTGTTCTATCAACTGCTACAAAAGTATAAATACCTTCGTTTACTTTAGTTCTTTCTTGAGATTCTCTATCCTCAATCCAAACATCTACAAAAATTTCCATAGAACTAGAAAAAGCACGAGATACTTTTGATTCAATAGTTACTACAGAGCCAACGGGAACAGCTTTGGTAAAAACGACATTATTTACAGAAGCTGTAACTACAATTCGCCTAGAGTGTCTTTGTGCAGAAATACTAGAAGCGCGATCCATTCTTGCTAATATCTCACCGCCAAATAAATTATTTAATGCATTCGTTTCACCTGGTAAAACCATATCTGTTAAAATAGTTAATGATTCTTTTGGGGCTTTTGCTTTCATTAAATTTGTTTTTGCAAAAATAGATGAAATATTATAACTATTTATAAATCTAGTGTATTACTTTGATACTCATTTGTAATAATCTATTTCTAAAATAAATGAAGTAATAAAGATATATTTACGTTTCTAGTTTAAGAAAATTTAAAAAAAGTTTACCTTTGTGATTGTTAATACAAAATTCTTAAAATGAGAATTGTAATCGCTGGAGCTGGTGAAGTAGGATTTCATCTTGCAAAATTACTCTCGTACGAATCGCACGATATTACTTTAATAGATCTAGATAAAGAACATCTTACTCATGCAGATATTCGTTTAGATATACGAGCGATTTATGGCAATGCAACTTCAATAGAAACATTACATAATGCGTCTATTAAAAATACAGATTTATTAATTGCAGTTACTTCAAATGAAGCCGTAAATATTACTATTTGCGTAATTTCTAAACAGTTGGGTGCAAAAAAAACTATTGCAAGGGTTAGTAACACAGAGTTTATTGATAAAAAAGAAATAATTAATTTTGCAGCATTAGGTATAGATGAATTAATTTCTACAGAAGAGTTAGCAACAAATGAAATCAAATTATTATTAAATCAGGCAGCATTTAATGATACGCATGAATTTGAAGGTGGCGAATTAACTATGATGGGAATTGTGCTTTCTAAAAATGCTCCGTTTGTAGGTATGACTGTAAAAGATGCAGCAGCATCGTTTTCAGGAATTCATTTTATGCCAATTGCAATTCAACATAAAAATTCACAACAAGCTATAATTCCTAGAGGAGATACTATTTTTAGAGCAAGTGATCAAGCCTATTTTATGACAACAAGAGAAGGTGTAGAAGAGTTATACAAACTATCTGGCACTACAAAAACAACTATTAAAAACGTTATGATTCTTGGTGGTAGCGGTATTGGTATAAGAACTGCAAAACAACTTTGTAGTGCAAAACTCAATATAAAAATTATTGAAAAAAATAAAACAAAGGCAAAATTATTAGCAGATGAAATTCCAAATGCATTAGTAGTCTCTGGTGATGGTAGAGATGTAGAGTTGCTAGATGAAGAAAATATCGAAGATATGGATGCGTTTTTAGCTGTAACTGAAAGTAGTGAGACCAATATAATGTCTTGTTTAGTAGCTAAGTCTAAAGGTGTAAAAAAAACTATTGCATTAGTAGAAAATATTGATTATTTTAAATTGTCACAAAGCATTGGTATAGATACGCTTATCAATAAAAAATTATTAGCTGCCAATAGTATTTTTAGATATATTCGTAAAGGTGAAGTGGTAGAAATTGCTACATTAAATAATATTAATGCCGAGATATTAGAGTTTAATGTCCCTATAAATGCAAAAATTACAAAAAAAATTATTCGAGATATAAGTATTCCCGCAGGAGTTACTATTGCTGGAGTGATAAGAAACGGAAAAGGCTTAATTGTACTTGGTGGGTTTCAAATAGAACCAAATGATAAAGTTTTAGTATGCTGTACGCCAAATACGATTAATAAAGTAGAGCGGTTATTTGGTTAATATTTCTCAAAAATTTTACAAATAACGTAGAACAACCCCACACATTTTATTATTTTTGCAAAAAAAATTAAAGAAAAATTTGCAATTTTTGGCATAAAATGAACAAAATAAATTATAAAATAATTTTTCAAATGATGGGGGTTTTACTCCTGTTTAATGGTGGCTTTATGTTACTATCTGCACTGGTTAGTTATCTTTATAAAGATAATATAACCTCTGGTTTATTGATGGCTGGTTTGGTTACGGTAGTCGCCGGATTTTTAATGCGATTTATAACTAAAGATTTTACGAAACAAATTAAAAAGAAAGAAGGTTATTTAATTGTTACTTTAGGTTGGATTTTTATGTCGCTTTCGGGCTGTTTACCCTATATTTTTACAGATACTATTTCTAGTTTTACAAATGCTTTTTTTGAAACCATGAGTGGTTATACAACTACAGGTGCTTCCATTTTAAATGATATTGAAGCAATGCCTAATGGTATTTTATTTTGGCGTAGTACAACGCATTGGATTGGTGGTATGGGGATAATAGTACTAGCAATAGCTATTCTACCATTATTAGGTATTGGAGGAATGCAACTTTTTTCTGCTGAGGCACCAGGGCCTTCGGCAGATAAATTACATCCAAGAATTACAGATACTGCAAAACGGCTTTGGTATATTTATTTAGGTTTAACAGTTGCACAAACATTGTTATTAAAAATTGCAGGAATGACTATTTTTGATGCTGTAAATCATGCTATGTGTACACTCTCTACAGGAGGGTTTTCAACCAAAAATGCAAGTATTGCTTATTGGAATAGACAACCGATAATACAATATATCATCATTGTATTTATGTTTATTGCAGGTACAAATTTTGTGTTGAGTTATTTTGCTTTAAAGGGTAAATTTTCAAAGGTATTGCATGATGAGGAATTTAAGTTTTATACAATTCTAATTGTTGTAATTACTTTAATTACAGCCGTTTTTATTTACTATTTTGCAAATATTTCTATAAACCCAACCGAAACACAGTTTATTGCACACCCAATGGTTTTAGGAAAAGTAGAAAGCAGTTTTAGACATGCGCTTTTTCAGGTTACAGCTATTGTTACAACAACGGGATTTGTTACTTCAGATTTTACAATTTGGACACCTTTTTTAACATTTTTGTTTTTTGCATTAATGTTTTTTGGGGCATCTGCAGGTTCAACTGCAGGTGGAGTTAAAATAGTGCGTCATATTATAATGGTAAAAAATAGTTTTTTAGAGTTTAAACGTACAATTCACCCAAATGCAATAATTCCTGTTAGGTTCAACAAAAAATCAGTTGCCAAAGAAATTGTATTTAAAATTATGGCATTTTTTATTTTGTATTTAGTTACTTTTGGTATTGGTGCTACCGTTTTTAGTTTTTTAGGGCTTGACTTTATTACCTCAGTTGGTACAGCAGCATCTTCTTTGGGTAATGTGGGACCGTCTTTTGGTCAATTAAGTCCTGTACATAATTACAATTCTCTACCAAGTATTGGTAAATGGTGGGCAGTATTTTTAATGCTTTTAGGAAGGTTGGAGTTATTTACGGTTTTAATTATTTTAACTCCTTATTTTTGGAAAAATAATTAAGGCTTTCTCTTTGTACAAATAGATAATTGCCTTAATTATTAGTTATATAACTTCTTACAATTCTAGAAGTCCATTCGTTTTTCTAACAGCAGTTGCGCTTTCTTGCATCTTTGTTTTTTCAGCGTCTGTTAAATTTATTTTCACTATTTTTTCAATGCCGTTTTTGCCTAAAATTACTGGTACACCTATCGAAATATCATCTAAATCATATTCGCCTTCTAATAATGTAGAAACTGGGAACATTTTTTGTGTATCATTAGCAATAGCATGAACCATACTAGAAACTGCTGCCCCAGGTGCATACCAAGCAGAGGTACCTAGTAAACCTGTTAGTGTTGCACCGCCAACTTTAGTATCTGCTGCTACTTTTTCTAATCTATCTGTTGCTAAAAATTCGGTTACTGGCACTGAATTTCTTGTTGCTAAACGTGTTAGTGGGAGCATCCCTTTGTCACTATGACCACCTATAACCATTCCGTTAACATCGCTTATCGGTGCATTTAATGCTTCTGCTAGACGGTATTTAAAGCGTGCTGAGTCTAAAGTTCCACCCATACCGATGATTTTATTTTTAGCCATTTTTGTAGTTTTATGCACTAAATATGCCATAGTATCCATTGGGTTACTAACTACGATAATAATTGTGTTTGGTGAGTGTTCTAAAAGACTAGAGGATACCATTTTAACAATATTTGCATTGATGCCAATTAATTCTTCTCGAGTCATTCCAGGTTTTCTAGGAATACCAGAGGTAATTACACAAACATCACTATTTACGGTTTTGCTATAATTGTTTGTTACACCTGTAATTTTAGTGTCAAATTTTAATAAAGATGCTGTTTGCATTAAATCCATTGCTTTACCTTCTGCAAAACCTTCTTTAATGTCTAACATTACAACTTCTGAGGCAAAATTTCTTAGTGCGATATATTCTGCACAACTTGCACCTACTGCTCCTGCTCCTACTACGGTTATTTTCATTTAAAAGAATTTAGAATTTTAGAATTTAAAAATGAATATTTATAAATTCTAAAAAATTAGTATTAATTATATTATTATTAACTTCAGTCATTTGACCTTGGGTCTTTTTTATCTAAAACTAAATGCAAGTCCTGCATTTAATGTATTATATTCTTGAACGGAATAGTCTGCAAAAATTTTAAACCACAGTAAATTTAATCGCATACCTAATGTTGCTTTTACTCCGCGGTCTAATTTATAGTCAATATCTATTGGGTCGGTTATGTTAACTGTTCCTCCTGTTTGAACTCCTAAATTGTCTAAAACATTATAGGCGTAATTTCCTTTTACAACTGTTGAGGCATTTCCTGCCACATAACCTAGGCCTGCATAAAAATTAATGATTTTCAGATTTATATTACCTACTAGTTGTGCAGTAAAAGCATTAACTTTAATCGTTGTTTTTTGATTTGTACCAATGTTACTATCTTCTGGAGTGTATAAAATTGTTGAGGTTGTATAGGCTCCTAGAATTGATAAATCTATTATCGGAACTTTATCTAATTTTAAAAAGTGTTGTAATAAATTGTGTTGTAACCCTATGCCAAATAAATTAAACTTCACATCGCTCCCTCCAACACTTGGTACAAAACGTAATTTTATATCTGTTTTTGTTGGTAATCCAAAGCCAAATTGAATCATTGGTGTTGGTATTGCGGCAATTTTTATTTCGTCTTCAATCCCGTTTAGAGTTTCAAAAGAGGGTAAAAATTCATTTGGTATTATGTTTCCGTTAAGGTCTCTATTATTTACTAAAATTAGTGTATTGGATTCGTCACCCATAACTGTTGGTAAATTTTCAGAGGTGTTTCCATTTTGTAGTTCTAAGAAAGAATAGTCATCATTATTAAAAGTAAAGGTTTTGTCTTTATTAGGTACAAAAGCTGCAGATGTGTTAATACTAAAATCAAATCCAAATAATTTATGGGTTTTACCAGTGTGGTACCAACCATTATTTAAATTTGAAATTAATCCTTTAAAAACGGGCTCCATATAATTACCTATATATGTTGACGCGTCTTGTTTACCAGAGGCAAGTAAATTTTCAAAATTTTGTGCTTTTACGGTTAGATTAAATAAACCGAGATATAAAGTATAAATAACTATTTTCTTCATCATAAATAGTTTAGATTAATAATTTATTATTAAAGTTTATTAGATATCGATATTGGCATAGGTTGCGTTATCTTCAATAAATTTACGTCTAGGTGGTACTTCATCTCCCATTAACATAGAGAAAACACGATCTGCTTCTGCAGCATTATCAATAGTTATTTGGTACATTGTTCTTTCTTCAGGATTCATAGTAGTATCCCAAAGTTGTTCTGCGTTCATTTCTCCTAAACCTTTATATCGTTGTATAGTTCCTCCTCCAAATTTTTTCATAATGGCATCACGATCTTCATCATTCCATGCGTATTCTCTATTTTTTCCTTTTTTAACTAAATATAGTGGTGGAGCTGCAACATAAATATTACCATTTTCTACTAATTCACGCATATATCTAAAAAAGAAGGTTAAAATTAACGTTTCTATATGGCTACCATCTACATCAGCATCACACATAATTACTATTTTATGATAACGTAATTTACTAATATTTAGTGCTCTAGGGTCTTCTTCTGTGCCAACAGTTACTCCTAAAGCGGTGTACATACTTCGTATTTCTTCATTTTCAAAGACTTTATGTTGCATGGCTTTTTCAACATTTAATATTTTACCTCTTAATGGTAAAATTGCTTGATAATTACGGTCTCTACCTTGTTTTGCTGTTCCGCCTGCTGAATCTCCCTCAACTAAAAATATTTCACATTTTTCTGGTTCTGTCCAAGAACAATCAGCCAATTTCCCTGGCAATCCTCCGCCAGACATTACTGTTTTACGTTGCACCATTTCTCGTGCTTTACTTGCTGCATGTCTTGCTTGTGCGGCTAGAATTACTTTTTGAACAATAATTTTTGCGTCGTCTGGGTGTTCTTCTAGGTAATCGGTTAGCATTTCAGAAACGGCTTGACTTACTGCTGCTGAGACTTCACGGTTACCTAATTTTGTTTTTGTTTGTCCTTCAAATTGTGGTTCTGCAACTTTTACTGAAATAATTGCGGTTAATCCTTCACGAAAATCATCGCCTGCAATATCAAATTTTAGATTTTTTAATAATCCAGATCCTTCTGCATATTTTTTAAGTGTATGTGTTAATCCTCTACGAAAACCTGACAGGTGTGTTCCTCCTTCATGTGTATTAATATTGTTTACATAAGAGTGTAAATTTTCTGCATATGAAGTGTTATAGACCATAGCAACCTCAACAGGAATACCATTTTTTTCTCCTTCCATTGCAATAACTTCTGAGGTTAGTTGCTCTCGTGATGCGTCTAAATATTTAACAAATTCGGTTAAACCTTCTGTGCTTAAAAATACTTCTTCAATAAAATTACCTTCGTCATCTTTTCTTCTTTTGTCTGTAATAGAAATTGTCACTCCTTGGTTTAAAAAGGACAATTCGCGCATACGCATAGAAAGTGTATCGTAATTATAATCTATTTCTGTTTGAAATATTCCATCATCTGCTTTAAAAGTAACTATGGTTCCATTTTCATTGGTTTCACCTACAACTTTAGCAGGGTACAATGCTTTACCTTGACTATATTCTTGTTCCCAAACTTTACCTTCTCGGTAAATGGTTGCTTTTAAATGGATTGAAAGTGCATTTACAACTGAAACTCCAACACCGTGTAACCCTCCAGAAACTTTATAAGAATCTTTATCAAATTTCCCACCTGCACCAATTTTAGTCATTACGACTTCTAATGCTGATACTCCTTCTTTTTTATGTATTCCGACAGGAATACCACGACCATTATCTTTTACAGATATTGAATTATCTTCATTAATAATTACAGAAATCACATCACAATAACCTGCCATTGCTTCATCAATGGAGTTATCTACAACTTCATAAACTAAATGATGTAATCCTCTAACACCTACATCACCAATATACATAGATGGACGCATCCTTACGTGTTCCATTCCTTCTAACGCCTGAATACTATCTGCTGAATAATTTTGTTTTTTCTTGTCCTCACTCATATTTCTAGGTCTAATTTTTTTTAGTATGTAATTTTATTTTCAAAAAAATAAAGAAGACAAATATACTGAAAACAAGAAGTTTTACAGGAGAATAGTCGTTTATATTTGGTGAAGTTATAAACACTTTGTTCAAGCCTTTATTTTAAAAGAGAATTTACTTTAAATTATTGACTAATTTTTGGAGTATTTTTTCTTCATTTTTCCATTGTAAAATTTTGGCTGCTTTTATTAGGTTTTCTTTGATTGTTTTTAAGTTTGATTCTAGTATTTTTTTAATTTGGTTTGCTAATTTTTTGGGGTCTCTGTCTGTAATTACTTCACCTATTTGATAATTTGTTATAATTCGTTTCATTTCGGGTAAGTCAGAGGTTAAAATAGGGATGTTTGCATGAATATAATCAAATATTTTATTTGGTAAAGCGTAGCGATAATTCAACCCTAAATCTTCTTCAATACTTAATCCTAAATCTGCTTTTGGAGTAATTTTTTTTAATTCTTTAGGTGTTACTTTTCCTAAAAATTGTACTTTGTTTTTAAGATTTTTATTTTTTACTGATCTTTTTAAATCTTCTAAAATATCTCCGTTACCGACTATAATAAATAGATAATTCTCTAAATACTGCATCGTGTCAATCATTAGTTCTAAGCCTCTACCTATGTTTACAGCGCCTTGGTAGATTATGGTTTTGGGTTTTGGGTTTTGGGTTTTTGGTTTTAGATTTTGGGTTTTAGATTTTGGAATATTTCTAACTACCTTAAAGTCCGTTTGGTATTTTTTGTTGTAATAGTCTGCAATACTTTGACAGACAGTATAAGTGTTTTTTAATTTTGGTAATATATATTTTTCAATTTTTAACCAAACAAATTGTGTTTTAGGTCTATGTATGAGTTCTGGTACTTCGGTAAATAGTTCATGGCTATCATAAATTAGTTTTTTATTTTGAAATTTACTAAGTAAATAGTTTGGCAATAAGGTATCTAAGTCGTTTGCTAATAAGATATTTTTTTTTTTGAATAGTACATAAAAAAATAATCTAAAATTATATTCTGCATAAAAAAGAAATCCGTTATTAAAAAACAAATCTATTCGATGTGTTTTGTAATTTCGTGTTAATTTTATGCTGTTTTCTAGTTTTCTACCAACTAATAATATGTCAAACCCCATTTTTTGTAAAGTTGTACAAACTTTATGGACTCTTTGGTCTGTTGTCAAATCATTTGTGACAGATAGTATTATTCTTTGCAAAATAGTTTTGCCTTATATTTGGTTAATATATCAATTCTAAAGTTGAGAAAAATATTAGAATCAATTTTTGTTAAAATTATTGTATTTTTTTTCAAAAATACCAAAAGTTGGTAACTTTTCCAAAAAAAATCAAAAAAAATAAGTCTAAAAGTTAGTCTTTTTTTTAAATTCTATTCATAGGTACTTGAACTGTCAATTTTTTTTATCTATATTTTTTTCTAAAAGAATCAAATATTTCAAGAGGGTTTTCAATAGTATCTTAAATCAAAAAAACCACAGTTAAAACTGAGGTTCTTCATCGGCTAATTTACTAAGCCATACTTTATTATTGAAAAGTATTAAAAACAACACAACTATCTTTATGTTATTAAAGCGGTCTGGACGGGACTCGAACCCGCGACCCCCTGCGTGACAGGCAGGTATTCTAACCAGCTGAACTACCAGACCGTTGCTTTTAGCGGTCGCAAATATAAGTGGGTTTTTTATATCTACAAAATAATTCATAAAAAATTTAACTAATTTATTTTTGAGTCTAGAAGAGATTAAATTCGCTTACAAATATCGAGTATAGAGGCTAAAAAAAAGAAAAGGTCAGTAGGTAAAATAAATACTAAAAATTAAATGAATAAAATTAAATTAAATAAATGTAGTTCTTAATTCAATCATTTTTATTATTTTTGTAAATTAATTATAATTCTCAATATCATTATGAAAAAAATATTATTTCTATTTGTATTAATTACCATCAGTTCTTGTGTTTCTAAAAAACAACACACGGAATTAGAAAGTAGGTACGATACTCAAAATCAAGCATTAATTAATGCAAAAGCAAACTTACAAAAATGTTTATTAGCTAAAACAGGGAGTTCTACTAGAGTCACTGGTTTAGATGAACAAATTGCAATGTTGAAAAATCAAGTTTCAAACTTAGAATCTCAAAATAAAAATTCATTACAACAGGTTGAAAATTTAACAGTTTTAACTAAAGGAGCTAGCGATAATATTAAAACGGTTATAGCGCAATTAAGCGAAAAAGATAAATATATAAATGGTATTCGTGATGCAATGACTAAAAAAGATTCTATTAATTTAGCAGTTGCATTTCATTTAAAAAGAGAATTAGCTGATGGTATTCAAGATGAGGATATTCAAGTAGATGTTGAAAAAACAGTAGTTTATATTTCGTTATCTGATAAGTTAATGTTTTCTAGTGGTGGAGCAACAGTTTCTCCAAGAGCAAAAGAAATTTTAGGAAAAGTAGCAACCGTAATTAGAAGCAGACCAGATATGGAAGTTATGGTAGAGGGTCATACTGATAATGTTGGTATAAGTACTTCTTGTATGAAAGACAATTGGGATTTAAGCACAAAAAGATCAACAGCAGTAGTTCGTGTTTTACAAGATGTTTATAATATTAGCCCTGATCGTTTGGTTGCTTCTGGTAGAAGTGAATTTGTACCATTAGAATCAAATAATACTACAGAAGGTAAAGCGAGAAACAGAAGAACAAAAATTATAATTTTACCAAAATTAGATCAGTTTTTTGATATTTTAGAGCAAAAGCCTGAGTAATATAGAATCTAACTTATTTATAATAATAGTAAACAAAACCTCAAATTAAATAAATTTGAGGTTTTGTTATCTTATTAACTTTCACTACTTTTGCAATCGCTTAAAACGAAGTGCAGAATTTATTTTGTCACTTTAAAATAATATTAAAAATAACTAAATAAAAATAATATGAGTTCAATGATGATTTATATGCCAATAGTAGCAGCAATAATTGGCTTAATTTATATGTTAATAAAAAAATCTTGGGTAATGAAACAAGATGCTGGTGACGGAAAAATGAAAGAAATTTCTAACCATATTTATGAAGGTGCTTTGGCTTTTTTAAATGCAGAGTATAAGCTTTTAGCAATATTTGTAGCTGTTGTAAGTGTTTTACTTTTTCTAGTTTCAACAGTTGTTCCTTCAACACATTGGTTAATTGTTATTGCTTTTATTTTAGGAGCAATTTTTTCTGCTTTTGCAGGAAATATAGGTATGAAAATAGCAACTAAAACAAACGTAAGAACCACACAAGCAGCCAAAACAAGTTTACCAAATGCATTAAAAGTATCTTTTGGTGGAGGGACAGTTATGGGCTTAGGTGTTGCTAGTTTAGCCGTTTTAGGTTTAACCATATTTTTTATTTTTTTCTATAATTATTTTATGGGGGGTTCTCAAGGTGCTTTTTCAGTAGAAAAAATGACTATTGTTTTAGAAACGTTAGCTGGTTTTTCTTTAGGGGCAGAATCGATTGCATTATTTGCAAGAGTTGGCGGTGGTATTTACACAAAAGCAGCAGATGTTGGAGCAGATTTAGTAGGTAAAGTAGAAGCTGGAATTCCAGAAGACGACCCAAGAAATCCAGCAACAATTGCAGATAATGTAGGTGATAATGTAGGTGATGTTGCAGGTATGGGAGCAGATTTATTTGGTTCTTATGTAGCTACAGTTTTAGCTGCAATGGTTTTAGGAAACTATATTATTAAAGATATGGGAGGAAGTATTCAAGATGATTTTGGTGGAATAGGGCCTATTTTATTACCAATGTCAATTGCTGGTGTTGGAATTATCATTTCTTTATTAGGGACAATGTTAGTAGGTATTAAATCAAACGATGCAAAAGAGGCTCAAGTAATGGGCGCTTTAAATAAAGGAAATTGGTTTTCAATTGCTTTAGTTGCAGTATCTTGTTATGGTTTAGTAACTTGGATGTTGCCAGAAACTATGCAAATGCACTTTTTTGGTGAAGGTTTAATAGAAATAACTGCTTTAAGAGTATTTGGAGCAACAATTGTAGGTTTAATAGTTGGTGCTGTTATTTCATCAGTAACCGAATATTACACAGGTTTAGGTAAAAAACCTATTTTAAATATCGTTCAAAAATCGGCTACAGGTGCTGGTACAAATATTATTGCAGGTTTAGCAACGGGAATGATTTCTACATTTCCAACCGTAATTTTATTTGCTGCTGCAATATGGTCTTCTTATGCTTTAGCAGGGTTTTATGGTGTTGCAATGGCTGCATCTGCAATGATGGCAACTACGGCTATGCAATTAGCTATTGATGCCTTTGGACCAATTGCAGATAATGCAGGTGGAATTGCAGAGATGAGTGAACAAGAGCCAATTGTAAGAGAACGTACAGACATATTAGATTCCGTTGGTAATACAACTGCTGCAACAGGTAAAGGTTTTGCAATCGCATCTGCTGCATTAACTTCATTAGCACTTTTTGCTGCTTATGTAACTTTTACAGGTATAGACGGAATTAACATTTTTAAAGCACCTGTTTTAGCTATGTTATTTATTGGTGGAATGGTACCAGTTGTATTCTCTGCATTAGCAATGAATGCCGTTGGTAAAGCTGCTATGGAAATGGTTTACGAAGTAAGACGTCAGTTTAAAGAAATTCCTGGTATTATGGAAGGAACTGGTAAACCAGAATATGATAAATGTGTTGAAATTTCTACAAAAGCTTCTTTAAAAGAAATGATGTTACCTGGTTTATTAACTATTGGTTTTCCATTAGTAATTACATTTTTACCAATGCTATTTGGAATGGATAAAATGATGATTGCAGAAATGTTAGGCGGTTATATGGCAGGAGTTACTGTTTCTGGTGTACTTTGGGCAATTTTTCAAAACAATGCTGGTGGTGCTTGGGATAATGCAAAAAAATCTTTTGAAGCAGGAGTTATGATTAACGGAGAAATGACACATAAAGGTTCTGCTGCACACGAAGCAGCAATTACAGGAGATACTGTTGGCGATCCATTTAAAGATACTTCTGGACCATCAATGAATATTTTAATTAAACTAACTTGCCTTATCGGATTAGTTCTTGCTCCAATTTTAGGAGGGCATTCGGATTCTCATGCAACTAATTTAATGAATAATGAAGTGAATATTACTAAAAATCAAGTAAACACTCATATGAAAATAGATAAAAAAATAAAAAAATTTAGTCAAAAAAAAGAAGGTAAAAAAATACAATAATACGGAAAAGATGTAAATGTTAAAGTAGTAATTTATCCTTTTAAAAAATCGTGTAACTGTTAAAAAGTTGCACGATTTTTTTTTAGTCATAAAAAGAGAATTAAAAATGTCTTGAGTTGGTAATGATGTGATTTATCAGTAATTTTTACTTGACCAGATAAAAAAAATTAATGCGTAAAATATTATGAGCTTTTCGAAAGAGTAAATATATCAAAAGAAATACTATTCTTTGTATATTCTGAAGTAAAACCTGTATAATTTTTTAGACCCTTTAGTTTTAAAACCGTAAAGTCTTTTTGTGAAGAAAAAGGGGCGATTTTTAAATGTTTTAAATGTTTAGCAAGATATTCTTGTTCGTTTTGCCTTGGAGTTGGAATAAAAAATGCTTTTTTCTGTAAAACTGCTAAATCCATTATGGTTGAATAACCAGACCTTGCAATTACTAGTTTACTTTCTTTAATTGCTTTTTCTAATTCGGCTTGCAATAAATAATTTTTATAAGTAACATGTTTAGTATTTGTAATTTGTTCTTTTTCTGAAATAACTCCTCTTACAAATAGTATTTTTTTAGTGGAGGTTTTAAATTCGTTTATTAATAACTTTTCTAAAATAGTTCGTTGAGGTTCTGGACCAGAAAGTAGGGCTAGAATATCGTACTTAGGTAAAACTTTTTTTATATTTTTTTTTTTAAATCTACTCAAAATGCCTAAAAATTTAATTTGGGTTTTGAGTTTTTTAGTATTAGATAAGTTACCAGATAAGTTAGCGTTTTTAATATCAGGAACCCAACAAGCATCAAATTTATTAATTATTTTCTGATGTATTTTTGTAGTAAAAAAAGTAGTAAATCCAGATAAAACTTGTATTTGATGTGTTATATAAACGGTCTTAATTTTAGTGCTATAAACTCCAAACCTATTATCAGAAATAATTCCGTTAATAGTTTCTTTTTCAATAATTTGTGAAATAATTTGTTCTTCCTTTTTTAGTTGTCTTAAAACTTTTGGAATTTGAAAGAATAGTTTTAGTTTTAAAAAAACAGCGTTTTTTGAATACTGAATTTGATAAGCAGGTAATTCATAACTTTTTAAATTAGGAAACTCTTTTTGCAAGAGTAATAAAGCATCACCATCACTTGCTAGAATTGGGGTAAAACCTTGTTTTAGTAGTTCATTAATAATAGGTATGCACCTTGTAGCGTGACCAATACCCCAATTTAATGGTGCAACTAAAATTTTGGGTTTTAGATTTTGGGTTTTCGGTTTCAAATTATTCTTTAATTAATATTAGTTTTTAAAAACTAATGTTATAAATCAAAACCTATATCTGTTCGATAATTCATTTGGTCAAAACTAATATTTTTGATGCTTTTATAGGCTTTTTTCATTGCTTCTTTACTATTTTTTCCGTAAGATGTTATGGCTAAAACTCTACCGCCGTTTGTAAAAACTTTATTGTTTTTTAGTCTTGTACCAGCATGAAATACAATAGATTCAGTTACATTTTCTAATCCAAAAATTTCTTTATTTTTTTCATAAAGTTCTGGATAACCACCAGAGACTAGCATTACCGTTGTTACTGTTCTATCATCAATTTCTAAATGGTATTGGTCTAGTTTTTCTTCTGCAACAGCATTAAATAACTCCAATAAGTCTGATTTAATTCTTGGGATAATGACTTCTGTTTCTGGGTCTCCAAATCGTACATTATATTCAATTACAAAGGGCTCGTTATTTACTTTTATTAGCCCAATAAATAGAACGCCTTTGTAGGGTAAGTTGTCTTTTTGTAAACCATTTATAGTTGGTTTTATGATACGTTTTTCTACTTTATTTAGAAAGACAGCATCTGCAAAAGGTACTGGTGAAACTGCGCCCATTCCTCCTGTATTAAGTCCTTTATCGCCTTCGTTAATTCGTTTGTAATCTTTAGCATAAGGTAGTACTTTATAACTTTTACCATCGGTTACTACAAAACAACTCAATTCTATGCCATTTAAAAATTCTTCAATAACAACTTTGTTGCTTGCTTTTCCAAATTTTTGATTGGTGAGCATTTCTTTGAGTTCTGTCTTTGCTTCTTGTAAATTATTTAGTATTAAAACACCTTTTCCTGCGGCAAGGCCATCTGCTTTTAGTACATAAGGGGGTTTTAAAGTTTCTAGAAATAAATAACCTTTTTCTAAACTTTTGGTAGTAAAACTTTGGTATTTTGCGGTTGGTATGTTATGGCGATATAAAAATTCTTTACTAAATTCCTTAGAGCCTTCTAGTTGTGCTGCTTTTTGTTGTGGTCCAAAAACGTTAATATGTTTTAAATCTTTGTCATTTAATATAAAATTATGAATTCCGTTAACTAATGGGGCTTCTGGACCAACAAAAACGAAATCTATTTTATGTTTTAAAATGGCTTGTTTTAAGATTTTAAAATCAGTTATGTTTATGGGCAAGTTTGTTCCTAACTTACTTGTTCCTGCATTTCCTGGTGCAATAAATAAATTGTTTGCTAATTTACTTTGCGCAATTTTATGGGCTATTGTATGTTCACGACCTCCTGAACCTATGATTAGTGTATTCATTATTTACCTTTACCTTTAAACATGACACTTATAGTTAGAAATACTATTTTTACATCCATAAAAATAGATATATTATTGAGATATAATAAATCGTACCTTGCTCTTTTACGCATTTCTTGAATATTTTCGGCATAGCCAAAAAGTGTTTGTCCTAAAGAAGTAATACCAGGTTTTATGTGTTGCAATTTTTTATATTGGGGCATTATTTCAATAATTTGATCCATATAAAATTTTCTTTCTGGTCTAGGACCAACAATACTCATTTTACCTTGTAAAACAATAAAAAATTGAGGAAATTCATCAAATCTATATTTACGCATAATTGCTCCCCATTGTGTAATTCTAGGGTCATTATCTGATGCTAATTTGGGACCGCTTTTTTCAGCATTTTCAAACATACTTCTAAACTTTACGATATTAAAACATACACCATTTTTACCGACTCTTTCTTGTTTGTAAAAAACAGGTCCTTTTGAGGTAAGTTTTGTAATTAATGCAATAAAAATTAAGGGTATAATCAATAAAATAATTGCAATTATTGAAAAAAGAATATCAAATATTCGTTTTGTATATAGTGCTTTAGATTTTTCAAAAGAAGTAACATCAGTTGAAATTACAGGTATAAAACCGAGTAATTCATAATTTGTTTTTTTGAAAAAAGTTGAATTAAAGTCTAATACTAATTTATTAGTTTTATTATTTTTTTCAATAATTTGCGATAGTAAATTTAAATTTTTAGGGCTTATATAAGGTACAACTGAAAAAATATATTCTGCTTCAATAAAGCGTTTATCTGTTTGTAAGGATTCTTTTATGTTAATATAATTGTTTTGGTCTTTGTTTTTTGTATTTAAGACACCTAATGATTTTAAACCTAAAGTCTTTTTTTTTGTCAAAAATGTATTTATTCTCGTTGCTAATTTTCCTTCTCCTATAACTAGATAAGCAGTCTTATTTTTTTTGTATATATTAATTAATCTTTTTATAAAAATTACAATAATTCTAAAAGAAAGTACAGAAATGCTAAAAAACAGGTAATTTACTAATTCAATATTATTAATATGACCATTTTCTAATTCATAATAACGTATAATTGTTAAAAACGATAAAACGATAAATAATTGAAATATGGTTCTTTTTATTATATTATATGTACCCTCAAAAATAGTAGTTTTATAAGACCGGATAACTGTTGCTGTGGCAGCCCAGATAAACAAAAAAGAGGTGATATTAAAAATGGTAAAATCATAAATTTGCCAAAGGTATATGATGATAATTAGTAAATCAATTAGTAAAAAACTAATGTAGTTTTTATTTTTTTTCATAGGTTAAATTAAATTGATTTTTTTTATAGTAAAAAGACAAATTTAAACATTATTTTTACGCAATTTATAATAAGTAATTTTATTTAGTAAATTAAAGTAATTTTTTATTAATTTCGGCTTCATTAAAGTAATAGTTTATGAAAAAAGCATTAGTACATGATTGGTTAGTTACATATGCTGGAGCTGAACGTTGCGTCGAAAGTTTTACAAATATTTGGAATGATTTTGATATTTTTACACTTGTTGATTATTTAAATGATAAAGATAGGGAAATCATACTAAAAAACAAAACAACAACAACGTCAATTATTCAAAAGTTACCATTTTCAAAAACTAAATATAGAAATTACTTACCTCTTTTTCCTTATGCAATTGAACAATTTGATTTGTCTGAATATGATTTAATATTATCATCATCTCATGCTGTGGCTAAAGGAGTTTTAACAAGACCTGATCAATTTCACATTTCATATGTTTATTCACCAATTCGATATGTGTGGGATTTGTATTTTCAGTACTTAAAGGAAAGTAATTTAGATAGAGGTATTAAAGGATTTTTTGCTCGATATTTTATTCATAAGATTAGAAATTGGGATTATTCAACAGCTAATAGGGTTGATCATTATTTTGCAATTTCAAAATATATAGCTAAAAGAATAGAAAAAATCTATGGAAAACAAGCAGATGTAATTTATCCACCAGTAGATGTTGATTCTTTTACTATATCAGACAAAGAAAATGATGATTATTATATAACTTCTTCTCGAATGGTACCCTATAAAAGAATTGATTTAATTGTAAAAGCGTTTTCTTTAACTAAAAAGAAGTTACTCGTAATTGGTGATGGTCCAGATTATAATAAAATTAAAAAAACAGCAACTAAAAATATAGAACTTTTAGGCTTTACATCAAAAGCAGAAATGATTTCTTTAACAAAAGAAGCAAAAGCATTTATATTTGCTGCAGAAGAAGATTTTGGGATTGCTCCTGTTGAAGCACAAGCTGCTGGGATACCAGTCATAGCATTTGGTAAAGGTGGTGTTTTAGAAACAATTTCTGGAGTTTTTTCTGATCAAAATTTTGATCAAAAAAAATGTTATACAGGTGTTTTTTATAGAAAACAAACTGTTGAATCATTATTAGAGGCTGTTAATTTTTTTGAATCAAAAAAAGAATTATTTGATAAAAATAGTATTAGAAATCATGCAAAAAAATTTAGTAAGCAAAGGTTTGAAAAAGAAATTAAATTAAAAGTAGAAAGTTTATATTATAATTGGAAAAATAAATAAATGAAAAAAGCATTAATTACTGGAATAACAGGTCAAGACGCAGCTTATTTAGCAGAACTACTTTTAAATAAAAACTATAAAGTATATGGAACATATAGAAGAACAAGTTCTACTAACTTTTGGAGAATTGAAGAATTAGGAATAGAGCATCATGTTAATTTAGAGTTATTAGAATATGATTTAATAGATTTATCAAGTGCTTATCGAATTATTTCTAATATAATGCCAGATGAAATTTATAATTTGGCTGCTCAAAGTTTTGTAGGAGTTTCATTTATTCAACCAATTGCAACAGCTAATATTACTGGAATTGGAGTCTTAAATTTATTAGAAGCAATTAGAGCTATTAATCCAAAAATAAAGTTCTATCAAGCTTCAACTTCTGAAATGTTTGGAAAAGTAAAGGAAATTCCTCAAAATGAAGAAACACCATTTCACCCTAGAAGTCCTTATGGTATTGCAAAAGTTTTTGCACATTGGGCAACTTTAAATTATCAAGAATCATATGGTATATTTGCTTCAAGTGGTATTTTATTTAATCATGAATCACCATTAAGAGGAATAGAGTTTGTAACAAGAAAAATTTCTGACACTGTTGCTAAAATTCATTTAGGAAAACTTGAAATATTAGAATTAGGAAATTTAAATGCCAAAAGAGATTGGGGTTATGCAAAAGAATATGTTGATGGAATGTATAGAATTTTACAGGCTGAAAAACCAGATGTATTTGTATTAGCTACAAATAGAACTGAAACGGTACGTAACTTTGTTTCTCTAGCATTTAAAGCTATAGATATTGAATTAATATGGAATGGCAAAAACGAGAAAGAAGTAGGTATCCATAAAAAAACAGGTAAAATATTAGTTAAAGTAAATCCGAAATTTTATAGACCAGCAGAAGTTGATTTATTAATTGGGGATGCCTCGAAAGCAAAAAAAATTCTAGGTTGGCAAGCAAAAACAACACTAGAAGAATTATGTGAAATGATGGTAAAAAAAGATCTTATAAAGAATAAAAATGGAAAAACTTCATTCTAAAACTAGCGTTTTTATTACAGGAATTAATGGATTTACAGGTATTCATTTAGAAAAATACTTACTAAAAAAAGGATATGCCGTTTTTGGTATAGTAAACAAAAAAAGTAAAGATAAAAATCATTTTGTCTGTGATCTTTTAGATAAAAGCACATTATTTAATATCTTAAATAAAGTAAAACCTGATTTTATATATCATCTAGCAGCCGTTTCTTTTGTAAATGATTCCAATAAATTAAATATGTATAACGTTAATGTTTTTGGAACATTAAATTTATTAAGTAGTATTACGGAGTTAAACCTTAAGCCACGAAAAATATTAATTGCAAGCAGTGCCGCCGTTTATGGAAATCAAAATAAAGAAGTATTAGATGAGTCTATGAACCCTTTACCTGTAAACCATTATGGAAATAGCAAATTAGTGATGGAAAATATGGTAAGAACTTATTTTAATAAATTAGACATATTTTTTGTAAGACCTTTTAATTATACAGGTATAGGTCAAAATACTAATTTTTTAATACCAAAAATTGTATGGCATTTTAAAGAAAAAAAAAAGAATATTGAACTTGGAAATATAGAGGTTTTTAGAGAGTTTAATGATGTTAGAGATGTTGTTAAAACATATCATAGATTAATGAAATCTAATTTAAAATCAGATGTTATTAATGTTTGTTCAGGGCAAGAAATTAGTCTTAAGGAAATTATTTCAAAAATGGAATTAATCTCAAATCATAAAATACAAATTAAAGTAAACCCTAAATTTGTTCGACAAAATGAGATAAAGATATTGAAAGGTTCGGTAACAAAATTAAGAAAAGTAATGCCTTTAAAGAAAACTATTTTTAAATATGATATAAGTGATACTTTAAAAGAAATGTATAATTTTTTAGAATTTACTTCTGAATAAATTTCGTTTATAACTAAAAGTTAAAGCAAATAGCAAACAACTCATTAAGGTATAAGTTCCTGTGCCTCTATAAAAATTAAAAGTTAACATAAAAAAATTGATGAAAATTAAAAAAATAAATATTGGTAAAAAATATATATTATTTGATTTTACTTGAACAAAAATAATTTTTTGAATTGCCCCTAAAGCAAACATAAAAACAAGTGCAAACCAGCCAAAATCTAAATACATACCACCAAAAAAGGAAATAAACGTGTATTCTCTAGGAGAAATTTTGTTATTTACGTTAACGTTATAAATGCCTATTTTATTTATAAACTTTGGAATTACAAAAAAGGTAAATTTACCTAATTGTTTTTCAAACTTTTTATTTTTATAATATTTTAATATATAATTAAATTCAAAAATTCCGTGTGTGTAATATTGACCTATTTGCATAGACGATATTATAACACTTTTAGAAAAATCAGATTTCTTATTATCTTTTATATATTTAATGATTTTTTCTTTAGGCTTTAACAAATCATTATAACGTGCATTCTTAATTAGATGTAAATATACATCTTTGTCCTTTACACTTTCTCTTTTGATTAAAATAATAGTTGCCAAACTAAACAACAATGTAGTGACAATTGTTAAGTATATGGTATTTTTCCAATTTAATTTAATTATTTTAAAATAAAATAAAATAAGTATAGCTAAAAAAATTGGTTGAAAAACAATTCTTCTTGAACCTCTTAAAACAGCCTCTGGAAATGGCAAAAAAAATAAAAATAATGAGAAAACAAGTAAATATTTATTATTTGATTTTATAGCCAAAAAAATAATAAGAGGGATAAAATACATTTCTTTAATTACAGTAGATAGTGTAAAAAATAAACTAAAGTTAGAAATGCTGGCTAAATACTTATTAAGATTAATTGTATTAGTGAAATTTAGTCCTCTAAAAATAAATAAATCAATATAGCGAAAAATAAAGGCAATAAAAACCACAATTATTAGAGAAACTAATTTAATTTGAACCCTCTTTTTATTAAAAGAAAAACTTGAACATTTAGTAAAATAATACCCTAAAATCATTAGCAAATAAGACAAGATCACAAATGTAATAGTCTGATATGATACCATTTGAATACTGACTGGTGTTATCAATAAAATTAATAGCCAAACCAATATGCCACCAATCAAACTATAATAAAAAGGATTAATTAGTTTCAAATTTTTTTATTTTAAGAGAATATGTAGATGTGGCAAAAATAAGAGAAATAAAAACAATACCTAATTGTCTATTAAGTAATGATTCCGTTAAAAAGACCAATAAAAGAATAAAAATAGAAATAAAATAGAAATAATTTTTATGTTTTAATAATTTTAAAAGAAGCATCATGATTAATAATAAAATCAATAAGGTAAAAACTAATCCATAATCCATAATAAACTGTAAATATTGATTATGAGCGTTCATATTTGATTTATAAAATCCGTTTTTTTTATAAATTTTATTTAATTCTTTTTGTGCATCACCAATTCCGTAACCTATAATAGGTTTATTTTTAATTAATTCAAAACTAGATTTCCATATTTTTTTTCTGTCATCAACTCCGTTAAATGTTTTTTCTTTTTCTAGATTCATCAAATTATAATAAGCATGTGTAATTTTATGCCTTGTATAATCTAATAAAATAAAGCAACTAATAATAGTTGCTATAGTTAAAGTGAAAATTATGATTAGTTGTTTTTTTGATAATTGTTTTCTTATAAAAGTAAAGAGAATTATAGGAAAAAGAATAAATGAAATTAACAAAATACTTCTTGAAGGTAATAAAAACAATATTAAATATAAAAAAGGAATAATTAATAACATTTTTTTACCTAGTTTATTTTTACTAAATAAGTAACTGATTAGTAATATTGAAAATAAAATAAAAACACCTAAATACACATGATGTGGTGTGTAATTTAAGATTAATTCACCTCCACGACCATAATCAAACCGCTTATTATAAAAAATGATATCTATTACCGTTCTTATAAGTGCATAAATTAGAATACTAAAGACTCCATATACTAAATAAAAAAGAGATTTATCTAAATGTATAGGCTTTTTGTTTTTTAAAATAGAAGAGAAACCTAATGGAAAAATTAAGAAAGGTAAATAAGGTATAAACTTATTTAATGCTTCTTGCTTGTCTGTGCTTATAAAAAAAGAATAAATTTGGATTAAAAAAAGAATAATTGGTAATGTAAATACGAATATGTTTTTTAGTGAAAATGATTTGTATTTTATTGTAAAAAATAAAATAAAAATTACTATTGAAATTGAATTAGCAGCAATTGATATTGGTAGCGTAAAAAATACTAAGCCTATTATAAATTCGTCTGATATTTTATTTAACATATAAAAAACGTTTATCTGTTACTTTATTCTCTAAGTGCATAATAAACCGCAATATAATTAAATAAAATACAACGACATTGGTTCTATATAAGTAGGCCGTTAAATTAAATGCAATGACTAAAAGCCATATACTAAATAATATAAATGCTTTTGTGTAATATGTTTTTCCTTTTAACATGTAAATAAATAAAGATAGTTGACTAATAATATATAGTAAAAATCCTATCAGCCCGTAATTGTAAAAAATATTTAAATACTGACTGTCTAATCTTCGATATTCTGTTGTTTTAAAATCTCCCAACAGAATAGATGGAATATTATTTATTGAAAAATATTCGTATAAGTCTTTAAGGTTTTGAACTCTTGTTGAAACAGAAGTATGAACTTTAGTTTTATGAATAAATAACACATCAATCTTAAACCAAATATATTCAAAAATACCACTTTGATAAGCAATATTTATTAAAAATGGAAATAGAATTAAAAAAACTATTATATATTTAAAATTTAGTTTCTTTTTTGATAAGCTGTAAAGTATAACATATAACACAAACATTACAACTCCAATTATTGCAGTTAATGAACCACTTAAAAAAATAGTTGCCATAATAAAGATACTATAAATCGTAATTTTTTTATCTTTAAAAAAAAAGTAAAGTAAATAGAATACCATATAAAAACCCAAAGAGTTTGGGTTTAAAAAGGTTGAAATTAATCTATTTTTTTCCCACATCCATGCTTTAAGTCCAAAAGGATTAGGAATATGTAATACTTTAAGAATAAATAAAGTTATACCGAAAAATAATATTATTTTAAATAATTTTTCATGAAATAAATGGAATTTCTTATAATCAATTTTTGAAAAAATATTGATGTAAAAAAAGAAACTATAAAAAATAACATTTCTAATAGTATAATGTAAGTAATTTTCTAGTGAAGTGTGGTGTATATGAAATAAGCCTATAAAAAAAGCACTTAATAAAAAAAGTAAAAAATAAAATTGAGGATGGTTAATTTTATTTTTAATACCTAACAACAAAAATGATACAATAAATAATATATCTAAAAGTAATTTATAGTAAATAGGAATATAAGGCTCTCCATTTTCATTAAATGGGTAAAAGTAAACTAAACCATATAAAATTATATTTACCGTAAAGACTAAGAAAAATACTCTTTGCTTAAGGTTTGGAATTATAATCATCTAAAATTATTTTGTATATACAGTTTGAAAACTCTTTTATGTTGTTTTTTTTCATAACTCTTTTTTTAGTATCTAATTTAGCAACATTAAATTCAAAAGAATAGGAATTTTCATTTAAACAATAAATAAAATAAGCTAACCTTGCATCGTAATTTTCAAAATATTCATCTAGATTAAATTTATTAAATACAATGTCGTTTATGTATTTTTTTAACTGATTAAAATCATTAACTTTAAGTGTTAAATTAGACCTATTATAAAATACATTACCCAAAACTAATGATGGCTTTTTAAGAAATAAAGTTTCTAAACCTACAGTGCTTGATAAGTTTATAGTACCTAAGGAATGTTTTATTAAATTAAATGTATTTTCTTTAAATGAAACTAACTTAATATTAGGATATTTTTTAAGTTCTCTATAAAACGAAATTCTATTTTGCCCAAGTGCACTTCGATGCTCCTTAATATATAGTTTTACATTAGGAGGTATTAACTTACTAATATTAATAATAGCCGTTTTTTGTTCTACGTAGTTTGAAGCTAAAATTAAAGTACTAGCTTCTGGTTGCATGTGTAATGGAAAAAGAAAATATTTTTCAGTTAAGTTTACCTTATCAAAAATAAAATTGTGAAATAAATTTATTTTTTTTGCATTAAAAACCTTCTTTAGTTTAAACCCAGAAAGTTTAAATGGGTTATTTGTAAACAAATCATATTTATGCCTTTTTACAAAAAAATATTTTTTAAATCGAATAAAAAACTCTTTTATAAAAACAAGGTTAATGGTAGATCCATTAATTGTATTGTTCATGTATGATGGCTGTACGGGTTTATTTACAAAAGCATTAATTGGTTCATACATTTCTTTGGTAACTTTTTGTAAAGAAAATTTCTTGTAGGCCTCATTTATTTCATTAAAGTTGTTAAGAATATCGTAAGAAATTGCCGTTTTGTTTTTAAAACGTATTCCGTAAAAAGAAACGTGTTTTATGTTGAACTTTTTACTAACTTGATAAGATACCAAATTGTAGGTGTATGCTATACCAGTTGTGAAATAATGGGTTATATTTTTGTAAAATAAGTTTTCAAAAAATAAGTAAGTATAAACTAACATTTTTTCTTGAAATTCACGTTTTTTATTAATTAAATATCTATCACAGGCATATATATTGGTATTATCATATTCATTAGCAATTCTTTCTAATTCACTTTTAATATCAATATTTTTTTTGTCTAATTCATCAAAAAAAACCAATCTGTTTTGGGTATTTAAACGCTTGGCTTCTTTTTCCCATCTATTTCCTTCAACAATTCCTATAATAGAACTACTTTTTAGTTTATCCTCATTAATTAGATTTTCAATTGCTCCAATAAACAAAGGTGCTTCATCATTTATTAAATCTATTATTATCATTCAGGTGATTTTTTGCTAAAATATAACTTATATATTAAAATTGTTGTATATGAAACTAAAGTTGATATTGCTGCACCAAATATATTTAATTTTGGTATTAGAAACATATTTAAAGCTACATTTAGTAACATACCTATAAAAGCTGCTTTTACAATATAATTGTCTTGCTTTTTAACGTATAAATCGTAATGATAAACATTAGAAATAATTAATACGAACACACTAACTAATAAAATGTAAAAGGTATTAATTTCATTTAAAATTAATTCTTTACCCAAAAAATTAAAAATATAGGGCGCAATTAAACAAACTAAAAGAATTAAGATTGTTGATAAAAGTATTAAATGTTTAAATAATTGTGATTTTATTTTATTATATTTTTTAGTATCTTTAAAAGATTTTATGAGTTTTGGATAGGCTACCATTGTAATTACACTAAATGTAAAAATGTCAATAGCATTTGTAAATTGTGCATAGGTTGTATAAACACCTACTAATTTTTTATCAAAAAAATAATCTATCATAAATCGATCTGAAAATTGGATGATTAAAAAAGATAAAGAGCCAATAAAAAAAACACTTGATGTTTTAACTCCAGCTTTAATCCAACTCCAGTTTGGCTTAGAAAAAGTTAATTTAGAAATTTTTATAACTTTTTTTAATAACAAAATAAAAACTAAAAAAGATAGCCAAGAAAAAATTGTCCAAAGAAGTATATACTTTTTTAAATTTATTGGGTTTTTAAGAATAAAAAAATCAAAAATAACACACCAAGCCCATAAGCCAGATCTAAAAAAAAGCATCATATTAGCAATTATAGACTTTTCTAAGGTCGTAAAAAGGCGATATAATTCTTGACCTAAATGTTCTGAAATTACTAAAACTAATAACAGCCACAAATATTCTACATTAATAAATTTTAATTTAAAAATTAAAAAAAACGAGATAGGTATTATAATTAAGTATGCAAGTAAATGGAAATATAATTGGTTTTTAATTCGTTCTATTTTTTCATTTACAGTATTTAATATTTCTCTTGTATTATAAATATAATAGTCAAACCCAATAATATAAATTAATAATGCAATAGTTGTAGCAATTAAGCCATAAATACCTAGATTAGTTTCATCGACAGAGTATTTACCTAAAAATATAATGAAAATAAATTTTGAAATTAATGTAATACCTCTAAAAAAAATGTTGTAAAAACCTGTTTTCAATTATTATTTATATTATAAATTAACGATAATGTTTTAGATGGGATTATTCTATTTTTAAATTTTGAACCAATCTAGTTGGTAAAATAAAATTATTATTAACAAAATTATAAGCATCACCATCACCAATATAAATGCCATATTTAGCGCCTAAACCTGCAATTGTGATTGATATAGTATTGTTAGATACAATATTTTGAATATTATAATTTTTACTTGTATTATCAATATGAATACCATCATACATTCTATAATCTGGAGTTGTACCATTACGAGAATCACCACTTAATCTATTGAAATTCATAATAGTGTTTAATTGTATTGATGAGTTTTTTGAATGTTTTAAATGAATTCCATGAAATCTAACATTATGAATTTGATTATTATGAATTGTTGTAAAATGTGCATAATCAATCTCAATTCCTGTGCCATTAGGTAAAACCTCTAAATCGTTAGGAGAGCAGCCTCTTTTACAATAAATTTTTTTATAAGCATTCCAAGTCCAACTGCCATCAATATAATTATTAATTATTGCTCCAAATACACCTGAGGCTTTTATTGCAGTTCCGCCACAAGTCACAATTGAATTATTTTCAATAGATGTTCTATCAATACTTCCATCAAAAAAAGTTTTACAATCATCTGCGTAATTGTTTGATATTTTATTTTTATGTCCTCTTGCTCTAAAGCTATTTCCTCCATAAAAATTATAGAATGGAGAGCTAGGCTTTGGAAACCCTGGGTCTATTCTAATTTTAATACAGGTAGAACCTAAAAGAGAAGGGTCTTTATCATAAGAGCCAAGAGAATGAAATCTATTTCTGTCAATAATAAACCCTCTCACTGCTGGATTATTTTCTGTTATTGGGTTATTATTAGTTATAGTTCCAATATCATCCTTTTCTTTTGAATCAGGGTTATTATCACCATCTCTATCAAATTCTATATATGTTGACATTTTAATGTTAACACCAATATAACACCAAGTAAATAAATTATCTGTAATTTTTAGATTAGAGCCTTCCGCATAAATACTTTCTCTAAATGATTTAAAACTACAATTTGTTACATAAGCATCTATATCTTTTGAATTTTCCTTCACAAAGGACAGCGCTTTTCCTACAGCATTCTTACCTTTACTAAAAACCTTAAAACCAACAAAATTCAAATCTAATATTCTAACTCCAGATACATTTATATTAAATATAGATGTCGTATTTATATTATTTGCAATTAAATTATTAGAATCTAGTTTAGAAAAATAATTTCCTTTTCCTTTGATTTTAATAGCTGCAACATTAACTTCTATAGGGGAATTAATTAGATATTTTTCTCCCTTTAACATAATATTTCCGCCATAATTTAAAGAGTTTATAGCTTTTTGGATAATTATAGCGTCATTATTAGATGAAATATTTATATCTTGGTAATCACAAAATCCAAACCATTCAGGGTAAACTTCTTGATTGTGAATTTTTAAATTATGATTTTCTGGGGTTTCAAAAATTTGAAATGAATTAGCATTAATATCACTATAAATGTTTACACTATTATTTCCAATAATAAATTTAGTACCATTAAAAAAACGTAATATCTTATTGTATGGTACTTCTATGTTGCTAGTAATAGTAATATCATTTTCTTTTATTGTTATAGTACTAATATTAGTTGAATTTAATGCAATTTGTAACTTAGAAAAATCTCCATCACTTATGATAGTTTCTAATTGCGAGTGCATTGAAACAGTTAAAAATAAAATGCTAATTGTAAATAATATTTTCATGCTATAAGTTTCAGGAAATTCTAATTTAAAGTAAATATACAAAAATTAACAATTACTCTATCATTTTTAGAGATAATGGTTCTCCTCTTATAACAACTTGAGTAAATATTTTCCCTAAAATATTTTCATAATATTTTGGATGCAACCCATAACCAGGTCGTATAGAACGTACATTTTCTTTGGTAATTAAATCTCCTTTTTTTACATCTTTAACTACAAATAAAGATCGAGAAAATTCTCGGCTTTTAGTTTTTTTCTCATCCATTTCATAGGTAACCTTACCTAGCATTTTTTCAGCAGTTCGTACAGCTTTTACCATTGCAGTAAATTCAATTTCGTCTAAAGAAAAATGTGCATCTGCACCGCCAATTTTTTTATCTAATATAAAATGTTTTTCAATTACTTTTGCGCCTAAAGATACCGCAACAACAGGTGCTTCTATACCCATTGTATGGTCAGATAAGCCAATTTTTACATCAAAACGTTTTGCAATAGCAACCATAGTTAATAAATTCATATCTTCTGCCTTTGCAGGGTAAGCGGAGGTGCATTTTAAAATAGTTATTTGGTTATTTCCTGTATTTTTACAGGTTTTTATGGCTAATTCAATATCTTCTTCGGCAGCAATTCCTGTTGAGATTATCATTGGCTTACCTTTGGAAGCAACATATTTTATTAGTGGTATATCTGTTATTTCAAAAGATGCAATTTTATAAATAGGTGCATTTAACCTTTCTAAAAAATCAACTGCTGAAAAATCAAATGGAGACGAAAAACACACTAAACCTTCTTCTTTGGCAAGGTCAAATAATGGTTTATGCCATTTCCATGGTAATGATGCTTCTTTATACAAATCGTATAGATATTGTCCGTCCCAATGTGTACCTTGATTTATTTTAAATAAATCTGATTTTACATCTATTGTTATAGTATCAGCAGTATAGGTTTGTAATTTTATAGCATCTGCTCCAGCGCGTTTTGCTGCACGAACAGTTTCTTTAGCGATTTCTAAATTTCCGCCGTGATTGGCAGATAATTCTGCTATTATAAAACATTTATTTGATAACATCTGTCTTGTTTAGTTTATAAATGGAACTTTTTTGGGTTTTAATTACGATACTTTTATAATAATGATAACCTGCACTTTTAAATGATTTAATTGAAGCAATATTACTGTTTTTTATAGTTGCAAAAATAGGTTTTTTATAGGTCTTGAAATAAATTTTGGCTGTTTCTATTAAAAAAGGAATCGCCAATCGTTGTCCTCTATATTTGGGGTCTATTAAAATCCCTATTACTGCATTTGTATTTTCAATTTCAAAACGCACTACTCCTCCAGGATTATTATTAATAATAGCAATTAAAAATAACGTGTTTTCATTTTTCATTTTTTGATTAAACCATTTGCTGTGGTTTTCTAAAAGTATTGGTTGACTTTGATAGGAGTTTTTTCTTACTAAATTATCATTAGACCAATTAAAAACCTGTATTAAATGAGATTTATTTGCCTTTATAAAACTTAAATTTAAAGCATTTATTTTACCTAAAAGGTAACGTTTACTGTTTCCTTTAAAATATAATTGTTGTTGTTTTAATTGTGTTAAAAAATTATTATTGTCAATAATCGTCTTCAATTTTTCTTTAAAATTTACCTTCGTGTAATTTTTAAAATTTCCACCATTATAAATAGTTTGTAACATAAATAACTGCTTGTAAATATTTTTTTGATTATCTACATAATAACCTGATAAAATAGGCATTTTAACACAACTCAATTCATATAAAATAGTACTTGCTGGTGCAATTGCAAAATTACATTGTTGCATAGTATGTAACATTTTTTCTTCAGAAGCATTTTGAATGATCGTTATTTTTGAATGCTTTTTTTTTAATTCAAAAATTTTTTTGTGTTTATAAGCGACTCCTAGTACTACAAAGATTTGTTTAAAATTATCAATTTCTAATAAAGCTTCGGTCGCTAATAATGATAAATTATACATATCACTTCCACCAAAGCAGACAAAAACAGTGTTTATTTTATCGATTTTTCGTGATTGACTTGCTACTTTTAAGAACAAAGGTCTTAAAATAGCATAATCTGTTCCTAAAGCAAATTTTGTATAATCTTCAGATTGATAATCCGATTCTTTCGTATTTGGAGAATGATTCACTACAATATCTGCATACATAAATTCGGTCGTTAAATCATCAATATACATTAATTGATATCCTAATTCTTTGATAATTTTTTGATAATTTGATACAAATTGATAGCCATCTGCAATGATAATATATTCTTTTGAATTAAAATTATGAGATAACCATTTTGGTTCATCTTTACTATTAATTTCATTTGGAATTAATTGAGTAGCATAATTTTTGGGTATAATTCCTAGAGCAGTAGATTTTTTGGTTACAAAAATAAAATCATAAGTATCTTTATACATTTCTACTAATGCAAAAAGACGATATAAATGCCCTAGTCCTATATCAGAGTTACCATCTGCTCTAAATAGTAATTTTTTTTTCATGTAACAATTTATACTTAATTTCGGCTAATTTCCAATCTTCTAATGTATCGATATCTTGTGCTTCAGTTTCATTAATAATAACAACCCCTGTATTATTTGTCCATAACTTACCTTTATTAATAATAGACGTATTAAACCAATAAAATTGCCCTGCATCATGATAGGCTTTTTCTAAATCTTGACTTCTACTGTTTAAGTGTTTTGGCTCAAACAGTGTCATTTTATTATTTGTATTTAATTTTAAAGCTCTTTGTATTGAGTAACTAAATGCCATTACAGGAAAAACAGTGTCAAAATTATTTTTTGTTAATTGAATTAACCCCTCTTCTAAAATAGTTTTGGTTACAAAAGGAGCAGTTGGATAAATGCAACATGCAATATCAAAAGTTTTATTTTTAGTTTTATATTGCTTTAAAACTTCATTAATAACATCTATTGTTGTTGCAAAATCATCTGCATTTTTTTTAGATCTTAAAAACGGTACTTTTGCACCGTACTTTTTTGCGATTTCTGCAATATTTTTATCGTCAGTAGAAACCATTACTTCGTCAAATAAATTAGATTTTATTGCAGTTTCTATAGAATATGCAATTATTGGTTTTCCTAAAAAATATTTTATGTTTTTTTTAGGTATTCTTTTAGAACCGCCACGTGCAGGTATGATACAAAGTCTAGCCATTTACAAATTCTAACACTTTTTTAATAACAAAATCTTGTTCTTCTTTCTTTAAAGTAGGATACATTGGTAAACTAATACAATGCTTATAATAATTTTCTGCATTAGTTAAATCAGCAGAATCGTAACCAATTTCTTGATAATAAGGTAATGTATGAACAGGTATGTAGTGTATTTGAGAATAAATACCATTTTCTCTTAAAAAATTGTACAAAGTTTTTCTATTTTTAACTTCAATAACAAATAAATGATGCGCGTTATAACTTTCTTTTGGTAAGTCTTGAAATTTTATTTTTCCTTTAAATGCTTTTTTATATTTAGTAGCGATTTTATTTCTTTTAAGTACACCTTTATTATTTTTTGCTAATTGCGTAATTCCTAAAGCAGATTGAATATCTGTTAATCTATAATTAAATCCTAAATCTTGCATTTCGTAAAACCAACCTCCGTGATTTTCTTTCATGTTATTTTTGGTTATTCCGTGGGAACGTAAAAGAGTTAATTTGTTGTATAATTTTTTAGAGTTTGTGGTTAGCATACCACCTTCACCACAAGTAATATGTTTTACTGGGTGAAATGAAAAAACACCAATATCAGCATAATTACCATTACCACAATATTGTTTTTTATTTTCTGAATCTATAAAGTATGCTCCTGGTGCGTGGCAAGCGTCTTCAATAATCCATAAATTATGTTCTTTTGCTAATTTTTTAAAGTTTTCTAAATCTATCGGTAAGCCTGCAAAATCTACAGGTATTATCCCTTTAAAAAATCCTTTTGGTTTACTTTTAATTAATTTACGTGTACTTTCTAAAGATAATAAATAAGTGTCTTTATCGATATCTGCAAACCATACTTCACCTCCGCAATAGCGTACACAGTTTGCCGATGCAGCAAAAGTGATAGGTGTTGTAATAACGCGATCTCCTTCTTTTAAACCCATTGAAGCAACGGCAATATGAAGACCAGAAGTAGCATTATTAACAGCAACTGCATATTTTGAACCAACATATACTGCAAACTTTTCTTCAAATTCTTTAATTTTTGGACCTTGTGTTAAAAAATCTGCTTGTAGTGTTTCTACAACAGCATCAATATCATCTTGTAATATTTCTTGTCTTCCGTATGGTATTGAAAATTTAGGCATTATATTTTAAAGTCAGAGTCTATATGTTTTTTAATTAATTTTCGTAAACTTTCTACGGTTTCCCATTCTTGATTTTCACTAGAGTTATAATTAAATCCTTGAAAAACAGGCTTTGCATTAAAATGTTTAATGAATTTTTCTAAATTAAATACGGGTGTTTGTGGTAGTATTGTATAATATTTACCTAAATCATAAGTAGTAAAAGAGTCTGAAGAAGTGATCATTTCTTCATGAATTTTTTCTCCTGGCCTTATCCCAATTTCTTTTTGTTCGCATTTGGGACAAATAGCTGTTGCTACGTCAACAATTTTATAAGATGGTATTTTTGGTACAAATATCTCACCTCCCCAAGCATACTCAATAGCATGAAAAACCATTTCGCAACCATCTTCTAAAGAAATATTAAACCGTGTCATTCTTTTGTCTGTAATTGGTAAAATGCCCTCTTTTCTTTTTTGTAAAAAAAAAGGCATAACCGAACCGTTAGATCCCATTACATTACCATATCGTACAACCGAAAAACGAACATCCCTTTTACCTTTAATATTATTTGCTGCAATAAATAATTTATCACTTGTTAGTTTAGTTGCTCCGTATAAATTAATTGGTGCAGCAGCTTTATCTGTTGATAATGCTACCACTTCTTTAACATTTGCTTCAAAAGCGGCCTCTATTACGTTTTCGGCACCAAGTACGTTAGTTTTAATACATTCCATTGGGTTGTATTCTGCTAAATGCACGTGTTTCATTGCCGCTGCATGAATAACAATATCAATATCTTCAAAAGCCCTAACTAATCTTTTTTTATCTCTAACATCACCTATAAAATACCGGATAGCTGGAAATTTACTTTCTGGGAATTCTATGCCCATTTGAAAATGTTTTTGTTCATCTCTTGATAAGATAACCAAACGTTTTACATTTGGATATTTACTTAAAATTATTTTGGTAAACATTTTACCAAAAGATCCTGTCCCTCCTGTTATCAGTATTGATTTATTATTTAAATCTAACATATTATTTTTTATAAGTATCTAAATAGTTATTAAACGGTTTTCCTAAAATAAACAAGGTCATTAAAATAAAACCAAAAATACCATATTTAAACCATTTTCTTTTTTGTATTAAATCATATTTATTACCTCTGTTAAAATCAGAAACAATAGTTGCAATTTCACCTGAACGATTTTCTTCTTGCTTTAATTTTTCTAATTCAATTAATATTATTTTAGAATAATCAAAAAGACTGATATCGTTATTATTTCTATAAAGATTTTCAGTAGATAAATTAACATTTGTACCACCAGAGTTATTTGTTGTTGCTGCTAACAAAGCTACTTTTTGGTAGTTATTTCTTAACGAATCAATTTCTGATAAATCTTTTTCTAATCGGGTTCTTTTTAATTTTAATTTTTCAACAGAAATAGTTTTTAATTTTTTATAATAATCATTTTCAATACCATTTTTTAAACCTTTAGAGAGTTTCTTGAAAATAGTATCGTTTAGTGCATAAAATATCACTTCTTGAAACCTTAAACTGTTATCGTTTATTCTAGCACTATAATCTTTAAAAGTAAATTTTTTAACATAATTAGTATCTCTACGTTCTATATGATAGTCAAAATCAATTAGTAAGTTTTCCTTTTTTTCAAAAGGCTTTATTTCAAAACCTAATAGTTGAGATGCTTCTGTTGATTTAATATTAAAATAATTTGCTAAAGTTATGGAGTCTTTATTAGCAACCAATGTATTTATGTGCGTTTTTTGGTTGTATAATCTTTTTGCACTACCGTAATTGGTTTTAATAATTATTTGGGATTTGTAATGCATAGGCTTGTTTATGTCTAAAAAATAACCTATTACTCCTCCTAGTAATGTAGCAATACCTAATAAAACAAAATTCTTTTTTATAAAGATTATTATCGATATTAAATAGTGAAAAAATGTTTTAAATAAATTTAGTATTGCTTTAAATAAATTTCGAAATCCATTACCAATTACTTTAAATAGTTTCCCTAAGTCAACTTCTTCGGTTGGTATATTACTTGCGGCCATAATTATTAATTCGTTATGAAAATATTTGTTCTAAAATTTTTTGTGTTATTATGTATGTTGGTTTTACTCCTGTTGTTCCTAAACCACCACTTGCTAGTGTACTACCAGTTTTTAAAGGGTTATCAGATGCGTAATATGCATATCTAACTTTTACATCTTTACTAATATTACCTCTAATTTTACTTGCTGCTTGTATTGCTTTTTGGTAATGTGCACCTTCCATTTCTAAACCTATTGCAGACCATGTTGAATTTTTAAAGAATTCTAAAATGTCTTTGTTTTGTAGCGATGTTCCTAATACTGAAACCATTGTGCCTTCATAGACTCCTAAGTCAAAACCTTCTAAGTCTTCTTTTTTTAGTTCATTTTTAAACGGATAATTATCTGCAGTGCCTTCAAAAAAGTGAGCTGATGGTATCATAATATCACCTTTACCTCCTTGTAAAACACCTGCTTTACCCATTATAGAAATTGATTTTACATTTAAATGATGGTTTTTGCCTTTTAAACAATAATAGGGTTTTAGTAACTCATCCATTGTTTCGTAAGCTTGTTCACCAAAGGCATAATCCATTACAATTAAAATGGGTTTTTGGTTGGTCTTTAAGGAATAGTTCATTTTTGAAAAATCTAATTTTTCGGTATCAATAACTTGTACATTAATATTTGTACCTGAACTATCTTTAATATATGTCAATCCTATTTTTGAAGCTGCTTTTTTAACTTTTTTTCGTAGGACTTTATTTTCACTTTCACTCAGTAGTTCAAACAAAGAAATACCTTTATTTACTTTTGCCTCTTTTGGCAATACAACTTGGGCATATATACTATTCATTACGCTATGCATATTGGCACTAATGATATGAATTTCTCTATTTAGCAATTTTTTTGTCTCTAAAACTTTTTTAATATTATTTGCCCAAATTTCTCCATAGACGTGATGGCCTATACGTTCTCTTAATATTGCACTAAAAGTAATAATTCTTTTTTCATTATTAAGAACTTCATTTAATGCTAATTTCCCCATCCAATAAATAAGGTTGAAAAACCGATTTGGTTTGTCAAAATCGGTGAATTTCTTATCTGCATCTTTTAAAACTTCAAAAGGCCTTCCTAAAATTGCTGTTAATTGTGATAACAAAACTTCTCTCTCTTCTTTGTTAATCTTTTTGTTGTTTAAAACGATATTTTCTAAAGCATTCCATTCTCTAATAGTTTTTCCTTGCTCGTTTATTAAAACGTTTTCTTTTATTTTATGAGATTCTATAAAAAGAAATGTTAGGTGTGTAAGTATATCGTAAATATCAGATCGACCTCTAGTTACTTCAATATTCATTTGCTCACTATCTATTCGATAGCAATTTCGTCTTCTTTTAGGCGGAATAATAGCTTTAAAGTGCGAGGTAGAAAAACCTTCGTCAGCAGTAAGGTTTATATATTGACATTCTTCAATTCCGTAAGGTAACCTATCAATAATATATAATAAGCCTTCTAATTCTATTTTATCTTCAGCAATTGAGCCGTAGATTTCTGGACGTAAAAAAAGTAAAGCTTCTCTTAAAGTTTTACCCGAAACTCCCATAGGCTTATAAAAACCTCTGTTAAATAAATGACGCATTGCAATGTACATACGTTCTATTGCATTAGATGATTCTTGTGATTTTGTTTGTTTTAAGGTTTTTTGCATTTTAAAATATACTACTTTTTGCGTAGATTGCGTGCAAAAGTACTTAATAAATTAATATTTTGGTTTGTAATCTATGTATATTACGAAAAATCTTATTTTTTATTATGTAAAAGTTGGGTTTTTAAACAAAAAAGAACTGTTCTAAATTCTATAGCGATAAATTACAGAAAAGTTGATTTTGACATACAATATTTCACATAATTGTTAAGTTTCACAAGGTTGTTGTTCTTTTTTCAACTTGCTTAGATTTTCAAAGTTAGTATTTTATTTTTAAATTCAGTTGGTTTTATTTTAAATATTTTCTCGTCTAGTTCGTACCATTTTTCGACTGCATTATAAGGTGTTTTTACTTTTAATTCTCGCCTTAAACTTCCATGCCTTCTATAAAGATTGTAATGCATTAAAAAGTCCATTAAGTCATCATTCATTTCTTCTAAAGATTTGTATTTGGTTATTTTAATTGTTTTCTTTTTAATGATGTCATTTGCTTTTTCTACCATTCCATTGGTTTTTGGTGTAAAGGGTTTTGTACATCTATGCTCTATGTTATTTTGGTCGCATACAATGTCTAATTTACTTGGCTTAGTGCAGTATTTTCCTTTCTTATCTTTTAACAAACGATTGGTGAATTCGAGCCCATTATCAGTTAAAACGTGCGTAATCCCAAAAGGAAAAAAGTCTAAACATTCTAACATAAAACTTTCTGCATTTGCACTAGTTTTAGCGTCATAAACCTTATAATACAGTGTTCTTGTTGCTCTATCTATTGCAACAAAAAGATAGTACTTTATACCATTTATTTTTGGCAAATAAGTAACGTCTATGTGTTGCGTTGGAGTGATAAATTTGTTTCATTCTTTGTTTATTTTAAAGTTATTCAAAAATAAACAAGTTGTCATTCTTTCGCTTTAAAAATCACAGAGATTAATTTAAAGCGATGATTTTCGCCTTTTTTTCGCTACGCTTCACAAAGAAAAAAAGGCGAAAATCAAAACAACAACGTGGTGCAACTAATCAAGTAAATATTTATAGTAATTTTCATTCTAGATTGAAATGTCATCTCGAGTAAAATTAATCTAAAAAACTAATTTATTTTTAATAGATTAACATTTACTTTTGTATTAGTACTTTTCCAGTTGCAATAATTTTAGAATCACTTATAGTAAATGTGTAAATACCCTCTTTTAGGTTATTTATTTTGATTTCTTGATTATTTGAATAGTTTTCTATTGCCATTATTCTTTGTCCGTTAGTATTGTATAAATGTAATTTACACTTATTTTTGTCATCGAATCTAACTCGAAAGGATTGGTTTGTTGGGTTTGGGTAAACAATGATTATTTTTGAATATTCATTATCGGTTATTCCTAATGGTTCCGAATATTCATATGCACCAATATCAAATATTTTATTATAAGGTCTTGAATTATATTCAAAATCGTCTATAATATTCGTATTAGTTCCTGCGTCAATAGCAATTGATGTATTTAATAAAGAAAAGTCTAAGACAGATAAATTTGTGAAATTAGGGTTTCCAAATACAGAGTTTACATCTTTATTTACTGTATTTGTATATGTAGAGGAGTTTGAATAAGTATAAATTTGATTAGAAGGAAAAAAAGCAAATAATATATCATTAGCAGTAGGTTGATATATTACATTATAATCCAATTCATATTGGCCATTAGCATTATCTTCAAATGCATATATTGTTCGTTGTGCTTCAAAAAAGATATTGTTTTTAATATAAACGGTGTCAGTTTGAGAAGTATTACTACTAATTAATACGTGAATTCCATGATAATCGGGTCGCTGTATTCCCCATCCACCACCAGCAAATAAACAAGTATTGTTTTCAAAATAGATATCAGAAGTTATAGATGTTTCGGGTTTACACCAAAATTCAAAAGAAGACAAGCCACAATTCCAAATTAGATTATTTTGATATTTGATATTATGTTGTGTAACTGTATTAGTATGGTTTTGGTTAGTAACTCCGGTGTCATAAATTTCCCATATTTTACATTTTGAAACGGTATTATTTGAAGCATTTCCCCAAAATTCGACACCATTACCGTATCTGATTGTTCCATCCATATCAAGATCGCCACCACCAATAAAAGATATATTACAGGAATTTATAATAATATTTGATGTGTTGCCTCCTCCAAAACCGTGAGCGGCACCGTATTTAATACTTAAATTTTCAAATGTAATAAAATTTTTATTTTGTTGGTTAATAATATCTTTTCGTAATGCGAGTTCTATTTCTGTATAAATATTACCAGGGTTTGATGTTGAATATATCAGGAGTTCATTTGATGATAAATTAAACCAAAAGTCATTTTGGCTTTGTAAATCGATCAAATTCCATTTTTTAAATCCAACACTTGTAGCATTATTAAAGATAATATTTCCAATATCAGTCGAAAAAGTGGCATTACATTTCCAAACATTTCCTCCAGTATTTGTCCAGTCTGATAAGTTACTAAAATTTAAAGAGCCTAAAATGGTAGGATTATCACCTGAGGAGTATGCTCCATAATAATTACTTGTTCCAAAAATACCGCTTTGAGGAATCAATTGTCCTCTCCAAATGTCATTTCGTTTAAAAAGAACAGAGTCACCAACTGAAAGAGAAAATGTATTTACTTTATTTATAGTTTTCCACGATGAAGCAGGTGTTGTTCCCGAGTTTGAATCATTTCCAGTAGTAGATATATAATAAGTTGTTGCATTACTATTGATAGTAAATAATAATAAGGTTAGGACTATTATTAATATTGGTCTGATTTGCATTCTCTTTTAGGTTTAATAACTTGTTATATGCAAAAATACACGATATGATAGTTTAAAAAACATCTGTTTCTCCAAAACTTATTGAACCATTCTTTGCTCTAGCCCAACGTAAATACATTTGTCCTTGCAGTACGTCTTCTCCTATTATAGATTGTATTGCGGTCATTGTTGTAGGTGTCCATTGGGTTTCATATTCTAGTATAGCAGCTTGTGCCTCTGACACTCCATTAGCACAGTCAACAATAGTTGTTGCTTCAGAATCAGGAATTCCTACGAGGAAGTTAAACCCTGCGGGTAGTTTACTTTTAAAACTTTCTGGAAACATGGTGTAATAAAGTTTATCAGGCGCATTAGATGTATTAGTTTCAGTGTACCATTGGTCAATAAGTTCTGTTGTTATTTCTCCAACCGCAATGTGGTCTGTATGTCCTGTATATCCTTCTGGCCCAAATGTAATAACTACCTGAGCACCAACTATTTCTAAAATATTCCGAAGACGTTCTTTTAGCTTAGCAATTTCAAGACTGGACAAACATAACAATCCGCCATCTTCCAATTGAAGTAGGTAGGGAGGGTTTATTCCATATGCCTGACAAGCTGCTCTTATTTCAACTTCTCTAGCAGCACCAAGTTCTTCTCCTACCGGAATAGTAGTATTTGCTCCTCCTTGCTGACCTGAAGTAACACACACTAGATACACGTCAGCACCATTTTTTGCATATAGGGCAAGCAATGGGCCTACAGTTACTTCATCGTCAGGGTGGGCAATTATCATTACCATAACTGAATCTGTGTCGATGTTTGGAGTTGAATCAGCAGTCGGGATCGAATCAGTAGTACAACTAAAAATAAATAAAGTCAGGGTTAAAATTATAATCTTTAGAGAATTCATAAATTTAAAATTTATTAAGGTGTTTACTTTTTTTTTAACTTTTTTTAAGAAATTTGAATTCCAATAAAAACAATATCAAAAATTCACGAACTTATTTTTTACTTTTAGCTATTCCTTTTAAAAATTTTCATAATCAAACTTTAGGAGATATAACTCATTAGGTCTGTTTAGTTGCGTAAATATATAATTAATTTTCGGTTTAGCACAAAATCGAATTAGGTATATTTTCGGTGTATATTTAAATGTGTGAAAATCGTTACAATAATTAAACCGTTAGAAATTTACAAAGGAGTTAATTTTTTTAAAAGAAAAAATTATTGTCTACTATTTTAAGTGAATTATCAAGGTAAAAATTAAACTAAAATTTGACTAGTATGTTCTTTGGTTTTAACTTTAGTAATTATATTAGCAATAATACCGTTTTTATCAATAATAAATGTAGTTCTATGAATACCATTGTATTCACGACCCATAAATTTTTTGGGTCCCCAAACTCCAAATGCATTTATTACTGTTTTATCTTCGTCTGCTAGAAGTTCATAGGGCAATCCGTTTTTATTTAAAAAATTTTGTTGCCTTTTTTCTGAGTCTGCACTAACTCCTAATATTGCATAGCCTTTTGCTAAAAATTCTTGGTAATTATCTCTTAAGTTACATGCTTCGGCAGTACAACCTGGTGTACTTGCTTTTGGGTAAAAAAAAAGCACTAATTTTTTACCTAAAAAATCAATTGACTTTATAATTTTTCCATCTTGATTTTTTGCTGTAAATGCAGGTGATTTTTCGCCAATTTTTATCATTGATTTTTTTAATTAAGTAATTAGGGAAAGCAAATATATGTAATTTAAATAAAAAAAACTTCAATTTTTTGTTTTTTTGTAAAAAATTACAAAAATTACTTGAAAAGGCTTGAAGTATAATACGTTATATTTTGTAAGGTGCTTTTGAAAATAAAAAAAGAAAGAAAAGAGAGGTGAAAAGCTATTTAGTTTTAGTATAAATACAATTTACTTTATTAAAGTAGTAAGACTATTAATTTACGTATAGATTTTTTTTATCTTTGCAATTAATAATTTTTAAGAAAAGAATATGTTCAATAATTTAAGTGATAAACTGGATAAAGCATTTCATGTACTTAAAGGTCATGGAAAAATTACAGAAATAAATGTAGCTGAAACTTTAAAAGAGGTAAGACGCGCCTTGTTAGATGCAGATGTCAACTTTAAAACTGCAAAAGAGTTTACCAAAAGGGTTCAAGAAAAAGCACTTGGTCAAAACGTGTTGACTACCTTAAATCCAGGACAGTTAATGGTTAAATTAGTTAAAGATGAGTTAACTAAATTAATGGGTGGAGAAACAGTAGGTTTAAACCTAAAAGGGTCACCAACTATAATATTAATGTCTGGTTTACAAGGTTCTGGTAAAACTACTTTTTCAGGAAAACTAGCTAATTTCTTAAAAAATAAAAAAGCAAAACAAGTACTGTTAGTTGGTTGTGATGTTTATAGACCAGCGGCAATCAATCAATTACAGGTTGTTGGAGAACAGATTGGTGTAGCAGTTTATGCAGAGCCTGAAAATAAAAACCCTGTAGAAATTGCCAAAAATGCAGTTAAATATGCTAAAACTAATGGCAAAAATGTGGTGATTATAGATACTGCTGGTCGTTTGGCTGTTGATGAAAAAATGATGCATGAAATTTCTAATATTCACAAAGCAATACAGCCACAAGAGACTTTATTTGTAGTAGATGCAATGACTGGTCAAGATGCTGTAAATACAGCAAAAGCATTTAACGATATTTTAAATTTTGAGGGCGTTGTTCTTACTAAATTAGATGGTGATACTCGTGGTGGAGCAGCCTTGTCTATAAAAAGTGTTGTTGACAAGCCTATTAAATTTATTGGTACTGGTGAGAAGATGGAAGCTATTGCTGTTTTTCATCCAGACCGTATGGCAGAACGTATTTTAGGAATGGGTGATGTGGTTTCGTTAGTAGAAAAAGCGCAAGAACATTACGATGAAGAGGAGGCAAGAAGAATACAAAAAAAGATTGCTAAAAATCAGTTTGGTTTTGATGATTTTTTAAAACAAATTCAACAAATTAAAAAAATGGGGAATATGAAAGATCTTGTTAGTATGATTCCTGGTGTTGGTAAAGCGATGAAAGATATTGATATTGATGACAATTCCTTTAAAGGTATTGAAGCAATAATTCATTCAATGACAATTAAAGAGCGGACACAGCCGAAGCTTATTAATTCTTCTAGAAAAAAGAGAATTGCTAAAGGTTCTGGTACCACAGTGCAAGAAGTAAATCAATTATTAAAGCAATTTACACAAATGAGTAAAATGATGAAAATGATGCAAGGTGGTGGCAGTAGAAAAATGATGCAAATGATGCAAGGGCTTAAAGGCTAATAGTAGCAAGAAACCAAAAACGTTGAGCTTTGAATTATAAATTAAAACTTAAAATTCGAAATAAATGAAATTTAAAAAAAAAATATTAATAACTGGAGGAGCAGGTTTTATAGGTTCGCATTTGCTACGTTTATTTGTTCAAAAATACTCAAAATATCATATTTATAATTTAGATAAACTGACTTATGCGGGTAATTTAGAAAATTTAACGGTTATTAAAAACCTACCAAATTACACCTTTATAAAAGGCGATATTTTGGATATTAATTTTCTTCAAGAAATTTTTAAAGTGTATGATTTTGATGCTATTATTCATCTAGCAGCTGCATCTCATGTAGATAGATCTATTACAAACCCGCTAGAATTTGTTATGACTAATGTAATAGGGACAGTTAATTTATTACAAACAGCAAAGCAACATTGGTCAAATATGAATAATAAATTATTTTATCATATCTCTACAGATGAGGTTTATGGTTCATTAAATGAGACTGGTAAGTTTACAGAAAAAACGGCCTATGATCCACATAGCCCATACTCTGCTTCAAAAGCAAGTTCAGATCATTTTGTAAGAGCATTTTATGATACTTATAAATTGCCAATTATTATTTCTAATTGCTCAAATAATTATGGTCCAAATCAATTTCCGGAAAAACTAATTCCATTATTTATTAACAATATAAAGAATAATAAAGCACTTCCTGTTTACGGAAACGGTAAAAATGTGCGCGATTGGTTGTTTGTAGAAGACCATATAGATGCAATAGATTTACTTTTTCATAAAGGAAAAATAGGGGAGACCTATAATATTGGAGGCAATAACGAATGGAAAAATATTGATTTAATTAAATTACTTTGCAAAGTAGTAGATGAAAAACTAGGCAGGCAAGAAAATAGTTCACAAAAATTAATCACTTTTGTAACAGACAGGGCAGGGCATGATTTGAGATATGCCATTGATATTTCAAAAATTAACAAGGAGTTTGGTTGGAAACCAAAATTAGATTTTGAAAAGGGATTAGAAAAAACAGTAGATTGGTATTTAAAAAATGGAAAATGGTTAGAAAATGTTACTAGTGGTGAGTATCAAGATTATTATGAGAAAATGTATTAGTGATTTGTTTATCCGTTTATTTATTTAATAAATTATTATAAGGACTTGTAACTTACTATAGTATGTTAAAAATCAAAGAATTAATTAAAAAAATTACAAAACAAATAAATAAACAATAATGAAAGGAATAATATTAGCAGGAGGGTCAGGAACACGTTTATATCCACTAACCAAAGTGGTTTCGAAACAATTATTACCTGTTTACGATAAGCCTATGATTTATTACCCTTTATCTGTATTGATGCTTGCTGGCATAAAAGAAGTTTTAATTATCTCAACTCCTCTAGATTTACCAAATTTTAAAAAATTATTTAATGATGGTTCGCAACTGGGTTTAAAATTATCATATAAAGAACAGCCTAATCCAGATGGTTTAGCACAGGCTTTTATTATTGGTAAGGATTTTATAGCAAATGATGATGTTTGTTTGATTTTAGGCGATAATATTTTTTATGGTGCAGGATTTCAAAATACTTTAAAAAAAGCAGTAAATGTGGTTAAAGATGAAAGGAAATCAATTATATTTGGTTATGAAGTTAAAGATCCTAATCGATATGGGGTTGCTGTAATTAATAAAAATGGCAATGTAAAAAGTATAGAGGAAAAGCCAGATTTCCCTAAAAGTAATTATGCAGTGGTTGGTTTATATTTTTATACAAATGATGTCGTACAAATAGCAAAAAATGTAAGAGTTTCAAAGCGAGGTGAATTAGAAATAACTAGTGTAAATCAAGAGTTTTTAGCAAAAAATAAACTCAAAATGCAATTGCTAGGTCGTGGTTTTGCTTGGTTAGATTCTGGCACGCATGAGTCTATGAATGATGCATCTGAGTTTATAAAAACAATAGAAAAAAGAACTGGGTTAAAAGTTGCTTGTATAGAAGAAATTGCTTGGAGAATGAATTATATTAATAAAAGTCAACTTTTAAAATTAGCAGATGAGTTAGGTAAAAGTTCATATGCCAATTATTTAAGAGCATTGTAATTTTATTGTTTGTCTTTTACTAAAGAGGTTTTTTAGCATTAAAAAAGATTGAAATCTACCAATAATTTGTAAAACTTAGCTTAAAATTCAATCTTATGCATTAAAGCAATAGATTCACACAAACGATTCTCTACTAGTTTGTCTCCATAAATTTTCGTGGTTATTTTAAAATAATTAGTTGGGGATTTTTTGATAAATAACTGAAAGTAATGGTATTTAAATTTTCCACTCTCTCCACTAGATAAAAACCAAACGGAAGGTAGTTTTTTAAAAGTATTAAAATCATGTTTTAATGTTATGAGTTTTTCTTCATTCACTAAATCAGTTATTATTTTATGGGTAAAATTGGGGTCTAATTTTAAATCACCACTAATTAGAGATACTTCTAAAATATACGTTTTAGAAAATGATTTTAATGAATCGGCTGACATAATATTTGTTTCATGATTATTATAAAATAATTTTGTAGCCCATTTTTTTGGAACTTTTAAACTAAATTTTTCTTTAAAATCAGTTATTTTTTCTAAAGGGCTAAACGTAACTGACTCACAATTAAATTCTTTTTGTAATGCTGACTTTTCATTACAATTAGTTAATAATATTAAAAATAGTAATGATGGTATTATCGTTTTCATTTTAATCTTTTTTTTTAGTGTAAAATACAAAAATATACAATATCGTAATCATTTTCAGAATTTTTTCTTATTAACCATTTAAATCAAATAAAGGTTATCTATCTTCTAAATAAATAAATTGATAAGAAAGCGCATATTTTAAATCAAGTTTTTTGTTTCTTTTTTTTAGCGGCAGGAAATAATACGTTATTTAAAATTAACCGATAACCAGGAGAGTTTGGATGTAAGTCTAATTCTGTTTTTGGGTCTCCAACTCTATGTTGATAATCTTCTGGATCATGACCACCATAAAAAGTAAACATGCCTTTACCTATAACTCCATGTATGTATTTTGCTTCGCCATTTGTTTTTAATTCACCCATAACTAATACGTTAGACTTTATAGTATTTGGGTCAAATGAAGTTGTTTGCCCCATAAAGCCTTTTACTAACATTGTATGGTTTTGACAAAGCATCGTTGGTACAGGGTCCCATTTTGCAGAATACTCCATTAAAGTAAAATAATCTAAAGTTTTTTTAATTCTACGTTTTCTAGTCATATCAATAGTAGAAAATTCATAAATTATAGGATTTCTTTCTAAAATATAGTCTTTAAATGCAAAGGTTTTACTATAATCTATCTTAGCTTGATAATTGTTTTCTGACCTATCGCCATCGAACATAGGTTCACAGATATCGACTCCTTGAGCAGATAATGCGATGTCAAAACTGTCAGTGGCACTACACATTGCAAACATAAAACCACCACCAATAACAAAATCTCGAACTTTTAGACTTACATTTAATTTTTCTTGAGAGACTTTACTATATCCTAATTTTTTTGCTAAATTTTCAGCATATTTTTTACTTTCTATATACCAAGGCGCTGAGCGATATGAACCATAAAATTTACCGTATTGACCTGTAAAGTCTTCGTGATGTAAATGCAACCATTCGTATTTTACCAATGCATCATTTAAGACCTCTTCGTCATATATTACATCATATGGTATTTCGGCATAATTTAGAACCATAGTTACTGCATCGTCCCATGGCATTTTGTCTTTTGGTGAATATACTGCAATTTTTGGTGCTTTTTCTAATAATACTGCTTCCATATTTTGAGACGGACTACTAATTTTTTCTAAAATACTCAGTGCTTCTGTGTCCGAAATTATTTCGTGAGTAACACCTCTAATAATACATTCATTCCTAAAAATCTCGGTATCTTCTAATAAAAAAGAACCGCCACGATAATTTAGAAGCCATTTTACTTTATTTCCTTTCTCTAATGAAAAATAGGTAATACCGTACGCTTTTAGATGGTTTTTTTGAGAAACATCATCCATCGGAATTAATATAAACGAGGCAAAACTTAATTTAATTACTAATAGAAATAGTATTGTAAATATATATTTTTTCATTTTCATTTTTTAAAATTCGAATTTCGTATAATCTCGGCTAACAGTTTTCGAGCTCTTAATAATTTTACTTTTACATTATTCATAGGCTCACTTAATTCTTGGGTAATTTCTTTATAAGTCATTTCTTGAAAATAACGTAATTGTATTATTTCTTGATAATGGGGCTTTAATTTTTTTATGTACGATAGTAATTGGGTTAAATTTTGTGCTGTTATTATTTTGTCCTCTATAGATGGTGTACTGTCTTGAATATCAAAAATAGAGTTATCGTCTTTGTGAATGGAAATTGTTTCTGCTTTTTGTTGTCTTAAATGATCAATATATATATTTTTTGATATCGTAATTAACCAAGTTTTAAAAGCATACCCTTCGTTATAAATAGTTAGTTTATCAAATGCTTTTGCAAAAGTTTTGATAGTAATGTCTTCGGCTTCATCTTCATTTTTTGTTTTATTTAATAAAAAATTATAGACAGATACCCAAAATGCATTTAGTAAATATTTATATGCATTTTGATTACCAGTTCTTGCTTTTATTATATTATTTTGTAACTCTTCTTTTGACATTAATTAGAGATTATACCTTGACTATAGTGATTTTTTGTAAAATTATTACCAATCTACTGGTTTTCGAACTAAATTTTGGATAAATATATACATTTGAATAATAATCAAAAACAGTTCTAAAATGGGGGTGAAAAGAATTAGATCTTTTTCGTGTAATTTTTTTGCGGCACTTGTAAAAATTAAATACTGAAAACTAATACGTATAAAAACCAAAACCAAGATTATTTTAACTTTAAAACTAGAAATTAGTAAAAATATTGCTAAAAACCAAAATAAAAACTGACTGATAAAAAATAACCCTAATAAAAATTGGTGTTTTAATTTGTAATTATTTGCAGTAGTTATATGTCTCCTTTTTTGATGTAGCCATTTTTTTAAATTGGTATGTGGTTTTGAAATTGTAAAACTACTTTTTGTGAAGCAAATTGCAGTATTAGCACTATTTGCTATTTCATTAATAAATAAATCATCATCACCAGATTTTATATCTCTATGTTTATTAAACCCATTTACTTTGTTAAAATTAACTACTGTGTAGGTAATATTTCTACCAACACCCATGTATGGTAATCCTATTTTAGCATACGAAAAATATTGTATTGCAGTTAATAAGGTTTCAAATCTAATTAATTTATTTAACCATGATTTATTTATTTTTTGATAGGCGCCATAGCCTAATATAATCGATTTTTTTTTATTAAATTGAGCAGTCATTTCACTAATCCAGTTTTTTGAATTTGGGCTACAATCTGCATCGGTTAATAATAAATGGTTATATTTTGCTTTTTCGATTCCTTTGGCTAAAGCATTTTTTTTATTGCTTTTTGAATTTTGTAAATCTAAAATAGTAATATTTTGATATTGCTTTTTAAATTTTTTAAATACATTTAGTGTATCGTCTGTAGAATGGTCGTTTACTAAAATTAATTCAAAATTTGTATAAATTTGTTTACAAATACATGTTAAGTTTTGTTTTAGGTTTTTAGCTTCATTTTTTGCACAAATAATTATAGAAACAGGTAGGTTTTTATAATTTATTTTAGGTGTACTTAAAAAGGAAAATTTACTAAAAAGGATGCTATAATATGCAAGTTGAATAACTATGGTAACAACAAATGTAGTGTATAAAAATTCAAACAAATTTTAGGCAGTTATTTTAGAATCAAGGTTTGTAGAACAACTCTCTTGTTTTCCGCAACCACAGATAATACCTTCTTGTTTCATTCGTATATTTTTACCTGCGCAAGTACCGTCAAATTTCCCGTCTTTTGTTGCCCAAATTTTTAGGGCAATGCCTAATACGCCAATACCTAATAAAACAGTAGAAAGTAATATAAGTTTAAACATTTTTAAAAAATTTAGTACAAAGGTAGGTAAATTAATAACTACAATAGTTAATTAACTTGTTAAAAATTTTTAAGTATTGAAAGAAAAATAATTATTTTGCTTTCATATTAGATGATATCAAAAAATACTCTTGCGAATTTAAGTTTAAAGAATAAAATGATGTAAGCCAACATGCTTTAGTGATTTTTTAGCAAAATTTCTAAAAAAATCACCTTGACCAAAAACTCTACTTGTAATAGATAGTAATAAAAAATAAACTAAAGTTAAGAATAGAAAAGAAAAAATATAGTAAATGAGATTAGAAAAATTAGCTTTATTTACTTGCAACGTTTTTAATAAAAAACGACTTAATAATGCAGATAAAGTGCCATTAACTGCAAAGACAAGCAAGATGATAACTGCTTGTGTGTTTGAATTAATTCCCCAATGTTTTTTTAATTTATTCATCTGCTACAAAGATAACTGAACTTTGAGTTTAAAAATATCGACAAAAGAATAAAAAACAACAATAAAAGAATGCCATTTGACTCATCGTTTTTATAGACAAAAATGGCATTCTTTCAATAATCTATTTACTAAAAAGACCTCTTAAAACACCACCTAGCCCGCGTTTCTTTTTTCCGCCCATCAGCATTCCAGCAACATCATCAATAATACTACCATCACCATCGGCATCTAAAAGTCTATTAACCAAACTTTGTTGCTTTTTTTGTCCACCACCAAGCATTCCGCCAAGCATACTTCCTAACCCGCTTTGGTCAGAAACACCTTGAGCACGAGATTGTTTACCTAAAGCACCCATTAAAAATGGTCCAGCAACTTTTAAAATATTCATTGCACTACCTAAATCAATACCGCTTGACTTACTAACAGCACTAGCAACATTTTGTTCTTTACCACCAAACACATGACCTAAAATACCAGCACCATCATCCATTACATCTTTATCAATAGAGTTACCACCTAAAATACCTCCTAATTTATCCATAATACCACCATCATGCTTGTTATTATTAAGAGCACTTAATAAGCCTGTTGCACCTTCGGTTGTAGAAGCATTATTTTTCATTGCACCTAGAATAAGGGGCATTGCAGCGCTTAATGCGTTTTGTGTTTTACTTTTGCCTAAGCCTAATTGTTTACTTGCCCCATTTATAAGCATTTTTCCCATCGGTCCTCCTAATAAATCTAATATTCCCATTTTTTTATGTTTTTAAATAATTAATAAAGTGCAATTTACATTTAATTATAAAACCCTCAAAATTTAGATAGAAGAAAATTTTATATAACTTTTAATTTTTATATCTTTCCATTTTTAAAAACACACTTATTTTATATGAAGAATTTAGCATTACATTGGCAAATATTAATAGGCATGGTTTCAGGTATCCTTTTTGGAGTTTTAATGAATAATTGGGTTGGAGGAAATGACTTTATGTTTCATTGGATAACACCTTTAGGAACTATTTTTGTGAAAATGCTAAAATTAATTGCCGTACCATTAATTGTTGCCTCATTAATAAAAGGAATTTCGGATTTAAAAGATATTTCTAAGTTTAGAAAAATGGGATTAAGAACTGTTTTGGTTTATGTAACGACTACAGTTTTTGCAATTACAATTGGTTTAAGTTTAGTAAACACCATAAAACCAGGTAAAGGTATATCGCAAGAAACTATTATTAAATTAAAAAATAAATATGCTGACAATGAAAGTATTAATGAAAAAATGGCTACTTTTAAAGAAAGTAAGAAAAAAAGTAATTTACAGTTTATTGTAGATATGGTACCCGATAATGCTTTTAAAGCAATGAGCGAAAATAAATTAATGTTACAGGTCATTTTCTTTACTATTTTAATAGGGATTAGTTTATTGTTAATTGAAGAAAAACTAGCAAAACCACTTAAAGATTTTTTTGATTCTTTAAATGAAGTAGTCTTAAAAATGGTCGATTTAATTATGCTAACCGCACCCTATGCTGTCTTTGCCTTATTGGCAACAGTAATTGTTAATTCCGAAGATGCCAGTATTTTACTAGCGTTATTAAAATATGCATTGGTGGTGGTTGTAGGTCTACTATTAATGATTATATTTTACCTTAGTTTGGTTTCAATTTATACAAAAAGATCCCCTTTTTGGTTTTTAAAACAAATTTCTCCAGCACAATTATTAGCCTTTTCTACAAGTTCTAGTGCTGCAACTCTACCTGTCACAATGGAGCGTGTAGAAGAACATATAGGTGTAGATAAAGAAGTAAGTAGTTTCGTATTACCAGTTGGAGCAACTATAAATATGGACGGAACAAGTTTATACCAAGCAGTTGCTGCGGTTTTTTGTATGCAAGTTTTGTGGCCAGAAGGCTTGGTATTCAGCAATCAATTAATTATTATTGTAACCGCATTATTAGCCTCTATTGGTTCTGCTGCAGTGCCAGGTGCAGGTATGGTAATGTTAGTTATTGTTTTAGATGCCATCGGTTTTCCGTCAGATATGTTGCCCATTGCTTTGGCTCTTATCTTTGCTGTAGATAGGCCTTTAGATATGTGTAGAACTGCTGTAAATGTTACTGGTGATGCAACAGTTGCAATGATTGTAGCAAAATCTTTAGGAAAATTAGGAAAACCACACATAAAAAATTGGGATGATTCTTATAAAGGAGATATATAGTTCATATGAGTTATAAAACTAAAATTTAGTATGGTGTAAAAGCGAACTGTTAAAAACAGTATAAATTCTTACGATAAAATTTTAAACTCTAAAAAAACCTAAAAAATTATTTTTAAGATTTAAAATAATATTGTATATTTGTGTTTTAAACTATATATTAACTTTAAAATTTTACATTATGAAAAAATTATTACTTTTATTTGTTGCTTTTGCAACTATTTCTTTAACAGCACAAGTTACAGTTTTTGAAGATGACTTTGATGGTTCTGGCTTAGGTTTTGATGCATGGACTACTATTGATGTTGATGGTCAAGTACCTCATGAAAATGAATTTTCTCAAGCAGTTAACACTCAGGGTTGGGCTTTATTAAATTTTATTGATCAAGTTGAACCAAATATAACAGTTGATGGTTTTGATCAATTAAATATTTCTGGAAATGTTATTGGTTCACATTCTTGGTATGCGCCTATAGGTCAATCTGATGATTGGGCAATTTCTCCAGCTATTGATTTAACAAATGCATCTGGTTTAATTGAGTTAAAATGGGATGCTGTTTCTATTGCAGGAAACCCTTCTTTTTCTGAAGATTATGTTGTAAAAATATCTAATACAGGAGATGCTATGGCAGATTTCACAACAGATTTATTAGATGTATCTCTTGAAAGTAATGCAACTCCTACTACACACACAGTTGATTTAAGCGCATATGCAGGAGACATTGTTTATTTAGCATTTAATAATGACTCAAATGATAGATATGGAGTTGTTATAGATAATATTAAAGTTGAAGCTGAAGTTTCTGCTTCAGTAGATGACAGTATTTTATCATCTTCAGTAAGTGTATATCCAACTACTGTAGATCAAGAATTTACAGTTAATAACCGTAGCGCAATTGCATTAAATACAGCATCTATATATGATGTTAATGGTCGTTTAATTGCACAGCATGATTTAAATAATTTAATTGGCGAAAAAATGATTAGTGTTACTAACTTGTCATCTGGTATGTATTTTGTTGAATTAAATTCAGATAACGGTAAAACAGTAAAAAAATTAATTAAAAAATAAATTTTTATTTTTTTAAAAAATAAAACCTTACGATATATTTTCGTAAGGTTTTTTAGATTCTTATAACACTACAATTTAAACCTTTTCGTAACAAAAGCTTGCAAGTTATAAAGATGTTTAAGGAAAATGATATTATAAAAAATATTCTTCATAGAAACCGATCTAAATATTCTTTTTAGCATCATACAATTTTTTTTGTCCAAACTCAAATTAAGATAGCATTTAATTCGCTATTAATTATTTTTTCACTATTTTTATGTAACAAAATTTTTTTGTTGCGTCTGATTGAAAAGATGTAAATAGAAATTTGTTCTTTTTATCTTTTTATAAATTGAACAGACATTATCAAATAGTACGATAGGTTTATTTTTGTTATTCGTTAATGCAAATTTACATAAAATGTAAAGTATAATAAGATGATAAAATTTGAAAAATTACATAAATCGTATCCAATAGGTAAAAAAGATTTTTTACATGTATTAAAAGGAATTGATTTACATATAAAAGAAGGCGAATTTGTTTCGATTATGGGCTCGTCAGGTTCAGGAAAATCTACCTTATTAAATATCGTTGGTTTATTAGATCACCATGACGAGGGTAATTATTTTTTAAATGGACAAAAAATTCAAAAATTAAATGAAAGTAAAGCAGCAGTTTTACGTAACAAGTTTTTAGGGTTTGTGTTTCAGTCCTTTAATTTAATATCGTATAAAACAGCATTAGAAAATGTTGCACTACCACTGTACTATCAAGGTGTTAAAAGAAAAGAACGTCAAAAAATAGCTTTAGAGTATTTAGAAAAAGTGGGGTTAAAAGATTGGGCTAGTCATCACCCAAATGAATTATCTGGAGGTCAAAAACAACGAGTTGCTATTGCAAGAGCATTAGTTGCAAAACCCAAAGTTATTTTAGCTGATGAACCAACAGGAGCATTAGACTCCGTAACATCAGATTCAGTAATGAATTTATTAAAAGAGATAAATAAGGAAGGTATGACCGTTTTTGTGATCACCCATGAAGAAGAAATTGCCGCTCAAACACAGCGTATTGTACGTCTAAAAGATGGTATAATCATAAGTGACGAATTAACAAAAAATAAATAAAATGTTTGATTTAGATCGTTGGAGAGAAATTTTTCAAGCCATGAGCAAAAATAAACTGAGAACTATTTTAACTGGTTTTACAGTAGCTTTTGCAATCTTATTATTTACATTACTATTTGGTATAGGTAACGGTTTGCAAAATAATTTTAAAAGTCAATTTGCCGATGATGCTGTGAATGCCATATTTATACGTAGTGGTAAAACTTCAAAAGCATATAAAGGTAATCAAATTGATAGAAAGATTCAATTTAAAAATGATGATTTTAAGTTTTTAATTGATAAATACGATAAAAAAATTGAATATATAACAGCAAGAGTTTATAAACAAGTACGAGCAATTTATAAAGGGGAGCAAAGTACTTATACCGTAAGAGCAGTACACCCAGACCACCAATTTACAGAAAAAACAGTAGTAGATAAAGGTAGGTTTTTAAATAATTTTGATTTACAAAAAAAAGTAAAAGTAGTTGTTATTGGTAGGCTAGTTGAAAAAGATTTATTTGGGAATCATACTGCTTTAAATAAGCAATTAAATCTAAATGATATCAATTATACCGTAATTGGTGTATTTAGTGATGTTGGAGGAGATAGGGAAGAACGATTAATTTATATGCCCGTTACTACAGCACAAGCAATATATGGTAATAACGATTATTTAGACCAAATAGTTATGACTTACAACCCTAAAATGAATGTAGATCAAGCATTAAATTTTAGTAATGATATAAAAAAAGAATTAAAAAAGAAACATATTATTTCTCCAAAAGATCAAGCAGCAATTAGAGTACATAATGTTGCAAAAGATAAAAAAGATGTCAATAAATTTATGAGTGTTTTAAATGTAATTATATTATTTATTGGCTTTGGAACATTGATTGCAGGTATTATTGGTATAAGTAATATTATGATTTTTGTAGTAAAGGAAAGAACAAAAGAACTAGGTATTAGAAAAGCCTTAGGAGCAAAACCTAAAGCGATTATTGGCATGATTTTACAAGAATCTGTTTTAATAACAACAATAGCTGGTTATGTAGGTTTAATGCTAGGTATAGGTATTTTAAAATGGTACGGACCAGTACTTAAAGATTATTTTATTAAAGACCCATCTGTTAGTAAAAGTGTTGTTATAGGGGCAACTATAGTTTTAATAATAGCAGGAACATTAGCAGGTTATGTTCCTGCCAAAAGAGCCGCAAGAATAAAACCAATTGAAGCATTAAATGCAGATTAGTTATGTTTAAATTTATATTCGATAGAGATACTTGGCAAGAAATTTACGGAAGCATTCGTAAAAACAAACTACGTACAGCAATTACTATTATTGGTGTAATGTGGGGGATTTTTTTGTTAGTAGTCTTATTAGGAGCAGCAAGAGGTGTTGAAAACAATTTTAATAAAATTTTTGGAAATTTTGCTACTAACTCTGTTTTTGTATGGTCACAACAGACAGGTAAGGCTTTTAAAGGGTATCAAAAAGGAAGAAATGTCCAGTTAAAACAAGCAGATGTTTATGCAATTACTAAAAATATAAAAGGTATCGAAAAAGTAGTACCTAGAAACCTAACAGATAGCCAAATTGTTAGAGGTTTAAAAGTGGTTAGTTCGGGGATATATGGAGATTACCCTACTTTAAACGAAGTGCAAAAAAAAAATATGGTTTATGGACGATTTATCAATCAAAATGATATTTTAGATAGAAAAAAAGTATGTGTCATTAAAAGCGATTTATATAAACAATTATTTGAAGAAGATGAAAACCCCATAGGTCAATATATAAAAATCAATAATATTAGTTATCAAGTAGTAGGTATGTATGAAGAAAAATTTGGTAGTGGCGGACCAAATGGTGATGTGCATATACCATTTACAACTTTTCAACAAACCTATAATATGGGTGATAATATAGGTTGGATGATGATAACTGGTAAATCAGAGTTTAATATTATACAAATAGAAGCAGATATTAAATTACTTTTAAAAACAATACATAAAGTACATCCAGATGACTCTAGAGCTTTTGGTAGTTTTAATTTAGGCAATGAAATTAAGAAAATTACGGGCTTCTTAATAGGTATGCAATTTTTAACATGGTTTGTAGGTATTGCAACTTTAATAGCAGGTGTCTTTGCAATAGGTAACATATTATTAATTACGGTAAAAGAAAGAACCAAAGAAATAGGAATACGTAGAGCGATAGGTGCTAGACCAATAGAAATTAAAAGGCAAATTGTATTAGAATCTGTTTTTTTAACAACTATTGCAGGCTCATTAGGTATTATCTTTGGAGGGTTGGTATTAATGTTAATTGATACATTTGCGGGTCATGGAGATAATGCAACTTTAACAAACCCAACAGTAAATATACCAGTTGTTATGTTCGCTTATGTAATGCTAGTGACTTTAGGAACTTTAGTAGGGTTAATCCCTGCAAGTATAGCAACAAGTATCAAACCAATAGAAGCTTTGAGCGATGAATAATGATGATGTAGAGTAAAAAAATATAAAAATTATTAAATATAATAAGCGTAAAATAATCAATCAACTAAAAATAAGATAAAATGAAGAAAACAATATTTTTTATAATCCTAGCATTGGCTTTAATTGCAGTATTGATTTGGTTTGGTAAAAAAAATAATAAATCGGTTATAGAATACGAAACAGAAAAAGCATTTAAGACCAATATTGTGCGTAAATCTGTTGCAACAGGTACAGTTATTCCGTTAGAAGAAGTAGAGATTAAGCCTCAAGTTTCTGGTATAATTGATAAAATATTTGTAAAAGAAGGGCAGCAAGTTAAAGTAGGTGATTTGATTGCAAAAATTAGAGTTGTACCAAATGTACAGGCATTAAATACGGCAAGTGGTGATACAAAAACAGCAAAATTAAGAAAAGATAATGCAAAGGTTTCTTTTGATAGAACAAAGGCATTATTTGATAAAGGTGTTGTTGCAAAAACAGAGTTTGAATCTAGTGAATTAACATATAATACAGCAAGTCAAGATTATGAGATTGCTATAAATAACCAACAAATAATTAAAAAAGGGTCAACTTTAGGTTCTGGTAAAGTAGCGAATACGAATATTAGAGCAACTATAAAAGGTACTATTTTAGAAATACCAGTAAGAAAAGGGAATCAAGTAATAGAGAGCAATACATTTAATGCAGGTACAACCATTGCAATTATTGCTGATATGAACAAAATGATTTTTGAAGGTAAGGTTGATGAAGCTGAAGTCGGAAAACTGATTAAAGGTACCACTATAGATGTTTCACTTGGTGCGATTCAAGATAATAAATTTCCTGCAATTTTAACATTTATTGCTCCAAAAGGAAATATTGAACAAGGTGCAGTTCAATTTAAAATAAAAGCAGATGTTACTTTAGATGAAAAATATTTTATCCGTGCAGGTTATAGCGCAAATGCTAATATTATTTTAGAAAAAAGAGATTCCGTTTTATCCATAAGAGAAGCACTGTTAAGGTTTGATAAAAAAACAGATAAACCATATGTAGATATTAAAACAGGAGATCAAGAGTTTACACGTAAAGATTTAAAACTAGGAGTGTCAGATGGTGTAAACGTTGAAATTTTAGAAGGAGTTACAGCAGAAGATGAAATAAAAATTTGGAATAAAGCATCTAAAGATGAAAAGAAAGATACTAATTAATTAACATTTTACAAATAAATTATTTTAAATTCATAAGAATTTTTATTAGAAAAATTTTTGTGGATTTAAGGTTACATTTTTCTTCCGATAGTTTTGGTAATAATATCTTTTTCAATATTGAAACCACGTGCAGGCGAGTATTCTCTTCCGTAATAAATAATTTGTAAGTGTAATTTATTCCATAACTCTTTCGGAAAAAGTCGTTTTGCATCTTTTTCAGTCTGAACTACATTTTTACCATTAGATAAGTTCCAACGATACATTAACCGGTGAATATGTGTGTCTACAGGAAATGCAGGAACACCAAATGCTTGACTCATTACCACGCTTGCTGTTTTATGACCAACGCTAGGAAATGCTTCTAAATCAGTAAAATTATTTGGAACTTTACCTTGATGCTTTTCAATAATCATTTTTGATAAACCATAAATGCCTTTTGATTTCATTGGCGATAATCCACAAGGTCTAATGATTGCTTTGATATCTTCAACAGTAAGTTTAACCATATCGTATGGGTTATCTGCAAGAGCAAACAAAGTAGGAGTAACCGTATTTACACGTGCATCTGTACATCGTGCAGATAATAAGACAGCAATTAATAGCGTATAGGCGTCATTATGATTTAAAGGTATTGGCGTTTTAGGGTATAATTCTTCTAATTTATGGATTATAAATAGCACTCGTTCTTTTTTAGTCATTATATGTTTTTTCTAAAGTTATAGAAGTTTATTTCTGTAAAATTACGGAAATTTGCCTTAGATTAAGTTAGTATAACTAAAATTATTTGAAGTATAAACCTTAAGTTATAAGTAGTATCTTTGTAAAAAAATAAAATAAATGCTAACTTTTGAAGACTTAAATATATCTAAACAACAATTAAACGCTTTAAACGATTTAGGTTTTATAAAACCAACACCAATTCAAGAACAATCATTTTCAGTAATACTTTCGGGAAAAGATATGGTTGGTATTGCCCAAACAGGTACAGGTAAGACACTTGCTTACATGCTGCCTATTATTCGGGATTTAAAATACACAGAGCAGTTAACACCAAGAATATTGGTTTTTGTACCTACACGCGAATTGGTTTTACAAGTAGTCGCAGCAATTAAAAAGTTAACTGCTTATATAAATATTCGTGTTATGGGCGTTTATGGTGGTACAAATATAAATACACAAAAAAAAGCAATTTTAAATGGTACAGATATTATTGTAGGAACTCCAGGTAGGTTTTATGATTTAGTTTTAAGTCAAGTACTAAAGACAAAAGATATTAAAAAATTGGTGATTGATGAGGTTGATGTTATGTTAGATTTAGGGTTTCGATTTCAGTTATTAAATATTTTTGAAATTTTACCAAACAGAAGACAAAATATTATGTTTTCGGCTACAATGACAGATGATGTAGATGCATTGATAAACGATTACTTTAAGTCGCCTACAAAAATATCGATTGCAGTTAGTGGGACACCATTAGATAATATCTCTCAAACCTGTTATGATGTGACTAACTTTTATACAAAAATTAATTTATTACGTTATCTAATAATAGATAAAGAATTATTTAATAAAGTTTTAGTTTTTATTGCTACTAAAAAAAGTGCAGATTTATTATTTGCAGAATTAGAAGAAGACTTTGGCAATGAAGTTTGTGTAATCCACTCAAATAAAACACAAAATTATAGAATTAGATCTATAAAACAATTTGAAGATGGTAAAAATAGAATTTTAGTGGCAACAGATATTATGGCTCGCGGTTTAGATTTAGAAGAAATTAGTCATGTAATTAATTTTGATACACCAAATTTTCCTGAAAATTACATGCATAGAATTGGTAGAACTGGTAGGGCAAAACATGAGGGAAAAACAATTTTATTTTCAACGGAACAGGAGCAAAGTGCTAAAGAACGAATAGAAGAATTGATGAATTATGAAATTCTAAAATTAAAATTTCCAAGCGATGTTGAATTATCAAAAAAACTAACAAGAGAGGAGCAACCAATTGAAGTTGAAATAAACAACCCACATAAAAAAATTGATTTTGAAAAAGGTACTGCTTTTCATCAAAAAAGTATTAAAAACTCTAAAACGAACCAAGGGGGGTCTTATCGAAGAGAATTAGCTAAAAAATATAAAAAACCAAAGACTAGAGGTGATAAAAATTATAATAAGCGCAATAAACATTAATTTAACAACATTTTAGTTCTTTATACTAGAATATTTATTTTACAGTTGTATTTTTGTTTTTCTAAAAAAAATTAATTTTGATTAAAGAGATTATTTTTACAATATTATGGAGTTTTTCGCCATTAGGTGAAGCCAAGGTTGGTATTCCTTATGGAATGCATCAAAACTTAAATATTTATTTTGTATTTATACTTGCTGTGGTTACAAATATTTTGGTTTTTCCGTTTATGATGTTTTTTTTAGACAAAATTAACAAGCATTTATTAAAATGGTATTTTTATAAAAAAATAGCATTATGGATTGCAAGAAGAGCAAAAGCGGGATCGGGTAAAAAAATAAAAAAACATGGTTTTTGGGGTATTTTATTATTTGTAATGATACCTTTACCAGGAACTGGTGTTTATGCAGGTAGTATAGCAACATATATGTTTAAAATTGAACGAAAAAAAGCTTTTTTAGCAAATGCAATTGGCATCACTATTTCTTCGGTTATTATTTGGTTTGCATCTTATTATTCAATAAATGGAATCGCTTAGTTTATATGTAACATAAATTATTTGATATTTTAAGAATAAACAACCTGTTGATTAAACCCAAAAAAAATCATGTAGAACCAATTCGTATCATCATTTTCATAACAATAACCTGATAAAAGGCTTTTCTTCTACTGGATTATTAATAAAGTTTGGATATTGGAAGCTTTAAGAGCTTTAAAAGTGGCTTTACGTAAGGGTTTATCCGTCACTCTAGAGGCGTTCAATATTGTAGTTATCAAATATACTGGATATCTTAATAAAATAAGATCTCGCGCTTTAGAAAAAGAAGCCAAACAAAACAAGCACTATTGTGTGTCTGTTTTATCTTCAAGATTGGGCGAATATTATTTTATAATAGAAGCCACAAAGCACTATCATTTTTGAATAGCACAAACAACATGTCTATTTTTTAGACTTTTTAGACTTCAATTTTTTAATTTTATTAAGTGCCTTAACTAAATTTTCGTGTAACTTAATATGCTTTTTTTGTAACTCTAATAAATCTTTCTTATAAATATTTTCATAAAAACTACTTTCTTCTCTTGCAAAATTTAACTCACTTTCCTCTTCAGCAACTAAATCACCTTCATTAAAAAGAATATAGTTTAGATTTAAATCAGGATAATTTTCACGTATTTTTGTTACTAAATCAATCTTAAAAGACTTTCCTTGTCTCAAAAACCCACTAGAAATATCACAGGTTCTTGAAAATTTATCTTGACTTATTTTTTTGATTTTAAGGTACTTAATTATTTTTTCTTTGGCTGTCATAAAAATATTTAAAAAAAAGTATAACTATTCAATATATTTATATTTACTTTGCAATGTCAAACTATCAGCAATATATCAACAATATATTGAATAAACAATAATATTTTTTTGAAAATAAAAGCAAGTTTAATTAACATTTCAAATAGTTCTAATAAAACTATTTTAATTTAAAGGTATGAAAATCCCTCTATTTTTGTGCTCCCTCTACATATTATTGTAGAGGGTTATTTTTTTTAGTTCTAAAATACAATTACATATTTACAAGTACTAACTTTAGAACAAATCAAACTCAAAAACAAAAGGTTTAAAAAAGGTAAGTTTTTTTTAAAAACAATCAAAGTTTTTAACGATGCTATAAATTTTTAAATGAAATAGTTAAAAATTAGCATATTTTCGGACTAAATTAATTAATAAAAAAATGCAACAAACTAATAATTAGTAAGTTGCATTTAGATTTAGTGACCTCGACTGGATTCAAACCAGTAACCTCTTGAGCCGTAATCAAGTGCGCTATTCAGTTGCGCCACGAGGCCATTTTTAAGATTGCAAATATATTTTATATTCTTAAATAAAAATGCTTTTTTGAATTATTTTTATTTTTCATTTAAAAATAAATCTAATATGTTTTTTGCCTCTTCAAAATCTTTTTCAAAAACGTATAATTCATCAGATGAATAACTTTTACCTATGCCTACAGTAATATTAGATGCAAAAATATTTTTAATCATATTTTCTATTTTTTTATTATCTAAATAACTTTGCAATATTTTTAATGTTATCATTGACCCTACATGTAATAATTTAATTTTTCTTTCCATATTAATAGACATTTAATTTTCATAAAGATAAGAAAAAAATTACATTTGTTGTAGCCAGTTTTATTCTCTTTCATCTTGTCCATTCTCTCCAATTAACATCTGCTCTCGGATATATTCTTTAAAAGTTTTATTGGTTTCATATATTGTTCCGTCTTCGTGCCAAAACTCAAC